>DDIR01000141.1 GCA_002338715.1 Phycisphaerales bacterium UBA1845 | reverse complement strand
TGCTTCTTGGAATTTGCTGGGTTGGTTTTCAATTGATTCTTGTTCGGCATCGTTTTCAATCTCCTCATTCTCGCTGTCCTCAAGACAACTTGGGCAGAGTTCATTTTCCAAACAGCTTGCGCACGCCAACTCGCCGCACCCGTCACAGAAACTCTGACAATCCGCGCAAATCCGATCGTCGCATATCGCACAACTGGACAGGCAACCATGGCACATCGATTCGCCGCAATCACGGCATCCTCCGATGCAGTCGTCACAAAAACTGTTGTCACACGGCTCGCAGTAAAAGGAAGCGTCTTCGCTTGCAATAAAGCCGCAGTCATAACAGGGACGGCCATTCCAACTCTCAATCGCGCAATATGGCGAATCGCTGCCGTATGTGCGCAACACCGCTGCGACGATTTGAAACGCATCTGCAAATCGATGTTCCCTCAGGGCCTTGCGCAACGGCTCGGTGGCGTCGCCGAGGCACACGCGCCCATCATTGACATGGGGATGCACAATAAGGTCGTCGAGCGCACAAGGATTGGGTTCGATCGCAATGACTTCAAGCGTGTTTTCGTCGCTGTCGGCTGCAATGGCGGCGAGATCGATACGAATCTCGAAGCGACCAAGATCGAGTCCCTCAAGCGTGATGGGTTCGGTTGTCGCGCGAAGAACTCCGGATCGTTTGTCGAATCGAACATCGCCAAACTCCTCATCGATCTCGCGGAGTTCTTCTAGGATTTCGTGAGCAGTCGAATGTCGAGTAGCCCGGTACGTTAGGTCGTTGGTCAGTCGCGTTATCGTTGATTCCAGGGAGCACAGCTGACGAACCAGTTGATGTCGCTTTGCGTTCGCCGCAAGACGCCACTGTTGGCCAATGCATCGCCGAAACTGCCTGCACGATTTTTTAAGATCGGGGATTTCGCCGATCAGCAAGTGAAGAGAATCAGGTGATCGATTGCAGGGCTCATCGCGTCTTAAGACCGCATGAATCTGACCTGCCATGCGGGGTAGGTGTCTTGGGATTAAGGTCAATGTGTTCGGTCCTTTCAAATGAAACAGGCCGGTGGCGCGACATACGCGCCACCGGCCTTGTAATTCTGAACTGTGAATTCGGACTTGGATGAACCTTGGAAACTAAACGACCGCACCCTCGATTTTTGTTGGCGTGATCGTTACGCGATCACCTTCCTGCAAGATCTGATCCCGCGAAGTAGGCAGACGATTAACGCGAATCAGATAGTCTTCGGCCCTGCCGCCTGGAATCTTTTCGGCAAAAAGTTTGCCGACCGTTGTGCTTGCTTCAATGTCAATATAATCGGCGAAGCCGCCGCCATGATTATTGATAAACATGATGCGCATGAAGTGGTTCCTTTCGACTTAGGTGATTTCAAAGGTGGTGTAATGCATGTGGGTTCAGCGTGTTGACGGTTGGCGTTGATTCAAACTAGTTTGAGACTCGAAGATACCTTCGGTGTTGCAATGCCACGATTGCAGCGGCGGCGACATGCCGCACTTTTGCAGCGATGCTTCCGAGTGCGCAGACCATGATGGGTTGCGACTTCGTCGACAAGATGTTGGCTGCTACAAAACAGTAGATGGTGCTCTTTCGGAATGACGTCATCGATTGTCAGAATCACGATAATCTCCTTTGAAAAAGTCTGCGCGCAACTCGGGCGCAGTTGATCTGTGCGACTAGATTCATGAACACTTGGTGAGTGATTTACTGGAATTGACGTTGTTGGTGTGCTTTAAAAATCGTTGCTGTTGTTGTCGATGCTGATGAAGGCAAGCAATGCCACAATCATCAATACAGTTGCCGTCGGCGAAACACGATAGACGATAACGGCATTAAACAAGAATCCCGCCAGCATCAAGAATTTATCGCCTGCTTCTAGGGGCGGTCGAAGCGCCGGTTCGAACGCGAATTGTGCTTATCGCGTTGAGAATCCATTGATTTGGCTTCCCCAGATCTTGAAGTGACGCACCGAATCAATGTTTGAAGCAGACGCTTACAGGGCCTGAGCACGAGCGCTCGCACCAAGGCGAGCCATTCATCGAATGGATCGCGCAGCGGTGACGGTCCGCTGTGGGGCCGGTTTCGGTGACGGTGATTCGAGTTCATGTTGAACCTCCTCTAGGATTGAGGAACTTGCCGACAATACGCATTGGCAGCGAGTACAGAAATGGCATGGGTCGAGATCGTGTTCGTCCTGCTAGCCGTTACGAATCCGTCGCCAATATGAATCGATGTGGCGCGTCTTGCGAAACTGCCGCCCAGGACCATACGGCTGCTGGCGTCTGTGGTGACGTACACGTTGCTTTAGTCCCGACGAATTGGGTTTGGAACCAAAGATCGTTTGCTTACCAAACATGTGATGCCTCCTGAAAATGAGAAAAGAACGACCCGAAACACCGCGTGTCTCATCGCCGTTCTTGCGTTTTGTTGGATTCTGGTCAGTGCTGATCGAATCGGCGGGCTAGCGTCGCCCGCGTCGATTTGGACTTGAATAGTTGTGGAGGGAATTAGCGGCGGGAAGAACGCCGCGTACGACCTGTCTGAGTGCTAATCTTCTCCACTTAATATACGACAAAATGCATCAAAAATGAACCACTCTACGGTCGAATGCGATTGGGTATTTTGGCGCTCTACGCCGATCTACTGATAACTATTGGAGCCGTCTGCTGCGTCAATCGCCTTTGCTCATCAGTCTCCTGTCTGCGGCTATTCGCGTTTCGAGTCCATCGACCCATTCGGGGGCGTACTGCCTTGCCAGTCTCAACGCCTCTTCATGGTATTGGAGTTGCATTTTCCAAAGATGCGATGGAATCAAGCTTGGGTTTTCAAAGACTTCGCGTTCTGTCTTGACGTACTGGGCGAACGTATCTTCATACTCGGCTTGCTGTTTCGCAAACGCCCGAATCGCCGGATCGAGAGTTGCGCCATCCGTCCTGGCGAAAGCGCCTTCGGTTTCCCCAAGCTGGTCGCGGGTCGTAGCGGCAGATCTCTGGAAATTCTCACCATGGGCATCGGCAATCATCAAGAATGCGCCTCGATTGGCGAATGCTTCCGTGTCAGACGACGAAACCTTATCGCTTCCACCAAAGATGCCGTTGAATACAAGGTATCCGACAAAGCCCATCACAACCCACATCCAGATTTTCATCTGTGGGGTTTCGACGGTCTGCTGTTGTTCGGGATGCCGTGTTTCGGCGGGCAATGCATTCCGGCACGTTGGGCATTGGGTACCGCCCAGACTTTCACCTTCTGGGATACCAACCATTTGGTTACAAACACTACACTGAACCGTTCTTGATCGATTCATCAATACACCTCCATTCTGAATTTCAAAAAAAGGTTAACGATCGGCCATCCAGCGGCATTGGAACGCCATTTGCCCAATCTCGGGTTATGCATAAGGGCATTGAGTTGACGTTCCCTGGGCCTTGTTGTTTTCCGCAGGGTCACTGCGGTTCGGCAGCAACTTCGCTTGATCCTCGACCTGCCCAAACAGCCGTCGCGGAGCAAGTCTAAATGCCAATATGACGTTGGGCGGTCATTCCCCTTGGAAAACCGGCCCAAGTCATTCTGAAGCGCCGGACGCAAATCACACTTATTGTGTGTAGAGAAGTGTACTACTTATAGGTGTGATGTCCAACGATGGGAATCGGGGACATCAAATCGAAGGTTGGCCAGAAGCTTCGCGAGTTGCGTGAAGAAATGGGCTGGTCGCAGGAGGAACTCGGCTTCAAAGCCGATCTTCATCGGAATTACATTGGTGGAATTGAGCGCGGCGAACGCAATGTCGGCATTGAGAACATCGCCAAGCTCGCCAAGGCCCTCAAGGTCCGACCTCGTGACTTACTCCCTTGAATGGCCGATTCCAGAATGATTGAAATCCAAGGCCCCCATATTGCTACGGATCGGAAAATTCGTGCGTGCTGCGCGGGTAGCGCAAGGATTGTCGCAAGAGGCATTGGCGCACGCGTGCGACCTGCATCGGACTTATATCGGCCAATTGGAGAGGGGCGAAGTGAATGTCACTGTGTTATCGCTTCGGAAGGTGACCAGGGCTTTGAAGATTTAGCTGGCCGAAGTGATGAGTGCTGCTCAACCCGCAGCGCGGCGATAACGGAAGATCCCCGAGTAACAAAATCCGCGGTTCGATTTCCAAATGTGCGAACGGGGCTCGATTGAATTTCTACATCCTTGTTCTAAATGCTAAAAGCCCTTCACCTATTGTAACACAGAAACGCATGAAATTAGAGGCTATCCCAAAACCG
>DDIR01000100.1:2581-6838 GCA_002338715.1 Phycisphaerales bacterium UBA1845 | reverse complement strand
CGCAGGCGGGAATCCAGGGGGAGAGCAGAGTCAATTCGAGTGAGTATTGGCCCCGTTTTGCCAAGCGTGTGCAAGCAGGACGCTACGCTTGGATAAAATTCGCCATAGTCAATACGATCACTTGCGACGCATCGAGAAGTTACCGGCTTTCTTTCCTCTCGGGCCCGAATAGAAGCCAACAAACGTGTCGCCGTACATTTGACCAGTCCAGATGTACTCCGCGCCGCTCGCGTCGCCAAGATCGGCTCGTCCCTGGAAGAAGATCTTCTTTTCCTTTTCGCGGCCGTCGAGTTGAACTTTGTAGGCGACGTCATTGTTGTTGTAACCGGTCAACGTTGCCCGCCATTGTTCGCCTTCGAGCGGGGCGACCACGCACTCCAGCTTTCCGCCCGGTCCTCGACCTTCGGATCGCCAAGTTCCCGCCCAGTCCGATTTCTTGGATTCAGCGCAGCCGGTCCCCAGCAGCAGGAACGCGAACAACCCGATGAGCATGCGTCCTCTGAAAATTCGCCGGGTCGCATAAGAATGGTGCGATGTATTCATAAGAAGTTCTCCGCAAACGATGGTGGTCGTCCCGACTCAATTGGTAACGCCCGCATTGGATTGCGTCAATTTTGCGACGAGGATGTCGGCTTGACGGGTGGGTTCGGGAAGGCGAAATCCGCAGGCGCAGTCCAGCACGACGCGCCGCGCGGTATCCAGATCAATCAAGTGACCCACGCTGACGAACACCGGCTTAACGCCATCGCGCGTTCGCAGCACCAATCCAACTTTTTCAGTGCCAACTTTCAAAGCGCACGACGATCCGCGGCGTAATGCCGGCTGGCTGTGTTCGCCGACAAAGCGACTCTTGGCGCAGCCGATTGTTGGAACATTGCAGATGTATCCGACATGGCAGGCGAGCCCGAATCGGCGTGAATGGGCGAGTCCGTGCCCGTCGCACATGATCGCATCGACCGGATGACGAACTTTGCGAAGGGCGGCTAAGACTGCAGGGGCCTCTCGAAACGAAAGCAGTCCCGGAACGTATGGAAATCGGACGATGCGTTTCGCATGCGCGGTTTCGATGATACGTTTTTCGCACCGATCCCAGACAACCGCGCCGGCGATGCAGTGGCTCATCCCCGTCGTGAATGCCATATCCACGCCAACGACATAGCGAATCTCGCGATTCGGTTGCCTGACGACGATGTTGTTGGCGAGTTGCTTTTGAAGTTGGATGGCCCGTCTCGGCGTGAGCGACCAGCGGTGGGGCGTGGGTTTGAACTTCATCGCTTCGCTGATTTCCCACCGAGTTGCTTGTACCGAAAGCAATCGGTCGTGTGATCGTTGACCATCCCGACAGCTTGCATCAGCGCATAGCAAATCGTCGAGCCGACAAAACGAAATCCGCGGCGCTTCAGATCACGACTCATCGCATCCGACTCGGCTGTCGTGGCTGGCACATCCTTCATGCGGCGCCATTTGTTTTGGATGGGCGTGCCGCCAACGAACTGCCACAGATACGCATCGAAGCTGCCGAATTCTTTCTGCACCTTTAGGAATGCCTGCGCATTGGAGATGGTCGAACCAACCTTCAATCGATTCCGCACGATGCCCGGGTCAGCCAGCAATGCTTCGACTTTCTTGTCATCGTACTTGGCAATCTTTTTGGCATTGAATTGATCGAAGACTTTTCGATAGTGGGGGCGTTTCTTGAGGATGGTGTCCCAACTCAGACCGGCTTGCGCGCCTTCGAGAATCAGAAACTCAAACAGCAGGCGATCGTCGTGGACGGGCACGCCCCATTCATGATCGTGGTACTCGACCGCCAAGTCGTTGCGCGCCCATCCGCACCGAACCTTTTGAGATGTGCTCACCTTGGCCATCGATTCCACACCTGTCGCGAATGGGCAAATTCAGCCGCGCCGTGTTAGCGGCGCATCGCCCGCTTCATTTCGCGCACTTGATCTTTCTTTTTCAGATCCTGTCGCTTGTCGCCCTGGGTCTTGCCGCGTGCCAATGCGAGGGTCAGTTTGCACAGTCCGCGATCGTTGAAATAGATGCGCAAAGGCACCAGCGTTTGTCCGCGTTGATGAACCTTGGGCAGAAGCTTGATAATCTCGCGCTTGTGAAGCAGGGCTTTGCGGGGCCGCTTGGGGTCGTGGTTCATCACGTTCCCATGCTTATACGGAGGAATGTTGGCGCCGATCAGCCAGACTTCATGCCCGTCGATTCGGGCATAAGCCTCGTCCAGGGTGGCCCCGCCCTGGCGCAGACTTTTGACCTCCGTACCCCGCAAAACGAGCCCACATTCGATTTTCTCGAGAATTTCGAACTTGTGCGACGCTTTCTTGTTGCGGATTGAAGGCGATTCTGTTTTGCTGTTCTTGGACATAAGTCTTTGCCGAAACTATCCTTAAGGCGAAATACGGGCCGACGTAGTGCTGGATCGCCGGTCTGCCCAAGACACGGTGTGGCTCTACAATGGACTGGGGGGCAGGTTAAAGCAACCCGCTGGTCAGCTTCCTGGATATTCTAGGACGCGCGAATTAGATCGCAACGGATCAAATGGTCGGGAGTACAAAGGGGCACGGTGATATGGATGTGAAGAAATCACAGGAAGGGTCAGCCCCGATGGATCGATCGGAGGAATTGCGCCTGGTGCAGAAAGCAAAGCGCCAGGATGCAGAGGCGATGCGCGCCTTGATCGATGCCCACAAACAACGGCTCTTCGCGTTCGTCTGGCGGATGCACCGCAACCACCACGACGCCGAAGAGATTTGCCAGGACGCATTCTTGAAGGCGTTCGCGGCGATCGATTCGTTCAATCCGGATTATCGGTTCAGCACCTGGCTCTTCACCATCGCGTACCGCGTGACGCTTAACACGTTGCGCAAGAAGCGGGCTGTCTCAGGCGAAATGGATTGGACGCGATGCGCGTCTTCCGAACCCGATGCAGAACAGGAGTATGCCGCGTCGGAAGAAGCCAGCCGCCTGAAAGAAATGATCTGGCAGTCGGTCGACAAGCTAAGTCCGGCTCAGCGGGCAACCGTCTTGCTCTTTTATAAACAGCAGATGGGCTGCCAGGAGATCGCCACGATATTGGAAACGCCGGTAGCCACGGTTAAGAGTCACCTGCACCGAGCCCGGGCCAAGCTCAAGGATTTGCTGTCTCCGGTCCTCGAAGAAATGTCCGGATCACAACGCATCCTGGGCGAGCTTGCCGGGTAAAAGGGTAAGGAAGGCAGAGTGAAGAAAGTCAAAGTGCTGCCGAGAGTACAAACGACGTTGGCCAAAGCGGCCTGGGGTTCAAGCAATACATGAACTGCGAACAATCACAAAACCTGTTTGACGCCTATCTGGACAATTCGCTCACCGGAACACTGGCGACCGAATTCGGAGCCCATCAGTTGGCGTGCAGCCATTGCCGGCGCGACCTCGCGCTTCTGGAGGTGGCTGGTCATGTCGTCGCTTCGGACAATGAAGCGCCGCTATTGGACGATGAGTTTACGTCCCGCCTGGTTGAATGTGCCACCAGCAAACCGGCCAAGCGACCGTTGAAGTTCTCGCGGGCGCTTTGGGTCGGGTTACCCGCAGCGCTGGCCGCCTGCCTGACGTTGGTCGTTTTGTTTGGGGACAAAGACGCTGCTTCCAACGCGAATGATAAAGAAATCGCGCCGCCGAGTGTCCTCGGCTTTAACAAAGAAGTCACGACCCTTGATGAATTGCGTGCAAATGTGAACGATGCGTTGAGCCTTAACCCGGACAACGAAGAACTCAAAAAACTCGCCGAAACGCTGCGTGAGAGAAGTGAAAAAATCATTGGCGATACCCGCGATGGCGCGTCACTATTGCAAGACTACAGCGAGGATGCGATAAGAGAGCTGATCAGGTCGGTTCCAAACAATACCCAAACCAAGCCAGCCGACGCCAAGGGCAACAATGGATCGCAGGATGACGCGATGCAGGATCGACAAAATGGTTCCAGCAATTCCAGGGCAGCCAAGCCGCCCACGGAAGAACTGTAGCGTCACGCGCACCGTTTCCACCCGTTTCTCGCCCTGCACAATGCGCCATCGAATGGTGATCCTGCTCGCCGTCACGCTCACATCCATTCTGACAATGGATGCACAAGCCGACGAACCGGCGCGTTTTCCCGTCCCAAGAATCGCTCAATACATCCCAGCCGACACAGGACTATTCATTTATTCCGATCGCATCTTTGCGACGGAGTTGGAAGCCCACGACGACGGCATTCTGCAGTTGATGCTGAAG
>DDIR01000100.1:1871-2490 GCA_002338715.1 Phycisphaerales bacterium UBA1845 | reverse complement strand
TTCTGCAGTTGATGCTGAAGCTCAGTGGCGGTGATCCGGTCAGTTGGAAGACCATGCTCGCCCAGTCGCTCGGGCTTGAATCGAACGCGGAACTTCGCGAATTGCTCAAGGAGAAATTCGCCATCGCCGCGCTCGATTGGAGTCACCTCGAAGATGGCGTGATCATCATCGACGAATACAACAAACGTTTGTTGCAACTGGTTATGGGCAGGGGGCGCGTCAAGAACCAGGAAAAAGACAACGACGTCAATATCTTCCAGACTCCCGGCGGCATGTGGGTCGCGGCCACTCGGCGCATCCTCATCCTGTCACAAACGGCAGACGCCCATTCGCTCTTTCGCCGCAGCGCCAAACTGCTCGCCGGTGCGAACGATCAACCGTTGGCGCTGAATTCGGATTTCAGGACCTGCATCGCGAGCCTGCCGAAATCCTGCAAAGCCTGCCTCTATTGGCACGATCAAACGAACGCATCAAATGCAGAAGCCACAGCCAACAAAGCGGTCGCACCACTTTGGGCTTCGGGCACAAGCAATGCCATCGGACTACAGGGTCGTCAGAATCTCCTGGAAGTGACGCATGTCGGCCAGATCAATTCAAACGGCGTTCGGGACTACCGCCC
>DDIR01000100.1:0-1758 GCA_002338715.1 Phycisphaerales bacterium UBA1845 | reverse complement strand
CGCGTGCGTTTCCAACAGGTGCGACAACTCCCGCAGACGACGTTGGCCAGCTGGTCGACAACGATCAAGTGGCGCGACTTTTTCACCGACCCGAACCTCGACCCGACGATTGTCGAATTGCTCAAGATTGTCGGCGTGTATGGCGATGGCGGGCAGACGGAACTTCACGAGGACGTCATCGCCAATCTCGGACCCCGTTGCACGATGATTGTCGCTGCGGATTTCGGCGATAAGAATCTGCACCCCCGCGCGGCGATCATGATCGAATCGACGGACAGTCGCGCGACCGTTGCTGCCGTCAGCAAATATGTCCACGGCACCGACCCGTCAGCACCATCGTCCGATCCTGCGGTTGGCGACGTCGACTCAAACGGTGTCCCCAGGCTCCACACAATCATCATGCCAAAGCAGCCAAGCGCACCCGGTGGCGACACCATCGGCGCATTGATTGCAGACAATCTCGCACCGACCTACGCAGCGATCGACGGCTGGTTTATCCTCTCGACCTCGCCAGATCATGCGAAAGAAATCATTGAAGCCAGCGCCGGCGAATCACCTCGGTTGGAAGACGTGCTCCCGGTGCATGCGCACACGCGAAGGGTCAACCGAGCCATCGAACTGGTCGTCGTGCAGCCCTCGTTCCTTCACGGCATCCTGCAATTCTGGGAGAGTCAGCTTGCGACCCGCGTTCCGCCAAAAACCGACGGTTCGCGGTTGGGTGTGGAAGTCCGCAGCGAAACCCTCCCCGGCCAAGTCGTGGTCGTCAGCGTCGACTCGAACGGCGTTGCCGCAAACCGATTGCAGCCGGAGGACCGAATCCTGGCGTGCAATACCATCCTGCTTGATTTTGAAAATCCGAATCAACATCTCAAGAACATGCTCGCCCCGGATGGTCCGGAGTTGACGCTGCGCGTGCTGCGGGGCGGTAACATCGTCGACGTCTTGATTCCGCCAACGCCCAAGCAACCTCAACAATCCAGTTCACGCATTCAGGAATTGCTAAGTGGCGCGGAACCGTTTCAGGCGCTGCTTCTCAATTCAACCATTGCCTTGTACATCAAAGAAAGGCCGGCAAATGGCGTCGCTGTCACCCGACTTGCGATCGAGTTGGACCGTGCAGGCGTGAAACCAAACGCGCCGAGATCAGGCGATTCCGGAAAACAGTAAAGACATGGGCATGGACCGCGCGGCACATGGCGACCCTCCGATCTATCTCGGGTTGGGAACGAATCTGGGCGATCGGCTGGAGAATCTCAATCGGGCACTTCACCTGCTGACCGATCACGTCGAAGTTGGCATTTTGGCTGTCGCCAGCGTCTACGAAACGTCACCGGTCGGCGGGCCACCGGGGCAATCCGACTACTTCAATACCGTAGTGAAAATCGCGAGCACGATGGATGCACCGTCATTGTTGGCTCACATTCTCGATGTCGAACGATCGATGGGCCGCATCCGAAGCGTCGTCAACGGCCCCCGCAACATCGACATCGACTTGCTGATCATGGGGAACAACATTTTCGACACGCCAACGCTTTCGCTTCCGCACCCCCGACTTCACCAGCGTCGATTCGTCTTGGCCCCACTGGCGGAAATCGCACCGAATCTGCGACATCCCATGGAGGGCTCGACCATGCAGGAGTTGCTGGATCAGTTGCCGCAGGATGGCAACGTCGTTCGTCTAATCGCTTCGCCGAATTGGTATGCGGTGTAAATGGTGGGGTATCGCGACGGTCCGACTAGAGCGGCTTAAGTCCAAGC
>DDIR01000119.1:65169-67256 GCA_002338715.1 Phycisphaerales bacterium UBA1845 | reverse complement strand
CCAAGCCGCCGACATCGACATCGCGTCGCCGTCAACGCTGGCCAACCGCGCCCGACACCGCGTGCGCCGCCAGAAGCAGGTTCGCGTTGCAGTCGGCACGTCGGTCGGCGTCGCGTTGCTGTTGTTCATTTTCAGTTTCGCGACGAAACCTAATTCCCAAACCGACAATCCGTTGCAAATCGCCAACGTGGAAGACGCCCCGGCCATCCCGATCGAAGCGATGGAGGCCCGGATCGATGCCCTGCGAGCAGAGGCGGATCGACTCGAACAGATCGTCCAAAACAACCGGCATGCCTATCGCAGCCGCGTTCAAACGGCATCGGTCGCATCGCCAAATGCCTCGAAGCAAAACAAGAAACTCACGATTCCCCCGCAACTGCTCATCGAACAGGAAGCCGAAATCACCGCCCGCGTCATGGTCGAGCAAGCCAACCGCTGGATCACGCAATCGGACAGACGCGACGAAGCGATCCGTTCACTTGAGCGCACCGTCAAACTGTTTCCAAACACGGCGGCGGCTAAGACTGCCCGCGCCCGACTCAACGAAATCAACAACAAATCAGGAGTGACGATATGAATCTCAAGAAAGCGAACAGCGGCAACTTCGTTTGGAGCCTGGCCGCATGGATGGCGTTGGCATGCCTTGCTCCTATCGCACAGGCCGACGAAGCGGACAGTAACAACGATGCAATCTACAACGAGCCAATGGCGATCGAAAGCTGCGTGATTCGAACCACTTGGGATCAGGGTTCATCGTCGCTGCACCCACAGGTCATCGAGGCCTTGTTGCAGTCATCTGGCGTATGGGGAAGGGCCGTTGAAGAAGTATTTGGTGACGGAAAGTCCGGACGGCTGGTTCATTTGGAAGCGCGGCTTGAAACGCTCAACGTCAGTGAGTCGAAGCACATCGGCGGTGATTCGCTGGTCACGCTCGTTGCGCGGTTGGAGGTTGAAGTCCAGACTGCGGACGGTCATTCCGAGCGAGCAAAGACCAAGATTCTGCTGAAACGCGTGTGTGATTTGCTTCAGAAATCGCTGGTCGAATTCTCCGAAGCAACAATCATGGAACAACACGAGCGTAAAGCCCAACTCGAAGCCGAATTGAATCAGGCACGAACCGAATTCCACAAGATCATGACCGAGCGCCAGGCGTTTCGCGAGAAGAACAACGTCAGCGATCCCACCTATCGAAATCTCGTCAACCTGCTCGACAGTCTGGCACATGACAGAGACAAAATGGAACTGGAACGATCCGTCTTTCAGGCACGGCGTGACGCGATGCAGGAACAAGTCGCCAGACTCTCCAAGGAAGCCACGCAGGAACCCGTCGAAAAGCCCGTCGTTGAACAACTCAGGAAGATCGTCGCCATTCGACAGGAGGCGCTTCAGAAAACAGAGGACATGGCCCAAACTGGAAGGATCTCACACAGCGAACTCGATGCGATCCGAGTGGAAGTCGCCCAAGCCCAAGCCGAACTCGCCCGGGCAGAGGAAGATGCCCAACGGGATTTTGCCGCACGAATGCATGAAATGGGAGGCAACTTCATCGTCGACATGAATCACGAGTTAACCCGGATGGCCATCGACGAAGCCGACATGGAAGCCAAGTACAAAGCCACGGTCGAACGGATGCACAACGTGCGTGAAGCGCTGAAAGTGTCCGAAGAATTTGAACTGCTCGGCGGCAAACGTCTCGACATCGCCCGAAGCCGACTTGAAGACGTCCAGCGCAATCTCGCCGAAATCGAACGGCGCATCGAAACAACCGTGCGCCCCAAGATGACCATCATCGGCATGAATTAATCGCCATCGACACAAACCCACCATCCGCCGGAACACACACCCCGGCGACCACACAGTGGGCACACCCATTTGACGCAATGGGTGTGCCCGTTTTTCATGCACCCCACCCACTCGCGACTTTCCACATACGCCCAACACGTTATCATGGGGCCACAATCGGCGGTGCGTATTGAAGATCGAAAGCGAAGTGGTGCCCATGGGCGAAAAAGACGTTCACATCAAAGTATTCAACGATCCGTTCTATGCTGAAAATGGAATGGTGATTTCAATCGGCTCGGCGGCTG
>DDIR01000119.1:0-65060 GCA_002338715.1 Phycisphaerales bacterium UBA1845 | reverse complement strand
CTCGGCGGCTGGTTGCTGGATCGTCGATCCGGGTCTGCCACCGCAGGGCGAAGAGATTGTCGCGTTTATCGCCGACAAGAAACTCCAACCTGAAAAGCTTGTATTAACGCATGCCCATGGCGATCACATCGCGGGCGTCGATATGGTGCGGGAAGCGTTTCCCGAAATCCCCATGTACCTCGCCGAGGGGGAGTGGCCGCTGCTGACCGACGCGCACGAAAATTTGTCGGCACAGTACGGCGGCGGCACCGTCGTCAAGCACGCGACCGCGTTGGACCTGGCATACGGGGATGAACTTTCGCTGGGCGACACGGTATGGAAAGCGCTCGACGTTTCCGGCCACTCGCCCGCGGGCAGAGCGATCTACTGCGAAAGTTTGAAACTCGCCATCGTCGGTGATGCGGTCTTCGCCGGCAGCATCGGCCGCACCGACTTTCACCACAGCGACGGCGAACGATTGATCCGAAATATCAAGGTGAACATCCTCTCTCTCCCCGACGACACCACGCTGATTCCCGGGCACGGACCCGCGACGACGGTCGGTCAGGAACGCGTCACCAACCCCTACCTGCAAGGTTGATCGTTCTGATATCCACGCCAAACAACCCGCAAACGCACGATTCGATTCTGGCGACGACGGCGGTTATCATCCCGGCGCTCAATGAATCCGCCAACATGGCCATCCTCCTGCCGCAACTGGTCGAACTGGGAGTCGGAGCGATTCTGCTTTGCGACAACGGTTCGACCGACGACACAGCCAGGCAGGCTTCAATTCATGGTGCGACCATCGTCGTCCATCAACCCACCCGCGGTTACGGAGCCGCCTGCTATGCCGGCATGGAAGCGCTGATCCACCTGCCGAATTCAAGTCAATTCGATGTCGTCGCGTTTCTCGATGCCGACCTAGCCGACGACGTCTCACTCTTGCCGCGACTTGTTGATCCGATTTGCAGCGGCGATGCGGATTTCGTGATCGGTGCGCGAGCCCCCAAACATCGCGAACCGGGTTCGATGTCGCTTCCGCAGATTTTTGGCAACTGGCTCGCGACGTTTCTGATTCGCCTCGGCTGGGGTCACCGCTACCGCGACCTCGGTCCGTTTCGGGCCATCCGCCGCAAGTGTCTTTATCGAATGCAGATGCAGGACCGCGCGTTCGGCTGGACGGTGGAGATGCAGATCAAAGCCGTCGAACAGAACCTGCGAATCCGCGAGATCGAAGTCCCCTACTTCAAGCGCCGGGGCAAATCCAAAATCAGCGGGACGGTGCGCGGTGTGTTCCTTGCCGGGTATTGGATTCTCAGTACATGCGCCCGTTTGTGGATGACCAAACGGCGACGTCGAAACGCAAGTTAACCGACGGTCCATCGAGCCTCGCCAATCGCCACTTCTTCGTTTTCACTTTTTGCAAAGAAATTCTGAGATTTCCGCTTGCACCTCACGTTGCGTGATGTTGTACGCTTCTCATCGAACGGAATTCAGACGCAAGGAAACTCAGCAATGGAATCGGTCAAGATCTGGAAAGTCGGCGAAATCGCGAATCTGACGGGCGTGTCCATCCGAACGCTGCATCACTACGACGAAATCGGTTTGCTGCCCCCATCGCATCGCAGCGGAGCCGGTCATCGATTGTACACCGAGTCCGACGTTCAGCGCCTTCAGTGCATTCTGTCGCTGCGAGAGCTCGGCTTTTCGCTCGAACAAACGGCGAAGCTGCTGGACTCGGCGGAGTGCTCGCCCCGGCAGGTGATTGAGATGCACCGCGCTCATCTGCGCGAATTGAACGAACGGCAGATCAAGCTATTGGGTCGATTGGACCAGCTTCACGTGAAATTGGTTGAGGCGGAATCATCCGACATCAACGACCTATTCAAGTTAATCATGGAGATTGAAATGATGGAAACGTTTAAGGAATGCTACACAACCGAACAACTCGAATCGCTTGAAAAGCGGAGGCGTGAGGTTGGCCCCGAGCGCATCGAGCAAGTTCAAAACGAATGGCACGAACTGATCGGCTTGGTGCGCAATGAAATGGATGCCGGCACCGATCCCACCGAACCACACGTTCAAAAACTGGCCAAACGTTGGATGGGGCTCGTCGCGGAATTCACCGGCGGCCGCAAGGATATCGAAGAATCACTTGGGAAAGTTTACAAGAAAGATCCCAATGCAGCCGCCAAGCACGGTTTCGACATCGACGCGGCGATGATGCAATACGTCGGCAAGGCGTGGGCCGCGCACAACGATCCATCTGCCAGCGCATAAGTGCCGGCGCAGATACCGGGTCGGAATTCAAGAGTGGAGCGTGCGCGCGAACTTGACGCTAGTCGTCATCGTCGCCATGCAACCCGATTTCTTTTTCAAAGATAACCAGGTTGTTCTGGCGATCCGCATCGAAGCGAATGCCGACGATGTCGAAGTTCTGTCGAATGCACATCTGCAGGACTGCGCGATGCTGATTGTGGCACTCCATGCGGACATCGTGGTAGCCATGATCGCGCGCCCAGGCCTGCTCCGCTTCGCAAAGCTGCGACGCGATACCCAGGCGACGAAAATCGGGAAGCACACCCACCAGCCAATTGAACCAAGTGGACGGTTTCAATTCGAATCCGCTCAGAAATCCGACCGGTCGATGATCGACTTCGGCGATCAGATTGAGCAGGCTGCATCGGCCCTTGAAGCGACGTTCAAAAAATGCGACGTCGCGTTTTGGCGCAAACACCTGGTTATACAACTCAGTGATGAGCGTGGTCTCGGTGGGCCCGACCATGATGATGTCTGCATTTGCCATAGTTCTCATCCCCTGCTTGGATTCTCACCATCCGGGTGGGAATCGCTAGGGTACTATTCCCCTCGCAACCATTATAGATTGCGACGAGGCGGTATTCTCGCCGATCCGCCATTGCACTTGCAACTGGCATGCCGACAGAATTTCGGCATAACGGATCGGTTTCCACTGCAAGTATAGACTTCACAAAAGCCAAGTGAAGCAGGACCGGTAATAAATTGTCCAAAGCGCATTCTGGCTGACTTGATGGCGCACCGAACGTTATTTGGGCCGCAAACGCTTTCAGTCATTCCAAACGCCGAGTTACTTTCGTTGCGGTTGGGCAAATGTAACAACGCTGCGGTGTCCGTCGGCATCGACCGCGCGCACCCCGAAAAAGAAGTTGTCCTTTGAACGTTCGACCGTAATACGATCGACCTTGCCGACTGGTTCGAAACCCTCCCACGCCGACGCAGTCGTCTTTCGCCAGACCAGTTCGTAACCCGCCAAATCGTTTTCCTTGTTCGCATCCCACGCGATGGTCGTCCGCGGGTCAAGCTTGTCCAAAACAATCCGGACATTGTCGGGTCGAGCCGGCGCCCTTGCGAGACTCGCCAGCGCCGCGACGTTCGTCCTTGTTACATTGCCAAGATAATCAAAGTCCACGAACTCGGGCAGATCGCCATACTGCACCCCGTCATCCGTCCGCACGTTCTGATGCTGATGGCGATAGTCTTCATTCATCTCCGTCACGCGAACGGCTGGAAAACCCGCTCGCGAAAACGACGTGTGGTCACCGCCCCGCATCAATCGATCACGACGAAACATCAGCTCGGCGTCAAACCCGTCGACATACCCGGCGCAGCAGTCCGCGACATAGCGGGCCAGTTGCCGAGCCGGAGCGTCGTTCTCGCTTCCGGTGGCCAGTCTCATCCGCGCTTGTTCCGCCGTTTCGATTTCGGGTACGCCTTCCGAAAACACCCGAACATGCTTGTCATCGCGGACGCCCAACTGCGACAGCGAATTGCCCACGATGTCGTTCGTCAGCATCCCCGCGATGTTTGTGCCCTTCGACTTGTACCCCTCGGCCAAGTGTTTTGAACCGTAAAGACCCTGCTCTTCCGCGCCCACAGCCGCAAACACAATCGTTGCGTCGAACTCGTATTTGCTCATCACGCGCGCCGCTTCGAGGACAGCCGCCACACCGCTCGCGTCATCGTTGGCCCCCGGTGCATCACACTCGGAATCGGTCGGGTCGCTGCAGATCGAATCGTAATGCCCGCTGACCACATAAACGCGGTCAACAGATTCGGGCTGGGTGCCCTTCAACATGGCGACGACGTTGACAATCTCAACGGGCTTGGTGATTCGGCGGGACGGTGGTGCATCGGTGTACGAATCGAGGCTGACGGTCATGCGCCCGCCGGTGTTCGCGGCGATTTTCTCGAATTCCGCCTGAATCCAGCCGCGGGCAGCACCGATGCCGCGCGTCGGATGATCGGTGGCGCTTTCCGTCTGACGCGTGCCGAACCCAACCAACGTGCGCACGTCGGCTTCCAGCCTTTCCGACGACACTTCGGTCATCATCTTCTTGATGACTGGATCAAGTTGTGCCGCTGATTCGGCCAGCGCCGGCGTGCAGACGACCGCCACCGACAATACCACCCATCGCAGCGATCGATTGCATCCCCGCATTCCCTTATTCCTCAGTCCGCAAGTTGGAGATCACCGAGAAGTCTTCCAGCGTGGTTGTGTCGCCTTTAACCTCACCGCTCGTGGCCAACTCCTTGAGCAGCCGGCGCATGATCTTGCCGGATCGCGTCTTGGGTAGCGCCTCGGTGAAACGCATTTGATCGGGTTTGGCGATCGCGCCGATTTCCTTGGTCACGTGGGCGGCGAGTTCATCCTTGAGATCCGGAGTCGGTTCTACACCGCCGATCAGCGTCACAAATGCGGCCAACCCCTGCCCTTTGATCTCATGCGGCATGCCCACGACCGCCGCTTCCGCCACCTTCGGGTGCGACACCAACGCCGACTCGACTTCCATCGTGCCCAACCGATGACCCGACACGTTGATCACGTCATCAACGCGACCCATCAGCCAGAAGTATCCATCCTCGTCGCGCTGCGATGCGTCGGACGTAAAGTACATGCCCGGATACTTCGACCAGTACTGTTCGCTGAAACGATTCGGATCGCCATAGATCCCGCGAAGCATTCCGGGCCAGGGCTTCCGCACGCTCAGATACCCGCCTTGGTGTGGGCCTTGTTCCTTTCCTTCGTCATCAAGGACAGCCGCGTCGATGCCAAAGAACGGTCGCGTCGCGCTGCCCGGTTTCGTCTTGGTCATGCCCGGCAGCGGCGTAAGGATGATCCCGCCCGTTTCAGTCTGCCAATAGGTGTCAACGATCGGACATTTTTCACGGCCGATGACAGTGTGATACCAGATCCATGCCTCCGGATTGATCGGCTCGCCGACCGTTCCGAGGATCTTGAGCGATGAAAGATCGCAACGGTCGGGATATTCGCGACCTTGTTTCATAAACGCGCGGATCGCGGTCGGCGCGGTGTAAAACTTCGTCACCTTGTGCTTCTCAACGAGTCGCCAAAAGCGATCCCAATCCGGATGGTTCGGCGCGCCTTCGTACATCATCGTCGTCACGCCGTTCTGCAAAATGCCATAGACGATGTAGCTGTGACCGGTGATCCAACCGATGTCAGCCGTGCACCAATAAACGTCATCAGGCTTGAGATCGAACACGTATTTCGACGTCAGTTGCGTGTAGATCATGTAGCCAGCCGTCGTGTGCATGATGCCCTTGGGCTTGCCGGTGGTGCCCGAAGTGTAGAGGATAAAAAGCAGGTCTTCAGAATCGCACTGTTCGGCAGGACAGTCGTCGGAAGCGTTGGCCATCACGTCATCCCACCAGACGTCGCGCCCCTCCTTCATCGTAATATCGCTTTCGGTTCGCTTCAGCACGACGACGGTCTCGATGATGCTGCACAGTTCGGTGGCGTCATCGACGTTTTGCTTGAGAGGGACGACTTTTCCGCGACGCCAACCGCCATCCGCGGTGATCACGATCTTGCTCGACGCATCTTCGACTCGGTCGGCGATGGCGGCTGCACTGAATCCACCGAAGATGATGCTGTGCGGCGCGCCGATGCGGGCGCACGCCAACATGGCGATGGTCAGTTCGGGCACCATCGGCATGTAAATGGTGACGCGGTCGCCCTTCTTGACCCCAAGCGACTTGAGGGCGTTGGCGAACTTGCAGACTTCGGTGAGCAGTTCGCGATAGGTGTAGGTCTTCGTATCGCCCGGCTCCCCTTCCCAGAGAATCGCCGGATGGTCACCTCGACCGTCATTGATCTGCTTGTCGAGGCAGTTGAAGCAAACGTTGGTCTTGCCGCCGACGAACCACTTGGCGTTGGGCGCATCCCATTCGAGGACCTTGGTGTACGGCGCGAACCAATGGAACCCCTGAGCCACCTCGTCCCAGAAGCCTTCCGGGTCCTCGACCGACCGTTTGTACTGGCGGTTGTACTCGGCCAGGTCGTTGATGTGGGCCTGCCTGGCCAATTCCGCCGGCGGAGGGAAGGTTCGGTTTTCATGCAAGATCGATTCGATACCGTGGTTGGCCGTCATGGCAGTAACCTCTATTGAAGTTCAATCGTAAGGGGCTTGGCTTTGCGTCAAACCAAAAGAACGCAAAAAGGGTTCGAATAACAATAATGCCAAAACGGATTGGTACAAGTTAGGACCAAAAAGAAGTCGGATTTTGGGCTGGCCCGCGGCCTGAACAGCCCCTGGGTCCAACCCAATCGGGGCGTCAAATGGAACCGGCGGTCGACACATCCACCGGGCTTCGTTCAAGTGCAACTTGCGGACTTTGGAACAATCGTAAACCTCACCTTTAAGGTTCAAGTCTGTGGACGATCCGGTCACTTGCAACCTCGCAAAATAAGAATTGGTTATTGCATGAATTTCTGGGTCTTTTGTATAGACACGGAACCCTTGGTTTTGGTACTTTTCTGGCGTTGCCCAATAGGGGAAGGGCGACGGAGCCAAGCCAGTCCTGGTTGATGGCGTCACTCCAATTTGAGAGAGATTCGAGAGAGAGAGTAAGCGATTTGCGAATCGTTCTGTGTATGCGTGGCAATGTGCCGCGGACACAGTGCTCTGTGATCTGAGTTCTTGAATCGAGAAGCTCACTTTGGAGGACGGAAACCGATGAAGAAGACTTTGGCTTTACTGGCGGCATGCCTGATGTTTGCGGCGCCTGCCAGTGCAGACATACTGGCTGAGTGGACGTTTGAAACCAGCCCCCCCACAACCGCTGGCCCACACGCTGCAGACAGTGGATCAGGAAACGCGCTGGGCTTCCATGCCGGAAGCAGCACCTACAGCAACCCAACCGGTAATGGCAGCACCGAATCATTCAGCTCCAATACATGGGCGGTCGGTGATTACTATCAGTTCTCAACCAGTTCGGTTGGATACAGCGGAATCGAATTCTCCTGGGATCAGGCGGGAAGCAACACCGGCCCAGCCGATTTCGAACTCTCTTGGAGCACCGACGGCACGAACTTTACTTCGCTGCTGAACCATGCAGTTCCGAGCGGTTCATTTAGCAGTGTTTCAGTCAATGCGTTGTTCCAGAACGGACCGGTGGCTGCACCTTCAGCCCTTGATAATCAGGCCACGATCTATTTCCGCTTGACCAACTCGAGCACGCTGTCGATCAACGGTGGTACGGTTGCATCGGGTGGAACCGGTCGCGTGGACAACGTGGTCATCACCGGCGTCGTTCCGGAACCGGCCACGATCGCCCTGCTTTCACTGGGTGGACTCGTGGTGATCCGTCGCCGCAAGTAGTTCCTTGGAACTTCGGATGCCGAAGTCCGACGTTCACTGAAGCATTAAAGCACTCGGCGCGCCGCAGTGTCTTGGGGCGTGCCCAGCAATCAGTTGCAGATGACATTGGGCGGTTCGCATTGCGAACCGCCCAATGCGTTGACTGCTATCTGCGACCTTGACCTCACCCTCTTTTTTCAAATCCCCACTTTCTGGTCGGCACGACAAGCAAGTGCGGTCTGGGCCAATTTTCCGGCGGAAATCGACGATTTTTTCTGTCGCTCGGTACCAATAAATTTGCCGGAAACCCGATTTTTGGCCCGCTCAGGGCCCGCCCCCCTGTCAATAACTCTTCACGGACCGTCGACATGCCGCCTAAATGCGTGTGTTCATTGAAGTTACGATGATTGCCAAATGGCCGTTAAGATACCGTGAATCATGCTTAATCTAGGCTGTTTTACCTAGACAGGCCGTTCGCCAATCTGTTACGATCATAAGCGTAGTGGAGTTAGGGGAACGGAGTCGGCCAAGGTCAGTCATCGGCCACACTCCTTTTGAGAGAGAGAACCGTAGTTGCAGATTTCGGCGCGGGATGTTCCTGCGTCGAGTCATTAGTTTTCGTACGGCAAACTTTCTTTCAGGAGGAGAAACATGGGACTTCGTAAATCAGTTTTGGCGGCCTCTCTCGCCGCACTGTTCCTCACCGCGTCGGCCGACGCCGCGCTGTATTGGAACGACGAGTTTAACTACGCCGATGGCGACCTGACCGTTTATGACGGTGCGGGTGATGACGTCTCGGGTGGTCTTTGGTCACCGCACAGCGGTACTGGCTTTGCAACGTCGGTCGAGGTCGTTAGCGGCCAGGCGATTCTTCGTCAAGGCAACCCGGCCAGTGAAGACGTCAACCGTCTTTCCGGCTCCACCTTGGGTGCAGGCGAAACTCTCTACGCCAGCATGATCATCTCGGTTGAAGACCTTCGCGGTGGAACAGAGCTTTTCAACGGCGACGAAATTTATTTCGCCCACTTCTATTCCAGCTTCAAGTCGCGCGTCCATCTTCGTGATGGCAGCGATTCGAACCACTACACCCTCGGTCTCTCGGGTTCATCCGGAGAGCCGGCGGCTGAGTGGGGATCTGACCTCAGCTTCGACACCCAGTACCAGGTCATCTTCTCGTACGAGTTCGATACCGGTATCTCGAAGCTTTGGGTTAACCCGGCCAGCGAAGGCGACACCAGCATCAGCGACGTCAGCTCGGCAAGCGTCGGTCTGACCGGCGTTGCCCTGCGTCAGGACTTCATCAGCGGTGCGGATCACGCTGTTGTCAGCGTTGATGCCGTCGCACTCGGTTCAGACTTCGCTTCGGTTCTTCCGGAACCGGCATCACTTGCTTTGCTCGCACTCGGTGGCGTCAGCCTTCTGCGTCGTCGCAAAGCATAAGTACTTGGGCCTAAGTGCTTGAGTTGATCCTCGGCTGGTGTAAATCGGCATGAATGGATCGCTAGTTCAAAACCAAAGCGGGCGAGTCGATTATTCGGCTCGCCCGCTTTCTTGTTGCCCAATCAAGTTGAGACCCGTTTCAACTTATTCCGTGTACATGGTCTTCGATTCAAACAACATCAGCCGCTTTCGCATCCCCTCAACGCTGGCTCGTCCACGCTGACCTTGGGCCTCCGCCAATTCCAATGCCTTGCGGATCATCATGACCGCATCGTCAAACCGCCCTTTCGCCGCGTAGGCCGTCGCTAGCGTGTCGAGGACCTGGGGCTGACGGTAGTTCGTTCGTTCAGCCGCCTTGGTCGCCAGCAGGATGGCCTCGTCCGCATCGCGAATCGATTCATCGCTGTTGGACGCCAATATCCACGCCACGCTATTGAGCGCACCAGGATTGGCCGGATCAAGTTCAAGCATCCGTCGAAATGCCGCCAATGCGTCTGCCGCCTCACCGCTGAGACTCGCACTGACGCCATAGACAAACTGCGCCTCAGGATCGTCCGGCGAAAGCTCCGCAGCTTTTCGGAAACTCGCCGTCGCATCTTTATGTCGCCCAAGCTGTTGATACACCAAACCGGAGTTGTGGTGGGCCTCGCCATAATCGGGGCTGAGTTGAACGGCTTTCGAAAACTGCTCGATCGCCTCTTCGGGCTTGCCCAATGCCGCAAGCGACACACCGAGGTTGTTGTGGGCATCCGCATAGGATGGATCTAACTCGATCGCTTTCTTTAATTCCGCGACCGCCGCCGCATGGTCACCGCTTTCGCGCATGGCGATTGCGTAGTTGTGGTGGGCAACGGCATTACGCGGCTGGACAGTGAGTAGCGTCTTGTAAACGTCGGAAGCTTCCTGCATGCGTCCTTTAAGTTGAAGCGTGTCCGCCAGCGCCATGAGCGCTTCGGCGTAGTTGCGATCAGCGCTCACTGCCTTTCGAAAATACTCAATCGCCCCGTCCAGATCGCCCTTGGCCTTTTTGATTCTGCCCATGACAAACATGGGCCGTGGATAACCCGGTTTCAATTCGATTGCTTTTTGGCACATCGATTCGGCGTCGGCGACTTGTCCGCTATCCAGCAGCGCGAACGCCAGATTGCTGTACGCAGGTGCATAACCGGCATCGAGTTCGAGGGCTTTACGCAGATGTTTAACCGCATCATCGAAGTGTCCTTCACGGGCAAGCATCGAACCGAGGTTGTTTTGTGCCAAAGCGTAATCGGGCATCCGCTCGACGGCTGATCGATACAACGCGATGGCTTCGGCGCGCCGGCCATCCTCTTCGTATGCGTCGGCGAGGTTGACAAGAATTTGCGGCGTTCCCGGAGCGAGGGAATCCATGTGCTCGCACAGTGTTTTGGTATCGCGCCACTTGCCGAGGTAGCTGCGAACGCCCATTGACTCAAGTCCGCAGACGATCAAGACGGCGACCACCAGCCCGATCTGCCCCAAACCGCCTTTGGGCCACCACTTCTTCAAACCCCAGGCAATCACCAACAGAATGCCAATCGCCGGCAGATAGAGATATTTGTCCGACGCATAAATCCAACTATATCGAACAAACCCTAACGTCGGAGCCAACCCCAAGACGACGAGCGCCGCACCGCCCACCAGAACGCGCGATCGGCGCATCGAATAAAGCAACACCCCGAGCACGACGACCGTCACCAGAACACCAATCAGAATCGTCGCATTGGAAAGCGAAATGGGTGTCGGCGGCGGATACACTGACGTCAGCCCCGACGGAACGATCAACTTCTGGCCATAAAATGCGACAAGATGGCACGTCAGCAAAATATTTTCGAAGAAACCCCGCTGGGAGGATTCGAGCAGTCCGGCAGTTCGACTGTGCGAAACCAACGTGATCACCGCGAAGATCACCGCCAATGCAAACAGTGGAATCTTCTCGACAATCGATCGTTTGATATCGCGTTGCAGCGGCCAATAGTCCATCGCCACCAGCATCAGAGGAAGCGGGACAGCCGTCGGTTTCGAGAGGAGCGCGAGCAGGAACGCGAGCGTCGCACCGACCATCCAATACCACCGGCGATGTCGCGTAAACTGAACGTATGAAATCATCGTCACCAGCGCAAACATCATCGCAAGCAACGTCTTACGCTCGCCGATCCACGCCACCGGCTCAACGGTCAACGGATGCAAACCAAACAGCAATGCCGCCAACAGCGCAGCCGCCGTGTGCCCGAAGAGCATCCGCAACAAAACCGCGATCAGCACCGTGTTTAATATATGAAGGATCAAGGCTGTCCGGTGGAATGCGTGGAGATCGCCCACCCTTCCGCCAGCCGCATAGTCGCCCATAAGCGAGATCATCGAGACGGGCAAGTAGTATCCGTCGACGGTTGAGGGTTCGAGCACTTCGACCAGGAACCGCTTTGCCGAATTCCAACTCGGATTCTGCACCAGCGGGTTGTCGCGAAGGAAATCGCCGTCATCGAGGTTCAACGCCTGCGCGGAGAGTACCGGCCAATGCACAAACGCGACGATCGCGCACAGCAGTAAGAGACCACCGACAAAAACCGCACGCGAATCACGCCGAGTTTCGGACGTTTTTGGCGTTTCCCCGGGCATTCGCGATTCTCCTCCGAAATGTGATTGACGTGGATAAGGTCTATTTCGTGCCCGCGAATTCAAGTACTTTGCGAACGCTCGCGTCCGTAGCGCCTCGATTTTTCTGAACCGTTTCCTTCGCAGATTGGCCCATTTTTTGGCGACGGGCGGCGTCTGACACTATCGTAACAACTTGCTGAGCGAGCGTGGCCGGCGAATCGACTTGAACCAGCGAACCGGCATCGAGCAACTGGGTTGTCGCGTCTCGAAAGTTGGCCATATCCGATCCGGTGATGATCGGTTTGCCCAATGCCGCCACCTCCATCGGATCCGACCCGCCCATCGGCACCATCGACCGGCCCACAAACACAACATCGGCCAGCGAATAGAACTTGCGAAGTTCCCCCATCGTGTCCCCAAGAAACACAACAGGCTGCGGGTGCCCCGCCCTTCCAGGGTGGGGGACAGAAGAAGGTCCGTCCGCCTTGCAATCACTCCGCCGCACACAACCAAACCCGCGCTTCGCAATCAAGGCAGCCACCTCATCAAATCGCTCCGGCTTGCGGGGTATCAGCGCCAGTTGCAGGTCAGTCACCTTCTCTCTGATACCCGAATAGGCATCAAGGATCATCGCTTCCTCACCCGGGCCGGTGCTGCCACATACCCAAAGCGGCGCATTCACATCGATCCCCATCGCTCCCGCCAATTCCAAGTCCCCATCAATCCGGTCGGCTACCTCAGCCGTGTCCCACTTCACCGACCCGGCGACGTCAATCTTGTCCCCCGGAACACCCAACGACTTGAACCGATTGGCGATCGCATCATCCTGCGCTCCAACCCAGGTCAGCGATTGGAACATCCGCTTCGAAAGCGGACCGAGCATCGCAAGGCGGTTGCAACTTCGCTCGGTCAGCCGGCCATTGATCACGCAAACGGGGATGCCCTCACCCGCAGCGATCGTGGTCAGGTTGTACCAGACCTCCAACTCGACCAGCACGATGGCGGACGGACGAATGGTGCGGATGGCATTGCGGACCGCCCAACTGAAATCGAGGGGATAGCGAAACACACGGTCGGCACCAAACAACTGGCATCCGCGGGCGAATCCGGTGTCCGTCGTCGTCGATATCACAACCTCTGCGGACGAGTCAGCCGCTTCCAACTTCTCAACAAAAAGGCGTGCGGCATTGATTTCGCCCAGCGAAACGGCGTGCACCCAGACGCGCCTGCGATCCGACGATTTGGCAAGTGACGACCGCGGTCCGCACAACTTCTCGCTCCAACCGGTCCGATTCTTGCGTTGAGCCAGCATCTGGTAGGTCAAGATGGGCGTGTACGCGAGGCCCGCAACGCCGTAAATGGCGTTGGCGAACCACGACATTGGGCGAGAAAGGACCGACTTGGAACGCGACGACTGGGACATGGGGGACGATGGTAGAGGCCGACGCTTTCACAGGCAACCATCATCGCAGGGTCGCCTTGACTTGCTGTAAGAAATTCTGAAGATGCGCCGAGTGAGCAGCCGCGTGCGCGACTTGGCCCGCAACCCGCGAGGTCCGCAATCGCATCTGGTCGATGGACTGCCGTTCAATCCAACCTGGGATTCTCGGAACCACGTCTATGACAACAGACTCATCGGTGCTTTCCACCATGCCAACGGCCAAGCGCGTCGCCCTCTTGAACCGCGACGATCGGTTGTTCCACGTGATCCTCGCCCAGCAGGTCCAGCGCGAGACCATCGATCACCTCTGCAAGCTGGCTGAGATGATCCGCACCGTCGCCGAAACGCGGCAAGGTGTGCATTTCCTGCGGACGCTGCTCAGTCACAAGCGGGCGATGCTCTACTTCATTCAACCGTCCACGCGAACGTTCCTTTCGTTCGCTTCGGCGTGTCAGATTCTGGGCATGCCCTACGACGAAGTACGCAACCCATCGGTCTCGTCGGAAATCAAAGGCGAAACCGAAGACGACACCATCCGCGTGCTGAGCCAATACTTCGACCTCATTATCATGCGCCATCCGGTGGAAGGTTTCGCCGAGACGATGGCCCACGAACTCGACGCCCTGCACCTGTCGATTCCGATCGTCAACGGTGGTTCGGGTAAGGACCAGCACCCGACGCAGGCACTGCTCGATATCTACACGCTACTGCGAAGTTTTGCAGAGGACTCGGGACCGAAGGGAATT
Organism: Phycisphaerales bacterium UBA1845; assembly: GCA_002338715.1. Taxonomy (GTDB): domain Bacteria; phylum Planctomycetota; class Phycisphaerae; order UBA1845; family UBA1845; genus UBA1845. The sequence goes on along the minus strand of DDIR01000119.1, from coordinate 51,195 downwards.
CCCTCCTTCGCCCATGACAGGATGGCCGGCAAAACGATTGCATTCGTTGGCGATTTGAAGCGCGGCCGCACGGTGCGAAGCCTGGTGTACTTGCTTGGCCGCTATCCTGGTGTGCGTTTGAGGTTTGTGTCGCCGCCCGAGTTGGGGCTGGAACATGACATCATCAGCTACATGAAACGAAACGAGATGGAGTACGAGACGGCCAGCGATCTTGGCGAAATCATTGGCGATTGCGACGCGGTTTACATGACGCGTTTGCAGGATGAGTACGACATCAAGGGCGAGTCGAAATCCATCGACTACGATCGCTTCCGCTTGTCGGCTGACATGGCACCGCAATTCAAACCGAACCTCGCGATCCTGCATCCGCTGCCCCGCCGCAACGAACTCGACCGGGCGCTGGATACCGATCCGCGCGCCCGCTATTGGGATCAGGTCAAGAACGGCATGTGGATGCGGGCCGCGATCATCGCGTACATCTTCAATGCCGACGCCGCGATCCTCGACCACTTTCAAAGCCACTACACGTATTAGCCACGAAGCGTCATGATCAAAATTGACGGGCAGATCGGATTGCCGCGCGGAATCCGTTCCCCGCGGACCTTCCAGACCTTCCTCGCTGCGGCAGTTTTATAAGCTAGGGCGCACCGGCACCTGTGGGATCATCACCAAAGGGATCGCCCCCAAACGGATCAGCAAACGGGTCGCCACCGAACGGATCATCCCCGAATCCGCCATCTCCAAAAGGATCATCGCCAAATGGATCGCCACCGAACGGATCGCCGCCCGTCGGATCACCGCCTTCGCAGACGTTCTCGACACAGTCGCGCAGGATGAAGTCACCCAGCGGGCCACACTCGCTTGCCGATCCACCGGTGTCGCGGCAGATCTTGCGGGCATCGTCGGCGTCCAGTCGACATTGTTCCTTGCATTCTTCGAGGAAGTCACCGCCGACGTCATTGGGATCGATCGGGTTTATGTCGCCGCCGTTTGGATCGAAGCCGCCTTCGATCCCGCAGTTTTCGAACAGGCAGAAATCGACAAAGTCGCGGGCGTCCTGCCGACAGATTTGCGGATCGACACCGTCGGCTTCGCACTCGCGAATGATCTGTTCACGCTGGTCTTCACAGACGCCGGCACAATCGAATTCGCCGCCGCACTGTTCGTGAACACAGTCTTCAAACCAACGGCGGGAACGGGCCGCACATTCTTCGAACGATGCGCCGCTCTCGTTGCACGAATCGAACAGCCGGTCGGTTTGTTCGGCGCATTCATCTTCGCATTCAGAACCGGCGCCGCATTCCTCCACGACGCACTGATCGATAGCGTCTTCTGCCGCTGCATTGCAGTCCAATCCGCGGTCTTCACCTTCCAAACACTCGTCGACGAATAGATCGAAATCATCCTTGCAGAATTGTGCACAGTCGGCTTGTTCGTCGCATTGTTCAAACGTGCAATACAAACGGGCTGCCCGACCGGCTGCGGCGCACAAACCCCGGGTTCCACCGGAGGCCATGCACTGACGGACCACCTTCGCACCAAAGCGGTGGCAGTGGAATTCGCAATCGAGTTCCTCGCTGCACCGTTCGGCCAGGCACTGCGTGAGCACCGCGTTGGACCGGGCGGCGCAGTTGGCACTGCCAGGGTTGTTGAAATCGCATTCGAAGAAGACCTGTTCGGCGTCGGTCTGGCAAGCTTCCCAGCATTCGAGATCATCGCCGACACGAACAACAGTCGATGAGGTTTCGCGGCGGTTATCCCCACGGAGTAATGCCATCACCACAAACGCGCCGCCTTCGTCGTACACATGCGTAACTTCAGCGCCGGTGCTTTCGCTACCATCACCGAATCGCCACTTGACGTTGTCCAAAACGTCGGCAGGAAGCTCAACATTCGATTCGATGGAGAACGTCACTTCCTCGCCGGGCGCGGCGATTGGCGGGTCCGCCACGATGTTGATCACCGGCCGCCGGGCCTCACTTACTTCAAGTTCATGGGTGGCGGTGTTGCCTTGCGAATCGGTGGCGGTCACCATGAACGTATGCGTCCCTTCCGGACCGATGTCACCGACGGCCACACCACCGGGCAGATTCTCGACCGGAGCATCCGGACCGCTCTTCAACTCCCACACGACGCGTTCGATCGGTTTGACCCCGCCGAACACCGTTGCAACCAGAACGACCGTCGCCCCACCATCGCGGGGTCGCGTTGTGAAAAAGCCTTTCACACCCAGTGGAATTTCCTTGCGCGTGTCTGAGACATTGGCGTCGACCTGATCGACCACTTCGGCTTGCGCGGAACAGAATCGCTCGATGACGTTGAGGACTTGTGGCCCCTTACCGCGGCAATTGGAATCATCGCTGTCGTCGGCACATTCAAAAAGATTGGAGAGCACGCCCTGCGCGTTCTTCAGGCGTTCACACAAAGACTCGGGCGTCGCGCGGAACCGTCGGTCGGCGATCTTTGCCGATGTTGTGCTGCTGTTTACGTCGCCATCGAGGATGGCTGTACCGGATGAATCATCGACCTCGGCTTGGACGGTCGCAGTGTCGTCATCGTATGAGAACGTCGTCTTGGATTCTCCGCCTTCAACGAGAACGGGACGTTCCTGATCGTCAAGTTCCAACGACAACGATTCGCCGTCTTCAAGGGTCACGTCGATTTGCGACACCTGTTCGACATCGCCATTGCCATTCTTTTCGCCGAATACGGAGAACGAACTGCCGTCACTGACTTTCGCCTGCGCGACCAGATCGCTGTTGGGATCGTCGTTGACGGCCAACTGCGTCTTGCCGTCGTTCTGTGAACCACCGTTCGACGTGCCCCCACCACCGCCGTTGGAACCACTGTCACAACCGGGAACCGCAAATCCCATCAAGACGATCAACAACGCTAATCCAGTACACCTGCGCAACAGTCCGAACATATTCAATCTCCAATGGGCCAGATTCAGGGCGTTTCCGCATACCTTGAACCCAGTCATCGGCAGAGGCTGCAAATGTCTAAACGAACTTTGAAGCAGATTTGAAGGGCTTGGGGATTACACTGAACAGAATCGCCTGCAGAGGTGCGTGCGCACACGCCCTATAACGGTACACTGAATCCGAAGGTCCCAGAACGTTGAAGAAGGGGTTGAGAATCGGCGCGGGTCGGAAGGACTATACGAGCCCCTCGGTTGCGGTCTGGATACCCTTGACCTTGCTGGCCAGCGCTTCGCGGTTTGGTGCAAATTCCATCGCCGTGTCGTAATGCACCGACTCGTTTTCAATCAACTCGGCCAACGAAAGCGTGAAACTGCGCATCCCCTCTTCGATGGATTGATTGATGATCGCAGGCAAGTCCTTGTCTTCTTCTTTGCGGATCTTGTCGCGTACGATCGAATTGTTCAGCAACACTTCGGTCGCGGGGAAACGCGAACCTTCTTCGATGCCGGGAAGCAATCGCTGCACGCAGATACCGCGCAAACTATTCGCCAACGACGAGCGAATGAAGGCGTGCTCGACGCGCGGGAAGAATTCGAGGATGCGGTTAAACGATTGACGGGCGTCGCTGCAGTGCAGCGTTCCGAACACGAGATGCCCGGTTTCAGCCGCCTGCAGTGCGGCCATCATCGTGTCGCGATCGCGCATTTCACCAATCAGGATGATGTCGGGGTCCTGCCGGACGACATAACGAAGGGCTTCGGCATAGCTGGGGATGTCGATGCCTACCTCGCGCTGCGAGATGATGCATTTGTCCGGAAGGAAACGATACTCCACCGGGTCTTCGATGGTAATGACGTGGGCCGATCGTTCGTGATTGATGTGATTGAGCATCGCCGCAAGCGTGCTGCTCTTACCCGAACCGGTAACGCCGCTGATCAGGACCAATCCGTCGTATGAGATCTTGCAGATCTTTTCGTAGACCTTGGGCAGATTCAGATCCTCAAAATTCGGAATCTTGCTCTGAACGCGACGAATCGCCGCATTCATGTCGTTGCCCGATCGAAACACGTTGATGCGATAGCGGTCGCCGGTCGCTTCACCGTAAGAAAAGTCCAGATCGCCCCGCTCGTTGTATTCGCCTTTGCGCGATTCGGGAACCAGCGGGATCATCATGTCGCGAACATAATCGCTGTTGGGAATCTTGGGCATGTCGAGCTTGCGCAGATGACCGCCTACGCGATAGGTTGGTATGTAACCGACTTTGAGGTGAAGGTCCGATGCGCCAAACTTACCCATGCCGTCCAGCAAATGCTTGATGACAACCGCGGGTTCGCCCAGAGTATGTTGGCTCATCTGCCCGTTCCTCCATTCTTAGATTGTAACGAACAACAAAGGGTACCTTACACACAACTTACCGCGAAATTCAACCCCCTCGCATGATCGCCACGACGCCGGTGATCAGCGCGATCACGGTCATCGTCACCGTCACCGCGAACAGCATGGAGAATCGCTTGTTCTGAGCTTCCAGCAAATCGGCGGTACGTTCACTGTCTTCGATCGCGGTCATCTGCAGATTCTTGACGGCCACACTCGATGCTGTCGTCGCATCGCCCAGCGCGGTGACGGCTTCGCGCAGTGAATCGAGCGACCCGGTCATCTTGTCGTCACGATCACCGACCGCCTCCATCTGCCGCGTCACGCTCAACAAGGCCTCGCGCTGAGCCTGGGCGGTCTTTGGAAACTCGGCCAACACTTCCTGCCAATGGTCGCCGCGCTTGTTGCCCGCACGAAGTTCGTCGGCAATACTGGCCAGCTGATCGACCTGCTTGTTATTGCCCTTCTGGATTTCGGCGAGGGTGCTGGCCATGCTGGACAGCGACGTGGAAAACTCGACCGCCCGCTCGTCCTGCCGATCCTGATGCTTGCGAATCGTTTCGACCAGCTCGATCACCTGCAGGTATCCATCCTGGAGCTTTTCGAGTTTGTTTTGACTCGCGGAAAGCGAACCGAGTTGCACGTTGTCAGCCGAGCGCTCACTCGCCTGCCCAGTCGCCTGCGCCGTCGCGGCTTGGGCGGGACCACTCCACTGCTCGATGGTCCTTGGTTTCGACGGGGTCGCATCGCTGGATGCAGATTTTGATCCTTGATCGGTCTTGGGTGCATCCATAACGTCGGTCGAATCCACGCCATAACCGGGTTGGAACCAACCCTTGAGCCGCGTGAGAAATGGCTTGTTTTGCATGTCGAAAAGCTCCGCTAAGAAAGGCTGTCGCGGTGATTGAAATCACGTGTCAAGAACGCAGCGTAGAAACTCAACTTGCGTCATTGGATTCTAAGGATGGCTCAGACTCAGGTCAACGAGTTTAGGCATCGTAACGGGAAATGAATGCATGACAGTCGCGGATGCAGGCGGACTCTCGCATGCGGCGCAAGACACGTAACAGTTACAGTCATCCACCAATCTGGAACATGCTGCGCTGGGCTGTCGAGATGCCTTCGTGCAGGCGATGCCCGGTGGGCTTTTGCCGAACGGCGTTCAACAGTATCTCGCGTACTTCGGCGTCGCCCTTTCCACTCCGCAGCGCCGCACGAACGTCCAACTCGTCGTCATTGAGCAGACAAAGATGAAAACGCCCGTCGGCAGTCAGCCGCATGCGGTTGCACGTTCCGCAGTACGGGTTGCTGACCGGGGATATGAATCCGACGATCCCCTCGGCATCGGGCAATCGATAGTTGACCGACTCGTCGGCGAGGTTCTGGTTATCCACCGGTGTTAGCCGACCGATCGCAGTCTCGATGCGCCGCATGCTGTCGGACGAGGGAACGAAATTATCCTTGGCCAACCGGGCGCACTCGTTGTTACCCAGCGGCATCAATTCGATGAAGCGCACCGTCCACGGCTTATCGATCGTCAACCGCGCCAGGTCGACCACGTCCTCTTCGTTGTAACCCCGCACCACCACCGCATTGATCTTGATCGGAGTCAGGCCAGCCGCCTCTGCGGCTTCCAGCCCCGCCCACGCTTCCGAGAATGTACCGAACCGCATGAGCTTGGCGAATCGCTGCGGATCGAGCGAGTCGATGTGCACGTTGACGCGATTCAAACCGGCCGACGCCAGCGCCTTCGCCATCCGCGGCAGCAAAACACCGTTGGTGGTCATCGACAAATCTTTGATGCCATCCACCTTGGCAATGCGCTCGACGATGTCGAGTAGATCGCTGCGCAGCGTCGGTTCACCACCGGTCAGTCGCACCTTCTCAAACCCAATGTCAGCCGCAGACCTCACGACGCGCTCGATTTCTTCCGGCGTGAGCAATCCCGCGCTGCTGACATACTTCGACGTATCCAACGGCATGCAATACACGCATCGGAAATTGCAATGATCAATCACCGAGATGCGCAGATAGTTGATGTTTCGATCGTAGCGATCGTTGGGCATACCGAACCGTCCCCATCGTTGGCGGCTTACACTGCAAGCCCAGCAATCGTGACAAATCCATGAACCGGCAAGAGCGATTTGACTGGGCAACCGATGAGGACTTTTAGAAGTTCTCCCCCATTTTGACAAGCGCGAACGCTTACCCGCTGATTTAAACCAGAGATTTCAATCAAGAGTTTGAAGGTGGGTTCAGCGATCAGGAAGGCAGACAAACCGCCGGTTGAAGGGCTGTCTTCAGACCGGTCTCTTGCTCATATTGTTTAGCCGCGTTGATCACAGCCGCCCGCGTTTCGTCTGAGTCGCGCATCAGGACCACGACGGTCCCGCCGGCTCCTGCACCGGACACGCGAGCGCCATACACGCCGGCATCGGTGGTGCACTTGCGAATCAGGTTGACGAGGGTATCGGTCTCGCGGCTTCCCAACCCGCAACGCTGACCGTAACTCCAGTGCGAGGCATACATCAACTCGCCGGCTTCGATGATTGCATTGTCGTCACCGGTTCGATTCGCCCGTGACAATCGTTCGACGAAGTGGCAGACGCGCTCGTTTTCATAAATATGGTGTTCGGTGCGCGAGCGAATCTTGTAGGTGTCGTTGGCGTCGATGACAGCGGTCGGGTCGGGCAACGGACCAAAGCGTTCGAGAAATTGCTTGCCCTTGATCTTGGTTGGCAGCAAATCGCGGAAACGCTCGACGTACTCCGCGACGCTGATGCGAGCGAGGTACCCGTGCCACTCATCCTGCCCTGCATTCGCCCCGTTGATCAAACGCGCGATGATCGCGGCGCCCATCTTCGACGTGGTGCGTGCGTGCAGATATTTCTTCATGGCGTTGGGATAAACAATTCCCGAATCGACACCCATGACCGTCACGCCGGATGGCAGCGCGACGAACTCGCCGACCTCCATCGGTCGACAGCAAATCGGCGACAGATGCCCGGGCTTATCCACCATCGGACTTGCAACCGTCGCGAGTCCGCACGGAATTCCGCCAAACGCTTCCAGCGAATCATGCAAAATTGATGCCGCGTTCGAAACCGCGCACTCCACATGAAACGCATTGAGCACTGCCCTGAAGACACACGACGCCAGCGACGCGGCTTGGCGCGTCCGATCGCCCAAGAGCTTTGATTCAATACGGATCGAAAGTCCGCCACCGAAGTGCGGTACAACCCCTGCGGCCAACATCATCCGCAAGACCGCGAGGGACAAACCAGCCGCATCACTTCCAACCGACCGACCGTATCCAATCACCGTTTCGGATGTATTGAATTGGCCATCGCCGGTACCGTAGAAAATGCTGAGCGGCCAATCGCCAGCGACTTCGGATTCGGCGGGATTCGAATCGGCGTGGCGGCCATTGTTGGCGGGTCGAATATCGACATCGAACGAAGATGCATGCGGGGCGACGCTGATGGCGATGCGTTCGTCCTGTCGCGGTGTTGCTTCGACATGGACACAGTCCCGCGCCTGGGCACTGAGGGTCAGCGCCCCACAGTATTCGGCGATTCCGCCCATCACATCGAAGCTGCCGTGAACCTTTGTTCCCTTGTCGGTCGATCCTGACCGGCGTGCGACAGGCGGTCGATTTTGAACTGAAGCCGTCGACTCTGCGACCGATCCAGCGACGCCGCCCGGCAACGAGGACTTGGCATGCACGGTTTCTGACTTTGCGATCACCGGGCTGGTGAGAGTTGAATCTTGTTTGGATTGAATCGGCCCCGGTGAAAGACTCGCCGGAGTCTTGGTTGTCACCGGTCTCGTTGTGGTTGAATGGGCAACCACGCTGGGGCTTGACTCATCGCTCATCATGGACACTTGTTGCAGAAGTTTATAACGGCGAACCGTATTGCATTGGTCAGATACAATCCAAGTCAGTCACAACAAACGGACTGATGATTAAACCTAACCCCGGAATTCGTCAAACACAAATGAATGTTGCAAACTCGACGGAACTATTTCCGATGCAACTTAATCGTTGCCGCTTGCTTCATCCAGGACATGGCTTTCAACAAATATGGGCGTTCCGCTCGACACGCCCAAAGCAATCGCATCGGACGGCCTCGAATCAACTTCGATCAGATGACCGTTCTGACGCACAACCAAAGTTGCATAAAACGTGTGATCTCGCAAGTCCGAGATGACGATTTGTTCCAACTCACAACCCAGGCGTTCGACAAGATGGGCAAGCAGATCGTGCGTCATCGGACGCGGTGTACTCAATCCCTTCAGACGGCGATCGATCGCCAGCGCTTCATTCATGCCGATCAATATCGGCAGATGCCGCGAGCCATCGCGCTCCTTCAGGACGATCACCTGCGAATCACTGGTCTCGACGATGATCGTTCGGACGAGGTCCATCGGAATGAGCATGGACAGACTTTCTAATAGACACGACCCACACGGTACCCGCGCGCGATATACGATCGACTCAAGAACAGCAGCCGACACTGCAACAACCATCGACCCACAGGTAGAAAACTATAACCGCTCAAACAGTGTCGCGCCGGATGGCGCGGGAATCGCTACAAAATCTTACAGTGTTTCAAACCATCATGGCGTCACGGCGCGTTGATGCCCGTCCTGCGAATGTTGCGCTCATCCATGACTGCACAAAGCTTATCGTATTCCTCGTCCGACATGCAAATACCGTTTTCTTCAATGGGGAATTGTCCCGTCTGAAGATCGTTGACATATTCCCGAAAGGCTCCTGTCAAGATGGAGTGCAAATCGGCGTAACGTTTCACGCTTCGGGGGGGATGACCAGCCGCATACCCCAGCATGTCGTGCAACACCACCACCGTACCATCACAATGGGGACCGGCCACGCATCCAATCACCGGCAAGGTGGTGTTCTCGGCGATGACTTTCGCCACCTCATTCGGCACGGCTTCAAGCAGAAACCCCACCACCCCTGCTTCTTCGAGCATCTGGGCGTCTTCGATCAATCGCAACGCGCTTTCTGCGCTCTTGCCTTGTGCACGATACCCGCCGTGTGCGTGAATCGATTGCGGACGCAAACCCAAGTGTGCGATGACAGGAATCGTCGCAGCCGACAGCGCCTCGACCGTTTTGATCAAGCGGCGATCAACTTCAAGTTTGACGCAATCGCAACCGGCTTCGGCCATGAACCGCCCGGCATTGCGAATCGCCTCTTCGTGCGACACCTGGTAGGTCAAATACGGCATGTCGCCCATGAGGAACGCATCGGGCGCACCGCGTCGAACGGCTTCGGTGATGGTCAACAGGTGATCGAGTCGCACCGGTAGTGTGGACGCGTGCCCGAGACACACCTCACCGTAGGTGTCGCCAACAAGGATGACCTCGACGCCCGATTCGGCCATCAACCTTGCGGTTGTGTGGTCGTAACAAGTAAGGACGCCGAATTTCTTGCCTTGACGCTTGTGCGATTGAAGCGTTGCGATTGTAATTTTGCTTGGGCTGGCCATGATGCTGTTAGGATATGTCCACAACCCCGGCCAAACAAGCTATCCCATTGTGAAATGTGGCGTAGTCGCTGTTTGACCCTACGCCCCGCGACCTTATCATTGAGGCTTAGATTCACCGAAACCGCTTTGGCTGCGCCAGGAAGCGAATTCGGGCGACCATTTTCAGAATGCAGGACCGGTAACAACCATGAGCCCAATTGAGGACAGCTTCGACGAACTGGTCAAGAGCATGGAAGCCGTGATGGGCAGCATGTCGAGCCCGCACTTCTTCAGTTCTTCCGGAAAGGATTCCTGGGACCCGAGGGTCAACGTCTATGAGGTACCGGGCCAAATCGTCATCTGCGTGGAGTTGGCTGGCATTCAACCGGGCGAGTTGGATGTGCAGGTCCATGAAGGGATTCTGCACATTCGTGGTCATCGTGGAAAACCAAACCTGCCCGACGAAGACGGCCCGGTGGGCGTTCATCTGATGGAAATCGATTCCGGAAAATTCCATCGCAAAATCCCGGTGCCCAGCGACATCAATTTCGATCAATGCAAAGCCAGTTACAAAAACGGATACGTCTGGATCAGCCTGCCCCGACAAGGCAGGACCGGCTAACAATCCGGCTGGGTGCGATCAAGCCAACTCGCCACACCGTGCCATGACGCCCCGAGCAATACTGACAGGATTATTCGATGACCGACGCCAAAGAATTTGAGCAGGAAGACAATACATCGGGACACTTCGCAGAGTCGAACGCCACGCTTTCGATCGGACCTGACGGTGCCGATGCTGAACTGAGCGACAACGACGCGGAAGGTGATGATGAGAATCCCAAGATTCCTGAAAAGCTTCCGATCCTTCCGGTGCGCGACAATGTTTCGTTTCCCGGTACGGTCATGCCCATCAACGTCGGCCGGCAAAAGTCCAAGCGCGTTTTGGATCTCGCCCTCGCATCGGATCGGATGATCGGCGTCTTTGCCCAGCGCGTTTCGGAAACCGAAGACCCTGGGCTCAACGACCTTTATCGCATCGGGACGGCGTGTCGCATCTTGAAGATGTTCAAGCTTCCCGACGGGACCGAAACGATCATCGTGCACGGTGTCGCCCGTGTCGGCATCGAAGAAATCACGCAGGAATCGCCCTACGTCGAAGCCCGCGTCAATCACCATGTCGACAAGGACGAAGAATCTACCGAGATCGACGCCCTCGTCCACAACGTGCGCCACTCAGCCGAACGCATTATGGAGCTTTCGCCCAGCGTCCCTGAAGAAGCCCGCATCGTCTTGGAAAATATCTCGTCACCGGGCGGGTTGGCCGACTTTCTCGCTGCAAACCTTTCGCTCTCGCTCGTCCACAAGCAGGAGTTGCTTGAGACGTTCGGCGTTCCGGAGCGACTTCGCAAAGTTTATCTGACGCTCTCTGGCCAATTGGAAGTGCTCGAGCTTTCCAACAAGCTCAAAGAGCAGGTCGGCGCGCAGATGGACAAATCGCAACGCGAGTATTACCTGCGAGAGCAGCTCAAGGCGATTCAATCGGAACTTGGGCAATCCGACGCACGCGGCAACGAACTCGACGCGCTGAAGAAAAAGGTCGAAGAAGCCAAGCTGCCGGAAGCTGCCGCCAAAGCAGCCGACCGCGAGCTTGAACGCTTGGGCATCATCCCGCAGGCGTCGCCCGAATATTCTGTCGCCCTCGACTATGTCGAGTGGTTGGCGTCGCTGCCCTGGGAAGTCAGCACCGAAGACCAGTTTGATCTCGCCAAAGCCGAAGAGGTCCTCAACACCGATCACTACGGCCTGCAGAAAATCAAACGCCGCATCCTCGAATTCCTCGCGGTGCGGAAGCTGAATCCGGAAGGACGCGGTTCGATTCTTTGTTTCGCCGGTCCGCCAGGGGTCGGTAAGACATCGCTCGGTCGCAGCATCGCACGAGCGCTCGGACGCAACTTCATTCGCATGTCGCTTGGCGGTGTGCGCGATGAATCCGAAATTCGCGGGCACCGGCGCACCTACGTCGGCGCAATGCCCGGCCGCATCATTCAGGAAATCAAAAAGTGCGGATCGAACAATCCCGTGTTCATGCTCGACGAGATCGACAAGATCGGAAATGACTTTCGCGGCGATCCGGCATCGGCGATGCTTGAAGTGCTTGATCCGCAACAGAACGACACGTTCACCGATCACTATCTCGACGTGCCGTTCGATCTGTCGGACGTGTTTTTCATTGCGACGGCCAACTACATGGAAGCCGTCCCCCACGCCCTCTACGACCGGATGGAAGTCATCACGCTGTCAAGTTACACGCAGCGGGAGAAACTGGAAATTGCCCGAAACTACCTCGTACCGCGGCAATTGATCGCCAACGGGTTGGCGGCAGACAAGATATCTTTCCAGGATGAAGCGTTGGTCGAAATCATCGCCGGCCACACCCGCGAGTCGGGCGTCCGCGAACTTGAGCGGCGCATCGGCGCGGTGTGTCGTGCGATCGCGGCGAAGACCGTCCGTGGTGATGTCGAGCGCATGCGGGTGACGGCGAAGACCGTCGAAAAAGAACTCGGCCCCGCTCAGTTTGAATCGGATATCGCGTCGACGGAAGGGCTTCCGGGGGTGGCCACCGGACTCGCCTTTACGCAGGTTGGCGGCGAGATTCTCTTTATCGAAGCCACCCGCATGCCCGGTCATGGTTCGATGACGCTCACGGGACAGGTGGGCGATGTCATGCGTGAAAGTGCACAAGCCGCCCACACTTTGATCCGTGCGCGGGCGCGAAGTTTGAAGGTTAAGCCCAGCGATATTTTCGAAACCGATATGCATGTGCATCTGCCAGCCGGCGCTGTCCCGAAAGACGGTCCGTCTGCAGGTACGGCGATGCTCGTCGCGATGATTTCGTGCCTCAAACAGAAAGCGATCGACCCGCGTATGGCCTTCACCGGCGAGATCACGCTTCGCGGCGCGGTCCTGCCAGTTGGCGGGATCAAAGAAAAATTTCTCGGTGCTCACCGCGCGGGGATTCGCAAGATCGTCATGCCCAAGGGCAACGTGAAAGACCTAGGCGAACTTCCCGAAGACGTGCGCAAGGAGATGACGTTCGTCCCTGTCACGCACATTGACGAAGTCATCACCGAAGCATTCAAGAAGGTGAAACTGAAGCGCAAAGCCAGCCCAGTCAAACGCACCATCGCCAAGAAGAGGACCGTCAAAAAACCTGCATCCAAGAAACCAACCAGCAGGAAAAGCCCCGCCCGGAAAAAGTCGAAGAAGTCGACGGGTAAGAAAAAGTCGACGGCCGGATCGAAGGCGAAAGCCAAAACGAAAGCCCGTAAGAAATCCCGACGTCGTGCGCCCAAGTAGTCCGTACGGAATCGAGACGATCCGTCCGATCGCAATATTTCACGCCACTTTCCGACTCACCTGCAAATGGTTCGGCTGATGAAACTCCCCATCCACAACGCCCCACTCGAAACGCAGCCGCTCCTTGGCGTCACGCAGCCTGACCTCGAAACATTGCTCGAACAATGGGGCGAAAAGAAATTCCGCGCGAAGCAAATCGTCGAGTGGATTTACCTGCACCAGGTCGCGTCGATCGAGGAGATGACCAACCTCTCGAAATCACTGCGCGAAAAATTGACCGGTACGTTTCACCTGTTTGAATCCCACGTGCTAACCGAATCGATCGCCACGGATGGCACGCGCAAACTGCTGCTCTCCTGGTCGGACGGTCAGACCACCGAATGCGTGCTGATTCCCGGTGACAATCGCAGGACGGCCTGCATTTCGACGCAGGTGGGGTGCCCCGTTGGATGCGTGTTTTGTGCGAGTGGGCTGGAGGGTGTAAAGCGCAACCTCAATGCCGGTCAGATCGTTGAGCAGGTCATGCGGTTAAAACGACTTTGCGAACCCGAACACCGATTGTCGAACGTGGTCTTCATGGGGTTGGGCGAACCGCTTGCCAACTACGACAACACGATTGCGGCCCTTCGACTGATCAACGGTTGCGTCGGTATCGGCGCCCGCAAGATCACCGTCAGCACGGTTGGATTGCCCAAACAGATGCGCCGCCTTGCCGACGAACAATTGCAGTTCACGCTCGCCCTGTCGCTGCACGCCCCCACCGACGAACTTCGCAAGCAATTGATCCCCTGGGCGGAAGGCGTCACCATCGCCGAACTGACCGATGCGGCCCAGCATTACTTTGAGCGCACCGGGCGCGAAGTCACGCTCGAATATGTTTTGCTCGCAGACGTCAACGACGCACCCGAACATGCGAAGCAAGTGGCCAGCATTTGTCGAAAGATGCGGGCCAACGTGAACCTGATTCTCTACAACCCGGTGCCCGATCTCCCCTATCGCCGCCCCACCGATGCGCATGCACGTCAGTTTCTGACGACGCTGAAAGACAACGGGGTCAACGCGCACCTGCGCCCGAGTCGCGGCTTGGATATTGATAGTGCGTGCGGGCAACTGCGACGTCGCAATGAACAAGAATCGCAGTCAGGCTAGACGTGAAGGCGATCAAAGTAACTGCCGCTTCAATGCCTCGACACATTTCTTGAAGCGCCTACAGTGTTCTGATAGCGTGTATTGTCGTTGATCTATCTTGAACAATCAGCGAAGTCCCGGGCCGACAATCACAACGCTTTGGCGATGAATCCCAACCACCAAAATTGAAAGGCAACGCCATGACCGCACCCATCCCACCAGGACACGAAGGTTTGATTCCGCACCTCGTCGTCAACAATGCGATTGAAGCAATGGAGTTTTATCGCAAAGCATTCGGCGCCGACGAAATCTGCCGCATGCCCTCACCCGATGGCACCAAACTCATGCACGCTGAAATGAAGATCAATGGAAGTATCTTCTATCTCTGCGACGACTTCCCCGAAATGTGTGGCGGCAAATCGCGAAACCCACTCGCACTTGGCGGCACGCCGATCAACATCCACATGTACGTCGAAGATTGCGATGCCGCCATCGAGAAAGCCGCCAACAACGGTGCTGTCGTGGCCATGCCCGCTGCAGACATGTTCTGGGGCGATCGATACGGCATGGTCAGCGACCCGTACGGACACACGTGGTCATTCGCGACGCACAAGAAAGACATGACCCCAGAAGAAATGGCACAAGCGGCCAGCAAGGCCTTCGGGTAGACGCAACCACGTCAAGCAATCATTCAAACCACGCGTCGTCGCGTTTCGGCTAATCGAGTTTGGTTTCAGCCTCGGTTGCCCGGATCGCGATGACGCGTTGGTCCGTATAGGTCTGCCCAAACATGTCGGTCGTGCGCACCTGAATCAGGTGACTGCCCAGTGATGCGTTCTCCGGCAGGTTGGCTGTCCAAATGTGCTCCGACTTGATGATTTTGGGCATCTTCCGAGCAAGATCGCCGAGCCGTTCCTCGCGTTTTTTCATGTCCAGGTAATACGGGTCGTCGCGTTCCACCTGCGTCATCGGCATCCATTCGCCATCTTCATCCAGGCGCATTTCAACCTTGGATCGCACCGTACCGGCGAACACGTTGACGATGATTTCGGTCTTGCTTGCGTTGGCGGCTGTCACTTCATCGGGTGCGTAGATCGTCATTTGATGGTCGACGGGTCGGCGGGCGGCTTTGAAACGAATCGAGTAATCGCTGCCGTCGAAGGTGATGATCGAGTAGCCGTTGGGAGCGCCGTCGCGCATGGTTGTGTGCGGGATGTTTTCCTCATCGAGTTCGCCTTTCCACCAACTGCCGCTGGTTGTCGCGTTGACGAAATGGTGGTGCCCTTCGCTTTCGTCATGTGCGTGTTCATGCGAATGTTCATGATCGCCGCCGAGGAAGTGATGGTGTTGAACGTGGCGATGAGCCGACATGCTGAACGTGTGGGGCCGACCTTCCAACAGCGCCAGAAGCTTGCCGTGATCGCGCACGTCGTCGAGCGGGATGTGCATCATCATCACGACAAGCCATTCCTTCGGAACCGTCTTCAAATCGTTCTCGACGAATTTCAGCTGCGCTTCGCCGATCTCCCCGCGATACCCGCCCTTCTTACGCTTCAGTTGCTCAGCCGTCATCCAAAGCACGTCGTCCAGCGCGATGAAGTGCACCTTGCCCCAGTTGAAGGCGTAGTGCGAAGGTCCGTAGACGCGCTCGTAGGTTTCGTCTGAATACTTGTCGTCTGACGCGTCGAAGTTGAGATCGTGGTTGCCGATGACGCTGTACCACGGCAGTCCGACGTGACCGATCACTTCGTTGACCGTTTGAAACAGGTCGAGTTTGTTGCCGACGATGTCGCCGAGTGACACGCCGAACGACGCATCGTATCCGACCAACTCTTCAACGATGTCGTGGGCCAGATAGTAAACATCCTGTTTCGATGCCGGCTGGGGATCGCCAAACAAAATTGCGCGGAAGCGCTTCGGCTCATCCTGACGACACAGCGGGAAATCAACCGAGTCGGGAAGCGGTCCGGTCGGTTCGACGCCGGCGAATTCCAGCGACGGCGAACCATTGGGTTTGTGGACGTAATAGAAACGCGGTGAATTCTGCACGCTGAGCGGCGTCATCCAACCACTCGGTTTGATCACGAAGATGACGGTGTCGTCGGTGACAGGAATGGTGTAGCGGCCGCGGTTGTCGGTGACGACGACGTCCGTACCGTTGGAGACACTCACGCCGTGAATCCCCGGTTCGCCCGCGTCCCGCCGACCATTGCTGTTGCGATCATTGAACACGACGCCAACGGCCTGCTGACCGGTCTCGGTGCTTTGCCCGTCTGAATTAAAGCCCAACTTTTGATCGCTGGAGCAACCGCCAAACACACCAACTCCGACCAGCACGACGACACTCGCAATGATTTGCCTCAAGGGTCATTCCTCCTAAGCTCTTCGGGCGCTTGCATCTACGAGCCGAATCGTTTGCACAATTGGCTCGAAGTGTAGGTTCGTTCGCACCGCAGACTACTGCAGTTGGGTCGCGTTTCAAGTTTGGTTTTGATGAAGCCTGTATTCACAGCGCGGCGCATATACAAGTGGTTATGCCGGATATTCTTAGCGCAATCTTAGCGCTTTCGCAACTCGGGAACTTGAAATCGAACGACACAGTTCCATTGTCATTGCGACTGGCAAATTGCCCGCATTCAATACCGGAACCTCGGGATTCTTGCAGTCATTCGGTGCATTCGACCACGGGCGTTCGCAGCGATGCGATCTTGCCGTTGACTTGTGAATTGTGATAGCATGATTAAGGTCACGTCGTTGGAGGATCAATCCTGTCTTAGCTGAGGACCGAAGCGGTTTGCACCGTTGGGCTGGGCAGCGATTAGTCAGCGGAAGGACCCGCATCACCCTGATTGAGGAAGCGCGATGAATAAGAAAGACGTCAGCTTGAAAGGCACCGTCGCACTGAACGATGCGGTGGAACACCTTGAAAACCTGGTTGCGTGCCTGAAGGCAGGCAAGGTCTGCATCCAGAATTGCTCAGACCACGTCACCCTCGAACCGCAAAAACAAGTCAAGCTCGAAGTGTCGGCTGGCCAACGCGAATCGAAGGAATCGCTTTCCTTGAAACTGTCGTGGCACAAAGACACTTCGGACGACAACGGATTGGCATTGCGAATCTCGACCGACGAGCCGGTGGAGGCTGAAGACGATGCCGAAACTGTAGCCGCCGGTACCGAGTCGGATCCGCACTGAAGGTCAAGTCGCGCGGAAGGCCTCGACCGGAAAGAAGCGCCAAAGCGTCCGAAAACAACAGGCAGCAAGGGATTGGTTCTTCATTTCGCCGGCGGAACGATAAGCTCCGGTCGACGCAGTGACGATACTGTGGATGACGTCGGAGTCGATCGCATCCGCCCGATCATCGCGGAATCGAAAAGTGCGCTCGCACCCGACAATCAAGTGGCTCCTCGTGACCATCGTGCTTGCGACCACGTCCAAACTGAAACACCCTCACAGACAGGGCCTGGGATACGCGTTTCTGAGAAACGCTCAGAACCAATGACGAACCTAAGCACCGAACAACAATTCAACTCATTTGACCCTTCCGACCACCTCGACCTGACCGACTGGGATGTCGCGACCTATCGCCAACTGATTTCGGAGAAGCTCACGCCGGAGCAGATTGAGCGGATCGTGGTTCCGCCGGCAGTTTATCCGAAGCAAAAATCAGTACTCGCGGTTCACTGGCACCCGGAA
The DNA here is from genome assembly GCA_002338715.1 of Phycisphaerales bacterium UBA1845. GTDB lineage: Bacteria > Planctomycetota > Phycisphaerae > UBA1845 > UBA1845 > UBA1845. The sequence continues at coordinate 33,224 of DDIR01000119.1, read as the reverse complement.
ATCGTGCCGATGGACCTGATCCGCCGGCGCATCGACGCGACATTTCCGAACCGCATCGAAGAACTGGCGATCCCAACGCAGCACAACATTCTGACGACCTTTGATGACTTCACCGGCGTGGAGGTGGACTGCTATGCCCGGGAATTCAACCGCAAGGTTCAGTTGCTGATTCACTTTGAGAACTCGCGGGTCGCCAGCGCCGACGTGTTTCGCCACATGTTGGCCCACACGTTCAAATACCGCTCGCGGCAGCTCTTTGACTTCATCGATACGATCATTGATCCGGCGTACGACCAGCATTTTCAGCACGCCGTCTCCAAGACGGGGGCAACCGACGAAGTCATCCAATTCGTCAAACACAACACGCTGCGGTTGTTCCAATTGTTCCAGCAGTTCGAATCGGAAACACCGCCAAGTTCCATCAAGAACAAGCTCTTGACGCACTACTTCGACGCGCTGCAAGATCACTACGATGGGCGGCGGATCGCCCAGGCCAAGGCATTGCTAAAAGCCGTCAAGAAAGTGGTCAAAGCCAATTTCAACCTCGAGTATTTCTACGAGGATCGCGAGGTCATCGAAGAGGTGCGGTCGCTTGGCGGCGGAATCGTCATCCCCCACCCGGAACAGTTTTGGCCGATCCTCCTCGGCGACTATGACGTCGATGGTTACGAAGTGTGGAACCCGCAATCGCAGGAGTACACTGAGTTTCTGATTAACGTCGTCAATCGCGAGAACAAAGCCCGGGCCAACACCAGTCGGCGTCCCTTGCTGATCTTCATGGGCGACGATTGCCACATGGGCGAAAAGGTCAAAGAACCAAGGCATCAGGACGCCGAAAAAGCCGGACGCGAAATCGGCGTGCAACATGCCTGGGATGATCTTGCGATTCGAAAGAGTCTGATCACTGCTGGCGCCGACCGCCATCTCGTGATCAACGCCTATCGCGAATTATTAACTTCACCTTAACGAAACATCGCGGGCCAATCGCCGCAATCAATGTTACCATCAGCAAAGAATCGACATGACCCAGCAGAAAAGCGAATTCAGCCACGAGTCATTCCAGGACCGCGAATCCATCGTTCGGTATTTCCATTCACTGAGCGAATGCTTCTCGCAGGGGAAGCTTTCACTTTCCAGCGACGACGAAGAGATCGCCGTTGACATTCCCGGTTTGATTCGTTTCGATGTTCGCGCCAAAACGCGCAGCGACCGCGTGCAGGTGATTCTAAAGATGTCATGGAAGTCTGATCGACGCGGCAAGGATCTGCGCGTTCGTCCCACAGGAGGCGAGGAATCGAAAGCACCCCATGCAGATGTTTGAGGGCATCGACAAAAATCTGCGCTTCATGGTCGTCGAAGTCGGCAAGCAACTGGACAAATCATTCCAGGTCATGCGCCAACCGTCCCGATCACTGGCGCGGAAAATCTACTCCAGCGACAACTACATCGACACGCTCAAGAGCTACGTCGAAAAGAAAACCATCTCGGGTTTCCGCAACACCCCCGAGATGAACCGCCAGACGGCTGACCGCTTCCGGGCGCTGGTCACCGTCGCCAACAATCTTGAGCGCATCGCGGATTTCTGCGTGAACATCGCCAGACAGATGGATCACATGGACAGCCCGGATGTGCTTCAGCACTACGACTACGTGCCATATCAGAAGATCATCGGCGATGCGTTGGCTCAGATTCCGGAGGCAATCTCCATCAGCGACGCAGCCCTGGCCCTGAAGATTTGCCGCGCCGAAGCCAAGACCGACAAACTCTACGCAGCCCACATCTCGCAGATCAAAGGCGATCTTCGCAAAGGTGAGAACACCGACGACCTCGTCGCGTGCCTGTATATCTTTCACTATCTTGAACGCATGGGCGACGCACTGCAAAACATTGGAGAGGCTGTGCTGTACGCCGTCACCGGTGAGAAGCTCAAACTTCGCGAACACAAAGCCCTCCATGCCGCGCTCGGGCAAAAAGATTCGGACATGTGGAGTCGGGCCTACGATGTGGACTTTCGTTACGAGACGCGTTCGGGCACCAAGATCGGTAAAGTAAAGGATCGCGGCGAAGACGAAGCCGAGTTGGAAGCGATTTTCAAGAACGGCCGGCGCGACAAGCTCGCCCGCGAACGCGAGAACATCCTGCGCTGGCAGGAAGAGATGCCCGGGCTGCCCCCGCGCATCCTCGAGTATCGCGAAGGCAAAGGCGATGCGGCTCTTCTACTCGAGTACCTCGACGGCATGACCTTCAACGAGATGGTGCTCAATGCCGACAGCGCGAGACTTCGTGCCGCACAGGAATGCATCGCTTCGACGTTGACGACGGCATGGGACCGCACGCTCGAACGCGAACCGGTCCACGGCGATTTTCTCGGGCAGTTGGCATCGCGACTTGGCGACGTGTGGCGCATCCATCCGCAATTTCGCAGATTCCCGATTCGCGTCGGCAAGCTCAACCTACAATCGTTTGAAGAGTTGCTGCTCACCGCGACAGACGCGTCGAAGGATTTGCTCGCGCCGTTTCGCGTGTTGATCCACGGCGATTTCAATGCCGACAACATCATCGTCAGCAACCACGAATCCCGAATCCACTTCATCGACCTTTACCGTTCCCGCCCAATGGACTACGTTCAGGATGTATCCGTCTTTCTCGTGTCCAATTTCCGGATGCCGGTGTTCGATCCGGACATGCGGGCGCGCATTGGCGATGTCATGCTGGATTTCTACCGCTTCGCCAAGAACTACGCCTGCGAACACGACGACGATACGTTCGATGCGCGATTGGCGCTGGGCTTGATCCGTTCGTTTATGTCGTCCACGCGTTTCGAACTCGACGAAACGTTTGCCAAGACGATGTACCTGCGTTCGGCTTATCTTCTGGAGGCGTTCATCACGCACATAGGCCGCCCCTGGAACACTTTTGCTTTCAACGACGAAGTGCTTCGGTTCTAAGCAACCTGCACTACCGGAGAGATGAAATGACTCGCATCGGTGTGGTGGGTGTACCTGAGGGGTGGTCATCGCTGCGCCTCGTCGATGCCGTCAAAAGCAAAACAGATTTCGGCTTGCTGATCGATATGGAGCATGTCGTCGTCGATCTCGACGCGGGCACGGCGATGTTTGGCGATGTCGATCTTTGCACGCTCGACGCGATGATCATCAAGAAAGTCGGCGTGACCTACTCCCCCGACCTGATGGCGCGATTGGCCATGCTGCGCTACATCGGCGGACGCGGACCGAGAATCTTCTCCCCCCCGGCGAACATCAAACGCGTCATCGATCGCCTAAGCTGCACGGTCTCGCTGCGGGCGGCTGACATCCCCATGCCCACAACCGTCATCACCGAAGACCTCGAACAAGCCGCCAGCGCGGTCGGGCGTTTGGGCAAGTGCATCCTCAAACCGCTCTACTCCACCAAAGCGCGCGGGATGATCGTCGTCGAACCCGGTCCGGATTTGATGGAGGACCTCCAAACATTCAAAGCCAACGGAAACGTCATTCTCTACCTGCAACAGATGATCGACCTGCCAGGAAAAGACCTGGGCCTGGCGTTTCTGGGCGGAGAGTTCTGCGGTTGCTATGCCCGCGTTCGCAGCGCCGGTGAATGGAACACCACCACCCATTCCGGCGGCAAGTACAAAGCCCACGAAGCCAGTCCCGACATTATCGAACTCGCCCGCCGCGCCCAAAAGCCATTCGGTCTCGACTTCACCTGCGTCGATGTTGCCGAAACAGCCGACGGCCCGGTCGTGTTTGAAGTCTCCGCATTTGGCGGGTTTCGTGGACTTCTCGAAGCGAATAACTTCGATGCTGCCGACCATTACGCCCAATACGTCCTCAACCAATTGAAAGCCCAATGACCGACAACACCCCGATCCACAACATGCGTATTGACGAAGTCGCAGACCAATGGGCGTCGCAGCACGAAGACGCCGGCCAACTTGATCTGGCGCTCGACACCTGCCTCATCCGCGTACGCTCCAACTCGAAACCGCTCATCGAAGAGCTTCGCGAATACTTCAGCCCGTTCGTCGTGATGACGGAGCAACCCACGATCGTCATCACCGCGATCGAGACCGAACCGCCCACGATCAACGCGGACTTGACGATCAAGGAGCCCGATCCCGGTAAGACGAAAATCAAAGAAGAGTTCATCAATATCACCGACGGCCGCATCGTGCGAAAACGTCTGACCGGCATGGTGTTCGCATTCGGCGCGGATACGAACCTGGCGATCGGACCGTGTCTCGCCAATGCCAACCAGGTCGTCAACTTCGTCAACAACCGCTACATCGAATGGCGCTTGCACCGCGAGTCGATGCTTTTTCACGCAGCCGCAGTCGCTTATCAGTGTAAGGGCGTCGCGATCTCCGGCTTCTCGGGCAAGGGTAAGAGCACGTTGTCACTGCACATGATGAGTCGCGGCTGCGATTTTGTGAGCAACGATCGGCTGATGGTCGCGCGCGATGGCGATCAACTCAGCATGTACGGCGTTCCAAAACTCCCGCGCATCAATCCGGGAACCATCGTCAACAACCCCGACCTTTCCACCATGCTCAGCACAGAGGAAATCGACGCCTTCAACGACATGGACCCCGCGACGCTCTGGAACCTCGAACAGAAATACGACGTCGACCTAGAACGTTGCTACGGTGTGGGCCGGCAACTTCTAAGCCATCCGATGCACACGCTCGTGATTCTCAACTGGACGCGCGACAACACGCCAACCGAAGTGCACCGCGTCAACTTGCGCGAACGATCCGACCTCATGCCGGCATTTATGAAATCCGTCGGGCTGTTCTTCCGATACGACGGCAGTGGAACGATGCCATCCGAAGACCCTGCCGACTACGTGGCGCTGCTGGAATCCTGCAAGGTTCTGGAAGTGCGCGGCGGTGTTGATTTTGAACATGCAGCCGACGCGTGTTTGGCACATCCCGATTAACGAACGAGACATGCGGTGACGACCGACGAGTTTTACAACGACGACATGCGCGAGGATGACATCCAGGACGAACCGCGTCCGTTTGTCCCGAGGCGCTGCGTGCGCGTCACGCGGTCGGTCCCGATTCCGAATCCCCTGCAACTCGCTCGCTGCGCCAAGTCGCCCGAGTATGGCCCAAGGATTCTGTTCTTCAGCGGTGGCAGCGCCCTTAATCCGCTTTGTCGCAAGCTGATCGACTACACGCACAACTCGGTCCACCTGATCACGCCGTTCGATTCCGGTGGAAGTTCGGCGTCGCTGCGGGTGGCGTTTGATATGTTAGCTGTCGGAGATTTGCGCAACCGTTTGATGGCGCTGGCCGACCATTCCGTCATCGGTCAACCGGCAGTCTTCGAACTTTTTGCCCACCGCTTCGATCACGATACGGACCCCGCGCGGCTGCGCGACCAGTTGCAAAGCATCATCGATGGCGTCGATCCGATGATCCGCCAGGTGGTCAATCCGCTGCGAAAACTGATCCGCAACCACTTGCGATACTTTCTCGAACACGCCCCGGCTGACTTTGACCTGCGCGGCGCGAGTATCGGTAACCTGATCCTCGTCGGCGGTTATCTCAACAATGGTCGACAGATCGATCCGGTCATTTTCCTGTTTTCAAAACTGGTCGAGGTACGCGGCATCGTTCGTCCGGTCGTCGGCAGAAGCGCACAACTCGCCGCCCGCCTGCGAAATGGTGAAACCATCTGCGGCCAACATCGCATCACCGGGAAGGAAGTCGCGCCGCTCGGCGAGCCGATCGAAAGCATTCACCTCGTCGATAATTGCGATTCGGCGAAACCAAAAACGGTGGTCGCCCGGCAGAAGGTGGTGGACCTAATCGCCAGCGCCGAGTTGATCTGCTATCCGATGGGCAGTTTCTTTACGAGTGTGCTCGCAAATCTGCTGCCCGAGGGGATCTGCGCTGCGATTGCGGCCAACGATTGCCCGAAGATTTACATCCCTAACACCGGCGTCGATCCCGAATTGACCGGTATCACGGTTGAAGCAAGCGTGCGGAAATTAATCGAGCAGTTGCAGAAGCCGACCGATGCGCATGTCGAATCGCTGCTGAACTTTGTGCTGCTCGACAACACCGGCAGCGCCTATTCATCGCAGCCGAACACCAAAGCGATCCAATCGCTAGGGGTCGAAGTGATCACCGCCCCACTGGTGACGCAACCGGGATCGACGCAACTCGACCCGGATGGCCTGCTGGAGACGCTGCTTTCGTTAACGTAAAGAAGCGATTGCTGCGAAACAGTAATGGTCGGGTGGCAAACGATCGATAAAGTACGTAGGATGCAGCACCGCCCAGTAGCATGGGCGCTATCGTTTAAGTCCAGTCGTCTTAGCTGACGCTGGCTTATGAGTTGTTGTCTTGGTTGACTGCCCAAACGGGCCCGGAAACGGAGTGATTCAAACATGTCGAAGAAAGTGCGCAAAGCCATCGAAACCCTTCAGGAACTCTCCCCGAAACTAAACGACACGACGTCAGCGGCCAACGACACCGTGGCCAAGGTCGAGGCGTTTCTCAACGATCAGTGCAGCATCGGTCTGCCGTGTTGGATACTGGCCGAACGCATCGGATCGAAAGAAGCGCCCTCAGAACAGCACGTGTGGCTGGGGTACGACCGCGTGGACGGTAAGTTTCGCGTCGTCGTCGAGCAGTTGATTCGCCACGAGGATCAGGAAGAGCACACGGGCCCGAAACCGTGGGCGTCATGCTCGCGCGATTTGAAGCTCAACACCCTTCCGAAGTTGCCGAAACTCCTCGAGGCCATCGCCGAAGAAGCCTGCAAGATGGCCGAGAAGAATGACACGGCGATCTCGGCGATCGAAACCATTCTCACCGCGATGAGCGACGAGAAAGACAGCGAAGCCAAGGGTGGAGACAAAGACAAGAAGAAACTGAAAATCAGCGCCGAACAGCCCAAGGAAGAAGAAACCGCGAACGCCACGTAGTTGCAAGCGCCGCCCAAGATGTTTGCATAGGCGAACAGGTTTCGGCCTACGACCAACTGGGCCACATGATCCACAAGACCAGATGAGTCGCGATCAGCGCTCCGCAGATCACCATGGATCGATTCATGCGGAAGCGCTGTATCGCGGCCAGCAAAATCCAACCGGCAAGCAGCGCAAAACTGGCGCGCCCCGCTGCCGTCCACAGCGCGTGCGCGTTCAGTTTGTCCGGGCCCCAGTTTGATGTATCGGGCCGCATTGCTAGCCCAACCATTGCCAACGCGCAGTTGGCCACGGTCAATACAAGCAGCAGGCGATACGTTTGTCGCTTCACAACCACAATGCCTCGCACCTTACGAACCACCTTATCCGCAGTTTATTGGACGCGATCATCGACTAAACCACTTCGTTTTTCCAGCAATGATTTGGACACCCTTTTGCGCCCGGTTTCTCTGCGAAGAGGGTTGAGCCCGTTTGCGGGCGTCGATATGATGGACGCTTGAGCAGGGATTTTGCTTCCTGCGGATTTGTTGTCCATCATGCTACGCCGAATCACGGGCGAAGACCCGTGACCCCGCCGGTTAGTGCGACGGTGCCACGGACTTTGATGGCATCGGACCCACAGAATCGAAAGCCCCGCAGACTTAAAATCCACCGTTGATCGAAGCGCATCACACTCGCCGTTTGCGATTGCGCAATTCGATCAAGGCAGGGGAATTCATCCGCCTTTGAAAAAGGTCATCTCATGTTTCGCCATCCGTTTCTCGCAGTCGTCTTAACCGGTCTAATCTTATTTGGAAATTCGCGGGCGTCGGCTGACACCTGGACCAACTATGCCGACATCGGTCCGACGTTGCTGACCTACGAATCCACGTATCCAACGCTCTGCAAGCGATACAACCTCGGGCAAAGCGTTCAGGGACGCGACATCTGGGCGCTGCGCATCTCCGACAACATGCCGGCTGAAGAAGACGAACCCGAATTCAAGTACATCGCAACCATGCATGGCGATGAAATCGTCGGCACGAAGATGTGCATGATGCTCATCGACTATCTCCTCACCAACTATGGCACCGATCCGCAGGCGACCAACATCATCGACGAGGTTGACTTGTGGATCGTTCCGCTGATGAATCCGGACGGTTACGACAAGGCCTCGCGCACCCGCACCAATGCCAACGGTGTCGACCTCAACCGCGACTTCCCGGACCTTGGCACCCCCAACACCACAACGGGCCGGCAAGTCGAGACGGCCGTCATCATGAACTGGAGCGCCCAGCACACCTTCACCGCGTCGGCCAACCTGCACGGCGGTGAACTCGTCGCCAACTATCCATTCGACAATGAAGACACCGGCTCGCGCTACGCCGACGATGACCTGCTCCTCATCTGGATGTCCGAGGAATATACGCAGCACAATCTGCCGATGTGGAACGGCGACTGGTACCATGGCCGCACCAACGGCGCCGACTGGTACATCGTTCACGGCGGGATGCAGGACTGGAATTACCATTTCATGGGCAACAAGGAAATCACGCTGGAAATTGGAGTGACCAAGCAGCCGTCAGCAACGCTGATCCCGCAGTTCTGGGCAGACAATCGCGTCTCGATGATGTCCTACATCGAAACGTCGCTCGTTGGCGTTCGCGGACTCGTCACCGATGGCGTCAGCGGACTACCCGTCGCAGCCACGATCCGCGTCGATGGACGCAGTTTCAACGATGTGTATTCCGACCCGGACGTCGGCGATTATCACCGTTTGATTGAACCGGGAACGTACGACCTGTCATTTGAAGCCGTCGGTTATGATCCGATCACCGTCAGCAATATCCCGGTGCTATCGGGCGATGCGACGCGGCAGGACGTGGAGATGTACACACCACCGACGCTTGGATTCCCCAACGGTGGCGAAGAGTTGAAGATCGGTTTGACCGATGCGGTTGCATGGACGGGCAACACCGTCGCGCAGTATCAGGTGCAATACACAGACAATGCCGACGCCCTTCAGGTGACGGGCGACGGTTTTGAAAGCGGTTCGCTCACGCCCGAATACACAACCGGCGGCAGCGTACCGTGGAGCGTGACCAGCGGATCGACCCACAGCGGTACATTCGCAGCCCAAGCCGGCAACACGAGTGACAATCAGGTCACATGGATGACCCGCACCGTCAATGGCGGCGACATGAGCTTCTGGTATCGCGTCAGTTCCGAAGTCAACTACGACTTCTTCAATTTCTACGTCGATGGCACGCGGGTCGTGCACGTGTCGGGCAATGGCAGCTGGACGCAATACGCCACCACCCTCTCGCCGGGTTCACACGAACTCAAATGGGAGTACACCAAGGACGTCAGCGTCAGCAACTACAGCGATACGGTTTGGATCGACGACCTGCAGATCACCGACGACGGCACGGTTTGGACGGACGTCATCGCATTGACGCCGGCTGGCGTTTCCTCGACCCCATGGACGCCGCCTTATCTCGGCGTTGATTACAAAGTCCGCGTGCGTGCGGTGTACAACGGCGGGACGACTTTCGGTCAATGGGACGTCAGCGACGCGGTGTTCTCGGTGGTTCCGACGCCGGGCGATGGCGACTACTCAGACAATGGCACGGTTGATTTGTTCGACTTTGCATCGTTTCAGCAATGCTTTGGAGCCAACCCCCTGACAGCGGCTTGTGCCCCGGGCGATCTCGATGGAAACGGTGTCGTTGAAGTACAAGATCTCGATGACTTCGTCTCGCAGATGTAAGTGTGAGCGATTCTTGAAAGAAGTGAGAAAGACAATGATTGCAAGACGATTGGTTTTGGGCGCGTTGCTCGTGATTTTCTGCGCGATGCCTGTTTTGGCGGATGATGCGGGTGAATCGGGGGCGCGGCAATTTCAGATCGCGGTGATGAAGGGCGATCTCGGTACGGTCAAGTCGATGTTGGCCGACTCTCCGGAGTTGCTCCAGTCCACGACGAAGCTCGGCTGGTCTCCGCTGCACGCGGTGGCGATCACCAACCATGCGGATGTGGCGGCGTTTCTGATCGATTCGGGTGCTGACGTGAACGCAGTGGATGCGAAGGGCCAGACGCCCCTCCATGCTGCCGCGCTCAATCAGCAGGTGGGTATTGTTGAAGCACTCATTGCTGCCGGCGCGGATGTGAACGCGAAATCAACGACAGGCGAAACGCCGCTTCATGAAGCGCTGACGCCACACGCCAACGGCAAATCCACTTCGTCGCGTAATCGTACCGCCCCATCCGACGCGCAGTCAGCGATTGTGACCATGCTGCTGGATGCGAATGCCAACGTGAACGCAGCAGATGACGGGCAACACACGCCGCTCCATCTTGCGAGCATGAATGCCAAAACAAAGACGATCGAATTGCTGCTCGAAAACGGCGCGAAGATCGACGCCGCAGACGCAAATGACAACACGCCGCTCCATGTCGCGGCCCAGGCGGACAACACCGAGGCCATCGCCCTGCTCATCAGGAAAGGTGCGAACATCGCAGCCGCCAACAGCGCCGGTAACACACCGCTGCATGTTGCGGCTCAGCGTTTCCGCGCAGCAGCGTGCAAGCAGCTCATCGATGCCGGCGCCGATCTCAATGCCGCCAACTCGGAGGGACTGACTCCGTTGCTCGTTGCTGCTGCGACCGAAGAAAACGCCCAAGAGATTGACGCACTCCTGGTCAAGGTGGCCGATGTCTTGATCAGCGCCGGGGCAGATGCGGTTCGAACCACGCCTGAAGGCAAGACGGCTGCACAGATCGCTACCGAAAAAGGGCATGCGAAGTTGGCATCCCGGTTGCAGGAAATAGGCTAACCAATGATGCCGCGGCGTCGTGACTGATAGTCCCACACGACGTACCGCTCCAACTCCTGACCGGCGACGAAGAACACGCGCCCGGAAGTCGACTCGGCCAACCGATGGGCAAAGCGCACATCGTCTTCATTTTGTGCCCACGTGCTTAAAAGGAAGATATTGATGACGATCCCCTGCTCCTTGCAGAGCAGGCCTTCGCGCATGGTGAACTCCTCGGTGCGCGGATCGGGCGGATAGAGCAGAAACAGCTTTTCGTCTTCGTAGTGGGCGGTGGGCAAACCGTCGGTGATCAAAATGATCTGTCGATTTGGGGTGTCCTGTACCTGAAGCATCTGCCGCGCGAGGCGCAGACCGTGCTGAATGTTCGTAAAGTGCGGTGGGATAATCTGTTCGCTGATCCGTTCATCGCTCATGTCCGCCACCAGCCGCACAACCGGCTCGCGAATGGTGACGGGCTTGGGCATCAGTTCGATCACTTCGCCAACGCTGCGCCGTTTCGGCAGCGACGCGATCTCGACAAAATCAACGAAATCTCCGGGATATTCCGATCGAATTAACCCGTGCAGCGCGAGGGCCATCCGCTTAACGTTGATGTAAAGTCCGCCCCACTGCATCGAACCGCTCATGTCCATGCACACGGTTGTCGCGCACTTGGGGTTGTTTCGCGTCTCGTGGATCTCGATGTCGCGCGGCGTCAACCGGACCGGTTCCTTCCCGCCGCTTCGCACCATGGCGTTGACAACCGACGTGGTCACATCCATGTTGGCCAGCGAGTCGCCGTATTGGTACGGTTTGGTTCGCTGCTGTTCGACGGCGCCGTCACCGGTGATGTTGTCGTTGTGCCGACCGGACTTGGCCGCAGACAAATCCGCAAAGATGCTGTCGAGCAATTTGGACTGAAACAAACGGTAGGCCTTGGGTGTCAGTTGAAAATGGCCCTGATTGTTTAGCAAACCTTGCTGCTCTGCGGCTGCTTCCACCATCTGCCGCACCTGCTCAGCCATCCGCTCCAAGTCGGCGATCTGCTGCTCTTCCGCGAATTCGGCCAACGCCTCCAAATCGATGATGTGCACCTTGGCGTTCTTCGCTGCTTCTTCCAACTGGCGCAGCAATTCGTCGATGCGTTCGAGTTCGTCTTTAATGTCGATCGCTTTGGGCACGTCCATCGGTTCGCGCCCGGTGAACGTGTACTTGTCGTCGAGGTGCTCCACTTCAAAGCGATCCTGCAACCGCTGAATCACCTGCAAAAGTCCACGGGCAAACGCGCTGTCCTCGTTGGTGCGATACCACAACCGTTCCAGATCCATCAGGTGCTCGTCGCGTATCGCAGCATCGTACGCATCGCGGAGAACTTTCGGCGGTTTGTTCGATGTCGCCGCATCCTGAAACGCGCGGGCTGCATCTTTCAACGCACCTTCCGTCTCATACGTCGCGAGGATTTTGCGCTTCCGTTCCTTGAGCATGGCGATCAACGATTCGATGCTCGGTCCAAACCCCTTGATTTGCGACGGATCGATGTGAACGGCATTGGCCAGTTGTTCGGGCGTCAGGCTGCGCGAATTGCCATACGCAAGCATATGCTCAAACGCGGGCGACACCATGTCGGGTGCTTCCTGCGCCGGATGCGGAAATCGCACCGGATCATATTTTCGGTAGGTGTGAATGATCCCACCGGTTTGTCGCTTCTTCATCGCCGCTTACCGCCAGTTCGAATCCAAATCTATGTTTCGTACGTGATCGTTCCGTGTCGCTGCGTTCGCGAAATCTTCTCGCCCGCATACAAACCCGCCAGCACAAACTCAACGCAACTCGCCCGCATCGCAGGATCGTCAGCCGGGTTGATCTCAAATGCCTTTTCCCACGCCGGCGGCACGCGCTTCAACCGTTCGGCATACTCGGCCGATGGCAGCATCGACCCCACCTGCACCTGCACCCCTTTGCCGAACACGTCGGCGATCTCTTCCAACCCATGCTTGTCGGCGTACTCCTCAAAAACCGTCTTGATCGCTTCAAGCTGAGCCGCTTCTAAAATCTGATCCTCGCTCATCTGATGACTGCTCATCAAATCGATCTCAAGCTTACCCATCGACGACGCGTGCAGGTGACCGAGGTCGCTGATCCGGGGAATCGCGTGGGCCTCGCCCAACACAGCGCATCGACGCCGGGCGGCTGCGACCATGCTGCGGTAGTTCGCGATCGAAAAACGCGCACTCACCCCCGACCGATGATCAACGTACGGCGAGCGCCGCAATTCAATCGTGATCTGTTCGCAGATTTCCTTCATGAACAGCGGTACGCGAACCGGAAAGCGCCCCTCATCGCAAGCGCCGGCTTCCTGCTCCATGATCTCGACGCCATAGTGTCGCTCGCGCGGATAGTGCGTGCGGATGATGGACCCGATGCGATCCTTGAGCTGCGGAATCACCTTGCCGCTGCGGTTGTAGGTGGCAGGGTTGGCGGAAAACAAAATGAAAATATCCAGATCGAACCGCACCGGATACCCGCGAACCTGCACGTCGCGCTCTTCGAGAATGTTGAACATCCCGACCTGCACCAGTTCATCGAGTTCGGGCACTTCGTTCATCGCGAAGATGCCCCGGTTCATGCGCGGGATCAAACCGAAGTGCAGCGACTCCTCAGCCGACAAACTCGTACCTGCGGCTAGCTTACCCGGGTCGATCTCACCGATGACGTCCGCGAATTTCGTTCCCGGCGCGAGTCGCTCGACGTAACGTTCGCTGCGGGGCCACCACTCGATCGGCGTCTCATCCCCTTCGCGGGCGATGCGTTCGATGCCGTAGCGCGTGATCGGTTGAAACGGGTCTTCGTGAAGTTCGCTGCCGGCGATGTACGGAATGTACGGGTCGAGCAGGTCGGCCAGCTGCCGCATGAGGCGACTCTTGGCCTGCCCCTTCTCGCCCATGAACAAGATGTCATGCTTCGCCAATAGGGCTGTGCAAAGTTCGGGGATGACCGTGTCTTCGTACCCGACCAATCCGGGAAAGAGCGTATCGCCAGCGGCCAACCGATCGAGCAGATTGTCATGAATCTCCTGCTTGATCGATTTCGATTGCCAACCGGCGGCTTTCAGATCACCGAACACGCAGGGATGGGGTGGGTGGATGCTTTTCATGCATCGATTGTAGTACCAACACCGAATAAAGCGCAATCGGCAAAGGCAGGTCAGCCGAGATCATCGCGGACCGACTCAAGTCCCGTCCGCACAAACGATTCGAAATCCGGCTTGTCTGAGATGGTCTTAGCCACAAACCGCGACAACACCTGTTCGCGGTGGATCAAGAACACCCCGGGCATCTGCCAGACGTTCCCGTTGGGCCGGCGCGGCAGATGGCCCGCAAGCGTCGCCTTGATCCCGCACGCCCAGACCTTCGGCGACAGCATCGCCCCAAGTCCCCCCTCCGCAAGCCCAAACGCGGCATACAGCTTGCGATCCGGATCGCTGATGCGCGACGTCTCCCCAAGTCCGTGCCCTTCCATCATAGGAGCGACCTCGGCTTCGGAAATCATGTGCACGAGCACCACGCGCGCACCGGCACCGTTGATCGATTTCATTTTGGCTGAGACCTCAGCCAGCGCCTCGTGGCAAAACATTCACCCCATATGCCGCAGGAAAATCAGCAGCACCGGTGATGCCTCCGAGAGTTCGGAAAGCGAATGCTCGTCTTGATCGCAAAACGTCGCGAGCAGCTCATTGTTGATTGTCAGGTCAGCCGACATGGTTTTTGTGATCCCCGGATTTAGAACGCGTGGACAATTATCCCCAATCATGCCAATTCAACGTAAAGGATCGGTGCTATAGAATCCACCGCAAACCAGATTCAAACGTCAGATAGAAATTTTCGCTGATGCAGGCACGATGAAACCGAGCGATGAAAGACTGCGTGGAGTGTGATTGACAGCCGAATGCACCTGGTCTAAATGGGGTTATCACGCATCAACGGAGGCCAATTATGTCGGACGCTCCAACACAATCAGCCCAAAGTACCCGGCCGTGGTTGTGGATTCCCACACTCTACTTCGCCGAGGGCATCCCTTACGTCATTGTGATGAACGTCTCAGTGATCATGTACAAGCGGCTGGATATCTCCAATACCGACATCGCCCTTTACACGAGTTGGCTCTATTTGCCCTGGGTCATCAAGCCCCTGTGGAGCCCGCTGGTGGATCTGCTGGGCACGAAGCGACTTTGGGTTGTGCTCATGCAAGCCGTGATTGCCGTGTCGCTGGCGATGGTGGCGCTGTCCGTCCCCGCGCCGCGGTTCTTCCAATACACCCTCGCATTTCTTTGGTTGATGGCGTTCAGTTCCGCCACCCACGACATCGCTGCCGACGGTTTCTACTTGTTGGGCTTGCGCGAGGACCAGCAGGCGGCATTCGTCGGTATCCGCTCGACGTTTTATCGAATCGCGATGGTTGTGGGCGAAGGGGCGCTGGTGATGTTGGCCGGTAGGCTTGAAACGCATTACGGCGAGGTGCGGGTCGCTTGGAAGATCACGCTGTTCGTGGTGGCTGCCGTCTTCGCGGCGATGTTCGTTTACCACTTCTTCTTGATGCCGCGACCGGCGGCGGACGTTCGACGAAGTCGCGAAAACCGGGGCAGCTTTGCCGGCGAATTTTTCAAGGTGTTCGCTGAATTCTTCAAGAAAGAAGGCATCGTTGTCATCCTTGCTTTCCTCTTGTTGTTCCGATTTTCCGAAGCCCAACTCGTAAAGCTGGCCTCCCCGTTCCTGTTGGATGCGCAGTCCGCGGGTGGCTTGGGTCTTGATACCAGTCAGGTTGGCCTTCTCAAAGGCACGTTCGGCGTGATCGCGCTGTTGGCTGGCGGCGTTCTTGGCGGCTTGGTGATATCGCGGCGCGGTTTGCGTTATTGGTTGTGGCCGATGGTATTCATGATGAACCTGCCGAATGTGGTTTACGTTTACCTGGCTTATGCCCAACCTTCCAATCACATGCTCATCGGAGCGACGATATCCATTGAGCAATTCGGTTACGGGTTTGGTTTCACCGCGTACATGTTGTTTATGATCATGGTCTCGGAAGGCAAACACAAAACCGCGCACTTCGCGATCTGCACCGGTTTCATGGCGCTGAGCATGATGCTGCCAGGCATGGTCAGCGGTTGGCTTCAGGAGTATCTGGGATACAAAGAGTTCTTCGTGTGGGTGATGGTTTCAACCATACCGGGCTTCATTGTCGCCGCACTGGTGAAGATCGATCCGGAGTTTGGAAAGAAAAAGGAAGAGGACGGCGCGCGGATCAGTCCGATCGAAGACTAATGGTTTTCACATTACGCAGGCTCGTTCGTCGCTTTGACCAGTAACACTAACTCGCGGTCGCCGAAGATGTCCGGCTCATACGCCTGTCGGCCAACCTCGTGCATTCCCTGCGCTCGATAAAACGCCGCGGCATTTTCCACGAGGGCGGCCACGGTCACTTCGGCGAACCCGGCCTTGCGGATCATCGAAACCGTATGCTGAAAAAGCGCCTTGCCCACGCCCCGACTGTGAAACTGTGGATGGACATACAACCGGGCGATTTCATTTTCACGAATTGCGGCCATGCCCAAGATGGTTCCGTCTTCATCGCGGGCCACGATGTGCGGACGCGTCTGAGACTCAACCCGCAACGTCTCCGCACTTGAACGCGGGCCAACGAGAAACTCACGCTGCCGATCGGTGAATCCCTCGCGCTCAGCCAACCACTCGAAGCAAGTTCGAAGCAATTCGCTGACCGCACTACGATCGGCGTCCATCATGGGTTCGATTTGCATGGGCACATCATACCCAACCAGCACCGCGCTCACTCGTGCAATTTGGAAGCCTGCAGTTAGCGATCAGGGGGTATCCGTGGCTGGAGAAATCAGCAAGGGTTGAAACAACTGGGCGATGAGGGACTTGAACCCCCGACCTCACGGGTGTGATCCGTGCGCTCTAGCCAGCTGAGCTAATCGCCCGAATGATGCATCTGCTGCATCGATCATTGAACAACATTATCCGTTCTATCACCGTTCGGTCAACCCATCGCACCGCCAATTACCGGCGCGACCAAACCGCCCTTGCCCCTACAACGTCGGCGTTCTGCCGCCATCGACCGGGATATTGATTCCATTCACGTAGGAAGCGGCTGGCGACGCCAGAAAGCACACCACGTTGGCGATCTCCTGCGGGCTGCCGAAGCGACCGGCGGGTATCTGGGCGACGAACATCGCCTGAATGTCCTTCGGGTCCTTGCCCGTCTGCTTGGCCCGGGCGTTGATGACATCGTAAATGCGCGCCGTGTCGATAAACCCCGGCAACAGATTGTTCACGGTGATCCCAAACGGTCCCAACTCGCCGGCCATCGTCTTCGCCCAACTCGCAACAGCCCCCCGCGTCGTATTGGAAACTCCGAGCCCCGGGATCGGCACTTTCACCGATGTCGAGATGATGTTGATGATGCGGCCATAGGATTCGGACTTCATCCCCGGAACCACCGCCTGCGTCAGCAATTGGTTGCAGATCAGATGTTGGGTGAACGCTTTGACGAATTCATCGGGCGTAGCCGCAAGGATCGGCCCCCCACTGGGACCGCCGGTATTGTTCAGCAGAATGTGAATCGGACCGGTCTCTTTGACGTAGGTCTGAACCTTTTCACCCAGCGCGTGCGGATCGGAAAAATCCTGGCACAACGTGGCATGTTCCTGTCCGCGCGAGCGATCGAGATCCCTGCACACCGCTTCAAGCGATTCGGCGTTGCGGGCGACGAGCGTGACGTTCGCACCCTGCCTGGCCAATTCGATCGCGCTGGCCCGCCCCATTCCCTGCGTGCTTCCGCAAACCAGTGCCCGTTTACCGGTCAACTCAATCATGGTGTCACCTCGCGCGATGTTCATTCTTACAAAACACGATTCTCCCGCCCGCAAAGCTATACGCCAACTCGATGCACCATGCAAGATTGCAGCCCGCCACCCGCATCATTGGTCGCGTCAACGTTGCGATCAAATCAAACCGTGTGGCCCAACGAAGCACGGTTCAATCGGAGCAAACGCGATCCCCCATTTCCCCGATTCAATTCCCGTCTTAACCGATAAGACACGGGCACGATGTGTGTACTTCCGTGGAGGACGTACGTCCCGTCGGTCTCAAGAGGGAGAGCTACAAAATGAACAGAACGTTGCGCGCCCTGGTTGGCGCCATTTTCGCGACGATCATCGCGATTGCCTCAAGCCCGCAGATCGCAGCCGGCTCGTCGATGAGCCTACTTGGAAATCAGGATTTCAACGACGGCAAATCGCCAGTCTTCGCCTCGGAGATGGCCGCAGCCGGCGCGGATGAACCGTTTCCGTTTGATGGATCGCTTTTTGGAAACGATTTCGTCGATGACAGCCTCGGTTCATTTGTTTACACCCATACGTTTGACCTTGGCGGCGAAACCCCGAACGAAGCTGAATTGACCATTGGTCTGATCGATCATGATTCGTTCGCGGCGACGTTTCCTGTCGATACGATTGATTTCTACTTCGACGGCGTCAAACAGCCCGACGCGATATTCAAGGGGATCTCAGCTCGCCCGTCATCGGTAAGCGTGGTCACTGTTCCCGTTCCTGTAAACTTCATTCTGGACGGAGAATTGGTCGTATACTTTGCAGCAACCAAACCGGGTTCGAGCTACGATGGCAACGGGATTGCCCCGGACTTTTCGTTACTCGAGTTCCGCACGATCCCAGAACCCACCACCATCGTGATGCTTGGGATCGGTGGCGTCTTCATCACCCGAAAGACTTTGCTCGGCAAGTAATTCGTCGGGCATCACACAGCGAGAAATCCTGATCTACTTCAAGGTCGCCAAGTCATGGCGGCCTTTTTTTGTGCCCATTTTTTTGTCATTGCAGAATCCGCAAGAAACATCAGGCAGAGGTGCTGAACGGCGGGTAAGCTGATTTCGACAAGCTGACCCAATTCGGTACTGCGGATAACGATTGCGAGAGGCATGAAACGAACAACCCAACAAGATTACCACGCACGCATATTGCGCGTCCTCGTCCATATCCAGAATTCACTCGACGATGCGCTTTCGCTCGAAGAGTTGGCCTCGATCTCCTGCTTCTCGCCCTACCACTTTCACCGCGTTTTCAAGGGAATGGTCGGCGAGTCGGTGATGCAGCACGTTCGGCGACTTCGTTTGGAACGAGCGGCCCTTCGCCTTGTTCATACCGATCAGGCGATCACCCATGTCGCGTTTGATGCTGGCTACGAAGCGTTGGAAGCCTTCAGCCGCGCATTTCGAACCGCGTTCGGCGCATCACCGTCCGAGTACCGAATCGAACGTCGCCAAGCCATATTGCCGCTATGCGCATCGGGCATTCACTTTTCACCCGATACGCTGATCAAAGATTTTAAACCCCAATCGAAAGGAGCTGAATCCATGGATGTTCGTATTGAAAAGCTTCCCCCAAAGCGCGTCGCGTTTGTGCGAAACATCGGCCCTTATCAGGAAGCCGGCAAAGCCTGGGAAAAATTGATGGCGTGGGCGGGACCGCGCGGGTTATTCAACCCCAACGCGAGTTGTCTTGGCCTGTGTCATGATGATCCCGACGTCACGCCAGCCGACAAGATTCGATACGATGCGTGCCTCGCCGTCGGTGATGATTTTGAAGGTGAAGGCGAAATCGGTGTGCAGGAAATTTCGGGCGGCAACTACGCCATCGCCCGGCACAACGGACCGTACGAAAACCTCGCAGACACGTACGCAGCGCTTTGCGGGCAGTGGTTACCTTCGAGTGGTCATGAACCGCGCGACGCGCCGCCGTTTGAGGTGTATCTCAACAATCCGCAAGACACACCGCCAGCAGACCTGAAGACAGACGTCCACGTTGCCATTTCCTGATCCGACGTGAACGCAAAGCACGCTGGGCAATAAGAATGCTGCGTAAAAAGAACTGGGAACGCCATCCAAGTGCTTTCGGATCGCGTTCCCAGTCTGTGTAGTCCATTCGATTCAATCTGTCTTATGTGAGGCGCACCTCCTTTTATTTACGGTTAAGTAATCCAGTTGACGCTAATTGACGCATACATCAATTTGCCAGCGGGCCGGTTTGTTGCCATGACTGGTAAGAACACTGGAATGTGAGACCCTTACCTGGCACGACAACCACCCCAACCCGACTAGACTCTTTTTTCGATTGCCCGCAGCCCGCTGCGCTTGGCACTTCGTGGCGTGCGGCCAAACTTGTTACCCCCCAAGACCATTTGGCAAATACAACTGTTCAGCAAAGTTGTTTGGATCGCTTCGATTCGTCCGACTATAATTCCGAATATGATTCTGTCTTGGAACCTGTCTCGATTCGCATGTGTCCGAAACGGGTCAAGACAGCCGGGCAACCAAGACAGCCGAGCGACCAAAACAGCTGGACGATCTATTGGCGATTGTTGCTCCGTTCAGAAGTTCAAGAAGCATCAAACGGGTGAAGCGGCCAACACTCTTAAATTGTGCCCGGTCGCCCATAACTAAACCGAATTCATCAAAATTCTTTGGAATCCCGCCTCAGACCATGTTTACGACCGTTTCTTTTTTGGTAACCCGCCTTCCCGAGCTCAATAATCGCCGGGCTTGGGAGACGTTTGAGGCCCGCTACACGCCAATGCTTCAGCGGTACTTCACAAAATCCGGCTGTAATTCAGAATCGGCTCGCGACCTGGCCCAGGATGCGATTCAGCGGGCGGCGACGGGTTTGAAGGAAGGCCGATTCGAGAAATCCTCGGGCCGGCTTAGGGACTGGATCGGCGGCATCGCCCGCAACGTGGTACGCAACCATCAGCGAAAGGCCTTGCTGCGCAACAGTCCCCAGCCCCAGACCGGTTTCTGGACGGAACAGGAGGACCCGCAAGCCGAAGACGAGGTCCTTCGCGCGGACGAACAGTTTGATGCCCTTTGGGTTCGACACCGCTTGTCGTCGTTGTTGCGGGTTGCGGTGAAGAACTTCAGCACCAAAGATCTGCGATGCTACTTCCTGGTTGAGGTGCGTGGTCTTCCCATTAAGGTGGTGGCAGAGCGCGTCGGGATCAGCGAGACGTCGGTTTTTCAAAAACGCCGGAGGGTCGCGAATTGGCTATTGGCGATGGGTCCGCGATTTATTTCCCAATGGGAGAAATAATTGCGGCGACAAAAACAATTGAAGCGGGAGAAACAGCTGCATCGAAACGACCGACAGCACCGCACGCCCGCGAATTCCACGGCGAGCCCGAATCCCAGAGTGCCAATGTGTGACACTTTATGATGACATCGCTTGACTCGTCGAAGCCGATTACCTTGTTCTACACTGAGAACGCCCCGGATGGATGGATGCCTGACCGAGCTTGAGATTTTCCAGATCTATCGCGACGAGTTGGACGACTCGGAAACGCGAAAGGCACTCCGACACGTCCTCTCATGCGAGTTGTGCTACGATCAGTGGAAGCGCTATCTCATCGATGAGCAGGTCGCGACGAGCATCCGCTCCGCGGTGGCTGGTGATGTCGAAGGTGCCAACGAATCGCCGGGTCTTACTGAAGCGATTGAACTTCCCGAGAAACTTCTGATCCCCGGATTCAATCTGCGCGGCGATTTTATCGAAAGCGGACAATCCAGGGTTTATCGCGCCATCCACGAAGCCAGTGGTGAAGAGGTGGCGATCAAAGTGTTTTATAACTCGCCGCTCAACGAGGGCGGAAACCTGCGGTTTTCAAGGGAAATCCGATCGCTTGCGCGGTTGCGCCACCCGCATGTCATCCCCATTCGATCAGAGGGTGAAGTCTGCGGACATGCGTATTTTGTCACGCCATGGATCGACGGCCTGCCGCTGCACGAATACGTCAAGGCGAAGAAACTATCGCTCAACGCCAAACTGAGAATACTTGAAAACGTATTGAGCGCAGTGAGTCACGCGCACAAGCGCGGCGTGATGCATCTCGACCTGAAACCGAGCAACGTCCTGATGGACTCGACCGGCGAACCGGTGGTTCTCGACTTTGGTTTGGCAAGGTTGATCGAGGGCGATCCGGCTGACCCGATTGCGCCACTGGCTGGCGTGGCCGGTACGCCCGCATACATGGCCCCGGAGCAGGTGACTGACCGTGGTTCGGTTGATACCCGCACCGACGTATTCATGCTGGGCATTCTCATGTATGAAGTGTTGTCGCTTCAGCGAGCCCGCCTATCCAATGAGAACGGGTCCGGCACAAAGGATCTGGATCAGGCGCTCGTTGCCCCCAAACCGATCCGACAGGTCGCTCCCAAGATCGGATCGGAGTTGGCCGCCATCGTCACCAAAGCCACCGCCCTGGATCACCTCGAACGCTATCAATCTGTCGAAGCGCTGCTCCAGGATTTGCAGGCGCTAAAACGCGGCGCGCCGGTGACGGCGATGTCCGATTCATGGATCTACCGCGTTCGGAAATTCGCTTCGCGCAACCTGGCCTTTATCGGTGGGGCCGTCTCGGCGGCTTTGATTCTGCTCTTTGCGGTCGAAATGAGCCGCACGACGCAGCAGATGGTGGAAGAATCCTATGGTCGTGCAACACAGGTGACTCAACGCGTGGTTCGCGAGCGGGAACGAATCCTCGATCGACGCCTCAGTGTGGTCTGCCAGGAGTTGGCCGACATGTATTTGAGATTGGGCGACGTTGAAAAGGCCCGGATTTACGGCGAACAGGCGAACGCCGCCCGCTTCCGAGCCCGCTTGACCGCTGACGAAGGCGAAGGCCACGAACCACCCGAATAGGCACATGGCTGGCCAGTAAGTCCATAACATCCTTTCTATCAGCACGTTACAATCTAGAACAAGCTCCGGCCAAACCATTCCAGACAAACTATTCACAGACATTGTGAAAAAATTCTCGTAGTCCCTTGCAAAGCGGAAAGCCGAAATTAAAGTGCGACCGTTGGCACTGCTCCAATTGCCGCTTTAGGTTGGCGGATTGGCGGTTTGGTGTGATATGCCCCATCGCGATTTTTGAATCGCACGCATCGAACTCCCGGACAAGTGTCATCGCGTTGCCTCGTAACGGGGAGCCCCATGCGTCTTCTTGCAATCACAAACGCAATGCAGCCTTATGCGTCTATCCTTTTTGTGATCTGCGTCGCGATCACGATGGCCGGCGCGATCCTCATCCTCACCCATATTGTCGGTCCCAAACGCAAGGGCGACCGGAAAGATGAATCCTACGAATCGGGCATGCCCCCCATTGCGGACGCCCGACGCCGATTTAATGTGCGCTTCTATATCGTCGCATTGCTCTTTCTGTTGTTCGATGTTGAAGTGATCATCCTTTGGCCTTGGGCGCTGGTGTTTCACGACGCATCGGTGGCGGAAAACGCAGGACAGGCAACGGGGTCTGCCCCCAGCGCTGCGTACCTGCTCCTCGGCGCAGGGTTCTTCTTTGCATTGCTGTTGGTCGGGTACGTTTACGAGTGGCGGAAAGGCGTGTTTCAATGGGATCGCTAAAAGTCGAAACTGCCCCGCACATGGCCTCCAAGGAGGACGTGCTCACCACCCGTCTGGATCATCTGATCGGGCTGCTGCGTGAAAAGACCGTCAACTGGTCGCGCAAGAATTCCCTTTGGCCCATGCCTTTTGCGACAGCATGCTGCGGTATCGAATTGATGGCCACCGGTGCGAGTCGATATGACATCGCCCGTTTCGGTGCCGAGGCGATGCGCTTTACGCCACGTCAGTGCGATCTGATGATTTGTGCGGGACGTGTGGCGATCAAGATGATGCCCGTCCTTCAGCGCATCTACATGCAGATGACCGAACCCAAATGGGTCATCAGCATGGGTGCATGTGCAAGCACGGGCGGTGTTTTCGACACCTATGCAGTCGTTCAGGGCATCGATCAGTTTCTGCCGGTCGATGTGTACGTCCCCGGCTGCCCGCCGCGACCCGAAACATTGCTCGAAGGCGTGATGGCCATCCAGCGCATCGTCGAAAAAGACGGCGTGATCCCCAGCATCGAACGCGGTAACGGCAAGGGCATGCGCATGATGGCGGCTGCCCCTCCTGACCTGGTGCAATTGTCGGTTCCATCGGAGGAGAATTAAACGTTGAATCCTCTTGATGTCACCAATGTGCTGGCTGCTTTAAAGGATGCGTTCGCGTCGATCGATTTCGCTCCGCGCTCGCTGATCAAGAAAGCCAACGCTGAAAATGAACAGACGTGCATCGTTCTCGCGCCCGACAAACTGGTCGAGGTGATGACGTTTTTGAAGACGGACGAGCGCTGCAAGTTCAGCCAGCTATGCGATCTGACGTGCGTGGACTATCTCGACTTCCCCGACGCGGCGGATCGATTTGGCGTGATGTATTCACTGTTGTCGATCGAGTTGGGTCATCGGATCTGGGCAAAGTGTTTTGTCAACGATCCGAACCCCGAAGTGCCATCGGTGACGGGTGTGTGGCGCGGCGCGAATTGGCTCGAACGTGAAGTGTGGGACCTCTTTGGCATTAAGTTTAGTGGACATCCGGACCTGCGGCGGATCGTGACGTGGGAAGGGTTTGTCGCCCACCCATTGCGCAAGGATTATCCGCTTCGTGGCATGGGTGAACGTGAAGATTACTCAACGCTGACGCGCGACAGCGCCTAGGCAATAAACCGACTGGCGCGGGCGACGACTTCTCAGAACCCGACGAATTACACAGTCCCACGAATTACAGAGTCCGAAGAATTCATGACACAAGCGGCATCATCAACCGAATTCGCCCCATCGAGTTATGCACCGGTGGAACCAGGCGGTGATCTTTGGACGCTCAACCTCGGTCCGCAGCATCCCGCGTGTCATGGCACCCTGCGCCACGTGCTCGAACTCGACGGCGAGCGGGTCATCGGTTGCACCGTGCACATTGGCTATCTGCACAGCGGTTTCGAAAAACTCGGCGAACACCTGAATTACAATCAGTATGTCGTCGTCACCGATCGGATGAACTACGTGTCGCCGATCGCCAACAACGTCGCGTGGCACCACGCCTGCGAAAAACTGTTCGGCATTGAAATCACGCCCCGCTGCAAAGTCATCCGCACGATCATCGCGGAGCTTGCCCGCATTCAGGATCACCTGTTGTGCGTGGGGGCGGCTGCCCTCGACCTGGGCGGGTTCACCGCGTTTCTTTACGGGTTCAACGAACGCGAATACATCAACGATATTTTCGAGGAACTGTGCGGGGCGCGGTTTACGACCAGCTACACGCGCGTCGGCGGATTGATGTCCGACATTTCCGACCGCTGGCCGACGATGGTTCGCGACTTCTGCAAGAATTTGCCAGCCGCCCTCGATGACGTTGAAAAACTTCTGACCAAAAACCGCATCTTCATCGAACGCGCCCGCGGCGTCGGTTACATCAGCAAAGACGACGCGATCGACTGGGGACTCACCGGACCGTTGGCTCGGTCAGCCGGCGTGCGTCGTGACCTTCGCAAGGATGAGCCCTACCTGTGCTATGCCGACAACTGGGATGGCAAGAACAGCTCGGGCGTTCAGTTCAAAGTTGCGATCAGCGAGATGGGCGATTGCTATGCCCGTTACCTCGTGCGTCTTGAGGAGATGCGCCAGTCGTTGGCGATCGTCGATCAATTGATCGACAACATACCAGCGGGCCCGATCAACGTGTTGGCCGACGACAAGAAAACGCTGCCCGACAAGCGTGAAATCTACTTCAGCATCGAAGGCTTGATTCACCACTTCGAGCAGGTCATGACCAATCGGGGGCATGAACCGCCCGTCGGTGAGTCGTACGGCGCAAACGAAGCCGCCAATGGTGAACTTGGATTCTATCTCGTCAGCGATGGCGACAACTGTGCGTATCGTGCGCGATGTCGTCCGCCGAGCTTCATCAACTATCAGTGCTTCCCGCAACTGGTCATCGGTCACCAGATCAGCGACGTCATCGCGGTGCTCGGTTCGATGAACATCATCGCGGCAGAATTGGATCGCTAAGGAGCCTTTGCAGTCATGGCATGGAAAGCGATAGATCGAGTCAACGCACCGACGGAGGAAAGCCCGAGCCTGAGCGAACCGCTGAAAGAAAAAATCCGCGGGTTCTTCGATCGATATCCAACCAAACGAGCCGTCCTGATTCCCGCGCTGCACATGATTCAGGACGACCACGGGTACGTCGGCTGGAAGGCGATGGAAGAAGTCGCGGAACTGCTCGAGATCACACCGTCGGACGTGTTCGATACGGTGTCGTTCTACAGCCACTTCTGGACGCACCCCAAGGGCGAAAAGGTTGTGATGGCGTGCCGCAGTATTTCGTGCGACCTGCTCGGAGCCGACCGCGTCCTGGATGAATGCAAGAAGGTGTTGGGCATCGGCGATCACGAAACCACGCCCGACGGCAAGTACAGTTTGATGACTGAAGAATGCCTGGCCGCCTGCGACCATGGCCCGTGTTTGATGATCAACGAGAAGATGCACAAGTGCGTCGACCCGGCCAACGTCCGCAAGATTCTGGAAGACGACGCCAACGACAAACTTGATATACCGAGAAGCAATTTGTACGACGGCGCGAACCGAACGTCGGCATAGAAGAATCCATGAGCGAATACGAAAAGGTACTGCTGAAGAACGTCGGCAAGCCCAACTCGCGGCAGCTGGCGACCTACGTCGAGGGCGGCGGATATTCCGGCGCGAAGCGTGCGCTTGAACAAACGCCCGATGACGTGATCGACGTGGTCAAGCGTGCCAACCTGCGCGGGCGCGGCGGCGCGGGCTTCCCTGCCGGCGTGAAGTGGAGTTTCCTGCCGAAGGATCGCGAAGTCACGTATCTTTGCGTCAATGCCGACGAATCCGAACCGCCGACATTTAGCAACCGGGTGCTGATGGAAGAAGATCCGCACCAGTTGCTCGAAGGCATTTTGATCGCCGGATATGCCACGCAGGCGACGGTCGCATACCTCTACATGCGGGCCGAGTTCACCGAGCAGTATCACATCATGCAGGTGGCGCTCGATGAAGCATACAATGCCGGTTACTTCGGCAAGAACATTCAAGGCAGCGGTTACAACCTCGAATGCTACATCCATCGCGGTGCGGGTGCGTACGTCTGCGGTGAAGAAACCGGATTGATCGAATCGCTCGAAGGCAAGCGCGGTTGGCCAAGAATCAAACCGCCCTTCCCCGCGATTCAAGGCGCGTTCGGCAAACCGACTGTCGTCAACAATGTCGAGACGCTCGCGAACCTGCCGCACATTATTAATCGTGGGGCTGACTGGTTCTTGGGCATTGGTCCCGAGGGCAGCAGCGGACCGAAACTCTTCTGCATCAGCGGCGCGGTGAAGAAACCGGGATGCTACGAGGGCGCGATGGACTTCTCCGTCCGCGAGTTGATCGAAAGCGATCGATTCGGCGGCGGAATGCGCAATGGCCTCAAAGTCAAAGCCGTCATGCCCGGCGGAATCTCGATGGGCATCCTGACGGCTGACGAACTGGATATGAAAATGGATTTCTCCGATCCAGCCAAGTATGGCCTGCTGGGTTTGGGGACGGCGTCCGCGATCGTCATCGATGACCGCACCGACATTCGCAAGGTGCTCCGCAACGTGGCGCGGTTTTTCGCCCATGAATCATGCGGACAATGCACGCAATGTCGCGAGGGCACGTCGTGGATGTACAAGATGACCAACCGCGTCGAACGCGGGCTTGGTCGATTGCAGGACATTGAACTCCTGGGCGAAATCCCGGCGAAAATGGGAATGATGCCCGGGTTGAGCATTTGTGGTTTGTCGGATGGCGCAGCGTTTGCGATCCGCACGATCGTCGAAAAGTTCCGCAGCGAGTTGGAAGACTACGTTCGCAGTGAAAATGACGACGCGGTGCGCATCGCATTGGAAATTGCAAACTGATCCGTCGGTTTCTCGCCCGGGCTGTTGGCGCGGTCGGCGATGTCGGGTCACTTGCAAGACGTTGAAGTTAAGAATTTGCACGTATTGAATAGAAGCGGCTGATGGCCAAAATCATTCTCAACAATCAGGAAGTCGAAACGCGCGAGGGCATTCCCGTATTGCAGGCAGCGCTCGAAGCCGGCTTGAATGTCCCCCACTACTGCTACCACCCCGGACTGTCGGTGGTGGCGTCGTGTCGTCTGTGCCTGATGGAAATGAAGATGCCCCATCCGAAGACGGGCGAACTCGGTTGGGCGCCCAAGCTGATGCCATCGTGCCAGACACCAGTGCGCGACGGCATGGAAGTACGCTTCGATTCCGACAAGGTGCATGAAAATCAAGAGCGGTGCATGGAGTTCTTCCTGCTCAATCACCCGCTCGACTGCCCCGTCTGCGACCAAGCCGGCGAATGCCATCTGCAGGATTACAGCTACCACTTCGGCAAGAGCGAATCGCGCATGGTCGATCAGAAGCACGTCACGCCCAAGAAGGACGTCGGGCCGCGAACGCTGCTTTATTCCGACCGCTGCGTGATGTGTTCGCGCTGCGTGCGCTTCTGCGATGAAGTCGCGGGCACCGGTGAGCTCTGCATCACCAATCGCGGCAGCAAAGCCGAGATCGACGCGTTCCCCGGCAAACCGCTCGACAACCCCATGCAGGGCAACGTCGTGGACATCTGCCCGGTGGGTTGCCTGCTCGATAAGGACTTCCTGTTCCAGCAGCGCGTCTGGTTCCTCAAGAGCGCCGATTCGATCTGCACAGGTTGCAGCACCGGCTGCTCGATCCGCATCGATCAAAACGAAGACCACGTCCACCGACTCAAACCGCGTTTCAATCCGCGGGTGAATCAATGGTGGATGTGCGACGAAGGTCGCTTCGGCTTCAAATACATTCACGATAAGAATCGCCTGACCCGTTTGAGGCTGCGTCGCGGCGAATCGTTCGAATCGTTCCGCTGGGAGTCGTTGGCCGAAACGGTTCGATACCGGTTTGAAAACATCGCCAAGAAACAAAGCGACAAGAAAATTGCGGTGGTGCTTTCGCCATTCTTGGCCTGCGAAGAAGCTTGGCTATTGGTCAAAACGATTCGCGAAATCGCGCCCAACGCAACGCTGATTCTTGGACCGGTTCCGACGGTCGAGCAGGATGAACGTTTCCCGGTCGGTGCGACCAATGGCGACACCAAGTTCATCATCCGCAAAGAAAAATGCCCGAATCGAAACGGCATCGAACTGATCATCAAGCACTTCGGCGGAAACACCGAAACGTTCGATGCGTTCGTCGAGCAAGCCAGCGCCGGTGAATACGCTGCCGCCTGGATCAGCGGCGGATACCCGACCGAATGGGTCAGCAAGGACTTCGCAAAAGCCGCGGGCAAGATTCCGTTCAAGGTCGTTCACGATCTGTTCGGCAGCGCCCTGACCGACGAAGCGACACTCGTGGTCCCGGCGTGTTCATTCGCAGAACGCGACGGCACGTTCGTCAACGCGACTGGCGTGGTCCAGCCGTTCGCCCGCGCCATCAAACCGCCGCAGGGTTGCAAACGCGACGGACAGTTTTTCTACGAGTTGGCCGAACTCGAAGGCCTGTATCAATCCCCCACCGTCTTAGGGATGATGGCCGCCGAGATCGATGAGTTCAAAGAGGTTTATGTTCCACCGCAGCTTCCGGAACATCAGCACTAGTCGAGCGATGTTGCACTCGACGAATCGTCAAGACGTGCCACTGCTCTGTGAGCAGTGTTGAGAGTTTTGAGTCGCAAGAAAAATCATTGCTCACAGAGCAGTGGCACGATCGGCGCCGGTCGAGACAACGTTGACTCGACCTTGGCAATGGGACTGAATCACAAAAGCAGCAGGTAACATGCTCAGTTGGCTTCAAAATCAAGTGGTCTTCAGCGCAGTCCTGTCGCTGGTTCTCATCGCTGGGATGATGACCTGCGTGGCCTACTGCATTTACTTTGAGCGCAAGATCTCCGCATGGATTCAGGATCGACAAGGTCCGAACCGCGTGGGATTCCTCGGGCTCTTCGGCAACTTCCACTTTTGGGGCCTTGGCCAACCGATCGCAGACGGGGCCAAGTTCTTCTTGAAGGAAGACATCATCCCCGCCCGCGTGGACAAACCGCTCTTTATCCTCGCGCCGGCGATCAGCATGATTGTCGCCCTCATCGGATTCGTCGTGATTCCCTGGGGCGGATCGTACATGCTGGGCGACACAATCATGAACGTGCAGGTCGCCAACCCGGACGTCGGACTCCTCTACATCCTCGGCGTCGGATCAATGGGTGTGTATGGCGTCGTGCTCGGCGGATGGGCGAGCAACAACAAGTATTCGATGTACGGTGCAGTCCGAGCGACGGCGCAGATGCTCAGCTACGAAATCCCGATGGGTGTGGCCATCCTCGTGGTGGTGCTCGCCAGCGGTCAGTTGCGGTTGGAAGAAATCGTTCTCGGGCAGGTCGGCGGCAATGGTCTGTGGAACATCGTGCTACATCCGGTGTCGTTCTTGATCCTGCTGATCACGCTCTTCGCCGAAACCAACCGCGCCCCATTCGACCTGGCCGAAGCGGAGCAGGAACTGGTCGGCGGATTCCACACCGAATACAGCTCGATGAAGTTCGCGATGTTCTTCCTCGGTGAATACGTCCACATGATTACCGGTAGCGCGTTTATCTGCGTGCTGTTTCTTGGCGGCTGGGAGCTGTCGTTCTTCGGAATCGGCCCCGCGTTCCCCGGTACGGGAATCGAAGATGTCGGATTGATCTCGGTCATCATCAAGATCGGCGTGCTCGCTGTGAAGGTGGCGTTTTTCATCTTCCTGTTCATGCTCGTCCGCTGGACGCTGCCCCGCTTCCGCTTCGACCAGTTGATGCGGTTGGCGTGGAAGGGCTTGATCCCGGTGAGCCTTGGCATTTTGGTGCTGACGGTGATGGGCGTGTACATGGGCTGGCAACGCAGCGTGCTGTTTAACCTTGGTAGCGAAATCGCGATTGTCGCGGCGACACTCGGCGTGGTCATATTGGCCAACAAACCGGTCACCGGTCGCCAGGACAACATGCCGGTGGTGACTCAACCGCTCGGTGGATAGAAACGCGCTCGGTGGATAGAAACGAAGTTCGTAATCGGCAAGATTTATGATCAGTGACGCAGACATCATCCTAATCAAAGAACCGAAGCTGTCGGCCGCCGACAAGCTTTACCTCACGCAGATTGCCGAAGGCGTGAAGGTGACGCTCAATCACCTGTTTTTCAAACCCAAGGTGACGGTTCAGTATCCGGAAGAAAAGCGCAAGCTCCGCGTCGACAATTACCGCGGCGTGCATCGGCTGAATCGCGATCCCGACGATCGCGTGGCGTGCGTGGCGTGTTTCATGTGCGAGACGGCCTGCCCCGCCCACTGCATCCACATTGTCGCGGCTGAATCGCCCTGGGAAGATCGCGAAAAGTACCCGCAGCAATTCGACATCGACGAACTCCGCTGCATCTATTGCGGCATGTGCGAAGAAGCCTGCCCGGTCGATGCGATCGAACTAACCACCGAATACGACATGGTCGGCCAATCGCGCGACGAGATGATTTTCGACAAAGAGAAACTGCTCAACGTCTACGATCAGACCAAGGACATCAAACCGCGAAAGAATCCGAAAATCAGCGGCTACCAGGGAACCGGCGACCGCGAAAAGTACGATCAACTTCGCGAACGCCTGGAAAAAATGATCGAAGAACGCGAACCCGGTGAATCCAAATCCACCGGAACCGAAGGGAATGTGCAGTGAATTCGATGATTCCCTACATTCTGTACGTGTTGTTCGCCCTGGGCGGCGCTGCGATATACCTGGCCATGCCCAAACCGTCCGGTTCGCAGCGGCGGGCGGCGCTGATTCTTGGCGTCGGCGTCATTGCGGGATTGCTTGCGTTGATGAGCATCCACTTCGTCGCCCCCAATTCGAACAACTTCTTCTTCTACATGTTCGCCGGGTTGGCGATATTGGCGGCAGGACGGGTGGTGACACATCCCGTACCGACGTATAGCGCCGTCTACTTCGCGCTGGTGATTCTTTGCGTGGCGGTGTTGCTGGTGATTCAGCGGGCAGAGTTCCTCGCCGTTGCGTTGATCATTATCTATGCCGGCGCGATCTTGGTGACCTATGCGTTTGTCATCATGCTCGCCCAGCAGTCGGGCGCGGTTTCGACGGACACGCGGGCCCGCGAACCGTTGATGGCCATCCTTGTGTCGTTCGTTATCGCCGGTGCGATCGCCGGAAAGATCGAGCAGATCGACGCGGTTCCGGTCAAGTTGACCGCCCAGGTTCCGCAGGCCGTCACCGACGTGCCGATCGAAACAGCCTTGCCAGCCACCGAGATGGAATCGGGTCACACCAAGGCGATTGGCGAGATTATGTTTGGACCGTATCTGGTCGTGGTTGAACTGTCGGGCATCCTGTTGCTGATTGCGATGGTTGGCGCGATTGCGATTTCGCGCAAGCAGGTGCCCATTGAAGACACGGGCGAACCGAAGCTGCCCGTCGGTCAGATTGGTCGGGAAGTGCCGCCGTTCTAAACGCGCTTCATGACAGAAGCCCGTAGGGTGGGCCGTGCCCACCGCAGTTCGAATGCCAACGACATGGTGGGTACGGCCCACCCTACAAAGGCGTCGAATGTCTCAACGAACGTAATGCAGTTTTGAAGGCCAAATAGAATGCCAGATCCTAGTTCATACATCTTGTTGGGAGCGATTCTCTTTGCGATCGGCATGGTCGGGTTTCTCGCCCGCCGTAACCTGATCGTCATGTTCCTCTCCACCGAGATCATGTTTCAAGGCGTCGTCTTGAACGTCGTCGCGTTCAGCCGACTGCACGGGCGACTCACGGGCGATGCTTTCGGATTGTTCCTGCTCGTCATCGCAGCCGTCGAAGCCGGTCTGGCACTCGGTCTGGTCGTACTCTTGTATCGAAGAAAACACACGCTCGACGCCGAAAGCTGGTCGGCGATGAGCGGATAAAACCGCTGGATGACCGTTCGCTTTATCCGGTCGAAGGAATCCATGAACGAATCGCTGCTTACCAATCTGAGCATTCTCATTCTGCTGCTGCCAGCCGCTGGTGCGCTTTGCGCTGGTGCGTTGGGACCGCGCCACCTCAAGGGCAACAGTCATTGGCCGGTGATCTTCGGCGTCGGCGGCGCGGCGATCGCGTCATTTGTGCTGCTCGCACAAGTTGCCGGCGCTGGCGAACACTCCGCGATGTTTATCAAGCTCTATGAATGGTTTGGCCCCGGTGACGGCTCGTGGTTTAACGTCGAAGTCCTCATCGACCCGCTGACAGCCGTCATGCTCCCGGTGGTGACCTTCATCGCCACGCTCGTCGTCATCTATTCCAAGGAATACATGCGGCATCACGACCACCCCGAGCGCGGATACGAACGCTTTTTCGCATTTCTCGGTCTGTTCGTCTTCTCGATGTGTATCCTCGTGCTCGGCGGCAACTTCCTGCTGCTCTACCTCGGGTGGGAAGCGGTCGGTTTGTGCAGCTACCTGCTGATCGGTTTCTACT
>DDIR01000105.1 GCA_002338715.1 Phycisphaerales bacterium UBA1845 | reverse complement strand
TTATCATCCCAGATGATGTACATCCGACCGTCGGGTGCGCCGCCGATCGCAGCCCCCGTTCCAGGCGGCGCATCGGGCAGACGAATGCCGCCGCCCGCCCGCGTCAAAGCAGCCGCCAACATCACTTCACCACGACCGTTGCCATCGAGATCAGCGATGGCGCAGGTGGCCCCGAGATGAAAATTGCCCGAATCGGGCGGCGGCAGAAACTTAAGGATATGCCCCGCGATTTCGGTGGCGCCGAAGTTGGCGAGATCGATGGTGGTCTTGCCATTGAGATGTTCACCGCCGCGAATGAGGTAGGCTTCCCCGGTGTTGGCGAGTTGATCGAAGTTGGCTTCATCCGCGCCGACGATGATGTCGACAATGCCATCACCCGTCACATCGCCGGTGCGCGTCCAGAAGCCAAACCGATCAAAAGCGGCTGCCCCCACGATGGTCAAGATCGCAACATCACTCGGCGGATCAGCCAAGTCCAGATACGCATGCGACAATGCATGCTCACGTAGCGCCGACGACCCGAACACGATCGAAAGTGCGCCGGCACCTCTGCGATCCGGCGACGGCGAAAAGTTCTGTCGACAAATAAGCAAATCGCCCAGCCCGTCATCGTTAACATCATCCATCCAGACTTCCGCGCCGGTCACTTCGAGCACATCGGCGCCGGCGATCTTGAGCACGCGGTCGCTGAATCCAAACGTATCGATGATGCCCCCGATCGTTCCGTCGCCAAAAACGAGCAGCACCTCGCCCGCGCCCTGGCGATCGAGCGGACTGGCTTGGATCGACCCCATCGCCGTATCGACAAACCCATCGCCATCGCAATCAAACCCGCCGACGACCGGCAAACCGCGCCGGCCATCGCCTGACGAACCGTACACGCGCGTCAGCACACCGTTATCCGTTGCAGCCGTCGCGAGGTCTATCTTGATGACGCCGCTGGGCGGTAACTCGTCAGGACCGGGGTCGATCGCGTTTGGCACACACCCAGCCGCCAGTCCGACGACCCATAACATTGACATTCGTAAGTTCATAAGCCGGATTCTTTCTCGGTGTTGCGTTGCGTTTGATTGCGGGGAAGGCAAATCAGCACGGGTCGAATTATAACACCGCCCCAAGCG
Source organism: Phycisphaerales bacterium UBA1845 (assembly GCA_002338715.1). Taxonomy (GTDB): domain Bacteria; phylum Planctomycetota; class Phycisphaerae; order UBA1845; family UBA1845; genus UBA1845. The sequence continues at coordinate 87,854 of DDIR01000105.1, read as the reverse complement.
ACCGAGCCACCCCGGATGTTTGCCGACATTGCAACGTTGCCGTTGATCGCAAGTCGTCCTACGATGCCGGTTATGGCTGATTCATTTTCAATGTCGCGGTATCTGACCAATTTTGATTCCACGCGAATGGGACACGTGCTGACCGACGTGCTGGTGGTTGGTGCGGGTGTCGCAGGTTTGTCCGCCGCATTGGCGGCCAGCGAAGGTTCAAACGTTTTGCTGCTGACCAAAGGCGGGATGCCTGATTCCGCGACCTATTGGGCGCAGGGTGGAATCGCCGCGGTGATGGACCCAGCCGACTCGATCGATCAACACATCGAAGACACCACCACCGTCGGCGCAGGACTGAATCATCCGGACATCGTCGCGATGGTCTGTCGCGAAGGGGTCGCCCGCATCGGCGATCTGATCGAACAGCAGATGGCCTTCGACCGCAAGGACGGAGAAATCGCCCTCGGTCTCGAAGGTGGCCACCACGCCCCGCGCGTCTTGCACACGGGCGGTGACGCCACCGGCAAAGCACTGAGCGAACACCTCACCGAACAAGCCAGAAAAAACAACAACGTTCGCATCTTCGAGAACTGCTTCCTCATCGACCTGCTCACGATCAATGGCGAATGCGCCGGCGCGGTGACGTACCATCCCAAGTACGGGCATCAATTGATCTGGGCGACACGGACGATTCTCGCCAGCGGTGGATACGGTCGCATCTATCGCGAAACCACCAACCCGTCGGAAATTACCGGTGATGGCATCGCCGTCGCGCTGCGGGCAGGCGCAACCGTCGCCGACATGGAGTTCGTACAGTTTCATCCGACCACACTCTACATCGCGGGTGCGACGCGCGCATTGATCTCCGAAGCCGTGCGCGGTGAAGGCGCGTACATCGTCGAATCGGATGGCAACCGATTCATGCCCGACTATCACAAGGACGCCGAACTGGCGCCGCGCGACGTCGTCAGCCGTGCGATCGTCGACCGCCTGCACAAAACGCGACGCACCAACGTCTTTCTCGACGTGCGACATATCAAGCGATCGACCTTTGAAAAACGCTTCCCGACAATCACCAGAACGTGCGACGAATTTGGAATCGACGTGGGCAAAGACCTGATTCCGATCAGACCAGCCGCCCATTATTCAATTGGCGGTGTGGTCGCCGACATTCGCGGCCGCTCGACGCTGCCCGGCCTGCTCGCGTGCGGTGAAGCGGCATGCAGCGGACTCCATGGCGCCAACCGGTTGGCCAGCAACTCCCTGCTCGAAGGCCTGGTGATGGGCAAGATCGCCGGCGACTCAGCCGTCCTCGATTTGAAGAACGGCAACGGTGTGCGACCTGCACGCTTGAGCAACGCCAAACCGCAGTCCCCCAAGACAGTGCTCGACCTCGCGGACATCAAGCAGAGTCTGCGGGCGCTCATGTGGCGCAACGCGGGCATCATTCGAAATGGTGATCGTCTGACTGAAACGGTCGAGATCATCGATTTCTGGAGCAAGTTTATTCTCGACAAGACGTTCGACTCGCCCGACGGGTGGGAAGTGCAGAACATGCTGCAACTCGGACGCATGGTCGCGGCATCAGCCAACGCGCGAAAGGAAAGTCGCGGCGTCCATTTCCGCAGTGATGTGGAGGCCGTCGAAGACGAATCCGCCCGCCACCACCACACGTATCAGCTCACCGATGGCGCCTGTCGCAGCGGCACAATGCCGCTTCATTTCGAAGGCTGGAGTTAGAGCACCGATTGCATGCGCATAGCGATGCAGCCGCACCGTCATTCCCGCGAAAGCGGGAATCCAGGGATATGCAAAGGGACAACAGGCAACATCCGCATGTCAAAAAAAAGTGCCACCGCCCAACGGGAAGTGGCACTCGTTTTGCTTTGGATTGAGAAACCAACGTCTAACCAGGCGCGGGCAAACTCCCACCACCGAGGTCCAATCCCGCGTCCGATTCCGAGTCGGCTGGCTTGGCTTTACCGATGGCCGAACCGGGCTTGGAATGTTCCGAATCGAGGATGTCCGAGATGGTCGGGCGCTCCAGCGTTTCGCCGCGGACCAGCGCGTGCACATCGTCACCAGTCAACGTTTCGTACTTGAGAAGCGCCTCGGCGATTGATTCGAGGCATTTCTTGTTGTCTTCCATCAACTTGACGGTCTGCTCGTAAAGTTTGTCGATCAGCTTCTTGATTTCCTGATCGATCTGGTTGGCGGTCTGGCTCGAATAGGTCTGCCGACCCAATCCCATATCGCCCTCTTCTTCACCGTAGTAAACAAAGCCCAGCGACTCGTTCATGCCGTACTCTTTGACCATCTGGCGGGCGATCGCGGTGACCTGCTTGATGTCCATCGACGCGCCGCTGCTGATCTCGCCGAAGAACATGTCTTCCGCGATGCGTCCACCGAACGCGACCTGAATCATCGCAATCAGGTATTCCTTGGTGTAGACCATGCGATCGCGCTCGGGCAGCGAGAACGTCGCACCGCCGTACGGACCGCGTGAAAGAATGCTGACCTTGTGCAGCGGGTCGGCATCTTTGAGGAGCACCTGCACGATGGCGTGACCGGCTTCGTGGTACGCGGTGACTTTCTTGTCATGCTCATCGACCTGACGACTGCGATGGGCGCGACCCCAGCGAACCTTGTCGCGGGCTTCTTCGAGGTCGACCATCTCGATGTAGTCTTTGTTGCCCATCGTCGCAATGATGGCCGACTCGTTGATGATGGCCGCCAACTCCGCACCGCTGAACATCGGCGTGGCTCGGGCAAGACGACGCATGTCGACGTTCGGTCCGAGGCGCACCTTGCGGGCGTGGACTTTGAGGATTTCGTAGCGACCCTGCACATCGGGCAGCGACACGCTGACTTCACGATCGAAACGACCCGGACGAATCAGGGCTGGGTCCAGCACGTCCACGCGGTTGGTGGCTGCGATGACAATGACCTGATCCGACGTATCGAAACCATCCATCTCGACGAGGATGGCGTTGAGCGTCTGCTCGCGTTCGTCATGACCGCCACCGCCGAAGTTCCCGCCGCGACGTCGACCGACGGCGTCGATTTCATCGAGGAAGATGATGCACGGTGAATTGTCCTTGGCCTGCTTGAACAGGTCGCGAACGCGCGACGCACCGACGCCGACAAACATCTCGACGAAGTCGGATCCGCTGATCGAAAAGAACGGAACGTCGGCTTCACCTGCGATGGCCTTGGCCATCAACGTCTTACCGCACCCGGGCGGTCCAACGAGCAGCACACCGCGCGGGATGCGTCCACCCAAACGCTGGAAGCGCTTCGGGTTCTTGAGGAATTCGATGAGTTCCTGAACTTCTTCCTTGGCTTCCTGAATGCCGGCGACATCGGCGAATGAGACGTTGACGTGCTCCTTCGACGTCACCCGATGGCGCGAGCGACCAAAGTTTCCGAGGATGCCCCCGCCCCCGCCAGCCGATCGAATCTGGCGGAACACGAACAGGTAGATGAACAGGAAAATGAACAACCACGGCAGCATCGCGAGAAGGAATTCCACCCAGTAGCTGCGCGGGACGCGTTTGATTTCAGCGTCCGGAAGTCTTTCTTTAAGCCGCGCGATCCACGCACCGTCCATCGCCTGCGGCAGATAGAACACTTCGAAGCGCTCGGCGATCGGGTTGCGATCGTTGGGTTTGAGCGTGCCGTAGATGTGGTCTTCTTTGATTTCGAGTTTTTGAATCGCACCGTCGTCGATGTACGTTTCAAACTGGTTGATGGTGATTTGCTTGGGGCTGTCGAATCCCTTGGCGAACACCACCACCAGAAGCAGGGAGAGCGCCAGAAACACCATCCACGTCGCCACACCGCGCGACGGCATCTTCATGTTGGGCGGCGGCATCTTCTTGTTCGGATCTGGCTTCTTGGGATCGTTGCCATTGCCGTTGGATTCCGGCATGTTGTTTGCTCTCCTAGGCGGCTGACTGACCACGGATGGTCATGCGATTGAGTCGTCGCTGGGCAAACCCCTCTCTTGCCCCTCTCTCTTGTGGGCCAACTTTGCGGGATATACAAGCCAGCGTTTCCGCCATCTCTGCGGAAACCCATCACAGGTATCGTAGGAATCTCATGGCAGAGATTCCAATTTCAGAATCGAACGATATCGGTGTTACCTATCGGTTTCACCGGGTTGCCCATCGGTTTCCCAATCGGATTCGCCCGGTTGCCAATCGATTTCCATCGTTTCGACGATCCGCTCGGCCATCCTGTCGAGAGAGCGAATCGCAACACCGGAGGTAAACGATTCCCCCACAGTGGGGATATAGCTGTCCATGTGCACGAATCGGGGCATCTCCACGAGGATTTCCCCGGTTCGCTGGTCCTGCCACCGATACCGCAGCACAACCGACGTCCCGATCGCCCGCGGATCGTCCGTCTGGAACTGGTTGCCCAGAACGTTCTGGCGAACCTCGAGGATTTCACCGCTGAAAACCGTGTCGGCTACCTGACGATCGGCGATCTTGTACGGCGTATCCATCTCAATACGCTTGACCAGCGCTTCGGTCAGGTGAAATTCCAACTCGCGGCGAAACTCACGCGAATGCAGCATTTCGACGCAGACAGTATCGATATCGGCAGAAAAAGGCCGCTTCGCCGAATATCCGCAGCCGGTTGTAAGTCCGCCCATCATCAGCAGCACAAGCGTCAAGCATCGATATTTTCGGGCCCTTGCCATCCTGACTCCATTCCTGGCTGGGAACCTCTGAAGATTCCGCAAGACCAAACGGTGTTTCGACTGAACCTATTGCGGATACATCTCGAGCATCGCGACCTGATCACCGGGTACCTGACTCATTCGCGCGGCACTGGGTCGCTGCTCGATTGCGTCTTTGATCGTCTCATCCGATGCCGGATCGTTCGTCGGCGAAAAGTCGTCTGCCGGCGGGCTGGTGGTCTCGACATCCTCGGGCGATTCCACGCCTACCAACGCCTGGAGACGCTCGGTCGCACCGATCGCAGCCACCGTATCGGGCCAATTGGTCTGCGTCGAACGGTAGTAAAACCGCGCGGCTTTCAAACGCCCGACCTTCTCGTAGTACTTGCCGATGCTCAGCTCTTTTTCGGCACGCGTCTCGCTGATGCCGTCGAGCAGAAGTCCAATCCCTTCCTGCTCGGCTGACCCGGGATAAAGCGAAACGTATCGACGGAAACGCTCCTCGGCTTCAATGAGCGGGGCATCGTCGAAATCGATGCCGGTGAAGCTCGCCTGCGCCGCGTACGCACCCTGCAACAGCGACTGTCGCACGTAGCGACTTCGAGGATACTGCTGAATCAGGAATCCGTATTCCTGCTCGGCGAATGCGTAGTCACCTTCGGCGAAGTAGTAGCGGGCTTTCGTCACGGTGGCCAACTCTGCCAACTGCGAATCGGGATCGTTGGCGACGATGTCATCGAGAATGCGCAGGCCAATGTCATCGGCCCGCAAAATCCGCATGCCCAGAAACTTTCGCTTGGTGCCCGAGAGGAAAACTTCGGCGATGACGAACTGCATGTTCAACGCTTCGTTTTCGTAGTTCGTTCCCGAAAACTCGCTGAGGAATTCCTGGAGTTCTTTGTAGGTCTTGTAGTAATCCTTCAGCGCGATCCTGGCGTGACTTCGCAGGAGCACCGCTTCCGGACGAAGCGGATCCATGTCGCCATACGTTTTGAACCAATTCTTGATGGCTTTGACGGTTTGCTTGTGCTCACCACGGGCATGCTCTGCGCGGGCGAGGCGCAAATCCCCTTCGGGCGTTCCGGGAACCGGGGGCAACACCTCGGTCCACTGACCCGTCGAAGGGTCGAACTCCATGGTCTCGGCCCGCTGCGGTTCTGCGTCCTGAGCTTTGGCGTCAACCGCAACCGACAACAAGACGAAGCCGCACATCAGCAGCAACAACCCCCACCGAGCACCGCGCACGGCCCATGCATGTCGCTTCGAAGTCGGATTGAACAATGAGCGAACTCCTTTTCCAGAAGGCACGCAACAGCGAATCATGCCAATTCAAGACCCTGTCGGGCCCGTTCATGACCCTGTTGGACCAATTCTTGACCCGATCGAATTCGTGCAGATTTGCCTGCCCGCCAGTCAACGTCGGCTGAACCTGCTTGCATGCGATCCATCTCAGGTTCCGGTCATCTCAAAACGGGCGATTTGCATTGTAAGAGCGCTTGGCGGTGTCGTCTATGGCCAAGCCGCCCCGCGACCCATTGATTCACAGCCGCCCCGCATGCATCACGCGGATATGTCCATTGAGCGGGTTTGACAAAGGTGGTAATTTGCGTTGGCTGACAATTCAATACATCACAGATTTCGATCGCATCGCCAGATCCCGGAGTCATCCCCATCTGCGTCATGATTCGCCCACCCAAGACCCGCTTCGCCCGAATTGCACTCCCCGCACAAAGATGCCGGCTGACGTCGCCTCGGCTGATGGTTGCGATTGGTACGGTTGGATTGTTCGCGCTGACCGGGTGCGCCGGCAAGATTCGCGATCACAAACCGACGATGCTGCTCACCTCGGGCGATGTCGACCATTACATCACCGTCGCGACGAACGATCCATCGGCCGACGAACGACGCGGCGCGATCCACCGACTCGGTGAAAGCAAGCACCTGACCGATGCCCGCGTGATTCAAACACTGATCGACGTGGCCAACCAGGATGAAAGCGAACCGGTGCGATCGGCGGCGATGCTTGTGCTGGATCAATCGCAAACGCCCGAATCGTGCGACACCGCCCTCGCAATTGTCCAAGCCGACGTTGACCGAAAGCTTCCGGCAGACAATGCGTCGGTCCGATCGATGGCGATAAAGACAATTCGCAACTGCATCGAAACCGATCGCACACCAGCCGAGCAACTTGCACCGTCGGTGAACCTGGCCGGTCAGATCGTCGAAAATGATCGCTCGCGCCACGTGCGACTCGAAGCCGTTCGCATGCTCGGCTGCTTTCCGACGCGACAATCGTTGGACATTTTGATCCTGGCACTCAACCAGCGCGATTTCGGGATTTGCTACGAAGCCGAAAAATCGTTACACCGGCTCACCGGCGAATCGTACGATTGCAATGCCGAGGATTGGCAACACTTCGTGTCCGGGGTGGCTGATCCGTTTGCGAATGCACCGGCTGACGCTGGGGCGCAGAAATCAGAAAAACGATCGTGGTTCAACTGGAACAAGTAACTTCGGGAATCCCAGCTTGAGAGCACTCGTATTCGACAAAACGTTGTCCTTTCGCGACGACTACCCCGACCCGGTGCCAGCCGAGAAAGAGTGCCTCGTCAAGGTGCGCTATGCGGGCATCTGCAGCACCGATGAAGCGCTCATGCAAGGGTACATGGGCTTTAAGGGCGTGCTCGGGCATGAGATGGTCGGCGAAGTCGTTACCGGTCCCGATGCGTGGGTCGGCAAGCGCGTCGCCTGCGAAATCAATTGCGTTTGTCAATCGTGCCCCATGTGCCAAGCCGGTTTGTCCAACCACTGCCCCAACCGCACCGTGCTGGGCATTCTCAACAAGGACGGGTGCTTCGCAGATTTCGTCACCATGCCCGTGCGAAACCTGCACGAAATCCCCGACAGCGTCTCCGACGAGGAAGCCGTCTTCGTCGAACCGTTAGCAGCCGCCTGGCAGGTGATCAAGCAGGTTCCGCTCGATGAACGCATGCACGTCAGCGTGGTTGGTAGCGGCAAGCTTGGGCTGCTCATCGCCCAGGTTATTTCGACTCTGGACTGCCGCCTCGATGTGGTCGGCCGCAACCCGCACACGCTGGAGTTGGCCGAAAAGAAACACATTCAATCGATCGACGTGCAGCGCCTTGCGCCGCGTAATGATCGCGATGTGGTGATCGAATGCACCGGTTCGCCGCAGGGGTTGGCGATCGCGCAGCAGATGGTGCGCCCGCGCGGAACGATCGTCCTCAAGAGCACCTACGCCGATGGCGGCAAGATCGACCTGGCGCCGACGGTGATCAACGAAGTCAATATCGTCGGCAGTCGCTGCGGCCCCTTCGCCGACGCCATCGCCTCACTCGCCCGAAGGCAAATCGACGTGCGCTCGATGATCTCCCGCACCATCGGCATCGAGCGCGGACTCGAAGCGTTTGAAATCAACGCCAAACCAAACACCGTCAAAGTGCTTCTTAAGATTAATCCGTGACGCCCGCACCGCTCCAATATGCAAGCGCCGGATGGTCGCCGCCCAAAGATCCAGCCGCAATATATTGGCGTTCATCATTCGCCAGCGACATCGCCGGCTTGCAACATGTGTTTGCACCGCTCGGCTGCAACATGTCCACGACAAGCGGGAGCGATACCGACCAGACCATTACCCGACGTGCGAGCGCTTGCGATGCAATCGGTTCATCGGTGGCCCAACTCGTCTGCGCGAAACAGGCCCATGACACGAACATCGCCGCAGTCGGTGCGCGCGACGGAAACCGCGTCTTTGACGGCGTGGATGGATTCGCGACCGACGATCCAAACGTCACCCTCATGGCCTTCACGGCTGACTGCCCGACGGTGATGGTGTTCGACCCTGCCCGAAAAATTCTTGGCCTTGCACACAGCGGATGGAAAGGCTCGTGCCTGAACGTCGTCGCCTCCTTGATTGCGACGATGACCGACAAATTCGGTGCGAACATGTCCAACGCAAGCGCAACGATCGGACCTTGCGCCGGTGGATGCTGCTATGAAATCAAGGAAGACGTCGCGATGCAGGCCGAAGCCAGCGCGGTTGACGCATCAACGGTTCTGCGAAAGGCAACCGCCGAATCGAAACTCTATCTCAATTTACCGTTGATGATCGCCCAGCAGTTGGAGCAGTGCGGGATTGCGCCCGAGCGTATCGCTTTGCCGTCGCAATGCACGATCTGCGACACGCGGTTTTATTCCTACCGGCGGCAGGGCCCCAATGCCGGGCAAGCTGCGCTATTAGCAAAAATCGCGTGACCTATTGGCCGACCGGGCACGCTTCGTAGATGTCGCGGATCGTGCGCACTTCGGCATCGCTCAGTGGTTTGCCAGCCGCCGCGAGGTTGCACTCGACCTGTCGCTTGTTGCGAAAGCCTGGAATGACGCACGCGACGCGATCATGTGCAAGCACATATTGCAGCGCCACGCGGGCCATCTCTTCAATCGACGAACCGAACATCGACTTGATCTGATCGATGCAGACGTTGGCGGCTTGGAGTTTGTCCGCTTTGAATTTGTCGCGGCTGCTACGGATGTCGCCTTCTGGAAATGACGGCGCTTTTTCGCTGCTGTACTTACCGAGCAAAATCCCCTGGTTCAGCGGGCTGAAGGCGACGAAGGCCATGTCGTACGCTTCGAGAAGTTTCTGCACCGCCCCGCCGCTTCGAATAAAACCGTCGTCCATGCAGTGGGCCCAGCTTTGCAGTGCCGTCGGTTTGATCTTGGGGACGAGGCGTGTGAAGTCGTCGTCGCTGTATGCGCTCAACCCGATCGCGCGAATCTTGCCTTCGTCCTTCAAACGGTTGGCCACCTCGACCGCGCCATCGACATACATGTCGCCTTCGCCGAAGTCGCCGTGGTGGAAATAATAAACGTCGACGTAGTCGGTGTTCAAATTGCGCAGCGACTGCTCGCATTGATGACGGATGTGCAGCGGATCATAGGCGTTGATCGCGGTGCCCTTGAAGTGACCGACCTTCGTCGCGACGATCACGTCCTTGCGCCTTTCGCCCAAAGCCTTGGCCAACATCCGCTCAGCTCGGCCGTTGCCATACACGTCGGCATTGTCGAAGTGGTTGACGCCGCGATCGAGCGCGTGGTGCACGGCTTCGATGCACTCGGATTCATCGACATCCGCCCAGCCAACCGGATTACCCTGCGACCAGTTGGGTCCGCCCATCGTCCAACAACCGAGACTGACCTCGGAAACTTCAATGCCGCTATGGCCAAGTCGTCTCTTTTCCATCACGCCTCCGCACCGTAGGGTGGGCCGTGCCCACCATTTGTTGTTGCGATTCGAACGGCGGTGGGCATGGCCCACCCTACAACGACGTTGCCTGCGAACGTCTAGATCTTACATGTGCTTGATGACCGCGTCACCGAATTCGCTGCACTTGAGCAACGTCGCGCCTTCCATCTGACGGTGGAAGTCGTACGTGACCGTCTTCGCGCCGATCGCACCGTCGATGCCCTTGATCACGGCGTCGGCTGCTTCCTTCCAACCGAGATAACGAAACATCATCTCACCCGAAAGAATCACCGAACCGGGGTTGACCTTGTCCTGGTCAGCGTACTTGGGAGCAGTTCCGTGCGTCGCTTCGAAGATCGCGGTGCCGGTGTCGTAGTTGATGTTACCGCCCGGTGCGATACCGATGCCGCCGACACACGCCGCCAGCGCGTCGGAGATGTAGTCACCGTTGAGGTTCATCGTGGTGATCACGCTGTACTCTGCCGGCCGTGTGAGAATCTGCTGGAGGAACGCATCGGCGATGACGTCCTTGACGATGATCTGCTTGCCGGTCTTGGGATTCTTAAAGTGCGTCCACGGACCGCCGTCGAGTTCGGTTGCGCCGAAGTGATCTTTCGAAACCTGGTAACCCCAGTCGCGGAAGCCGCCCTCGGTGAACTTCATGATGTTGCCTTTGTGGATCAAGGTGACCGACGGCTTGTCGTTGTCGATCGCGTACTTGATCGCGGCTTTGACGATGCGCTCGGTGCCTTCCTGGCTGACCGGCTTGATGCCGATGCCCGACGATTCGGGGAAGCGGATCTTCTTGAACATCGCCGGGAATTCGGCTTGGAAGAACTTCATGAAGCGTTTGTTGTCTTCCGTACCGTTTTCAAATTCGATGCCCGCATAGATGTCTTCCGAGTTCTCGCGGAAGATGACCATGTCGGTTTTCTCAGGATGCTTCACCGGTGACGGCACGCCCGTGAAGTATTGCACCGGACGCAGGCACGTATAAAGATCAAGCTGCTGACGAAGGGCCACGTTCAGCGAACGAATACCACCGCCCACCGGCGTCGTCAGCGGACCTTTGATTCCGACGAGATAGGTTTCAAACGCCTTGAGTGTTTCATCGGGCAGCCATGACCCGGTGGCGTTGTGCGCCTTCTCGCCCGCGAGCACTTCGTACCATTCGATTTTGCGTTCGCCGCCGTACGCTTTTTCGACAGCCGCATCAAACACGCGAACCGATGCCCGCCAGATATCCCGCCCAATGCCATCGCCTTCGATGAACGGAATGATCGGGTTGTTGGGGACGTTCAAACCGTCTTTGCCCATGGTGATGGTGGCGCCCGATGTTGGTGGTTTGAGTTCTGCTGAAGCGGTGTTCATCGTGTCTGATCCTTGCAAAAATTCCCTGAAAATTGACACATTTTGTCGGCTGACAGGCGAGTCGCGGATCGTAACGGTCGCCTCCGAAAGTGTCAACGCGACGGCCCGGCTGTTGGACCGTTGGTCGTGTTTCGCCTAAAATCGAGCCGTTGGAGGTCCGGGCTTGACTTGGATTGTGACCCAGCGACTGCCGAACGGATTCGATCAGCCGCATCGAACGGGAGCGGCATGACATTTCCTTTCAAACAAATCCGATCAATCGCAACGATCGTCATCATGGGGTCGTTGCTCGTTGCCGGCGCGCCGGTGTTGGCTTGGGACGCACCGGTTCCCCAAGCCGCCACAGCACAGACCGATCAAAGCTGGTCGAAGTTCTTGCAAAACCACGTGAGCCATTCCGGACTTGTTGATTACAAGTCGGCCAAAACAGACGCGGACCTGATTGCGTTTGTCGGTCAGCTCGCCGACTTTGACCTTGATCAACTGAAGACATCCGACGAACGAAAGGCGTTCTGGATCAATGCGTACAACGCGCTGGCGATCTATGGCGTGACGTTGCGACTGCCGAATAACGAAACGAAATGGGAATCGTTTTCCGTCGTCGAGCAACCGATCGAGGGTTTGCCGGCGAGCAAAGGTTTCTTCGTCGGCATTCGGTTCGAGGTCGGCAAAATACGCCTTACGCTGGACGACATCGAAAAGAAATTCATGCTTCGACAGTGGGATGATCTCGACGCCAGCAAGCGCGAGCAATTCGAACGACTCGCACCCGACCAGGGCGACCCGCGCATCCACTTCGCCCTCGTCTGCTGCGCACTCGGTTGCCCAGTCCTAAGCCGCGAACCATTCGTCGCCGAACGTCTCGACGAGCAGCTCAACCGAGCCACCCAATCGTTTCTCACTGACAAAAATCGTAGTCAATTTGAGGCAACTAAGAAGAATTGGTCGGTGTCAGAATTGATACAATGGTACCAATCCGACCTGATTAACCCAAAATATAAGAATTCCAGCCGCAGTGTCTTGACGTTTGCGGCTGACAACGTGCAAGATAGCTCGCTTGCCCGGTCGTTACGAACGGACACGTGGCGTGTGTCGTACCTCAAATATGATTGGCGACTGAACAACTGGCGCAGATAGATAGTGGCCGATCGAAATCGATTCCCGCAGCACAAGCAAGTCCTCGGTTCCGATGGCGGCCGCCAAATATCAAAAATGATACCCGGAGTTAATCACCAGATTGCAACCCATACTCGTTGACATGTCGTTCGTATTGTTTCTGATCGCAACCGTCGCTGCATCCGGATACGGTTTGCACCTGGCTATCTTGCTCGCACTCTTTGCCCGCAAACAGAAAGCCAAGCGCGCGGAGCAAAAAGCGATCATCGATGCCTTTGTCGAAGCCGACGATCGCGCATCCTGGCCCACCGTCACGACGCAACTTCCCGTTTACAACGAAGCCGATGTCGTCACGCGCTTGATCGATGCCGTTGTGGCGATGGACTATCCCAAAGACAAACACGAAATCCAGGTCCTCGACGACAGCACCGACAACTGCCGCGATCTGATCGACAAGATCGTCCGACAATACGCCGACCGCGGGTTCGACATTCGCGTCGTCCGGCGCGACGACCGTCACGGATACAAAGCCGGCGCGCTCGCCCACGCCACACCACAGGCCAAAGGTGAGTTCCTCGCGATCTTCGACGCGGACTTTGTCCCACCGTCCGAATTCCTCAAAAAGTGCATCGCCCTGCTCGTCGCCAATCCAAAAGCGGCATGCATGCAGGGACGCTGGGGACATCTCAACCGCGACGAATCCTGGCTCACCCGCGCTCAGGCACTCGGCATCGACGGGCACTTCGCCATCGAGCAAGGCGCCCGTGCATGGAATGGTCTGTTGATGAATTTCAACGGAACGGCTGGCATCTGGCGAAAAGCGGCGATCCTCGACGAAAAAGTCGGCGGGTGGTCGGCTGACACCTTGACCGAAGACCTCGACCTCTCCTACCGCGCTCAGTTAGCCGGTTGGGAAATCGAATACTGCGTGGATGTCGCGTGTCCGGCTGAACTGCCCGGGACCGCCAACGCGTTCAAGAGTCAGCAGCGGCGTTGGGCAACCGGATCGATTCAAGTCGCCCGCAAGTTGCTCCCGCGCATCTGGCGTTCGCATCTGACCATCGGTCAAAAGCTCGAAGCCTCGCTGCATCTGACGCACTATGCCGTCGCGGTGTTCATGCTGATCTTGGCGGTCGTCGCGCGACCGATGCTGCTGATCTGGCTCAAAGGCGCACACTTTCAGGAATGGTTCTACGGAATATGGGCGGTCGTCTGCGTGACGGCGATTATTCCGTCAGCCGTCTACACCTACGCACGCTTCGCGCTGGGTGAGGGCTGGGGCGGTGTGCGGGTGATTCCGAGCATGCTGATTCTGGGCGTGGGTATCTGCGTCAACAATTCGATCGCGGTGATTCGAGGGCTTTATCTGAAAGGCGGCGAATTCGTCCGCACGCCAAAATCCGGAAGCACTGCCGGCAAGCGGGCGATGGGCCATTACCAAGTCGCCCAACAGCAACTCTGGATTCTGGAAATCGTCCTCGGCGTCTATTCGCTTTGGACGTTCAAACAATATCTCGATTGCAACCGCTACTTCTTCAGCATCTTTCTGTTGCTGTATGGATTGGGTTTTCTTTGGATGGGTGTGCTGTCGCGACCCGTGCGCCTGCTACGTCGACGCGATGAACAAGCTGCGGATTCAAACGCATCGCCAGCCATCCAGGCGACTTCAAACTAACTCGGCTGAGGCACACCAGCTTCCTTCCTGCAAACCATGCGCACAACGAAGGATACCAACGGCGCCGGACTGGCTAAACCGATCGTGGTCGGTTGGCTGCTCGTTGCTGGCTTCGTGGTGACGTGCGCGATTCTCGGCGACTATCGCCAACACTTGCGCGTATTTCAATTGGCGTGGGTTGCGGGAGCCGTCGGCTTTGGCCTCATCGCACGTTCACTTTTTCGCGGCGATACCGCGCGCTCGGGATCGTGGTCGTTGTGGATGGTGGGAATCGTCGCGATTCGCCTCGCGCTTTTGCACACCGTGCCCAGCGACGATCTGCATCGATACGTCTGGGAAGGAAAAATCCAGCGATACGGCGCAAACCCGTACACCACCATCCCCGCAAACACGAACGACCCTCTCCTCATCCGCGAAGATCCCAATTGGCCGAAGATCAACCACCCCGATTACCCGGCGATTTATCCGCCGCTTTCGCAGTTGGTGTTTCGGTTGACCAGCGCACTCGGCAACTCGGTTTACATCGTTAAGGGGTTTCTCGTTTTCATTGAATTGCTCGCGATCGCAGTTGTGGGGCGCTTGCTGCTACTACTGAATCGATCGCCGCACTGGGCCGCACTATATGCGCTGTGCCCGCTCACGATCACGTCGTTCGCCATCGATGGGCATCAGGACACGTTGATGCTGCTCGCGTTGGCCGGCGCGTCGATCTGTGGACACCGCCAGCATTTCTGGAAATGTGGAGCACTCATCGGTGTCGCAATCTCAGCCAAGACGGTGGCGATTGTACTCTTGCCTTGGCTCATGTTTCGCCGGCCCATTGCGGTTCTTGCGGCGATAGCCGTCATGGTGGGATGTTACCTGCCATACAGTGACGCGGGTTGGCACGTGTTCGACAGCCTGCTGCGGTTCGGTGGCTCAACTTCAAGCCTGGGCGCTCTCGTCACGTTAACCGAGCCGATTTTGGGTGATCGTCGGGCGCGCATGTTCGCCGCGCTGGTCGTGGCTGTGTTTGCGATATACATTTCCTCGAAACGCCTCGACTTGCCACGGTATGCCACGCGCATCTTCGCGGTGCTGTTTCTGGCGCTGCCCGTGGTGCATGCGTGGTATCTGACGTGGACGCTGTTCTTTGCGTGGTCGCGCGTGCGCGTTGCCTGGCTGATGCTTTGCGTTACCGCAGCCGTGTACTTTGAAGCCGAAAGTCACCGATCGCAGACCGGCGAATGGGTCATGCCGACGTGGGTGTTCGCGGCATGGTATGGGCCATTCGCACTTGCGTTGATTGTCGAATACGTCTGGAGAAAACGCGCCCGCGATCAAAGCCAACCTTACTTGGGTTCAGACAGCGGCTGATCCGCCGGGAATCCGCCGACTTCCAAACCAATCCGCCCGCGACGTTCGAACCGCTCGGCCAACCGTCTAAACGAATCGACCATGTCCTGGACGCGCTGGATCGCCAGGAGCGTCGCTTCGTAAAGCCGCTCATCGTTGAGCAGTCGCCCGAGCGTGCCTTCACCGTCGGCGATCTTGTCCGAAACGCGGTGCAGGTTCGACGCCGTCTTCGCCGCATGATCGAGCGTCGGCAGCGCCGCGTCGGCTAGCTCGTTGACCCTGGTGTCGATGCTGGTTAGCGCTTGCTCTGCCCCTTTCGTGATCTTGGCCATGTCGGTCTTGAGCGCCGCGGTGGTCTCGCGAAGATCGGACATCGCCACTTTTGCGTCTTCGGTCATCGCCAGCAGATTGTCCATCACCGCGTGGAGCTTGCCGCGCATCTCAGTATCACCGACGACTTCACCGAGACTCTTGAGCACCTGATCCAGTCGCTGGACAGCCGTGTAAAGATTGGCTGCCATCTTTTCCGGATCGCTGTCGACTTCACCGACGGTGCGAATCTTCAAGAGCTCGTGAACGTCATTCGCCACCGGTGCGTAGGCTTCGGCAAAATCGCCGATCCCGACGACCGTTTTTTCAAACGAGGTGGCCATCTGCTCTGGGAAAATGCGCTCAAGCGAATCGACCATCACACCCTTGATCGCGCCGCCGGGTTCGATGTGACCGCTGCCTCCGCTCGCAAAAATATCAACGCGACCCCGACCGATGCCAAGCGTCGGGCTGATGCACTCCGCACGTGCACCGACGGGGATGCTGAACTCGTTCTTGATTTTACCCATAAGGACGACGCCCATCTCGGGATGGGCCATGTCGAGGAAGTTCAACGTTGTCACCCGCCCGACTTTGATGCCGTTGAGGTAGATCGGCGTTCCGTCATCGATGCCGGAAATCTCATTGACTTCGATGCGCAGTTCGTACTCCGCACCGCCAAGCCAACCCGGCGCTTCACCGAAGAGCACCATCAGGTATCCAAGGACGGCGATTCCCCCAATCATGAACAACCCAACCGCGAAGTTCCTTTTTGATTCGTTCATGGTTTGCCTTTCATGCGAATACCTGCAAGCTGCTCATCCTCTGCCCGCCCCTCGACAAACTGCCGCACGATCTTCACGTCGCTGGTTTCCATCTCTTCGGGCGAACCGTCAAAGATGAACTGGCCTTCGTGCAACATCACGACCCGGTCGCCGATCTTGCGAACGCTGGCCATATCGTGCGTGACGACGATGCTGGTCACGTTAAGCTCACGCTGCAATTTGATGATGAGTTCATTGATGATATCGGAGCGAATCGGGTCCAATCCCGTCGTGGGTTCGTCGTACAGAATGATCTCAGGATCGAGCGCGATCGCCCGGGCCAAGCCGACACGTTTGCGCTGACCGCCAGAAAGCTGCGCCGGTTTCTTTTCCTGCAATCCGTCGAGACCGACCATCCGCAGTTTTTCAGAGACGGTTTTGGCGATGTCTGCCGCCGTTCGTTTGGTGTGCTCGACCAATGGAAACGCGACGTTCTGCGCCACCGTCAGCGAATCGAACAACGCCCCCATCTGAAACAGGAATCCGAAATGCGTTCGCACGGCCACGAGTTCACGTTCGGTCATCGTATCGATCCGCTCGCCGCGACAGTGGACTTCACCGGTATCCGGCTTGAGCAGCGACACGATGTGCTTGAGGATCACACTCTTGCCCGCACCCGACGCGCCGATGATCACGGCAGTCTCACCGCGGCGAAACTTCACGCTGACATCGCGCAGCACTTCGAGAGAGCCGAAGCGCTTGCTGACGCCGCGCAACTCGACGACGGAATCGCCGCCATTGGCTGAGCTGGCATTGGATTGTCTGGATTCGCTTTCGGTCATTGCTGCCAACGTTTAAACCAACGATTTGAAACCGTAGAGAACTTTGTACAAACCCGTGCTGAAGCTCGCGATGAAGAAGTCCACGATGAGGATGGCGATAAACGTCGCGACGAACGCCTCAGTACACGCCCGCCCCACGCCTTCAGCCCCAGCCCGACAATGAAACCCCTTGTAGCAGGCGACCATCCCGATGATCCACCCGAAGATCAAACTCTTGATAAACCCGACGCCCATGTCCCACTTGGCCACCGCGTCCATCGTGTAGTAACTGTAGGGCTCGTAGGGAATGTCTTTCAGCCCGACCGCGATCCACGAACCAGCCACCGATCCGCACACGTCGGCAAACAGCGTCAACACGGGGCACAAAATCAAACACGCCAGAAATCGCGGCACCACAAGATAGCGAATCGGATCAGATCCCATCGCACGCAGCGCATCAATCTGCTCCGTCACGTTCATCGTGCCAAGCTCAGCCGTCAGCGCCCCGCCGACCCGACCGGCAAGCATCACCGCGGCCAACACCGGTCCGAGTTCCTGGACGAGCGTCAAATTCAACAGCACCCCCATGCGCTCCGCAAAGCCAGCCGCGTGCAACTGGTCGTACGCCTGAACAGCCAGCACCATCCCGACGAACGTACCGGTGATCGCGATGACCGGCAGCGAACGGTTACCGACTTCATAAAACTGCGGCATCACCAACCGCCAGTTTCTGTATTGGAACATCCCGGTGAACATCCAACGGGTCGTCCTCAGACAAAACATCCAGAACTGACCGAATGCTTCGAGCGAGTTGTTTGTCTTCCTGCCGATCGTTGTGATGATCATAGCCAACCCTGTCCTTCGCCGACCTGCCCCTTTGGCGGGATGCACGCTTGTTCACACAAACGCCGGACTGTTTGTAACTGGCGCGAATTTTGGTGTCAATTGAAACCGCAGTTGGTCATTGTCGTCGATTTTGGATCTTGTCGTTGTACCGGCGAGAAGTTGAACAGTTTCAAAAGCATCACTTTCCAATACAAAATGACGAGAAAATGCGACCCAGCAGATCGTCCGTCGAAACCGTTCCGGTCGTCAATGCCAGCGAATCCAACGCCTCCCGCAATTCAAGCGCGACCAATTCGGCGATGTCCAGCAAGTTGTCGGAAGTCGTCGTCAATTCCAGACATCGCACCAATGCATCGTTGGCCGTCGTGAGCGCGACGTGCTGATTGGTCGAAAGCGAGATGGCGCTGTGCTCCGCGTCCGTCGCCTGCGCGATCAATTCGCGGGCCATCATCCTGCGAAGATCGTCGATCCCCTCGCCCGATGCCGCACTCACCACGCTGACTGGCATGTCCACAACCTGCCGCAAAGCTGACGTACAATCACTTCGATCACCGCCAAGAAGGTCGAACTTGGTTCCGATCAACATCTTGGGCCCATCGGCCAACCGCTTGAGCCGTGCAATCCCCTCGGCATCGAGCGGCTGCGACACGTCCACCGTGATGCACACCAGATCGACGCGACCGGCTTCCTCCTGCGCCCGCTGCCGCGCATGAACGAGCACAAGATCAGGGCTGTCATCGACGCCAGCAGAATCCAACAAGATCGCTTCGATGCCATCGAGCGTCGCCGGCGCAGAAAGAATGTCGCGGGTTGTGCCCGAGACAGCCGACGCAATCGCCCGATCGATTCCGGTCAGCGCATTGAGCAGCGTACTCTTACCCGCATTGGGCAGACCCAAAAGCAGCACGTGGGGCACCGCGTCGATCCGCGATTGCGATTCGGACGATCGAATCAACGCGCCGAGTCGCCCGTGAAGGTCCGCAACCTTCGACGCCAGCTCATCGGTCGAAATAAAATCGATCGGTTCTTCCGCAAAGTCGATGTCGGCGACCACCAGCGAAAGCAGATCGGCCAACGCATCCTGCCACGCGACGATCGTGTCGCGCAGGTCGCCCCGCATCACCTTGCGGGCGGATCGCAGCTGGGCATCGGTGCGGGCGTGGATCGTTGTTGCGACGGCTTCGGCGGCTGACAGGGTTAATGCACCGGAAAGATACGCCCGCGCAGTAAATTCGCCGGGGTGCGCGGGTCGGGCGCCGGCTCGGATGCAGCGTTCGACGAGCATTTCCAACACGGGGGCTGCGCCGACGGTGTGCAGTTCGACCGAATCCTGCCGGGTGTAGCTGTGGGGTTCGGTAAAAACGTAGGCCTGCGCGGGGGCGCGGTGGTGATGATCGAAGACGATGTGGCCATCAATGCGGCGAAAACCGAGCGGTTTCGACAAGGCGTCGGGCGACGCAGACTCAAAGACGGCTTGCGTGATTGCCAACGCATCGGGTCCGGAAAGGCGCACGATGCCTCGCGGCGCCACGCCCCGTGCGGTGCAGACAGCCACGATCGTATCATCGACATCCGCGTAATTTGACGATGCACCATCCACGTTTTGACCGTCCGATATCCAATCGCAATCAAACTTCACCCTTGAATCTGCTACACTGTACTGACTCCGTTGGCACCTGACCAATGGGACGAAACATCACCAAGGATTCCAGTAAGCGTGCAGCCGACCATTCGAAAACAGATCCGCCGCGTGCAGAAGGGCGAGAACCTGACGCGCGAAGAAACGCGGGAGACGTTCACGTCGATGATGTCTGGCGCGCTCGAACCGCAATGGACGGCAGCATTGATCTGCGCGCTGAAGACCAAGGGCGAAACGGTGGACGAGCTCGTCGGGGCGGCAGAAGCGATGCGGCAGGCGGCGAAACGCGTCAGCTCCATCCGCCCGTGCATCGACACCTGCGGAACCGGCGGTGATGGCATCAGCACCTTTAACGTTTCGACGACGGCAGCGATCATCGCAGCCGCCGGCGGGGCTGTCGTCGCCAAGCATGGTAACCGCACCAACACACGGGTCAGCGGCAGCAGTGAAGTGCTCATCGAACTGGGCATCAACCTCGAAGCCGACATCCCCACATTGGAGCGATGCCTCAAACGCTGCAACCTGGCATTCATGCACGCACCCCATCTGCACCCGGCGATGGTGCACGCTGTTCCCGTCCGCAAGGCGATCGGCGCACGGACGATGTTCAACCTGCTGGGACCGCTGGCCAACCCGGCTGGCGCGGAGTTTCAAATCCTCGGCGTGAGTCGATACGACCATCTCGACCTGATGGCCAACGCTCTCGCGAAACTCGGAGCCACCCGCGTGTGGGTCGTGCATGGCGAAGACGGACTCTGCGACCTGACGATCACCGGCAAGACCCACATCTGCGAGTTGCGCGACGGTGCGATCAAAATGCACACGGTCAACCCGGGCGATGTCGGACTGCCCGCATCATCGCTCGATAACCTGATCGTCGCGTCGCCATCTGAAAGTGCGGCATGCGTTCGGGCGATCCTGGACGGCGAGCAAGGCCCGAAACGCAATCACGCGGTGCTCAACGCAGCCGCAGCGATGACGGTGTACGGCGTCACCGAAACGCTGAAAGACGGCGTCGAGTTGGCGGCAGAGACAATCGATTCCGGCGCGGCGAAAGAAAAGCTGGCACAAATCGCAAGAGAAAGCGCGTAGGGTGCGGCTCGCCGCACCGGGTATCCAAATCCAGTCCTCCAAAAAGGTGCGGCGAGCCGCACCCTACATTCACCATCGAGCCGGATGAACCGTGGCGGACATTCGCCGGTGCGTTTACGATGCCCGCATGAACCTGAGCGAATGGATCAAGCGGCGCCTCTGGGCGTTTTCGGTCGGCACCTTCGTCACCACGCTGGCGGTGCTGGCATACCTGGCTGGCTGGTTTGTACCGCTCTCACGCTATCAACTCGACCAGGGCTTCCGTCATTTCAACCAGATCGATGCCGACCCGCGCATCGTCCTCATCGACATCAACGACTACGCCCTGCGAAGCATCCACCGTTGGCCCTGGCCCCGCCGCATGCAAGCCGACCTCGTCGGTATCCTCAATGAATGCGGCGCGGCAACGATCCTGCTCGATATCGTCTACGCCGAACCGTCGCCCGGGCGCATCTCCGACCCGCGACTCGAACCCGACTACGATACCGATGCAGCCGGTGACGAAGTTTTGGGCGAAACGTCCATCGCCAACGCCATCTATGACGACCGGGAGTTGGCCACCGCGATTCGAAATGCGGGCAACGTCTACGTCGCGCTCTTTTTCGAAACGTCACCGCCATCGTTTGATCCGCAGCAGCTGCGCGATGACGCCCGCAAACTCCTCGATGAAAATCCCGCCATCACCCGCGAGGCATTCGCAGCGACACTCAATCTGCCAGCCGACGATGATTCCCAAACGCGATTTGTGCAGGCCCGCATCGATCACCTTCTGCGCCAGCAGTTTGACCTCGACGAACATGAGATCGCCGAGCGTCTCAACATCCCCGTACGCGATGTTGAAATTCACCTGAGCCGCATGAAGCCCATCGCAGCGCAGTATCTCGTTCAGAAGCTGTTGGCAAAGAACGCCGATGCAACCCTGGCAGAAGCGTACGCAGCGATCCTTCCGAACCATCCGCCCAACATCGCCTCGCGCGATCGCCACGATGTATTTCGCGAATATTCCCGCGCACTCTCGCGCCACTACGTACGCAAGCATTGTCTGGACGTGGACCCAGCGTATAGCCGCCTGTTGCCCAACGGTATCGATCCGACGGTTCCGGTTGCAGAGATCGCTGCGGCGGCTAAACGCATCGGGTTTGTTAATTTCAAGAAAGATGACGACGGGATTCTGCGCCACGTTCCGGTGATGACACGACTCGAAGGCAAAGTCGTCAAACAAATCGCCTTCGCGCTGTCGGCAGACATCCTCGATTTTGACCTGAAGACGATTGCGGCTGATGAAAAAAACCGCCTGATCATCACCGATCACAAGCAGTCCAACGTGTGGCGACTGCCGCTCAACGAAAACGGCGAGATGCTGATCAACTGGCAGATCAACCGCGACGCACCGACCTGGGAAAAGAGCTTCACCCACATTCCGGTTTCGCGGGCGATGGAAATCGCCACGTGTCGCCGAACAATTCGCAACAACAACGCCCTCCTGCGCACGCGCCGCTTCCAAGCCGTCGAACTCATGTACGAAGGCGCGCCGTCCGGCCTGCTTGATCACGAAGCCCGGGTGCGGCAACTGGCGCTTTGGGAGGCTGGCATCGAACTCGCCGACGCCGATTCACGGGCGAACCTCGAAGCACAACGCAATGGGTTGCTCAAGGAAATCGAAGCCACCGAAGAGTTGGCGCTTTCCAACATCGAACGCATGCATCAGGAAATCGGTGGGCTGGAACCGGAAGACGAAGACGAACGCGCTCTCTTTAGCCGCATCAATAACCTTCACGAACAACTCATCACCGGTCCGTTCACGAAAGAACTCATCGCCAACAACGCCAGATTGCAGGCGCGGGCTGACGAACTGGTGAGCGAACTGCGCGGCAAGCTCGATGGCAAATTCTGCTTCGTCGGGCATACGGCTTCCGCGCAGGCGGACATGGTCAACTCACCGGTGTTCGAGAGTATGCCCGGGGTGATGGCCCACGCCAACCTCGTCAACACATTGCTGCAAAACCGCATCCCCACCGTCGCACCATCGTACATGCCGGTGCTTTTGATCATCATCGTGGGGGCGATCATCACGCTGTTGACCGCGACGAAGGGACCGTGGTTTGCGTTTGCGTCGCTGCTGCTGCTCATCGCGCCGATGCTGGGCATCTCGTGCTACCTGACGTGGAAGTATGGATTTTTCATCGCCACGATCGTGCCGGCAGCGACGACCTTTGTGGCTTGGGCGCTGATCACGTTGTACCGCCAATCAACCGAAGAACGGCAGCGGCGATCGTTCTCCCGTGCACTGGCCCGCAACACCTCACCGGCGATCGCGGCATCCATCACCAAGCACATGGACAAGCTCGACCTATCACCCCAGCCGGCAGAGGTCACCTGCTACTTCAGCGACCTGCAAGGATTCACCTCGATCAGCGAACGTCTCGACGCCAACCAGACCAAAACAATCCTCAACCACTATCTCGGTGCGATGGGCGAAGTCCTCGTCGAGAACCGCGCGTTCAACAAATTCATGGGCGACGGCATTTTCGCGTTCTTCAATTCACCGCTTTGGCCCGTCGAGGATCACATCATCGTCGGGTGCGAATCGGCGCTCGCGACGGCTCAAAAACTCAACGAACTCAAAGCGTCAGCCGCCGCCGAATACGCTGAGGAATTCCGCAGACTGTTCATGCGCGTCGGGGTGCACGCGGGGCCGGTATACGTCGGATACTTTGGAAGCGAAAACCAGACCGACTACACCTGCATCGGCGACACCGTCAACCTCGCGGCCCGACTCGAAAGTGCCAACAAGGCCTTCGGTACGCAGATCATGGTGTCCGGCGTCTGCCGCGACCATGCCGGTGATCGATACCACTATCGCCACCTCGCAGCCCTTCAGGTCAAAGGCAAAGCACAAGCCGTTCAGGTCTACGAACTCCTCGGCCGCAAGGGTGACGTCGACGACGAAACACTCGACTATGCCAACGCATTCAACCAAGCCGTCGCCGCATTTCAGAAGCGCGATTGGGAGGGGTCAAAACACCATTTTCAATACTGTAAAGAGCGTCGGGCAAACGACCCAGCCATCGAACTCTACCACCACGAAATCGAACAACTGCAACTCAATCCACCGCCCGAAGGCGACGCTTGGAACATGGCCATCACCATGACGACGAAGTAAGCGCTCGATCGACTTTCATCACGAGTGACCTACAGTCTTTCGAGTGCGCGCCGCGCGCCAGTTTTGTTCAAGTTCAATTGACAATCCTCCGACATACAGTTGTCCCAAGTCGCCCAGAATCACAATTCGGAAGACTTGCAACTTGCCAGACCTACAACTTGGCGGAGGAAAGAAGCATCGTGGTTCAGTCGCAGCCCCAATCATTTACCATGACGGCAATGCCGGTCCTCGAACGGCACATTGCTCCGGCGCTTGCGACTTCGACGCCTTCGCCATTTCGCACCAACGATTCACCTGCAAACACCATCGCGTATCTCGCACTGATCAACGAACTGCAAAACAAGATGACGGCACTGCTCAGCGAGCGCGATGCCTTGCTTGGAACCGTGCAGTCGTTGGAACACAACGTCAAGGAAGCCGCACGCATTCAGCAGGACTCGATGTCGCTGCTTCCCAAAGTCGACGGCGCGAAACTCAACCTGCTCTTTCAACCGCTCGACGGCGTCAGCGGTGATGCCTTTGATGTACAAGACCTTGGCGATGGCAAAGTCGGCATCGGTTTGATCGACGCATCGGACCATGGTGTGCCAGCCGCCATCCTGACGTCGAGTCTGTTGACGGCGCTTCGCATCGGTCAAAAGGAATTGGCGGGCAACACAGACAAGAATTCCGGCGACGTGCTTCAAAGCGTTCAGTCGCAACTGACGGGCATGTATTTGTCGCAGTGCGAATTCGCAGCCGGTCTGCACGCAGTTTACGACGCCAGCTCGCGAACGCTTGGTTTCGCCCGCGCGGGTGTCCCCTATCCGATTCGCATCGCAGCCGACGGTTCGGTGAGCGCACTGGTATCAGACGGTCCGATCATGGGCGTGATTGAAGACGCAGAATTCGAAACGGTAAGCGTCCAACTCGAACCGGGCGACACCGTGCTATTCGCGACCGACGGATTGGAAGCACTTCTCGAATCCGACGCCGTCAGCACCGACTCACCGGAGCAGGCCCTCGCAGCCTGGTTCAAAGAACGCGGCCACACCCCGGTCGCCACGCTCCTGAGCGAATTGAAGAGCCGCCTTCGCAAGACGCCACGCAGCACCTGGCACGCAGACGACGTCACTGCAATCTCGCTTCACGTCGCGGGTTGACAACCCCTCCCGATGTGCGATCATCGCGCCCATCTGATCTCTCGAATCCACTGATTATAGCTTACGCAATAAGGTGTCACGATGAATCGAAATGGTACTGCTGCGCGCACGATGGAAGCGCTGGTTTTGGGTGCAATCATTCTCTCTAGCGCAACCAGCGTTTCGGCGGATCCGAACTACGTACTTGACGATGGCAGCGGCGCCTACAACATTGGCCCGAGCCAATTCGACGCCCAACTCTTATGGGGCAATTACTTCGACGCGACGCCCGGCGCAGAAACCATCACCGAAATATCCGTCTCACTTTCCACGAGCGTCCCCGTTGGCGAGCCCATCTCGATCCTGTTGTTCGACGACCCGACCGACGATCTCGATCCGACCGATGCCGATCTTCTCGCCCGGACCGACACCATCACCGTCGCACCGGCATTTAATGAATTCCAAACCTTCGACATTCCCGACGCGACCGTTTCGGGCGGGTTCTTCGTCGCGGTGATGATGGACCTTCAGCAGGGCCAGATCGCCGCACATATGGATGACAGCAACGATCTGGGGCGGTCGTGGCTTTTCTTCGACGGCGAAATCAACCTCGACGATCTGGGCTCATCTCCGCTGTACTACAACATGGCCAGCACACCCTTTAACGGCACCTGGATGATCCGCGCGACGGGCGTTCCGGAGCCTTCCAGCATCGCGATTATGCTGCTCGGATTGCATATTCTGATCCGCCGCCAGAACCACCGGTGGTAGTGGTTGCATTGCGCGTCCGAAACCCTTAATAATCGCAGCATGGTTACCGAAACTCACCCCAACCGGGAGGTCATCACCGGCCACGCGGAGGACGACGTCAATCGTGGTGCGCAACTATCCTAGCCAAAACGGTGTCGCGCAAACTGCCATCCAAAAAACAGTCGGTTGCAAATCCGTCTCGCGGTCATACGCAACCAATCGAATAAAGCCATCGGAGTCGGTGATCCAAATCAGCCGACAACAGGATATAGAAATAGCCAGGATCGGACGCCCGAACTCCGATGCATCGAAGTAATTTTGAGGGATACGACCATGACACAAGTACACGAATCTGGCGCAGTCGCCAATCAAGCCAAACTCGGTAGCAACGAACACATGGCGATGGTGTCGCAGTACAGCGCCCACAACTATGAACCGCTGCCCGTCGTGATTTCGCGCGGTGAAGGATCGTGGGTTTGGGACGTCGAAGGCAACAAGTACCTCGATTGCCTCAGCGCCTATTCCGCGCTCAACTTCGGCCACTCGCACGAAGGCATTCTCGAAGCATTCATCAACCAGGCGCGCAAGCTCACGCTGACATCCCGCGCGTTTCAAAACGATCAGTTCGGACCGTTCTGCGAAGAAATCACCAAGTTCACCGGCATGGACATGGTCCTTCCGATGAACACCGGCGCGGAAGCCGTCGAAACGGCCATCAAGACCACACGCAAGTGGGGTTACAAAGTCAAAGGCGTCGAACACGACAAGGCGCAGATCATCTGCTGCACCGGGAACTTTCATGGCCGCACCACCACCGTCATCAGCTTCAGCGATGATGCGCAGACCAAGGATGGCTTCGGTCCATTCACGCCCGGTTTCCCGTTGGTCGAATACGGTTCGATCGATGCACTGCAAGCCGCCATCACACCGAACACGGTTGGTTTTCTTTTTGAACCGATTCAGGGCGAAGGTGGCGTCGTCGTTCCGCCGGAAGGCTTCCTCAAGCAGGTTCGCGAAATCTGCACGAAGAACAACATCCTGATGATCGACGACGAAGTGCAGACCGGTCTCGGACGCACGGGCCGACGTTTCGCCGTCGACCATGAAGACGTCAAGCCCGACATCATCATCATGGGCAAAGCCCTCGGCGGCGGTGTCATGCCGGTTTCAGGTATCGTCGCTTCGAAGGAGATCCTCGGCGTGTTCAACCCCGGCGATCATGGCAGCACGTTCGGCGGAAACCCGCTGGCCTGCGCCGTTGCCCGCAAAGCGATTAAGACCCTCGTCGAAGAAGACCTTGCCGGTCAGTCTGATGCCAAGGGACAGGCGTTCCGCGAGAAACTCCGGGCGGCCAACTGCTCCAAGATCAAGGAAGTGCGCGGTAAGGGCTTGCTCATCGGAATCGAAATGACCGAAGAAGCCGGCGCGGCGAAACCGTGGTGCAAGAAGTTGATGGCTGAAGGCATGCTCTGCAAAGACACTGTGCAGAACGTGATGCGCATCGCCCCGCCGCTGAATATCAGCGAAGCCGATCTGGACTGGGCAGTCGAGCGCGTCATCAACGTACTGCAATAACTGTAAGGATCGCAACGTAGGGTGGGCCATGCCCACCGCCGTTCGCGAATTCAACGACATGGTGGGCACGGCCCACCCTACGCACAAAACTGCCGCGCACGATGTGCGCACGCATATACGGAGTTCATCCAATGGCCGTCAGCTTGAAGGGACGCAGTCTCGTATCACTCAAGGATTTCTCGCGTGAGGAGATTCTCGAAATCCTCCGCACCGCCGACACGTTGAAGCTCGAACGCTTCCGGGGCCAACCCCATCCGCTGCTTGCGGGCAAGACGTTGGCGATGATTTTTCAAAAGCCGTCGCTGCGCACCCGCGTCTCGTTCGAATCGGGCATGACCCAACTCGGCGGGCACGCGATCTACCTCGCACCGACCGACATCTCCATCGGAAAACGCGAACCGACCGAAGACATCGCGAAAGTTCTCTCGCGTTATTGCGACATCATCATGGCCCGGACGTTTGGCCATGATATCGTCGTCGACCTCGCGACCCACGCGACAGTCCCGGTGATCAACGGTCTTTCCGACGAAGAGCACCCGTGTCAGGTTCTCGCCGACCTGCAAACCATCGGTGAAAAGAAAGGCCGCCTCGAAGGCTTGAAGCTTGCATACGTCGGCGACGGCAACAACATGACCCACTCGCTGATGTTCGGCTGCGCCCAGGTCGGCATGCACATGACGGCCGTCACTCCGCCCAACTACGAACCCGACGCAAAAATCTGCGCGGAAGCAGCCGCGATGGGTAAAGAGCACAACTGCACAATCGAAGCCGTCACCGATCTGTCGGGCGTCGCCAACGCCGACGTGGTGTACACCGATGCGTGGGCCAGCATGGGTCAGGAAGATGAAGCCGCCGAACGTCGCGAACGATTCGCCGGATACCAGGTCAACGCCAAGCTGATGGCTGCGACCAACCCGGGCGCGATTATCATGCACTGCCTGCCCGCTCACTACGGCGAAGAGATCGACTTCGAAACGTCGCGCACGCCGAACTGCGTGATCTTCGACCAAGCCGAGAATCGCCTGCATGCGCAAAAAGCGCTGATGGTGCTGCTGGCGGGTTAAGGGACTTTCGCGACGTGCCGTCATTCCCGCGAAAGCGGGAATCCAGAGCGGGCCAGAAGACCACGCGGCCTTCTCCATCACAAGTGGCGCAAAGAATCGCGCACGGTCAGTGTCGTTTAATCGAAATCGCGTCGTCGAAAGTGGTAACGCTTTCCCCTGGATTCCCGCCTGCGCGGGAATGACGACTTGGGAGATGATTCGCGACCGTAGGGTGGGCCGTGCCCACCGCTGTTTGAATCGCAACGACATGGTGGGCACGGCCCACCCTACGAACGGTCGACCTAGTCGGCCGTTACTTTTGCGCTTTTGGTTTGATTGGCTTTACCGCCGCCCGAAAAATCCCTAGCCGCTTCAACAAGCCCAAGAAACATCGGGTCCGGTCGAAGCGGGCGGCTGGTGAGTTCGGCGTGGGCTTGCGTGGCTACAAAGTACGGATGTTCCGCGGCGGATAGTTCAAGTATCTGCATGATGCGTTGATCAGGCGAGCGTCCGCAGAAGACCAAGCCCGCGGCTTCCAGTCGCTCGATGTAATCCGGCGCGACTTCGTAGCGATGACGAAAGCGCAAACGAACCGAATCGACTCCGCCATACATCTGCGAGACCATCAAGCCTTTCGCAACGTCGATATCCTGACCGCCCAGGCGCATGTTCCCGCCCATCGACGCCAACGCGCGCTGCTCCGGAAGAATGTCGATGACCGGATGCGGCGCGTTCGGATCGATCTCCGTGCTCCCCGCGCCTTTCAATCCGCAAACATTGCGGGCGAACTCAATCACCGCAATCTGAAAACCGTAGCACAATCCAAGGTATGGCAAGCCGTGCTCACGGGCGTATTTAACGCACGCGATCTTGCCATCGACGCCGCGAACGCCAAACCCGCCGGGAATAATCACGCCGTCAACACCGCTCAAACGCTGCGCCACGTTCTGATCGCTCAACTCAGTGCTGTCGATCCAGACGATGTCAACCTTGATGCCATGGTGCGTCCCGGCATGTTCCAGCGCCTGGATGATGCTCGCGTAGCTGTCGCGAAGTGACGTGTATTTGCCAGTGATGCCGATCGTGACCGGTGTCGAAGCCGCTCGGTATTTTGAAAGATAGTCGGACCAGTTCGCCCGAGACTCGGCTTCGACCTTCGGATCTGTTTTGGCTTTCAGATCGAGCGTTTCGAGCACGGTTTCATCGATGCCATCCTCGCGAAGCGCTTCCGGAATCATGTAAACGGTCTCGACATCGTGCATGCTGAACACGCGGTCGATCGGCACGTTGCTGTACATCGCCAGTTTTTCAAGCACCTTGCGCGTCACCGGTCTCGATGCGCGGCAGGCGATGATGTGCGGCATGATACCGACGGCCATCAATTGCTTGATGTTGAGCTGCGCCGGTTTCGATTTCTGTTCACCCAGCGACGGCGGTTCCACCACGTACGTCAGCGCGACGAAGCAGCAACTGTTCGGCCCCTCTTCAAACGCCAGTTCACGCACGGCTTCAAGATAGTACGCGTTCTCAACGTCGCCAGCCGTCCCGCCGATTTCGACGAACACGACATCCGTACCGGTTTCAACAGCCAACTGCCGCAGGTGGTACTTCACCTCGCCGGTCACGTGCGGGATCATCTGCACGTCGCGGCCGAGGTATTCACCCTTGCGTTCTTTTTCGAGCACGCGCGAAAAAATCTGCCCCGATGTCGAAAAGTTCAAACGCGTCAGGTCCTGGTTGAGCATCCGCTCATACGTCCCCAGGTCCATGTCGCATTCCATTCCGTCGTCGAGGACGAACACTTCGCCATGGCGATAGGGATTGAGCGTGCCGCTGTCGCGATTGAGATATCCTTCGAGCTTGATCGGCGCGACGGACAGACCCTTGTCCTGCAAAATGCGCGCAAGCGAGCTGGAGAAGATGCCTTTGCCCAGACCGCTCATCACCGTCCCGACGACGATGACGAATTTCGTCTGCCCCGGTTTGTATCCGGGCGGCAGCGATGTGAAGAATTCGGTGTCCTCGGTCGATTCACCGACAGATGCAAACATGTCTTCCGGATTCATGGGGTCCACCACTGCAACAGGTTCTTTGCACGCTCACAACAATTTGCAAAACGAATTTGCAAAACGACCGATCCCGCGTCGATCATTTTTGGGGTTACGGATTCGCCGGGTCGCCGGCACCATTGCGGTCGACAAACGCCTGATAGTCTTCGGGCGTGTCGATGCCGATCGCGGCTCGGTCCACCAAACGTACCGCGATGCGATATCCGTGTTCGATCCAGCGCAGCTGCTCCAGCATTTCAGTCCGCTCCAACGGCGTCGGCGGCAGCGTTTGGACTTCTTTCAGAAACCCCGAACGATAAGCATACACGCCGAGATGAAGCAGGTACGGCGCCGATTGGTGGGCGGTCCCTTTGGTTTCATAGCCGCGCGGATAAGGAATCATCGCGCGGCTGAAGTAGATCGCCCGCCCGAACCCATCGATCACGACCTTGACGGTATTGGGATCGCGCGGGTCCGCACCGTCCAGCACGGCAAACGGACACGCCAGCGTCGCGATTGTCGATTCACCGTCGGATTGCAAACCCTCAACGAGCATGTCGATGTGTACAGGATCGATCTCGGGCTCATCACCCTGCACATTGACCACCAGATCGGATGCGATCTTAGCCGACACCTCCGCCACCCGGTCCGTCCCGGTCGGATGGTCAGCCCGGGTCATCACCACCTCACCGCCGAACGATTCAACCGCATCACGAATCCGCTCGTCGTCGGTCGCGACCACCACCCGATCCACGCGCGAACACTGCGACGCACGTTCATAAACGTGTTGAATCAGGTACTTTCCGGTCTGATTGGCGAGAGGTTTCCCGGGAAATCGTGTGGAGGCAAAGCGAGCGGGGATGACCGCAATGGCGTTCATCGCTCATCCCTCCACCCAGAGATGATCAAATATCTTTGCTGCACGGACAATACATAGCTGATCCACGCGGGGGTGTCAAAGCGAATTGCATCGGACGCTATTGGCGTGGAATTGAATCGCAAGCATCGCCTGAGTTCTGATCACGCGGACGAGAGTTGCCGGGGCGTCTCCGCCTGGATTTCGGTCCCCTTGCCCATCGTCAGGTATGCGGAGACGACAGCCGGGTCAAACTGCGTGCCCGAAGCCTGCCGCAACCGATTGCGAAGTTCCTCTTCCTTGAGTCCTTCGCGGTACGGGCGTTTGGACCGCATGGCATCGCACGCATCCGCCACCGCGATGATCCGCGATTCCAGCGGAATTTCATCGCCCGCGAGCCCGTCGGGATATCCGCCGCCGTCGAAGTGTTCGTGATGGTGTCGCACGACCTTGGCCAGATACTCCATGCCCGAGACCCTGCACAAGATGCTTTCGCCGATCGTGCAATGCTCTTCGATCTTGCGTCGTTCACCAGCCCGCAAACGTCCACGCTTCTCGAACAGTGATCGGGGCAATCCGATTTTTCCAATGTCGTGCAGCAAGCCCGCCAACTGAATCTGCTGCAATTCCTCGTCGTTGGTCTGACCCAGTTCGCGGGCAATCTTGACAGACAGTGCGCTGACCCGTTCGGCATGGTCACGCATGTATGGGTGAATGGAGTGAATCGTATTGCTCAGTGCCTCGATCAGGCGCACCCATCGAATTTGAAGGGCCTGATGACGATCGCAATTTCGAAGGGCCGTACACCCAATCGCACTGAGCGCCACCAGGACCGATTGCTGTCGCTGCGTCAATGTCGGCTCGCCGCCTTGGGGTACAACTTCCACGACACCCAGGAACTCACCGGAAGCCTGAAGCGGCACTCGCACCACGGGCCGCGATCGACCTTCTGGCCCGATCGGTTCCATGGTCACATCCACGACCGATGAGTGATTCGACCCGATCGATTGCTGTTGGTCCTCAAACCAGCGCATCAAGCTCGCTTCAGGCAAAACGAGTTCCTCATCACCAAGGCGCACGTCGGCCAGACATTTCAGCCCACGCGTTGCATGATCCAACACGTGAATCGAGGCACGGTCTCCACCAAGGACCGCCAGCACTTGCTCGACAATATCCTGGGCCACCCGATGGCGGTCCGGAATGAGTTGCAGAATCGAGAATGTCGAGCCCATCAACGCCATGGCGTCACGATCAACGGCATCAAGCGTCGCCGGTTTGGCTTCCACTTTCAGTGAGGACATGATCTTTGAAAGTTCACCGTCGCTGCCCTTGCCGGCTTCTG
Source organism: Phycisphaerales bacterium UBA1845 (assembly GCA_002338715.1). GTDB lineage: Bacteria > Planctomycetota > Phycisphaerae > UBA1845 > UBA1845 > UBA1845. Next base: position 55,044 of record DDIR01000105.1, on the reverse strand, counting down.
CCAGCATGACGCGATCGCGCCCTTCGGACTTGGCTTTGTAAAGCGCTTCATCCGCGATGCGGATCAATTCGGTCGCATCATCGACCTTGTTCTCCTGTACTTCCGAAACGCCGATGCTGGCCGTCACACTGATCGACTGCCCTTCGAAGATCAACGGATCGCAGCGGAGGGCATTGCACAACTGCTCAGCCACCTCGCGGGCCTGCTCGATGCGCGTGTTGGGAAGGATGACCACGAACTCTTCACCGCCGTACCGCGCCACTTCGTCGGTTCGTCGAAGCTGGCTGGCCATCCTCCGCGACGCGCGCTTCAACACAAAGTCACCGGCTTGGTGCCCGTAGGTGTCGTTGAGTTTCTTGAAGTGATCAAGGTCGATCATCATCAGCGACAACGGCCAGCCTGTTCTGGCCGCGACGGCGGCTTCGCGCGTCAACGTTTGCATGAACGCCCGTCGGTTGGGCAATCCGGTCAACGGATCGCGAGATGCGACGTCGCTCATCTGCTTGTGCTCGTGTCGCATGGTGGCCAACGTGCTGGCGATCACGTCGGCGCAAAGGCGAATCTCTTTGACGCGGAACTGCGCAGGTTCAATCTGTGTGTCGTGCGACTTGGCTTCGCGAACCGCTTCTTTCAACCGCGCCGATTCCTGCAACCAAAGTCGCCCGGTTGCGAAGACGCCACCCGCAATCACAGCCAGCATACCGGCGACTGTGTATAGAAACACCGGCATCCACTGTTCGTAAAGTTGCATCACGAACGCGTGATCGCGCTTCGCACTGGTCAGGGCGCAAACTGCGGCGACGATCAACATCCCGATCGCCGCGAACGTCATCCGTCTACTGATACGAATCACTTGAGACCATGCTCCGTTCATCAAGTGCCGACGTCTGCGCGAACCGGTCGAGTGACAGATAACATCGCACCAGCGTCTAGTAATGCATCGACGACGGATGAAGGCGGCTTGGGATATGACTGCTGCTCCGCCCAAACAGGAATCGCGTCCGGTAAAGCAAGCTTTACGGGACGCGATTCGCGTTTCAAATCTTGATTTTCGTGCTGCAAATATAGGACGTTTTGCTGTACCTCGGGCTGTTCAGGGGAATTCACCTAGCGGCGAAATCGTGTCAATCCGACCAGCGTCAGAATCATGCCAACCATGCCGATCGCACCGCAACCACCACCGCCACACGACTGCGGTTCGATGGGTTTGAACGTCAGCGTAAAGGGTTCGGAATCCCCGTAAACACCATTGGAGTCAACGAAACGAAATGTGGCTGAATAGGTTTGCGAAGTGTCTGAACCCGGATCAACGCCGAAAAGCAAATGCTCGTGCCAGATGAACTCGTCGGTCTCCGGCTCACCGACAAAGACCCGGGTGTCGCCGTCTGACGTGAGGATTTCATTTCCGTCAATGTCATAGAGCTTGAACGACGCATCAAAGCTGATCCGCTCCAACGCGACTTCGACGGTTTCATCGAGGGCGTTGACATTCGATTCCGGGCGAGCGACGGCCAACCCATCCCATCCCGGCTCGATGTTCATGTAATAGCCTTCGAACTCGCCTTCAGCCAACCGCGCGAGCACGTAAGGCTCATCCACCTCCGACGGTCGAATTAACGTCAGCACTGGTGTGTCCGTATCACTCAAGCCGACTTCAAAATCGATCTCCGATGCCTGAACCTGCACCCCGCCGGTGAGCAAGCCAGCCAACACCAACACCTTGCCCCAATGAATTCTGTTTTGATGCACCGTAGGCCTCCGCGCAAATTACGTCGTCTAGAGTTCAAGTTTGAATTGATCTGATTGAGACCGAGTTGACTACTCGGCATCTACGTTTTGCGTGTTCGTAGAATCGTCGCAGCCGCCTGCCGAAAAGAGCAGCGCGTCAGCCACCAACCCGGTCAAGGCGTTGTGCCCGGGATGGGCGAGCAGAATTCGGGGAAGGCCAAAGATCGTCATGGTTGCAACCACAAAAGCGCAGATACGTGTGCGTCGTTTCTGAAACATGAATATACCTCTTGAAGTTTGATTCGTGATTTCAATGCCCGATACAAACCGCATCCCCTCGGCTGCATCGTCCCCCTGTTATGCGAATTGGTTATTCAATTATTACAAACCTGTCAAGAATTCTGCGTTCACAAGCCAATCCTGTTTGATTTGCTGCTATACCTGATCAAGCGTGTGCCCCATTTTCTGCTTTTTTGTCGACAGGTAATTGCGGTTGTAATCGTTGGGTGGAATCTCAATCGGCAGTTGCTCCACAATCTCAATCCCATACACCGCCAACCGGTTCACCTTCTTCGGATTGTTGGTCAAAATGCGCAAGCGCTGCAGCCCAAGATCGCGGCAAATCTGCGCACCGACGCCATAGTCGCGCCGGTCGGCTGGCAAGCCCAACTTCTCGTTCGCTTCCACCGTATCGAGCCCGCCATCCTGCAGGCTGTAGGCCCGCAGTTTATTGTGCAGACCGATGCTCCGCCCTTCCTGCCGCAGATAGATCAGCACGCCCTTGCCTTCTTTTTGAATCAGCGCCATCGCCCGATCCAGTTGGCTGCCACAATCGCACCGCTGGCTGCCAAAAACGTGCCCGGTCATACACTCCGACTCGACGCGCACCAGCACCGGGTCCTGTTGAGGAACCGCAACGCCTTCGGGTCCGACCGGCCCAATCCCGCCGCAACAAAGCGCCAAGTGTGGCTCGCGATCGACCGGCGTGCAGTATTCGATCAGGGTGAATTCACCGTGTCGCGTTGGCAGTTTGATCACCTCACCGCGCTGCACGAACTGTTCGCGCTGCTGGCGGTATTCGACAATCTGAGCGACCGAGTAGATGTTGAGCCCGTGCTTTTTCGCAAAGACTTCCAGCGCCGGGCGGCGGGCCATCGTTCCGTCTTCGTTCATGATCTCGATCAGCACGCCGATCGGTTTCAAGCCGGCCAGCTTGCACAAATCGACCGCACCTTCGGTCTGCCCCGCACGCACCAACACGCCGCCATCGGAGGCCATCAACGGATTGACATGCCCGGGCCGAGCCAGGTCGCTCGGTTTGGTGTCCTCGGCGCACGCCACTTCAATCGTCTTGCAACGATCGGTAGCCGACACGCCAGTCGTCACGCCGAAACGCGAATGGGCATCGACCGTCACCGTAAATGCCGTCCCAAACCGCGCCGTGTTTTCCGAAGTCTGCTTGTGCAGATTCAATGCTTCGCATCGTTCCCGCGTCATGGGAATGCAAAGCACGCCGCGCGCTTCTTTCAACATGAAGTTGACGGCTTCGGGCGTGATCATCTCAGCCGCCATCACCAGATCGCCTTCGTTCTCACGATCTTCGTCGTCGACAAGGATGATCATCTTGCCGGCGCGTAAGTCTTCAAAAGCCTGTTCGATGTTGCTGCAAGTGTTGCTCATGACGCGGTCCAATTAAAACGATTTGATAGAAAACGCGGGTGCCCCAGCCTTCCAGGCTGGGGGACTGACAAACCCCAATTGCGGTGATCAATCTCAACCACCCCACGCACATGCATCCGTCCCCCACCCTGAAAGGGCGGGGCACCTTCTCTTCGTGCTACGAGACTTTATCAGAGTTGGGGCGAATCGCCACGTTTTGCGGAATCAGCGATCACACGCCGCATTCAGCCGCTGAAGTTGCCGACTCGGCAGAGGTCGACCCAGGACTCCGGCGATAAATCGTGACGCCTCAGCCTGCCGCTCCAGATCGACTCCCGACGCGATGCCCATCCGATCGAGCAGATAAACCAAGTCCTCGGTGGCTAGATTTCCCGTCGCCCCCGGTGCAAATGGGCAACCACCCAGCCCGCCCGACGAAGCGTCAAAGGTCGCGACCCCAAGCCTCAACCCTGCGCACACATTCGCCAGCGCCGTGCCATAGGTATCGTGAAAATGCAGCGCAATCGCATCCAGCGGCGATGATTCCAACACGCACGACAACACGCGATCCACATCATTCGGGCAAGCCGCACCAATCGTGTCACTCACCGAAACTTCATCAACGCCCATTTGTAGCAGCGCCTGCGTCGTCTCCGCAACAACGGCTTCACCTACCTCGCCCTCGTACGGACAAACGAAACACGTCGACACGTATCCGCGAACGGACAGACCCGCATCCTTTGCCCGCTTGCAAATTTTCTCGAAAACCGACAGCGAATCGGCCCGACTCATCCCGATGTTCTTCTGGCAGAATGTTTCGGAGGCAGCCGTGAACACGGCGATGCGTTTGATGCCGCAGTCGATCGCCCGATCAAGTCCGCGCTCGTTGGGAACCAGCGCGCTGTAGCGCCCGCCGTCAAAACCCGGCAGGTTCGCAATCACGTCGGAAGCGTCGGCCAACTGCGGGACAGCTTTGGGATGAACGAACGATGAAACTTCGATGTCCTGATGCCCGGCTTGGATGAGTTTTTGGATAAACGCGACCTTATGATCAGCCGCGATGACCTGCGCTTCGTTTTGCAAACCGTCGCGCGGACCCACTTCGACGATCCGCACTTTCTTGGGAAGCAAGTCAGGCATTTTGCGCCTCGTTTTCACCCGCCTCTTCATCACCTGCGTCGTCGTCCTCGCTGACTTGCAAACGAACCAGCAGCGCCCCCATCTCGACGAGTTCCCCTTCGGCGCAAGTGATTTCCTTCACCCGACCAGCTGCCGGCGCTGAAATCGTCATCTCCATCTTCATCGATTCCATGATGATGAGCGGCTGACGGGCAACCAGTTCATCGCCATCGCCTACCAGAATCCGCAAAATCGTACCGGGCATCGGTGCCGTCAGTTCCGGCAGCATCGCCGACCGCTTCACCGCGCCAGCCGACTGCCTCGTATCGGCGATTTTGAAATCGTACACGCGCCCGCCATACCAGACCTGAATGTCATCTCCTCGCCGACTGCCGAAGAACCGCACGACCTTGCCGGCCAAGCGCATCCGCCCCGAACCATCGGGCGCGATTTCGATCTCGGCTTCGAGTGTCCGGTCGCCGACGGTCACGCGATACTCGCGCGACGAACGGTCGCCAATCGTTTCGGTCGAAACGCAAATCGGTTCCGGGCGACTCGCATGTTTGAGCATCGTCTTGTGGGCCATCGTGTTCGCTGCTTCCGTGATTCTTCCTAATTGCAAACGTGCAAACTACACGCCGCGCCATCGTCCGGCATTTCGCCATGGCGATGCGCTTGTGGTCACCGCTTTCTCACCGTGGCCCGTCGCTTTCGTTCGACCGGCCAACATCGCAGCGGCTACCAACACTTCGTCGGGAATCTGTTCGCCATCCTCAAGGTCGAACGCATCCAAGAAGTGCGTGTCGTATTCGCCCTTTTGAAATTGCGGATGGCGTATGACGCTCGCCAGAAACGCGATGTTTGTGGTCACGCCCGTCACCACGAATCGCCGCAGCGCCCAGGCCATCCGCGCCAACGCCTCATCGCGCGTCTGACCCCACACCGCCAACTTCGCCAACATCGGATCGTAGTAGACCGTTACGTGATCGCCCGCAAAAACGCCCGAATCCAACCGCACGTTCGCGCCAGCCGGCGCGTCGAACTGCCTGATCTCGCCAACCGACGGCAAGAAACCGCGGGCTGCGTCTTCCGCGTAAATCCGGCATTCGATCGCATGGCCAGCCGGTTCCAAATCATTTTGTTCAAACGTCAGCGGCATGCCCGCAGCCACCTCGACCTGCAAGCGCACAAGATCAAGCTGCAAGCGCATTTCGGTGATGGGATGTTCGACCTGCAAACGCGTGTTGACTTCGAGGAAATAAAACGAGCCCGACTCGTCGAGAATGAACTCGACCGTTCCCGCACCGGTGTAGCCGATCGCCTCAGCCGTTCTAACCGCAGCAGCAGCCATCTTCTCTCGCAATTCGGGCGACAGCGCGGGCGATGGTGATTCTTCGATGATTTTCTGATGGCGCCGCTGGATCGAACACTCCCGCTCGAACATGTGCACCGCACGCCCCGTCGAATCACCGAAGATTTGAAACTCAACGTGACGCGGTGATGTGACGTACTTTTCCAAGAACACGCGGTCATCGCCAAACGCACTGACCGACTCGCGCCGAGCGACATCCACACCCGATCGAAGTTCGTCGGGCGTTCGCGCGACGCGCATCCCTTTACCGCCACCGCCAGCCGCGGCTTTGATGAGCACCGGATAACCGATCCGCTCGGCTTCCCGTTCCAACGTGGCGATGTCGGCATTGCCATTGTCCCAATAACCGGGAACCACGGGCACGCCCGCATCGGCCAACGTGGTCTTGGCGATCATCTTGTCGCCCATCTTGCGAATGACGTCGGGCGTTGGACCGATGAAGACGATGCCCGCATCGATGCACGCCTGGGCGAACGCAGCGTTTTCGGAAAGGAATCCATAACCGGGATGAATCGCGTCGGCTCCGCAAGACTTGGCCACCTCGATGATGCGATTGATGCGCAAGTAAGTGTCAGCGGCTGTCTCACCTTCAAGGGCATACGCCTCGTCGGCACGGCGCACATGAAGCCCCCACCGATCCGGTTCGGAATGAACCGCGACGGCGACGATCCCCATCTGCTGCAGCGTGTTCGTGATCCGAACCGCCACCTCACCGCGATTGGCAATCAAGACTTTCTTAAACATCAAATGCAAATCCATCCACAATCTGGATGTGCCACTGCTCTGTGAGCAGTGCGCTTCGATTGGTTTCCTTATTCACACTGCTCACAGAGCAGTGGCACGACAACGACGGGGCCAAACACGACATCGATTAATTCGCGTCCAGACTACTTTCACCACCGTACTCAGCTTTGACAAACCGCACTGGTCCCTCTTCGGGAATGGTGGCAGTGTAGATGTCCTGATAGCGCGTCGGCGCTCGCCCCGTCCCGCCAAGACGCATGTAGAGTTCCTGCAAGTTTCCACTCTGCACGCCATCGATAATCGGGCCGGTATTGCCAACCCAAAGCACCGTCCCGCCCGCATGGTTTTGCAGAACGTTGTTGACGAAACCGTCAGCCCATGTCTTGGTGATCGCCACTTCGGCTTGCGAATACTCTTCCACAACAATCCCAAGGCGGTCGGCCAACACGTCGCAGGTCTGGCGGTTGCGGATGAACGCGGACGTGAAGATCGCGGTGACGCCGTTTTCGTCGAGCGCGTCAGCCAACGCTTCTGCGCGGGCTTCACCTTCTTCGGTGAGCGGCGGATCGAATTCTTCGGGATCGCGTTCGGCATGGCGAACGATGATGATCGTGGTGGTCGTCCCGGCTTGTGATTGCACGGGCGCGGTCGAAACCTGGCACCCGCCCAAGCCAATCAAGGCCAACGAGACAATTGAAACCAATACCGGCAGCGAAGAAGTCGATCGAAGTTTCATGAGTGTTCCTGTATCCCTGTGTTTCAAATCAATCCAAACACCCGACGCCCGAAACCTGGAGAACAGGCCCGCGGACCATCCGGCACCATTGGTCCGCAAGTATAGCCGCAACACCGCTTTCAGGCGAAACCTTGGGATTCCAACCGCGCGGGGTTAAAATAAGCAAAGGCGCGGCCAATGCACCAATCGCCAATGCCCAGATCGCAAGTACCTCAAACGCAACGCCACAGTCAGCGACCGACTAAAATGGACAGAGCCGATCAACCAAGGCTTTCGGAGACGCACGCGATCCTCGTCGCGCTCCTCGCGTTTGCAATGCTGGCCCCCATCCTAATATTTGTACTTTCAATCATACTCACCACCACCACCTTGGGATATGCCAAGCCTGGCACCAGCATCATCATGTTTCCGATCATCGCCGTTGTCGCCCTGGTCATCGACGGCTTCATCACCCACACGCTATACAGGCATTTTCGAACACCGCGATCAGAAACCACGCAATTGTACATCACGTCTTTCTCAGCCGGAGACTGGTTCAGCGCCATCGTGAGCTTTGGTATGGTTTGGCTGATACTCTTCGTATTCGTACCCATTGGCCTGCAAGTTCTCAGCATCAACCCCGTTGGCCCACTGGGGATCGATTACGCAAGAGTCCTTCCACCGGTCGTCGCGGCAACAGATGCAGCGTTCCTGATGCGAAAGCGTCGACGCAAACGGCAAAACGCAGAGCGCGAACGCCTGATGTCCGCCGGACTGATCTGTGCGTGCGGGTACAACCTAACCGGCAACATCAGCGGCGTGTGTCCGGAATGCGGAGCGATGGTGTAAGGAATCGTCTGGCGATGGATTCGCCTGCTGACGACTTCTAGAATCGTCTGCATGTCAAAACTGCTCATATTGTTCGTGGCTTTGGTCGTCTTGTACTACGTTCTGCTCTTTGCGTGGGTTCCTGCGGGCATCGCAATGATCAGGAAAAAGTACCGCAGGCGCTACGTCATTCTCTTCGTCGGCACGATCGCGTTGGCTGTTTGCACACTCATCACCAAATGGTCGCTGGGTTGGTATTTTCAAGGCGCGTCCTACCCGAGCGCCACATTCCTCTCCCCTTCACGCCGATACGAAGCCGTCTGGACATACGCAAACCCCACCCATGATCCTCCACACTGGTCCTTGCAGGTTTGGCCGACGCTAAGGCCTTCGTACTCCCTTAGCCTCTACAGAATTGAAATGCCATTCAGGAGACTCGCTACGCCTGAGTTTGACGGTCGAAAACCAGCCGTTTATTGGTCTGAATCGGAAGACGTCGTCGTCATTGCCCCGACGGTAGGCCGACCGCTGATCTTCCAATTCGAACCGTTTACCGATATCGGTCACATGACCCTGGTGGACGGTCGCGGCCAAACGGTGTTGGGCACCTTTGAGAGCCGCAGAAACAACTGGAAGCACCTGCGAAGGATCGAACTCAAACCGGGATACGGACTGTCCACTGCCGTTGTCGAAAAATTCCTCGAACGTCCGTCGGGGTCAATCGGCCAATTCCCCGCTCAACCCACGCCGCTGCCGAGTTCCATCGATGAAGCCAGGGCGTGGATTGAGGCAGATGATCGACCCGCCTGTTATGCAGCCGTCGAATATCTGGCTGAGCACAAATCGGCAGCCGACATTGTTGACGCGTGCTCGCATAAAAACCCAGAGATGCGAACATGGGCCGCGCAGTGCGCCCAACGGTTTGACATCAACTCCGCCGAAATGTTGTCGGCATTGGCGAAGTTGCTCTATGACGAGGAGTTGGCGGTCAAAGCCTCGGCATGGGCAGCACTCAAGCACCTTACTCCGAACAACGTGCTGATTCGAAGCGTCGAGGACTGGCAGGAGTACCGGTTGGACAAATAGCGGCTGGAATACCCGCGCTATTGATAGTTCTTGGGATTCCACTGAAACGTTGAAATGTTGTGCTTACCGCCAAAATCCGTCCAAAACGGATTGACCGTTCCACCGTCACCGGTCTTTCGCCATTGACCAAAGAAGAGCCCGGCATGCCCATCGAAATACACCATGCTGGTCGAACCCTTGAAGTTGATCTGCGGCAGTACGTCTTTACCGGTGCGGGCGTGGGAACTGACTTTGTTCGCGCTGATGCGGTGGTAGGGACGATCGGGAATGATCGCCAGGTAACTGTTGATCTCGGGCACAAATGTTCCGACCCATTGCTTCGTCGCGGCCCCAGGAGTCGGACGACCGCCTGCGGCTGACACCCTGCGATACCAAGCATCCGCCACAGCCCACTCCTCGCCCGGTCGTTTGATGCGGCTCAGCTGCTTGGGCCACCACGCGACACCGGGAATGTCCGGGCTTGGATTGGTATAGAACCACGCGCCGAAATAGTGCGGCGGATCGGTGTCACTCGCGATGGCCTTCGACACCGTCGTGCCGGAATCGGTAATGCCCCAAGTGTTGGCCACGTAGCTATAGGGGCGCTCCTGCCAACTGCCGCTGGGTTGATAATCGAAGAAATCCTGATCCGGAACGATGCGTTCTGCCGAAGGGCAAGAACTGATTTCATCGCTTCGTTTGTCTTCGCGATTCGCATCGCCGAGACTCTTGCCATAGTAAGGACGAAGCAGCCACGTCAGCGACTTCTGCCGATCGAGTGGATCGTTGGTGATGCTATGCACCTTGCGTTTGATCGCCGGGTGAATCGGACCGGGCAACACACCCTGATATTCAGACGCGTACGTTAAGATCGCAAGTCCCTGGGAATGTAGGTTGGCCAGACACTTCACCGTCCGCGCCTGTTCGCGCGCTTTCGTCAGCGACGGAACCAGAATCGAAATCAGAAGCGCGATGATCGAAACAACCACCAGCAACTCGACCAACGTAAACGCGCGCACCCGCCGACTACCAATTCGATTTTGATCCAAAAAGCTCATGACCAATTCCTGCTGAAGCAACAAATTGAAAGACCGCCCACCGGATCATTGTAACGTCATCCGCCCAGCCCAGCCAAGACGAAAACCCCGGAAGAATGCGTGATAAAGCAAGCGCCAGCAAGCATGCAAAGCCCAGTTGCATAGAATCGCGCCAGCGTAGGGTGGGCCGTGCCCACCGCCGTTGAGACGCCAACAACCGTCGCACGCAAACAACATGGTGGGCACGGCCCACCCTACGCATTTCTTGGGGAAATTGCAGCCCTTACGACTTCGGCGTCTGCGTCGTGGCGCAGGCAGACAGTTGCCCTCCTGACATCGAAATCGGTTTGAACAAGCGGAACCAAGGCGTTCGCGAACTGGGACATCGCGAGTTTTCCGTACCCGGTCGCGAGTGCTGGCAATGCGATACTCTTGGCGCCAAGCTCGTTTGCAATGGCAAGCGAACGAACGACCAACTCGCTGACAAGCGACACGCTTGAATCATAGAACGCATCAACAGCCACCGCATGCAAGACCATGGTATACGGAGTACCACTCCCGTCGATGGCAACAATCGTCCCCGGTTCGACGTACTTGACCTTGCGATCAGCAAGATAATGTTGAAGCCGCTCCTGCATCGCGTCGCCGTACTTTTGCCGAAGCGCCCCACCGACACCGCCCGACAGCGTTAGATACGGATTCGCCGAACAAACCAGGACCTCGGCTTGAACATCTAGTATGTCGCCATGTTGAACAAGCCATTCAGTCAATCTGGAACCTCGTGAAGATTTCAAGGACTAGTGCGTCGAGCAGTTGTGGGGTGGGCCGTGCCCGCCGCCGTTGAAATCCGACAACCGTCGCGTGCGAACATCATGGTGGGCACGGCCCACCCTACGTTGCATTCGCTGGTTTCTCTTGATCCTGGGCTTTTTCGTCGGTCAACTTTTTTCGGTATTCGCCGGCTCGCTCCTCGTCGTTCAGACCTTCAAACAGCCTGAGCAGCGAACCGATGGCCAATTGCGTCACGTCGTCCGTGTCACCGCGCGCTTCACTTAGTATCTCGTAGCCCCGAAGCAATCGCTTTTTCGCCTCATCCAATCGCCCAAGCCGGCGCAGGCTCTCGCCGTAGAACTGCTCGATCCGCCCCATCCGCCACTGCTGCTCTTCGGGCAGGCGCTCCATCGATTCGATCGCCTGGTCAAGCTTTGCGACGACGCACGCGACATCGCCCGCTTCCACACAAGCGTCGACTAACCCGAACAATGCGTAGTGATACATCAAGTCGCCATATGTCGGATTAAACGACGGCGGATCAAAATCAACGCGGTCCGGCCAAAGGTTGTCCGCGATCTCCTGCATGAGCGGGGTCGATTCATCAAAGCGCTTCAAATCCCAAAGATTCCCAGCCAGCGCCGCGATCGCAGCCATCGTTTGCGGATGCCCTTCGGGAAACACAGAGCGCGACGTCTTTAAGATATCGCGATAAAGCGGCGTCGCCTGTTCGGATTTGCCCTGCCCTTCAAGGAAAACCGCGTAGTTGTGCGTCACGATCAGCGTGCGCGGATCGGAATCGCCAAACACCTTGCGACACCCGGGAAGCAATCGGTTGAGAATCTCCTCCGCGTCGTCGAATCGCTTCAGCGCCTCGTATATCGCCACGAGATTGTTCATCGACGCCAGCGTATCCGGATCGTCCGCGCCAAACTTCCGCTCGCGAACAGCCAGGTTCTTCTCATAAATCGGTAGCGCGTCAGCATTGCGTCCCATTCGCCGAAGCAGACCCGCGTAGTTGTTCGCAGCCACCAGCGCCCGCCGCGAATCTTCACCCATTGCGACTTCAAATCCTTCGTACGCCTGCCTCAAGAACCGCTCGGCATCGTCAAACTCGTTGCGGGTCGCACGAACGTGCCCAAGACTGCCCATCGCCACCAGCGTGTCTTCGTGACTTTCGCCCAGATGTTCGCGTGCGGTCTCCAGCGCCGCGACAAACTCCGCGTCGGACTCTTCATATAACCCAAGTCCGAAGTAAGTGTTGCCCAAAGCGATATGAAGCGCCACCCGCACATCGGGTTTGTCTGCAAAACTCGTCGCGATCTCGCCCTTGGCCGAGTCCAACACGTCAGCCACCCGAACGTCATGACCCGACACCTGCGGATTCGGGGCGCTGAATATATCCACGAGAAACGCGTTAACCGCTTCCGCCTGCTCGGCTTCACGTCTGGCGTCCTGTTCTGCAGCCATCGCCAGCGCCGCGCTTTCGGTTGCTTCGTTCTCAGCAACGATGGCGCGGTTGCGGTCGATGGTCATCTGAACGAGAGCGGCAACCAGCGCCGCGAGCGCAACAACTACCACACCCACGAGCGACTTGTTGCGCCGCGCAAATTTTCGAAACTGATAAAACGTACTGGTCGGCCTGGCGCTGATCGCCTGGTCTGAAAGGTATCTGCGAATGTCAGCCGCAAAGTCCGACGCCGATTGATAGCGACGCTCTTTTTCCTTTTGAAGCGCCGTACCGACGATCGTTTCAACATCACCGCGAAGCGACCGATTGATCGCGCTCAACCGTGACGGCTCCTTTTCAGTAATCGTCCGGGCGGCTTGCGGAATCGTCATGTCGGTGATGTCTTGCGGCAACTGGCCCGTCAGCAATTCAAAGCAGATCACGCCCAGCGAATACACGTCGCTGCGAATGTCGAGGTCGCGCGATCTGCCGCCCAATTGCTCCGGACTCATGTAAGCGATTGTCCCGACCAGTTTGCCCGTGACCGTCTCGGTGGCCGTCCCCTGCACATCAGCACCGACGATTCGCGCGATACCGAAGTCGAGGATTTTCGGTTGGCCCGTACTATCGACGAGAATATTGCTCGGTTTCAAATCGCGATGGATCAACCCCTTCTGATGGGCGTGATGAACCGCATCGCACAGCTTCGCCACAAGCTCCAACCGCTGGCGGGCGGACAGATGATGTGTATTTGCGTATTCGGTCAGCGAGTGGCCTTCGATGTATTCCATCGCGAAGAACGGCTGGCGCGTGCCATTCGCGTCAGCCGTCCCCGCTTCGAAGACCTGGGCGATCCCCGGATGTTGCAACCACCCAAGCACCTGCGATTCCTGCTCGAATCGTCGCAACAACTCGCGCGATTCCACCCCCGGCCGAATCACCTTCAACGCGACCTGGCGATTCGGGCGCTCCTGCTGCGCCAGGTAGACAACCCCCATCCCCCCTTCACCGAGTTTGCGGATGATCGAGTAGCTGCCGATCGTCGAATGCAACATTCCGCTGTCGCCCGCAACCGCCCGTGCCGCCTGCGACGGTGCCGCGTCGACGAAGCTGATCGGATCGGCATCGTTGGCAATCAGCGCCTCCACTTCACGACGCAATTCCGCATCATCTCCGCAAGCCTTATCCAAAAATGACGCCCGCTCACCCTCATCAAGCGCGACGGCTTGATCGAACAAGGACATGAGTTTGCGGTGTCGATCGGAGGCCATCATCAAACTATGTCACCATTGAAACGGGTTCGCTTAATCCTCAGCGTCGCGCAAGCGCATGCTCAACCACGCCCGTACGCGCCGCCATTCGTTCTCAATCGTTCGCGTCGAAAGCTCCAGTACCTTCGCCACCTCGGGCACAGTCAGCCCGCCGAAGAACCGAAGCTCGACGATCCGGGCCTGTCGCTCATCCAACTCAGCCAACTCGCTGAGCACATCATCAAACGCGACGATATCAACAATGCTCGGCGACGTGCTCTTGATCCCCGACAACGTCACCCGCTCACCACCCGCACCGCGCTTCAGCGTCCGCTTGCCCCGGGCGTAGTCCTTAAGAATCTGCCGCATCGCCGTCGCAGCCACCGCGAAAAAGTGGGCCCGATCCTCCCAGGTCGGCGGCGAAGACTTCGCCAGCTTCACAAACGCCTCGTGCACCAGCGCCGTCGGTTGCAAGGTGTGCTCCGGCTGCTGCCCCTGAAAACAGCTGCGCGCCAGCGCCCGCAGGTTCTCATAAACCAGATCGAACAACTCGTTGGCCGCCCGCGCATCCCCCTGCCGCATGCGGGCGAGGATCAGCGTTGCGTCGCCCGGCGAATCATCCGGCGAGCCTGCATGTTGTTGCGACCCGGTCGTCATGCGTTTCATTCTAACGAATACGCGTTTAAGGCACTATCAGACAACGCGTTACGCACCGCTAAGGGCGATTTGAAGTTTTCCTTGCGGGGTTTCTATCCAAACCTCGTTTACCTATTAGCCGGCGCGCGGATTGCCATCTGACGCCTGCGCCCGGCCAGCGGGATGGGGTTTTGTGTCAATTTGAAAACAGGATGAAACGACATGCAGGTGAATCGAATGATGACATGGCAAAGTAAGACATGGATGGTCAAGTTGCTCCCCGTAGCGATGGTCGCTGGGTTGATGATATCAGCCGGATGCACACCGATGGGCCCGGGTGGTGATGGGGGTTCGGGTGGCAATGGCGGTGGAAACGATGGCGGCAGCAACGGCGGAAATGACGGTGGAAGTAACAACGGCGGTTCCGGCGGCAATGACGGCGGTGACAGCGCCAAAGCCGCGATCATCAAGACGCAAATCATCGTGAGCCTTGGGGGGAAGATCGACGTGGGCGATGACTTGCTCGTCTACGGTGTTGGCAGCGACGAAGACGAGAACGTGGTCTTCGCCCGTTTCAACCAACCGGCTGGCGTTCACTTTCTGATCCCTTCGGAAATCGACAAGGACACCGACGGCGGCACCATGATTCCCGGCAGCGATCAACTTTTCGGTCATCGCGACTTTGAAGTTGCGGGCAAGAAAGTCGCCCTCGTTCGCTCCAACAACTCAATGTCGATCTACGACACGCAGACCGACAACCTTGTCGACATCGATTCGTCGGAAATCACGCTGCACACGCTCCCGACCGTTCAGGACGTCCCGGGCAATACGATCTCCGACGGCCCATATGTCGCGACCATCAACGACACCGACGAAGTCGCCGACGGTAATGCCATTAAAATTATCGACACCAGCGGCGACCAACCCGTCGTGATGAGTTTTCCGAATCCACTCGGCGAACTGAACGAAGAAGTCACCCAGTTCAGCCAGGTCATCGTCGATGCCGACAGTCGCCAGGTCGTCGCAGCCGGCACGAGTTTCCAAAACGACTTCTACCTGTGGAGCCTCGACGATCCGAACGCGGCGGCTGAACGTTTCGATGCCGGTCCGGGAACGGAGTTCGGCCTCATCGGTGAAGCGACGCAAATGCGTCTGGAGGACGGCTACCTGATCTACCACGACGTTTCCGACTTCGACCCGGTGGTGACGATGGTGAAGCTTTCCGACCGAACCGTGCACCGTTTCGATTCCAGCCTCGAAGAGTCACCGGTCGCACTCGCCGGCGGCAAACTCGGCTACTTCATGTTCGAAGAAGACGCCGACCTCGAAGACAGTTCACCGAGTACGCTCATGTTGCGAAGCGCCATCGGCGACGTCGCCAGCGCGCCAGCCGTCACCCGCGCGAACCAGCTCGATCTCTACGACTTCCGCAGCACGAGCGTGAGCCTCGCGTCCGATGCCGGTCCGGTGTTTTCGCAGGAAGACTGCGCCGAACAAAAGCACGTCGGGTATGGTGAGAGCATGTGCATCACGCCCGATGGAAGTCGTTGGTTCATCGCCGGTGGAAGTCAGCCGCGAGCGCAGGATTTCGTGCTGATGAGTACCGGCGGTGCGTTCTCCGACATCGAAGACCCCGAAGGCACGACGGTGACCGGCTCGCTCATGGGCGCCGACCTCGTCTGCTCATCCGACGCGGTTGCGTTCCGCGGTTTGCGTGAAACCGGCGACGGCACCGGGTGCATTCCGCTTCAGGACTGGGTGATCTCCGTCATCGTGCTCGATCGCCTCGACAACTAATCCGGTACGTCCATCCATTCAGAAACAATGACCGCCTGTGTGGGCGTTCATTCGCGCCAGCCCACGGGGGCGACCTTCAACCGTGGTCGTCTCCGGGGCATTTTGCGCGCCGACAAGTTTCGACATGCCGGCCTTTCACACGACTACGCCGATGCGGTATGGATGGTATTTTCATTGGGCCCTCTTTGTACAAGGATGAACCGCCATGCTCCGACGCCTGCTATTCGTTACCGCGATCTCGACGTTCGCCACGCTATCCTACGCCGATGAGCAGTCGAAACCGGAAGAACCGCAAGGCGTCGATAAGGTTTGCGCCGAAGCGAAAGCCGTGCGCCCGCTCATGCCATCGGCCATCGCCCAAACGTATCTCGATGCGGCGTCCAGGTTGCCGCGCATTGAAGGGCGTTCGCTGTTTCTGGATGAAGCGAGTCATACCTACTATAGCCCCCAGCGCCGCGCCGAAATCGAAAAGGAAAAAGGCGTCACCCTTGTTGAACACGCTGTATCGGAAAACTTCTACTACAACACCAAGTACGGCACACCCATCGCATACGCCCGCGCCCTTGAACTCTATGCGCCGCACAGCGACGGCAAACTTGCGGGTAAACGCATCCTCGATTTTGGTTATGGCAACATTGGCCAACTGCGGATGCTTGCGGCTTGCGGTGTCGATGCGGTCGGTGTGGATGTCGACCCGTTGTTTCGCGAACTCTATAGCCAGCCCGAAGATCAAGGCGCAGTCGCTAGCGATGCGGGTAAGCCAGGACACGTCAAGCTCATCGATGGGCGCTTCCCCGACATCAGGGGCGACGTCGGCGGTGGATATGATCTGATCACGTCAAAGAATACGCTCAAGAACGGGTTCTTTCATCCCGAGCGCGAAGTGCCCAAAGAGCGATTGGTGGACCTCGGCGTGTCGCTCGAAGAGTTCGCCAAGTCGATCCACAAAGCCCTCAAACCGGGTGGCGTGTTTTTGATTTACAACATCTGCCCAGCCCCCAGCAAACCCGACGAACCCTACAAACACTGGGCGGATGGCCGCTGCCCGTTCACCAAAGAAATGCTGGAAAAAACCGGCTTCCAAGTCGTCAGCTACAACGCCAACGACGACAAGGAAACCAGAAAGATGGCCAAAGCCCTCGGATGGGGAAAACCCGATCGCGGCATGGACTTGGAAAACGATTTGTTCGGGTTTTACACGATCGCAATCAAGAAGTGATGGGGTCTGCGATTTTAGCCCAAGCGTAGGGATTTGCTCGACCACTCTTCGCAGTTCGAGGACCAGGACTCACCACGATTGACTTGGATTCCCCCCTGGATTCCCGCCTGCGCGGGAATGACGGTACTGTCGCACCGCTACGTGTGGACTCAGAGCGATCTAACAGCCGAAATCCTGCTGGCAACTTTTGATCAACGCCCGGTCGCGTTCGCTCTCGAATTTCGCTTCCTTGGCACTCAGCAACTCGCACGCTTCTTTGGTTTTGTCCAGCGCATCGAGCACGCGCACCAGCGTATCTAAAATCGCGGCGCTCGACTCGTTGCTCATTTCAAACGCCTTTTGGGCTTGGGTCACGTTCGCGGGAATTGGTTTGCCGCTCAGGTAGCCGTGCCACGCCAGCAGGTTGTACGTCTCTTCGCTGTCGTCGATTTCCAAGGCTTGGTCGGCCAACCGGGCGGCACCTATCACATCCTCTACGCCCATCAGAACTTCATAATACTTGGCGATCTCCTCAACGATCATGCGGCGATCCATCGCTTCGAATTCTTCGAGCTGCTCTTTCGGCATGAACATGCGCATCTCTTCCTTGCGCTTGAGTCTGTCCCGAATCTCCTTTTCAATGTCCGTGGACTCGACGATTTCGGCGTAGCGCTTTTTCTTCATGAGAAGATCAAAAACCGAGCGACGAAGCATGTCGACCGCGGGCCAATCTGGGTGTTCCTGCCGCAGCTTGTCGTAAAGCTCGAGCGTCTTGTCCTCTTCACCCAGGTATTCATTGAGTGCGGCTACATCCATCGCCGGGAAGTCGGTATTTCCGCCGCCGAGCATGCTCCAAAGCGACGCTTTTTTGGGCGCCTCATTGATCACGCGATCGTAGGCGACATCGCGGCGTTTCCGCAGTTCATCGAGCGCCGGCGGATGTCGCTTGCCCAGCCGAGCGATATTGGAAAGCAAGAACGAATTCTTGACGCCGATGAACCCAATCATGTTCTCGCTACCATGATCGTAGCACCAGAGATACTCGCTAAGCGCCTCCTCGTATTTGCCCATCCGCACAAGCGATTCGGCGTAATCCATTCGGGCCATCGGATCGTTTTCGCCCTTTGCTTCGAGTTTCTCTTTGGCGCGCTCCATCGGCGACTTGCCAGACTTGATGGCGTTGGCTTCGGCGAGAAACGCCTCAGGTTCATGAACTCCTGAAAGCAGACCAGCCACTTCGCCGTCCGGTTTGACGAACAGCAGACTGGGATAGGAGTCGATGCGATATTTGGCGGCCAACGCGACTTCCTTCTCCGCATCGATTTTCAACGGAATGGTGTTCTCGCCGAGCCACTTGATCACGGTCTCATCCGTGAAAGTGGTTTTGTCCATGATCTTGCAGGGTCCGCACCAGGTCGTGTAGAAATCGATGAAGACCAGCTTGCCCTCCACCTTGGCTTTCGCGCACGCATCGTCAAACGAACTCGAAACAAAAAGCCCCTCGCCAGCCAACAAAGGGGAAGCGAGAATCGTCACAACCAGTGCTGACCGTGTTATCCAGTTCATCGCAAGCACCTTTCAGCATACGAAGGAGACGTCCCACCCGGGGCATGCCGAGTTTCGCTACGATAGCGTAAAAGGAGACGCCAGTAACTTCAATCCGACAATGCCAGAATACCGGTAAGGACTGATTCGGGGCAATCAGACCTCGCGTTGCGGGCCTACCGAACGGACACATACTGGAATGCCAGGAAACGACAGGGTACGATGCGGCCAACGTGATTCTGATGACTGCGAAGCGCTCACGGCAGGGCCATTTTCTTTTCGAGACATCCGAGCCAACAGCAACTCTCAATACTCGGCAAGTGAGATGAAACCAAGAAACACGAGCATCGTGCTAACCATTCTGACTGCTCTTGTGGCATCTGTTGCCATCGCAGCGGACGATCCGCCCAAACCATTCTGGCGTATCAACTACGAAAAAGGACTCCAAGCCCAGAAGCGGGGCCGGCATGCGGATGTGGTCAACTATTTCACGCATGCACTTGAAAAAGCAGTCAATGATAAGGAAGCCCGAAAAACCGAAGTGATTCCCGAGATGTATCATGCCGTGGGAATCTCATACAGAGCGCTGGCGGAAGCTGAAGAAAACAACTGGTCGCGAAAGACCAAATACATGTATTCAATAAATTCTCTGCGAAGCGCCCGCTCCTGGTACACGACATTGCGCGGGATCGACGATCCCATCATCATGGAGATCAACCACGAACTCGCCGAAGCCCGTGAAGCCCATATGCTTTTGTCCAACAAACTCAGCGATTACATGGGCCAGCGGCCTGACACCGACGAGAGACGCGAAGGCGTGTGGGAAACTTATCTCAAAGTCCTCGCCGACAAAGAGAAGCGACTCGGGCCCGACGATCCCGAAGTCATCAAATATCGACGAGACATCCAACGCAAAATCTGGAAATCAATCCGCCGCATGCGCGACCTGGTCAAGGTGTCCAAGAACGAAAAGCATTCTTACGACGCACAAACCGAAATCGACGAATTGGAAAAGCTCGCCGACGAACTGAAAGAAGCCAACAAATCCGCCCAAGAGGCGTCGGCCAACCCGTAAGTCAGCGCCTGCCGAATCCGCTGGATTTAATCGACCCGCTGCACACGCTCGCAATTCTTAGACGGCTCTAAGGATATTGGATTCCCGATTGCTGACACTTTAGGCTCACTTCTTCGCCCTTGCGTCCGACAGGTTTCTCGACACCGATTCGCCAATCCAGTCGACCATCGTTCATTGGACGGGATCGCTGCAGGCAAAATCCCGTTCTTCTGCGGCGACGCACTGCGGCAAGTGTGGCTTCGAGCATCGTGATTATTGGACGCTGGAAACCGATTGTGTCAACCGTTTGTCACTTTTGTGATCTGCAAGTGTATGCGCTTTTTGCCAACGGGCCGAATGCGTTAGAATAACAATGACGCGATGGCTTCGACGATTTCACACTCGGAGCGTGTCGTCTTGAGCAATCCGGGTAAAGGGAAAGAAGCCATGAAGTCTTGTCCAAATCGTTTGGTTGCACGCGCCGGGGTCTTGATCGTCGCGAGCCTCTTCGTCGCCACAAGCGCAAACAACACACTCGCTTTCGATCCGCTGTCAGGCGACTATTCAAAAGACGACGCGCTCGACGTGCGAATCGTCGCGTACAACCACGCCCGCAATTTCATCGAAAACACCAGTAACGACGCAGCGTTCAACCGAATCCTGACCGCGCTGAATCCCGACATCATCTGTTTCGAAGAATTCACCAGCGCCGTATCCGTCAGCGATGTCGCAAATCGGATGAACAGCATCCTGCCGACACCCGGGGGATGGCAGGTTCACTTTGGATTGCTCGGAGGCATCCGCACGGTGCTCGTCTCGCGGTATCCACTGACCATGACGCGCACCGACACGATCCCCGCCTCCTCAACGCGCGGCGTAACCATTGCCCTGGTCGATCTCCCGGATGCCACCCATCCCCAGGATGTCTACCTGCTCGGCGTACACCTCAAGTGTTGCGGCGACCCTGGTGGCACCGAAGACGCAAGTCGTCAAGACAGTGCCGACGCGATCGCCAATTGGCTCGGCGATGCACGCGGCGTCGCCCGCGCTTCCGGAAACAACATTGTCCTGCCCAGCGACACCCCCATGATCGTACTGGGCGATTTCAATCTGGTCGGTGGGCCGCAACCAGAGAACACGATCACAACCGGCGACATTCAGGACGAAGCGACTTACGGCGTTGACGTGTCCGGCGATTGGGATGTCAGTGACATGACCAATCTCATGCCAGCCGACCCGTTCACCGGAGACACCTTCACCTGGCAAGGGAGCCAAAGTTTTCCTCCATCCGCGCTGGATCGAATGTTTTACACCGACAGCGTGGTCACCGTCGCCAATAGCTTCGTTCTGAATACCGATACCATGTTGGCTCCGGCACTGGCAGCCGCTGGCTTGCAGGCTGGCGACACCTTGCCTGCCAACTCTTCGGACCACCTCCCGATCGTCATGGACCTGAGAATGGGAAGCACGACCTGCGCGGTTGATCTGGATTGCGACGACGGGCAATTCTGCAACGGCGCGGAAACGTGCGACGGCAACAGTTCGTGCCAACCGGGCGTCGATCCGTGCCCGGGGGACTTGTGCAACGAAGTGCTCGACGAATGCGGCTCATGCTCAACCGACGGCGATTGCGACGATGGCAACACCTGCACAACCGACACCTGCAATGCTGGAACGTGCGAGAGCGCATGCCCGAACCAGATCGATCTATTTCCATACAGTGAAAACTTCGATTCGGGATTTGGATTGTGGAATAACGGTGGCGGTGATGATATCGACTGGACCCGCCTCAGCGGCGCGACGCCGTCAAGCGGAACCGGTCCGTCCGGCGATCACACGACTGGTTCCGGATCATACGTTTACACCGAAGCGTCAGCCGCCAACAATGGCAGCCCGAACAAGACCGCTCTTCTTCAAAGTCCCTGCATCGACTTGACCGGTGCCAATGCGGCGAACCTGACGTTCTGGTATCACATGTTCGGCACGAGCGTTGGGTCGCTTGATGTCGAAGTTTCCGATGACTGTTCCGCATGGACTAGCCTGTTCAGTGTGTCGGGCGATCAGGGCAACCAATGGCTTCAGGCGAACATTGATCTCTCGTCTCACGTCGGTGCAGTCAAAACGATTCGCTTCAGAGGCGTCACCGGTTCAAGTTGGAGCAGTGACATTGCCATCGACGACATCGCAATCACAATTGTCCCGGGCTGCTCGATCGACGATGGCTGTGACGATGGCTCGTTCTGCAACGGTATGGAAACGTGTGATGCCGGTACATGCATCGCGGGGACACCTGTCTCATGTGACGACGCTATCGCATGCACGACGGACACATGCAACGAGGGCGCCGATTCCTGCGACCACACACCGGTTGACGCCATATGCGATAACGGGCTCTTCTGCGATGGTGCCGAGATTTGCGACCCGCTGCTGGATTGCGTTGCCGAAAGTTTACCTTGCGGCATTGATAACTGGTGCAGAGAGTCTGACAATTCCTGCGTCCCATTTGGTAATGGCGACGTTGAACCCGACGGCGATGTGGATCTGATGGACTATGGCTTGTTCATGTCATGCTTTGGCAATGCGGCCACAGGTGGCTGCGAGTGGGCCAACCTGACGGGTGACGAATTCATCGATCAAGCCGACCTGCAGGCGTTCGTCAGTCAGTTGGCAGGCCCCAATTAGCCGCTCGTCCGCTGGCGTCCCAACGCGTCTGAGCGATCCCGTGCGCTCGAAGAAGTGTGCTTACGGTTGGACCGGACGACCCGTTGTCGGCGTTTTACGCCCGGGCGGCTTGAGCACACCGAGCGCGACGACCGGCACGCCGGGAAACGCCACCGACGAATCGGAATGACCGAGCACGATCCCGCGATGGGCTGACACGACCGTCTCCAGAAGTTTACCGAATGCGTTGTAAACCTTGGCCACCGGCTGACCGTTCTCGATCAGGTCGCCCGGCTTGACCAAAAAGCGAATGATCCCGCTCGTCGAACTCAGCGCGCCATCCGAATACGCCAGAAAACGTCTGCGACAGTCGCGATGAAGTTCAAACTCAAAGGGCTGGTCTTGCGCGGCGGCCATGCCCAACTCGGACAGCACATTCCAGATCGCCCGCACCCCGTGGTCCACGTTCACTTCGTTGACGACATAGGCCTCGCCAAGTTCCAGCGTGATCGCCGCAATGTCGCTCCGAAGCAAGCTACCCGACAGCGTCCTGCGCGACACCATCGTTTCAGAAACGCTGTTCGACTCTTCCACCAGTGGCAAGCCCGTCGTCCGCGCGAATCGGCGGGCTTGGGCAAAGGCTTCGCGATGGGCGGTACTGCGCTGCGGGTCGATCACCGCATAAGGAATTGAGTTGCGCCAGTCATTGTGCAAGTCGAGCACAAGCGCCGGTTGGGTTTGAATGATCTCGTCGAAGATCGTCGCCGCGATGCGATGTGCAAGCGACCCGTTGGGGTTCCCCGGAAAGCTGCGATTCAAATCCTCGCCACCGATCGAAATATGGCGCGTTCCGACTTCAAAACCCAACGGATTCATCAGCGGAAACGCCCGCACCTCACCGCACAAGAGCGGCTTGCGCTTCAAACGCCGAAAAACTTCCTGGATCACCACCACGCCACCGACTTCGTCGCCGTGCGCGCATGCCGTCAACCAAAGCGTCGGGCCGGGCTTCGATGCCGTCGCCGTCATCACCGCCAATCGCCGGCGCGAGAGGTCTGAACCCGTCAGGATTTTCAAGAAAGAGTATCGAACCCCGGGGCGGAGAGACTTGCCTGTTCGCTCAGTCATCGTTGGGATCAACTTGATTGGAGTTCGGCACAACTGCTTTACCGAAGTGTCGAGTGGACAAGTTCATCTCAGGCATGTCCGCCATTTTGCCTTCGTCGCTTTCGACCGACCAACCGCCGATGCACGCCGCGCTGCATAGCCCCAAAGGTACCTTCGATTTTGTTGACGCCGACAAGGATCGCCACCGCCAAA
This sequence comes from Phycisphaerales bacterium UBA1845, assembly GCA_002338715.1. Lineage (GTDB taxonomy): Bacteria > Planctomycetota > Phycisphaerae > UBA1845 > UBA1845 > UBA1845. The sequence continues at coordinate 31,095 of DDIR01000105.1, read as the reverse complement.
ATCGCCAGCTTGACCGCGGTCACATGAAATCCCGAAGCAATCGTCACCCCGATCGCCGCAAGAATCCAGATCGCAGCCGCCGACGTCACCCCGACAACCAACCCATCGCGCGACATCATCACGCCTGCCCCCAGAAACCCGACGCCAGTGATGATCTGCCCAATCACGCGCGACGGATCCGTCGATTGTGCGGCAACCGAGTTGGAAATGGTGACGAAGATATAGGTGCTCAGACAAACCAGTACGCTCGTGCGGATTCCCACGGGCTTGCCAAGCATCTGCCGCTCCAAACCGATGATCGCGCCGCACAACATCGCGCACGCGATTGCCATCCAATTCAGCGGAGCAATGCTCAAGAGTTCTTCAGGCACGGCGAATACTTCCTGGTGAATCCAAACCGGCAGTTGGTCTACTCCGCGGCGCTCTTCAGCTTGGCCGACTCGCTATGCGTCCGCTCCTGCGCGGCTTCGATGATCATCCGCAAAAGATCCGAATAGCGCAAACCAGCATAACCGGCCATCATGTTGAACTTTCCGTCCCAGCACCAGCCGGGGTTCGGATTCACTTCCATCAGTTTGATGACGCCATTCGCATCGGCGCGGAAGTCGAACCGCGCGTAGTCGTGACACTCCAACCGCTCGAACAGCGTGTTGGAATGGTCGTAAAGTGTGCGGCGCTGCTCTTCGGTGATGTCGGCTTCGGTGTATTGGACCTGGTCCCAATAGGGCGAGTCCGGACGCCACTTCGATTCGTAGCACAGAATCTTCGGCAAGCCTTTGGGCAGCCGCGAATAGTCAACTTGAAGCGCCGGCAGCGTTCGATACGACAGCCCCGGATTGCCCACCACGCCGACGGAATACTCCGTCCCCTCCAAAAACTCCTGAATCAAAATCGCGCAGCGTCCAAACGAATTTCGCAGCCACTCGATGTAGGCCATCAATTCGGTCGAGTTGCGCACCACCGCGTCCTTCGTGATGCCGATGCTGCTGTCGCCGAAGTTTGGTTTCACCAGTGCGGGGAATGTTGCAGGCAACGTCGCGACGCTGTCATCCGGCCCGATGTACGATTCCATCGGCGTGGGAATGTCGAGCGATTCGGCGAATCCGCGCACGAGGTTCTTGTTGTAGCAAAGCCCAAGACAAGCCGCCCCCGCACCGCTGTACGGAATACCGTGCATGTCCAACAGCGCCGGTATATGCAGCTCCAACGTCGCGCGATTCCAATAACCCTCGTCGCAAAGATTCAACACGAACGACGGTGGTTCAGCTCGAAGCCTGCCCGCGAGCGACTGGTGGTCATCGATGTAGGAAAATTCGTAATCGGTCAGTTCCGCCAGCGCGACCTTAAGCCGATCAACGGTATCGATATCGAGCGGGTTGAACTTCCCGTCCACCTTGACCGAGTCCGGCAGCGATGGATCGCCCAACAAAACGGTGACCTTCGGAAACGCGGGGGCCGAGCGACTTGGCGGCGTCACGGACTTTGCCCGACGCGACAACCGCGCGGTCAGAATAATGCGGTGGGCCATCATGCCCAGGTCCTGCCCGCGATCGGAATCGGCTTCCAGCGTGCCATGATAGCGAACCGATTCAAACCCGACTTTTTCAAGCAGGCTGGTCAGTTGCTCCTTTGAATAAAGGCGTTCGGCGTAGAACTGGTCGGCGATGATGCCCCGCTCGGAATGGGTGATCACTTCGCGCGAGATGATCCGCTCGCCATCTTTCGCCAACGCCCGCTCGCGACAGACGAAGTGGTTCTGGTCGATCCATTCCCACGAGCGCGGTTCAAACCCGGTCCGCATCCAGTCGCCGTCAACCACATCCAGGAACACAACACCGCCAGGCATCAGCGCGCTAGCGACGGCTTCGAGCACGGACTCATCGTCACGCTTCTGCTCGAAGTAACCGAACGAGTTGCCCATCAACATGACGCAGTGAAACAGCTTGTCGCGCCGGCGAAACTTGCGCGCATCTCCTTCATGAAACGATGCCGACAGGTTCTCAGCCGCTGCACGCTTGCGGGCAAGACGAATAAGGTATCGCGACCGATCGATGCCCGTGACTTCTTTGAACCCCCGGCGGGCGAACTCCAGCGAGTGTCGCCCCTGCCCGCAGCAGACGTCGAGGATGCGATCGTTCGGATCCAATGCCGCGGCTTTGATGACGAGATCGACCTCGCGCTGGGTGTTCTCGGAGTTCTCAACGACGTCGCCGTCGGTCTTGAGGTATGCAGCGTTGAAGAGGGTTCGCCACCAATCGGAAGGGAGGTGTCGTTCCAAATCAGAAACCGGACCAAAAGTGCGCGGAGCGGTTACGGGTCGCCGTCCAGCCGAGCCGGACTGCTTGCGGGTATCAGCCATCAATCATTCCCCCAAAGCGTGGGCCAAATTGCGCGGTTCGTTTCAACCGACGAGCACCCAGCGTCTCGTCGCAACGTCACCCAACTCACTGCACACGGCGGGCCGACCTCAAGCCGATCCGCGACACCCTTTTGTTATGTCTTGTAGCTCTGTGAGGCGACGAAAATCTAGCGTTGTTATACACGCTGTCAACGAACATTCCGAGCAATTTTCAACGCCTCCGACAATCGCCCAAATGCTGCCGTCAAGGGCCAAAATCGCCGCCAGCCAACCGACATCCGCCAAGCCCTGCCGCCCCTACTCCGCCCCGCGCCCGCCAACCGCCTTGGCGATCACGCGGAGCGGTGGATAATGGGCGACATGAACCGGCGAATCCGAATGCGTCGCATTTTCAAGTGGGTGTGCACAGGATCGTGTGCATCACTGGCCATTTTCTGGATTGTCAGTTTATATCGAAACATCTCGTATACCCCCGGCGGCCCGTGGGAATTTACAACGCATCCGGGTGCACTGATGATCATAAAAGACTCCGATTACTACTGGCACTATTCGCGATTGGAGGTGCGACCGTACTATTGGGAACATCCCCAATTTTGGTGGGTTCATTCGTCAACGAAAGGGAACAATGACTTTTATGTTTTCGTTCCCATATGGATGATTCTGCTGCCGATCGTGCCGGTTTCGTTTTGGATTTGGCATTCTGACCGTCACCCGAAAAGCGGATGCATAAACTGCCGGTACAACCTGACCGGAAACGTCAGTGGCGTTTGTCCGGAATGTGGATCAGTGATCGAAATAACGTGATTGGCTTTCAGATTGCGCCCTAGCGCCTTACCTTGACCACGGCGCAAGCGCACTGAATCTCTCGTTCCTTCTCGATGAGGACAGACAAATGGATTGGATTGATGTCCTGATAAAAGTAGGCTCGTTCGCAACCTTCGTCATCTTCGGTATTGCGGTATGGATCATGAAAAAGGAAGCGGACAAGAAGAAAGCTTCGCAAGATCCCAAGGACAAGAAATAGGCACATGAAAAAGCGAATCCGCATAAGGCGATTTCTTGTTGGATTTGCTTCGGCGATGTGTGCGGCGCTCGTGGGAATGTGGATTGACCGGTATCACTTTCCATTCATCCGAGCACTCGGTTCGCTGGTAAACGAATATCACCGCACGCTCAAAACTATTGGCACGCTGCTCTTGCTGATGCTCACTCCGGTTGCACTAACGGCATGCTTCTTTTGGCGAATCAACCACAAACCGCAGGGCAAATGCGCAGAATGCGGCTACAACCTGACCGGCAACGTCAGCGGCGTTTGTCCGGAATGCGGGACGGAAATCGAACCTGCGTAGGGGCCTGCGCGTGGAATGTGCTTTCAATTGTGTGGCGATTATCGGCTAACAAGGGCCATTTGGGGTTTGTCACAAAATAATTTCGACGGTTGTACCGACAATACACGTGTTATAATGGAAGGTGAACATGACCCGTTACCTGGCCATCTTGGTGCTGTTGTCCGCAGGGTTTCCCTATGCGGGAACGAGTTGGGGCGATTCCAAGAGCGCACCGGCCAGCGCTTCGTGCTGCTGCTGTCCTGCGAACACATGCCAATGCGGATGTGCCCCTTCGACTGCTTCACCCAATCGAAAAGATGGTGATCAAAACGACACACCTCGATTCTGCGGGTGCGATGGCACGCCTTGGTCACTTCCGCCGATTCACGTTTCAACCCCAGATCCGAACAACGACTTTCAAGTCGATGTCGTCGCATCTGACAACCAGGATTCGCCCGCTCGAATTCTCAGTTACTGCGGACATTTTCCGCATGGCCCACCACAATCCCTTGCGCCGTTATCATCCATTATCCTGCTGATCTGATTCTTCCTGCATCGAAACGCTGACAGGGCGCATGCACGGCTGCGCGCTGTCACACCGACATCAACGTACTGAAACGGTTGCACGGCCAACTGGTCGTGGATGATTCGGTCCTCGATTGCGCAGGAAAAATCATGATATCCAGGCTACATCCCTCGTACCGCGCGTGCGGCATGGTTGCGTTGTTGGTCATCGCTGCGCCGCTTGTGGGTTGCTCGACCTATTTGCAAACCCAAGAGCACGCCGAACGCATCATCACCAATCGGCAGCGCCAAACCGCGCGGCTCCAAACGTCGCAAGTTCGCCAATCGCCCGCGATCGAATCACCTTCGAAACGCCTGCCGGATGTCGAAAGCGTCGTCAGCGAGCGACCCGTCGATGCTTATGTTCGTGAAGCGCTCGAACGAAATCCAGGCATACAAGCCGCCATCGCGCAGGCCCGAGCCCAACTCGAACGCATTCCGCAGGTCACGTCACTCGCCGATCCGATACTGCGGGCGGTCACCCGACCTGAGCCCATTCAGACGGCGGCTGGCGACGTTTACTTCACGTTCAGCATCAGCCAGACGTTTCCGCTCCTCGCCAAACTTGAACGATCCGGAGACATCGCCGCAGCCCAAACCCGGTTGGCGCTGGAACAACTCAACAGCAAACGCATCCAGGTGATTGCGGACGTTGAACGCGCGTACTGGCAGATCTACCGGGTCGATCGCAACCTCGAGATCACCCGCGAGAACCGCCGCGTGCTCGAAGACCTGTCGCACGTGGTCGAAACGCAGTACGAAGTTGGCGACGTTCCGCAGCAGGATCTGCTTCGCGTGCAAACCGAAATCGCGAAACTGCGCGATGACGAACGCCGCCTGATGTTCCAGCGCAGGACGGCGGCGGCTGCGCTCAACCGACTTGCGGACCAGGCCATCGATCGCGCAATTCCCACGATAGATCCCGTCAATGTCATCGCAGTCGATTCAGATGTGGACGACTTGATTCAACTGGCCGCTAACCACAATCCGGAACTCGCAATACTCAACGAGTCGATCAGCGCGAAGGAAGCGCAAGTCGAACTGGCCCGGCTCGGATATTGGCCCGACCTGACGCTGGGATTCGAATGGAATTATTTGGAAGGTCGCGATTCGTTTGTTCCACCAATCAATCCTTCCACGGGACAACGCCCTGCGTACAGTCGAAAGAGCGAAGTCGGCGACGACAACTGGGCGGTGATGCTGCAATTCAACCTGCCCATCTGGACCGGACGGGTCGAAGCCGCCAAGCGCGAAGCCCACCAACGACTCATCGCCGCGAAGAAAGAGCAACACGACACCGAGAACATGATCGCGTTCCGCGTGTTCGACGCATGGTCCCGCGTGCAGGCGCAACAGCACACGCTGCGCGTTCTGGATGACGAGTTGATCCCCCAGTCGCGACAGACTTATGAAGTCACGCTCACCGCCTATCAGTCGGGCAAGAGTGATTTTGTAGCACTGATTGACCATTGGCGACGCTGGCTCGACTTTGAGTTGATGCGACACCGCGAAACCGTCGACCTTGAGCTAGCGTTCACCGATTTGCAGCGCGAAGTCGGAATGCAACTGCTCCGCAATGAATCCGCCAACAATGAACATGCCGACTCCGCAAAAGGAGCAAGCCAATGACCAACGAAATCCCCGCATCAACAATGAAACAACTTCGCAGCGTACTGACCCGCTGGGCGATCCTGCTCATTGTGATCGGTGTCTTCTGCCTCTGGGCAACCTGGCGCATGACGCGCGTTGCCGCCAATGCAAACGTGGCGGTTGCAGGTGCACACGAATCGCCCATGCCGGCGCAACCGGTCGTCGAATACTGGACTTGCACGATGCATCCGGATGTCCATCAATCAACACCCGGAAAGTGCCCCATCTGCGCCATGCCACTTGTCGAGAAGTACAAGGGAAGCGATCAGCCGGGCGCCAAACCCGAAACATTGCGAGCAACAGCAACGCACCCGTCGGCTGACCGCAACATGCAAGGGCATCAATCCAAGGAATGGTATCGCTGTACGATGACGGAATGCGGCGACCAGGGCAGCGCCGATCCCAACAGCCGATGCCCGGTTTGCGGCATGAAGCGCGAACGAATCGAATCCGTTGCAATGGACGGGGATTCCGACGTCGAGATCAAACTCAGCCAGCGCGCCATTCGACTCGCCGAAATCGCAACCGAAACCGTCGAATCCAGAATGCTGAACAAGCGCCTCCGCACCGTCGGTCGCGTGGGATACGATGAAACGCGCTACAAAATGGTCAGTGCGTGGATCGGTGGACGCATCGATAAGCTCTATGCCGACTTCACCGGTATGACCGTCAAAAAAGGCGACCACCTTGTCGAAATCTACAGCCCCGAGCTGCTTTCGGCGCAGGAGGAGTATCTCCAAGCCGTCCTAGCCGCCAGGTCGCTGCAAGGATCGCAGACCGCCGTCGCCCGCCGCAGCGCCGAGCAGGTGCAATCGTCGGCGCGGCGCAAACTCGAATTACTTGGCATAACCAGCGAGCAGATCGCTGAAATCGAAAGCAGCGGGAAGCCGCAAACGCACCTCGTCATCCACGCCCCGATCGGCGGAACCATTCTCAAAAAGCAGGCGATGGAAGGCATGTACGTTTCCACGGGCGACACGCTCTACACCATCGCAGACCTCACCCACCTTTGGTTGCTCGTGGACTTGTACGAGTCGGATTTGCCCTGGGTCAAACCATTTCAAAAAGTTCGCGTCACAACTCGGGCATTGCCTGGCGACGTGTTCACCGGAGAAATCGTTTTCGTTGACCCGCGCGTTGATCCGCAAACACGTACGGTGCAGGTGCGCATTCATGTGGACAACCGGGCGATGCGCATCAAACCGGACATGTGGGTTGCGGCTGAAATCGATGCGGGATTAAGCCGCGACGGACGTGGAGCAGTCCCCGCGCCGGATGGCCAATACGCATGCCCGATGCACCCATGGGAGACGGCTGACATTCCCGGCATCTGCCCTGTTTGCGAAATGAATCTCCTTCCCGTTGTCGAACTGCCGCAGTACACGCCACCGACCAATCCATCGGCGATCCTCGCCGTTCCGCGCGACGCCGTCATGCAGACCGGCGAACGGGCATTGGTCTACGTCGAAACAGCCTCGTCAACGTATCGCGGCGTCGAAGTCACGCTGGGTCCGCTCGCCCGCGATGAAACGGGGGCAGAGTTTTTCGCAGTGCTGTCGGGCCTGCAAGGTGGCGAGCGAGTTGTGACGCGAGGCAACTTTGCCATCGACAGTCAAATGCAGCTCGCCGGCAAGCAAAGTTTGTTCATGGCTCGCGGCATGCACCATCGCGCACCGCTTGAACCCACGACCGAGACGCAAACCACGTGTCCGATCATGGGTGGCGAAATCGATCCGGAAGTATACACCGACTATCGAGGCGTTCGCATTTACTTTTGTTGCCCACCATGCATTGAGGAGTTTCTTGCTGATCCGCAGCCACACATCAAAAAATTGCCGCGGAGCCTTCAACTCAAACTAGCGGCCAATGATGCGGAGGAGGCACACAATGATTGATCGCCTCATCCAACTATTTCTGCGCACGCCCTTGCTTGCGGTGATCCTAGCCGGCTGCCTGTGTGTCTTCGGCTGGCGTGCATACGAAGAAAACCCCAAAGACGCCATCCCCGACATCGCGGAAAACCAGACGATCGTATTCAGCGAGTGGATGGGCCGAAGCCCCAAGGATGTGGATGAGCAGGTCACTTATCCGTTGACCGTGGCGCTTCAGGGCGTACCAGACGTCAAGGAAATCCGCGCGACCAGTGGTTTTGGTTGGTCGATTGTTTACGTCGTGTTCAAAGAATCGGCAGAGTTCTATTGGGCAAGAAGCCGCGTCCTTGAACGGCTCAACGTCGCGCAAAACCAATTGCCCCCCGGGGTCACGCCGCGACTCGGGCCCGACGCAACCGCCCTGGGACAAGTCTATTGGTACACCGTCGAGAACGGTTGGTATTCCCCGCAACGTCCCGGCCTTCGCTTCGATGAAAACGGCGTACTGACCGCGTCATCTCGGCAAACACTTCTCAAAACAAACACCGAACTTGCGACGCAGGTCGACAATGCAACGCCTTTCACTGATCCGATCGATGGCGGTCCGCTCGTCTTCAGCCGACTTCCACTGGACCGACTCCGCAGCATTCAGGATTTCGACGTCAAGCTCGCGCTTGAAAGTGTCGAGGGCGTCAGCGAAGTCGCAAGCATCGGCGGCTTCGTTCGTCAATATCAAATCGACGTCAATCCCGATGCGCTCCGCGCTTTTCGCGCACCGCTGTCGCGCCTGGTCGCCGCGGTCAACAATGCCAACATCGATGTCGGCGCAAAGGTCATCGAAGAAAACGGCATGGAGATTTTGATTCGCGGCGTCGGATTTCTTGGCGGCGAACAGAGAAGCGCAGGCGACCGCGACACGCGCGAACAAGCCGTCAAGCGCGACATCGAAAACATCGTCATTCATGCCGACAACGGAACGCCAGTCTACCTCCACCAGGTCGCGTCAGTTTCCGTCGGGCCCGATTTTCGACGTGGAGCCCTCGACAAAATGGGCGCAGAAGCCGTCGGTGGATGCGTCACCATGCGCTTCGCCGAAAACCCGCTCACGGTCATTAATCGCGTCAGCGACAAGGTCAACGGGATCGAACACGGCCTGCCACCTGGTGTGCGTATCAATGCATTCTACGACCGCACCGACCTGATCAATGAAACCATGGGCACACTCACAAACGCCCTATCACAGGAACTTCTGATCACAATGGTTGCAGTGATCCTCTTTCTGCTCCACTTCCGCAGCAGTTTGGTGATTGCCATCACGCTACCCTTGGCCGTGCTGTTCGCTTTCATCTGCATGCAGGCGCTTAATCTCTCCAGCAACATCATGAGCCTCGCGGGGATCGCCATCGCCATTGGAACGATGGTCGACATGGGCATCGTCATGCTGGAGAACATCTATCAGTATCTGACTGACCATCGTGATATGTATGTGCGCACCGAATTGGATGAAAGCGGCCACCCACGCGAAACGGTCGATCGCAACAAACGTCGCCAACTCATCTCGGAAGCAGCCACCGAGGTTGGTTCAGCAATTCTGACCGCGGTGAGTACCACGGTGGTTTCCTTTCTCCCAGTGTTTTTTCTCGAAGGCCAAGCCGCCAAGTTGTTCACACCGCTGGCGTGGACCAAAACGTTCTGCATGGTCGGCGCCGTGCTCCTGGCCTTGACCGTTGTACCGCCATTGGCGTCGCTGCTGCTCAAGCACCGCAGGGCGAGCCGCCCGATTGCACTTACCATTGCGCTCATCATCGGTACGGGCCTATCGCTTGCATGGTGGAACGCAGCGTCGATTGATCTCGCGGTCGCCAACGTAACCGAAGCAATCCAGCGGTACCTTGGATGGTCGACGTCTGTCTCCACGATTACCGTTGGCGCAGCATTCGCCCTCCTAACCTATGTTGTGCTGCGGGAGCGCATCCGACCCATCGAATCCAACCCCACAAGCCGCTTCATTCACAAGCTCTACGAACCGACGATACGCTGGGTGCTTCACCACAAAATCCTCTTTCTCTCAATTCCATGCGCGCTCATCGTTTGGGGCATCGGCATTTGGATCGGCTGGGGACCTGTCGTTACCGCATTGATTTGGCCGGCTGAACTTCTTGGCATGTCCCCGGCGGCATGGTCGGCGCAAACCTGGTTGATCATTCTCGTCGCCACAATCGTCGGCGTCGTCATCGCGCCACTGATTCTTGATACGCTGCGAGTCGCTCGGCACATCAGGCGCAGGCAAGAACCGCCCGAACGCGTCGGCTTCGATTGGCTCAAACCCATCGCTGGCATGCTTGCGTTCGCGTTCGTCACGATCGTCACGCATCACGCTCAGCCGATCACCGGTCGGGGAACATTGCTCGCTGCGATGTTTGGGTCGACGAACGGGCAGTCACTCACCGAATATCAGCCCATCCAGGCGCTGCTCGACAGCAAGGGCATCGGTCAGGAATTCATGCCGCCACTCGACGAAGGTGATTTTCTATATATGCCCAGCGTCCTGCCGGCTGGCTCGATCAACACCGTCATGGACGTCATGCAAAAGCAAGACGCACAGTTCGCAGAGATTCCGGAAGTGGATGTCGTGGTCGGTAAGCTCGGACGCGTCGAATCACCGCTCGATCCCGCACCGGTCGGCATGCTCGAAACGATGATCCTACTCAAGCCGCGCGAACATTGGCCAACCATTGACGACCCCGACTACGAAGGCCTGCGTCGAAAGCGCACGATGGATGAAATCTGGTCGGACATCAAGACCGCGGGCAGTTTCCCCGGCGTATTACCATCGGTCGAACTTCAGCCCATTCGCACGCGCGTCGAGATGCTCAGCACCGGGCTCAATGCCAAGATCGGTCTTAAAATCTACGGCGACAGCGTGGAGCGCTGCGAAGCGTTGGCCGTCCGCATCGAGCAACTGCTCCGCCAACGCCTCGAACATGCCCAAGCCATCAACGCCGTGCGGATCAGCGGCAAGCCATACCTCGAATTCCAGATCGACCGTGAGGCGATTGCCCGTTACGGCGTCAATGTCGCCGACGTGCAACAAGTGATTGAAGTGGCGATCGGCGGCAAGAACCTGACGACGACGTACGAAGGGCTCGACCGCTATCCCGTGCGCATCCGCTACGAGCGCGAGCTGCGCGACGAAGTGTCTGACCTCGAACGCATTCTCGTTCCGACGCCCTCGGGCGCACAGATCCCAATCACACTGGTGGCGAATATCCAACGCGTCACCGGGCCCATGAGCGTCCGGCGCGAAGGCGCTAAGTTCGTGGGTTATGTCACGATGAGCAACCAGGGCATCGACGAAACCACGCTCGTCAAAAACGGGCAACGCATCATCGACGACGCAATCGTCAACGGCGAACTCCAGTTGCCCGAAGGCTACGACCTGAGATGGGCCGGCAGCTATGAACGCAACATCCGCGCGAAGAAACGCCTTTCGATCTTGATCCCGCTCGTGATGCTCTGCAATTTCCTGCTCATCTATCTGCAATTCAAACGTTGGCCCCTCACGCTGGTGATCTTCCTTGCAATCCCGGTCGCGTTTGCGGGAGGGTTCATCATGCTGGAATACTGGCCGCACTTGCAGAACTGGTTTTACACCCTGGGCCTGATGGATCGCCCATTTCCCGGTGACGCGATGTACTTGACCGTCGCGGTGTGGGTTGGATTCATCGCACTGTTTGGCATCGCGGTGGATGACGGGATCGTGATCGGGACGTACCTCGACCAAGTGTTCAGCAAATCGCCCATCAAACGCTACGAAGAAATTGAGGACCGCGTCGTCCACGCCGGCCTGCGCCGAATCAGACCGACACTCATGACAACATTCACCACACTCGCCGCCCTCGCTCCGGTTCTGCTGACCACCGGCCGCGGCAGCGACGTGATGACTCCGATGGCCCTACCCGTCTTTGGCGGGATGGTCGTGGCGATGATCACAATCCTGATCGTCCCAACTTGCTACTGCGCAATCAAACAAGCAAAATGGAAACTAGGAATCGCCGATAGCGATTTTGAAGTAAAGGAAAGTCGTAGTCTGATGTGAGAAGAAGTGGTTTAGTGCGAAGAGTAACGAGACCCCTGACGGCCAAAGCCTATCCAAACCGCTCCGAGCGGCGGTGTTGGCGATTGTGCGCAGCCGTGGATAATGGGCAGTGCAAGAAAGTTATTAGACGAGGATTAAGGCTTCGATGAAATCTGCTTACATGATCCAAGTATTCTTATCCGTGGGATTGCTGGCGCAAGGGATGGTATTGGGACAATCGTCTCATGATACTGCGATCGCTAACGCCTCAAGTACGGGATTCGCAAGTGCACTTCACATGTGGTCGCAACAAGGGGACGCCAAAGCCCAGTCCGTACTTGGCATGATGTACTTGAAGGGCGAAGGCCTGCCGCAGGACAGGGCTCAGGGAGTAAAATGGCTGATCAAAGCGGCTGAGCAAGGCCGAGTCGAGTCACAACTGTATCTGGGCCATATGTATCAAGACGGTGATGTCGTTCCACAAGACGATGCTGAAGCTGCAAAGTGGTTTCGAAGAGCTGCCGAACAAGGTGACTTCAGTGCGCAGTACCAGCTTGGCCATGCGTATCGATCGGGTAAGGGCGTTCCACAGGACGATGCCGAATCCGTCATATGGTTTCGAAAAGGCGCTGAGCAAGGCGATGCCTTTTCGCAATTCAGTTTGGGCTGGTCATATAGCCAGGGAAGAGGCGTGAAGGTTGATCATGCCGCCGCTGCCGAGTGGTACGACCGTGCTGCAAGGCAGGGCCATGCAAAAGCACAATTCGCGTTGGGCTATGCATACAAGAGGGGTAACGGCGTTCCTCAAGACCACTCCGAAGCAGCCAAGTGGTTTAGAAAATCCGCGAAGCAAGGGGAAGCTGGTGCGCAGCTCGCAATGGCGTACTACTATGAGAAGGGCATTGCGGTTCCCAGAGATCTCGTCCTCGCCCATATGTGGTTCAGTTTGGTTATTGCGGGCGATTCCTCGCCTAGAATGGAGAAACTCTGCAGAGATAGACGAGACTCGCTCAGTTCAGAAATGACCCAAGAGCAAATCCAAGAAGCCGAGCGCAAAGCCAGAGAATGGATGCCGCTCAAGAATACAATGCCGTGCGAAACATCGCGATAACCCTAGCCCCAGGCAAGAAATGCGACGAGTCGAAAAGGGGTCGCCGCATTCACACCCCCAAGTGAACTCAAACGAACTGACGTAATCGACTGTAACTCCAACGACTTAGAAAATCAGTCAATTTCAATCGCTGCAAAAAGCACTGCACACTCAGCCAAAACGCCCGAAACCGACCCCGATCTGCAAACCATCATCGAAGCTTGGCCGACCTTGCCCGAACCGCTCCGAGCGGCTTTCTTGGGGATTGTGCGTAATGCGAGGTATTGGGTATTGAAGATTCGACTCGTTGTTGAAGATGATTGGCTGATTTTCTCACGGCCAGATTTCATCGACCAGAACCGAATAGCAATGAATGCACCCACTCGGATCACTCAGTGCATCAATGCATGATTCAGAAGTAAATTGTAGCGCGTCAGATTTCGACACGCCGAGAAAAAGAGATACTTCCAATGCAATCCTGTCAGACTCAAGGTTTTGCGGCAGAACAACTTCACATGCCGACTCAATCCGTGCTTCATTAACACCGTCGTCAGCCACCCCGCATCCGCACAAAAGCCCGCACAAAACCAACGCCGTGATTCTCATCATTCCTCTCTCAACTCCTTGAAGGCACGTTCGGCATTGCTCCGGTGTCCCCCGGCATTCGGGTGCGCCATGGACGGCTAGGATATAATCCAGAACAAGAATTCAAAGGGAATTCTCGTCGTCATTTGCTTACGTGCAAGCACCGCAGAAGGCGTTGCAGATTCGGCCAATACACGCGAAATCGATACCGATCTGCAATCCATCATCGAAGCATAGCCGAGCCCATCCCAGTCTCTCCGAGCGGCGGTCTTGGCGATTGTGCAAAGCCGTGGATAATGGGCGAACAATTGCGAGCACTTCCGGTGGCGTACAGAAACAAGAATTTCAGCCCTCATCTATCAAGCGGAAACAAGAACATGGCCAATCTAACAATCGTTGCCAACATCAAAGCGAAAGCCGGCAAGGTCGAGCTGGTGAAGCGTGAACTTGAAAAGCTAATCGACATCACCCGACTTGAAGCCGGCTGCATTCAGTACGACTTGCACCAAGACAATGAGGACCCGACCCACTTCATGTTTTTTGAAAACTGGTCGTCCCGCGAGATGTGGCAGAATCACATGGGTGCGCAGCATTTGAAGGACTACTTGGCTGCAACGGATGGCGCAATCGAAGAATTCACTTTGAATGAAATGACGAGAGTGGCCTAGCGCACATGAAACGGCGAATCCGAAAGCGGCGCGTTCTGAAGTGGATAGGGGTTGGGGTTTGTGCATTTCTCTGCGCGGCTTGGATCGTGAGTGTGTTTTTTCTTCGTGTGACTTATTCCTCAGGATCGTGGGGCATAGACTTGCGAACAGGTGAGATCGTCCCTTGGAAAAGCGCCGCCATTCCATCGCGCGGGGCCACGCCGTCGCGCGGGAAATGGGCATTGGACTGGAATCCGCACGGCAGTATTGCTTGGAAGCCAGCGATACTCCATACGTGTTTTGCATGTGGTCCATGGGCCAGCAAGTCACCTACCACCGAGTACCATATTCCGATCTTACCACTCTTCGTGGCAATCTCCGTCGCGACGCTTTGGCTCTGGTCTTCGGACCGTCTCTCAAAGAGTGGCTGCAAGGGATGCGAATACGACTTGACCGGCAACGTCAGCGGGGTTTGTCCGGAATGTGGGGTGCTCATTGAAGTAAGGCGAAGGCCATATCTCGCTGCTCTAGGCATCGGCTTAATATCCACGCTCTTGACTTCCCTAATCGTGGATAAGAGGTATTCGTGCGGGCCTTCGAGTAGTTCAGTGACATTCTACATAGGTCAGCCATGGACGTATGCATCCCTCGAACAACGAGGCAGTCGCCCGCAGCGAATATCGTCGTGGGACTACTCGATCCTGGCGTTTTCGGCTGATCTTGCCTTCTGGTCAGCTCTTGCTCTGCTGATTCTTTGTCTGAATCGAGTCTCGCAGGAGAGAATATGGTCGAGGTCGGGTCAATGCCGGTCATGCGGCTACGACCTTTCTGGCAACGAGTCGGGCATCTGTCCTGAATGCGGCACGACAATCGAATCGGTCTGAGGGCTCCACACCTGTTTGGAATCCGAACGACCCACGTCTCGTTGAATAGCCCGTGTACCCTTGGTTAACTTCCCCGAAAAGAACCGCGAATCCAATTAACCGACGAAATGCGACGACTACCATTGTCGTCGCGAGATGAAACTCAGTACGCCGAATGCAAGAAGTGAGCGCGGGAAGAACAAAAAATGCGGCGACTCGCATTTGAGTCGTCGCATTCGTAATACCCCCAAGGGGACTCGAACCCCTGTCTTCAGGATGAGAACCTGATATCCTAGGCCGCTAGACGATGGGGGCGGCTTGCATTTTGCTCTTGCTGCCTTCTGCAAAATGGCTTGTTTCAGGGGGATAACCGTAGCGATTTGCGGTGCTTCCGTCAACGGCGGCGGCGGTGCGTTGGAGCCGCCTGCCTGGGCGCGGAGGTTTCCTGGCGGGTTGGTTTGGGGTGAAGGTGTTGCGGGAGATGCACTTAGGTTTCAGAACCCGTATTCAATCAGTGGGTGGGTCGCCTACCCAGCCACGTCCATCTTACCGCCCGACTGAGCTTCACCGGTTTCGCCGCTGTTGGCTTGGTATTGCGAGATGGACTGGACGGCTTGTGCGGTATCCAGGCGCGACGACATCTGCTGAATCTGCACGGTATTCGTTGACGTCTCAATCGCGAGATAAAACGAATTGTTCTTCCCGCCGGCCAAGTCTTCCAAAGCCTTCATCGAACCCTGCCCGCTTTGGCTGGCCGACTCGTCGCCGTTGAGCAGCGCATTAAGAATCAGCGCCGCGATGAGCAGTTTCAAATACTGGTTGTTCTGAGCCATTCCCGGGTCGATCGATTCGAGCAGCGCACCGACCTGCTCCTGCACCATCGTCGTGCGCGACGTCGTCGACGTGATCGACACGGACTGACTCGAATATGACTGCTGCGAAATCGACTGCTGCGACGCCACCTGCTGCGAATCGGCAGACGTCAGCGCCGAGCGGTTGGTCGGCTGAGACTGATAACTTGGGTTCAGACCTGTCGGTTCAATCGGTTGCATTTCAATCCGCCTCCTCGGGTGGCATCAAGACAAACGGGGTCTTGTTGACCAACTGAACTGCAAGGCGCGGTGCCATCGCGTTGATTCGAGGGGTGTTTAATGCAACTCATTGCAAATTCCCGACTTAGTGCCAAAATAACCAAGATGCGTGCGGTTCCGATTGTGCGGGCGTGATACTTTTGGGCACAAAGGACCGCTATACCGCCTTATTTCTCAGCGTTTCGTGATGATTTCTGGAAACGTCGACGCGTTCGAAAAGTCGCCAGCGGACATCGCACCGAACCGAAGCCGATCGTCGGTGTTCCGATAACGAAACCCAACATGAGTGCCAACGATCTTGAAGGTACGCGCACCCGGAAAAATCAACCTCGCATTGCAGGTCCTTCGCAAACGCGACGACGGGTTTCACGAAATCCGTTCGCTGATGGTCTCGGTCGGGTTGGCCGACGACGTCATCGTTGAAACCATTGACCGCAACCATATCGAAGTCACGTGCGATACCCCCAACGTTCCGTGTGACCCATCCAATCTCGCGTTTCGGGCGGCAGAAAACCTCAAGCGACACACCGGTGTCAAAACCGGCTGCCGTATCCATCTGGTTAAACGCATCCCGGTGGGCGCGGGCATGGGCGGTGGCAGCAGTGACGCAGCCGCCACGATGATCGCCTTAAATCGCCTGTGGCGTTTGGGTTGGAGTCGTGCTCGGCTCGCGGAAGTCGGCGCGGAAATCGGTTCCGACATCCCGTTTTTCTTTTGGCCAAGCGGCGCTCGCGTCTATGGTCGGGGCGAGTGCATCAAACCGACGACCATGACCTGGCGCGGATTCGCCGGGCTCGTTTCATCGGGCGATCACGTGTCCACCGTCGAGGTTTACATACGCTGCACACCGCGCGACACGCCCGACAACCTCCAAGCCATCGCCAGCGCCAATTCATCCACCGAGATCTCCCCGCAGTTGTGCAACGATCTCGAAGCCAGCGTATTTGAAGTCGCGCCGCGCGTGCGCAAGATGCGCGACGCACTCATCGAATCAAAGATCGCATCCGACAACATCCGCGTCACCGGCGCGGGGTCGGTGTTGTTCGAGTTGTTCGACGATCGAAGGTCAGCCGACGCCTTCATCGAGCGTGCCGGCAAGTGCCCGCTGGTCGCATCGTCCTGGGTCGTCGCCATCCCCGCCCCGCCGGCCTGACTGCACCCGGAATTCGCCGCTTGGGCCTGCATTTATTGACCGATTCGACCGCCCTTCATAGCATGGCCCATTCGCCGAATATGTTGGCTGGAGATTGTCATTGATGGCTCAGGAATTAGACGTATTTGTAAAGCAAGCGGCGGCCAAGCGCGTGCTGCTGGTGGGCGACTTGATCCTCGACCGCTACGTGTATGGCGACGCCGAGCGGATCAGCCCGGAAGCGCCGGTACCGGTGCTGCGGGTGGTCGACCGAAGCGATGCGGTTGGCGGAAGCGGTAACGTCGCCGCATGCCTGAAAGCCCTCGGTGTCGATCCGGTTGTGTGCGGCGTGGTCGGGACGGATGCATCGGGACAGCGTTTGAAAACACTACTCACCGATGCCGGCGCGCTTTGCGATCACGTGCTCGAAGTCAGCGATCGCCCCACCATCACCAAAACGCGTTTCGTCGGATTGGCCCAACACCGTCACCGCCAGCAACTCATGCGCGTCGACGAAGAAGCGACCGTTCCATTGAGCGATGCCGATCGACAAAAGATTTCTAAGATCGCCGTCAGCGCCGTCAGCCAGGTCGATGCGGTTTGTATTGAAGACTACGACAAGGGCGTGGTCACATCCGAACTTGTCAAAGCCGTCGTCGAAGCAGCCACGCGCAGCGGTACGATGGTACTCGTCGACCCAGCCCGACTATCCGACTATTCTCGATACAAGAATGCAACGGTCTTCACACCCAACCGCGCCGAACTCGCGATGGTTGTCGGGCGAACGTCAACAGCCCTCGACGAAATCGCCGGTGACGCCGAAGCACTGCGAAAGAAACTTGGCGCGAAGGCGATCGTGGTGACGCTCGATCGTGAGGGTGCGGTCATCGTCGAAGAAGGCGAGTCTTGGGTCCACGTGCCCACGCGTCCGCGCAGCGTCTACGACAACACCGGTGCCGGTGACGCGGTGTTGGCAATGCTCGCGACGGCTATCGTTGGCGGCGCAACCATGCCGCAAGCCGTCAAGCTTGCGAACATCGCGGGCGGACTTGAAGTTGAAAAATTCGGATGCGTCCCCATCACAGCCGACGAAGTGCTCGCGGAGTTACGCCTGGAATCGAGCAACCGTCGCGGCAAACTCCGGTCCGTTGACGAACTGGTCAACGAACTGAAACTGCGTCGCGACCGGGGCGAAACCGTCGTCTTCACCAACGGATGCTTTGATATCTTACACGCCGGCCACGTGGACTTCCTGTCGCGCTGCCGTCAGGAAGGCTCGCTGCTCGTGGTGGGTTTGAACTCGGACGCATCGGTGAAACAGCAGAACAAAGGCGACGATCGCCCGATCAACGGCGAGTTGGATCGGGCGGCTGTCCTGGGCGGGCTCGCGAGCGTGGATTACGTCACGCTGTTCGACGAAGACACGCCGCTGAATTTGATCCAAAAAGTTTGCCCGGATGTGTTGGCCAAGGGTGAAGATTGGGCGGACCGCGGCGTGGTCGGTCGCGATTTCGTCACCGGACAAGGCGGAACAGTGAAGTTGATCCCGCTGCTCTCCGGACGAAGCACGACCAGCGTCATGGAGAAAATTCGCACGTCCCTGGAACAATCAGCACTGGATGCCTGATGCCAACAGCGCATCGATGCAGTTTCGTAAAGACAAGTAGCAGGCAGAAGCTTTAGACAATCCATTCGACAACTGGCACCGATGAACCAACCGATGATGCCAAGCGTCTTAACACCAAGGAATCAAACGGCATGAAAGTATTGGTCACGGGTTCAAGCGGTCAGATTGGCACCAACGTCGGCTTGGCACTTCTGGATCGCGGCGACAGCGTCGTCGGTATCGACAAACGAGCCAACACCTGGACCGACAAAATCGAAACGGTTCAACTCGACCTGGCCAAAGCCTCCGTCGAGGACATCCCCAAGGGTCCGTTCGACGTCGTGCTGCACCTCGCGGCCAACGCCAAAGTCTTCGAATTGGTCGAGCAACCGCAGCGGGCGATGGACAACGTGCAGACGCTGTTTACCACGCTGGAATTCTGCCGGCAAAACAAAACACCGATCATCTTCGCCAGCTCGCGCGAAGTGTATGGCGACATCCATCACCACATCACCCGCGAAGATTTAGCCGATTTCGTTGTCGCAGAAAGCCCTTATAGCGCCAGTAAAATATCCGGCGAAGCGTTCGTCTATTCCTACTACCAATGCTACAAGTTGCCGTACCTGGTCTTCCGTTTCAGCAACGTCTATGGCCGCTACGACAACGACGCCGAGCGCATGGAACGCGTCACGCCGTTGTTCATCGACCTCATCAACAACGATCAACCCATCACCGTTTTCGGCAAGCAGAAAGTCCTCGACTTCACCTATGTCGACGACTGTGCGGCTGGCGTGCTTGCGGGCATCGATCGACTGGTGGCTGGCAAAGTCTGCAACCAGACGATCAACCTCGCCTATGGGCAAGGGTGGACGCTCGTCGATCTGGTCAATCTGATCTCGCTCGGCCTGCGCAAAGAGCCCGACGTCACTTACGAACCGTCGCGCCCGGGCGAAGTCATGCGCTATGTGGCCGACATCAGCAAAGCCCGCGAACTGCTCGGCTATGATCCGCAAACTCCGCTCAGCGCCGGCATCCCCAAAACGCTCGCATGGTGGCGCGAATCGGGCGCGCTCAAGTAGCCAACTCGTCAGAAACGCTTTCGACCCCTTCGCGATGGGCCTTCGCCATGTGGCCGCAAGTTTACGGCATCCCGACGTACATCCTGATTTACACGCTCGGGGTGATCGCGCACGGCGTCATCCTGCAAACGCGGACGCGACGATTCGGGCAGCCGTGGACCAGTGCGGTGACCCTGGGACTCCTGTACTTCATCGCGATGTTCCCGGGGGCGCGCATCCTCTCCGACCTCATTTACCATCGCTTCAGCATCGAAAGCCTGATGACGCTTCACTATTGGACGTGCAAGGATTGCTGGAGCCTTTGGGGTGGACCGCTCGTCTATTTGGCGATGGCGTTCGCCTGGGTGGTGGTGGCAAAAAAGTACGATGCCGACGCCCGAGATTTTTCCATCGCCGCACTTCCCCACGCGATGATCATCGCCAAACTCGCTTGCTTCGCCAATGGCTGCTGCTATGGCCTGCCATGCACAATGCCATGGTCTGTCACTTTTCCTGAAGGGGCTGATGCGCCAGCAGGTGTGGCCCTGCATCCGACGCAGTTGTATGAAATCGCCGTGCTGCTCTTGGTTTGCTATGTGTTTGGCGCGCTGAACCGCGAGCGTTGGCGCGGCACCTGGCTGGCTTGGTTTCTGGCGATTTATTGCGCAGGGCGACTGATCACGGAATTCTGGCGGCCGACTGAAGAACTGCGTGCTATAGTGGGACGGCTGTCGACATCGCAGTGGTTGTGCGGAACAGCGTCATTGGTTGCGATGATCTGGCTTTTGGCCCAAGCGCGACGGCCCGCACCACGCACGGAATGCGATCTGGATGCCCCCGACGATATCGATTCGTCGGAATCCTAAATCAGAAACTCAGCCAGCCGATCCAATCCCTTATTAATCTGCTCCATGCTGCACGCAAAACTGAATCGCACGCACGAGTCCATCCCAAACGCCGCGCCGGGCACGACAGCCACATGGGCTTTTTCCAACACGACTTGCGAAAACTCGACCGAATTCGACACGCCAAGTTTGGGATAGGTCCGCGACACATTCGGAAACGCATAAAACGCACCGGTCGGTTTGTTGCAGGAAACGCCCGGCAGCGCCGTCAGCCGATGATGAATATGTTCGGCCCGCTTTTCAAACTCGACGCGCATCTTTTCGACTTCCGATTGATCACCGGTGAGCGCTTCGACCAGACCGTGTTGCACAAAAGTGCACGCCCCGCTCGTCGATTGACTTTGCAGCTTGGCCATCGCATTGATGATCGCTTGCGGACCCGCAACATAACCCGCACGCCACCCGGTCATTGAATACGTTTTGGACGCACCGATCAGCGTCAACGTCTGCTCATACGCCTTCGCGCTGGTCGCGGCAAAACTCTTGAAACCCTGACCGCCATACCGCAGCCGATCGTAGATTTCGTCGGCGAGCACGACCATATCGTGATGGGTCACCACCTTCGAGATCGCGTCCACTTCGTCCGGGTGATACGTGAACCCACCGGGGTTACTCGGCGAGTTGAAGATCAACATGCGCGTCTTCGGCGTGATCGCCTTCTCCAACATCGCCGGCGAAAACTTGAAGCTGTCGTTTTCGTCACCTTCCAAGAACACAGGCACACCGCCAGCCAGCTTGACCATCTCGGGATAGCTGACCCAATACGGAACGGGAATGATCACCTCGTCGCCCGGATTGATCAGCGCATGAATCGCGAGATAGCAGGCCATCTTGCCGCCCGACGTGACGATGACCTGCGACGGGTCGTACTGCAGCTCATTTTCACGGGTAAGCTTTTCGCAGACCGCGGCTTTGACCGGCGCGATACCCGTTGCTGGCTTGGAGTATTTGGTCTGACCTTCGTTGATCGCGCGGATCGCGGCTTGCTTGATGTTGTCGGGTGTATCGAAATCGGGTTCACCCGCACCAAAACTGACGACATCGACGCCGTCGGCCTTTAGTTGCGCCGCTTTGGCCGTCACAGCCAAGGTGGCTGACTCTGCAAGGGCTTCCACCCGATCTGAAAGTTTCATGACACAACTCCACGTGTTTTCGCCAGATGCCAGGCACCGATCAGCCCGACAACTTAACAGGGTCATACCGCGAATCAACCCGAATCTCAAAGACAACATCGATCGCCGAATCCAATCCATATGCACGGCGAACGTGCATACCGGTCACAATAGAAAATAGGTCAGGGCGATTTAAGAAAGGCCCTGACCCGAAATGGAATTGGAGATTCGGAAGAATTCGGTGGCGATCAATCAAAATTGGCTTGGAACGATGCGAAGTCGATCAGGTCCAAGTCGCCGTCATCATCTGAGTCGAAGCAATCGCAGTTTAAGGGTGTCGATTGGTCCGGACCAAACGAGCAAAGATCGAAATGCTCGTAGTCTTTCACGTCGACAACGAAGTCACGATTGCCGTCAAAGCTGAATCCAAACGGGAAACATGGCCCCTGGAATATCCCATGCAGGTATCCCGGCGAACCGATGTCGTCACCGTTGTAAAGGGTCGTCAACTCGACGAGGGCCGCACCATCGCTTCCGTTGATCGACTTGTCCCAGGCAAACGGATCATCGTTGGCCAACGCTTCGTACGGTCCCGAAGGCAACATATAAATACTGGGACCGTCCGGACTCAGACGCGGCCACTGCGGGTCGACAAAACCGCTCTTGAAAAATACCGCATCCGTCACCAGTGCGGTCGCGCCGCCCGGTTTAACAATGCGAAGCGATTCGCCACCGTTTGAAAGGTTTGATCCCGCGATACCGCCATTACCGGTGTCACCGTTCGAGGTGATGTGCAGGTACTGTGACCCCCAAGCCTCAGCGTATTCAGCTTCATCGGCGACAAACGGGATCGCAACAACCGCCGAGCGAGCGCCCAGGATGTATGACGGGAAGTCACCGCTGCGGGTCACGTCGTCGGCAAGGTACCAACCGGCCAAGTCGATCGGCGAATCGGTGTTGTTGTAAATCTCAACCCATTCTGCTTCGGACGGATTGTTCTCAACCGAATCCGGGTTGTACATGATCTCGGTGATCACAACGTCACCGCACTGCACAAAGAATTCCACCGTGACCGGGTCGGACTCCAGGATGCCGTCAAAGGTCGAGAACGTAAACGAGTCCATCCCGCACGTGCCGTTGTTTTCATAGCGAACAAGATCAAACGGAATCATCGGCATCAGATAACCGTTGCCCGAAACATCCGCCGGCGTGATCAAATGGTTGCTCGCAGCCACCGCGTAAAGACTTCCATTTTGCGGAAGCGTCTTGACGAGATACAGCAACAAGCCAAAGAACGGTCGCGTGTTGTCGGTTCCGTCCATGACCACTTCCGTCACGCCGCCCGGGCCCAACAGAAGCTGCTCACCCACCGAGACAGGCGGCTGATTTCCTGTCGATGCACCATAGAGAAATCCGGGCGAACCAATGTCGTTACCATGATAGACGCCTGCCGCCACCGACTGCTTCTTTCCTCCGGCAAGGTCACCAATGTTGTGACCGATCCAATTGAGCGGGTTGTCATTGCCAGCCGCCGTAAAGCTCGATACGTCCTGGGTCGGGATAGCCGGATAATCCGCAGGCACCAATTGAATACTCGCACCAGGTGGTGGCGCCGGCCAATCCATCGCACCGACCGTGTCATCGAATTCGTCACCATAGTTAACGACATCGATGATCTGCGTGCCGTCGTTGATCGTCAGGATTTCATTGTCGGTTTGTTCAAAGATTCCACACGGTATCCAAACCGGTGGATCTGGAACCAGCGGAAGGTCATTGGCAAAACCATCGTTGACCGGACTGTTCGACAGGTTGCGCCCAACGATCGCCCCACCCGTCGTACCGTCCGCGTTGAGCTGAATAACGTTAATCTCCGGCCCAAGGTTCCACGACGTCTTGAAGTCCGCAACGGTCGGTATTTCGCCGTTTAACTCCGCACCGTCCGGGATCACCACAACGGTCTGGAACGAGCGAAGCACGAACGATGGGAACGAGCCACTTTGCAGCGGCGTACAGGGAGCCGCATCCTCAACGTCTTCATCCTGGAAAAACCATCCACCTATTTCAATGTCCGTAAACGTCGTATTGAAGAGTTCGATCCACTCGGGATTTGCAGCAAACGGTGGGTTCGGAAAGTTGCCTTCCGGTGAGAGCGGGTCATACATGATCTCGGTAATGATCACGTCACCCGGTTTCGGATCAGGATTCAGCGCGATCTGTCCGCGAACTTCGCCGTTGGGAAACAG
This sequence comes from Phycisphaerales bacterium UBA1845, assembly GCA_002338715.1. Classification (GTDB taxonomy): domain Bacteria; phylum Planctomycetota; class Phycisphaerae; order UBA1845; family UBA1845; genus UBA1845. The sequence continues at coordinate 6,913 of DDIR01000105.1, read as the reverse complement.
ACTCGATTCGATCTGAACATAAAGACGACCGGCATTGAGCTGCTCAACTCCGTTTGAATCGATCGCCCACGTGCCATTGAATGTCGTGTCGTTGACCTGCGTCAACGTAAACAACACCGACGAACCATTGCTGCCAACGTCGGCTGCATGCACCGTTGCCGCGGTTGCGTCGGTCACACCGTGCACGACCGCAAACACCAGCGAAGTTTCAGCCGTATTCAAAGTCGCCCTTCCCTGGCCCGCAGCAATACTGCCTGACGGAGGGACAACCTGATCGCCTTCAAAGATGAATGAATGGGCGACGTCGGCTTTCGCTGTCGCCCCAAAGAAAGCTGTCGACCCAATCAGAACCAATGCAAACACGCACGCGCGCTGCACCATGCCGACCACTCCAGATCCGATGACACCTGAGATTCTAATCACGACTTCCCCTCTCCAAGCCGATGTTGGCTTGAAACCACGGAACCACCCAAGCCGATGCGTACCTGCACCCGATCCTGGCGGGCGAAGAACGACCCGTGACACAAAGGATTACCATTGCATCTGTCTAGTGCGATTGCCCGAGTCTGTTCTCTGCGAAACCGTGGTGAACGACACCACCCCCGTCATGCAAATACAGTCCGCACGTTGCCGACACCGCCATTTCCGTAGCATACCGAATTCGGCAACCCTACTTCAATCGCCCAGGTCAGTATTAACAAAGGGGATTGGGATACCCACTTCTGACGCACGCCAGAACGGACAAGGCATCCCCCTGGAAATGTGTCCAAACTTTATCCAATCAAGGGTACGAACGCAGGGTGACTGGCAAAAGCCGACTTAGGGCGTGAAGACGTATTGGAATCGATGGAAGTCAGCCAGGTCAATGTCGCGGTCGAGGTCGTAGTCGAATACATCGAGGCAAACGGGGTCGTAACCCGCCTGCAGATCAACTCCTTCAGGGCCCGACAGGCACGAAACGAACTCGGGAAAGTCGTTGATGTTAACGATGCCGTCGTTGTCCCAGTCGCCGCGCACCAGCCTTATCCCCGCGCCCAAACCACAAACGAGCGGGTCCGAACAGAACACGATTTCCAACGCGTCGACATTATCGGCCCCATTGATCAAACCAAGAAGAGCTGCCGGCGCAAACACCTCGGACACGACCGTCGTCGGATCAACATAGTGCGCCGAGAAGATGTCAGCCGCCCCGTTTGAACTGACGTTCGGAATTCCATTGGTCCCGGTCAGGGAAGGCGAGCCCGGAGAGAGTGAGAAGAAGATCAGATCCCCGGGGTTAAACACGCTGTTGTCGTCGTGGTCCAAAACCACAAGCGCATCAATGTTGTCCGTAGACTGAAGCCCCAGATCTGCGGCTGACGCAAATCGCTGCGGCGCAGTCCCGGGTATGAAGGGATTGGGGTGAACGAAGATATCTGCCGGCGAGTTCCCCGGCAAGGTCAACAACGACGGCGACATCGGCGCCACCGAAAAGAAAAATGCTGGCATGGGTCCGGGCACGCCGCGTGCGCTTTCCGGCATCTCGTAAGCCATGCTGTCCACGCTGTCTTCAGGTGCCGACGAGTAATCGCGCGAACTTGTTGCCGGCTGGGCGCTGAAGTCGTGGCCGCCTTCATCATATTGGTTCTTGGCTTGCGTATTGGAATCGGGCGAACCACGAAGTGCACGCGATACGGGACCGTTTACCGTGAAACCCGTCAGCGTGATGAATGCATCGCCAGCCGCATGACCTCGGGCGGCTTGATCGGCGACGTTGAATGACACTTCATTGTCGAGAAGGTTCGGGTCCGGCGGAACGTCACCGGTCGTCGCCCGATCAACCGCGAACATGAAAATGAATTCCTGAGTCGGAGGGATCGACGATTTGGAAAATGACATCGCATCGAGATCATCGCCTGGTTGTCCAAGCCCGATGTTGTTTGCGCCAAATGCCGGCTCAGGGTCCAAATCCGGTTGAAATACGCGGAGCACATCGTCTGGATGAATCACCGAACTCGGCTGCGTAATCGAAGGCGAAGCCTGATCGAATGAAAACAACGGCGTACCGACCGGATCAGTCGGAGGGGACGCCATCGCACTCGCCCCCAACGACACTGCCAGCAACGTTGCAACGCAACAGGTCGCCGCATTCCACATACGCGGTGATCGTTCGCAAAATGCTGCCGTCTTGTTGCAAGGGTCGAGATTATTCAAGGTGTATTCCCCACAAAGATGCAATCTATGGTTTTACGACATTTGAAGCATCCGAATCAAGACTGTTCGCCGCAATCCATGGCGGCCAACTTGTGTCCGCCTCCATCTTCCGCAGCAAAGTCTCAGCGTGATACGAATACCGAGTCGCCCGATCAAACGACCGATATGCCCGTTCGAACCCTTCAAACGCAGATTTTCGATCCCCGCGGGCCAATTCAATTGCCGCAGCGTGATACTCGGCTTCACCGCGCAGTCGCCACGGCTGATCCGCTTCCTCCGCAATTTGAACCAGCTCTGCAAGCGTTTTCTCGCCCCGAACCATCGCCATCAACGCCTTCTTCCATTCGACGGTTTCAAATGGTTCGGGCCCCGGTTCGTATGCAACACGCTCGACGGCACCATTCAAATGCTCGACGGCGGCTTGCCCATCACCCAGAATGCGCAAACACGTCGCCGTCCAGATCACCGCGAGCGCATCGTTTGGCGCGTCTTCGGTTATCGCGTACGCATGCCTAATGGCCTTCTCCCGATTGCCCCGTTCGGCTTCAACGAGCATCGGATAAACATGATTGTAAATGTAAGCCGCGCTTTGCTGCTTGCATCCGCGATGACTTTCGATGTCGGCCAACGCTTCGTCGAAGGAACCAATCCAATAATTCAAACGCCAGCGATAGTGCAGCGCCTCGCACCAACGGTCTTCACCATTGGGCCCCAATTCCATCACCTTCGTCTGCGCTTCAATCGCCTCGCGATACTGCCCCATCGCCTCAAGACAAAACGCCTTGGCTGAATACGGACTTGGATTGGTTGGATCGACTTGCTGACCTTCGCGGGCGACCGCAAGCGACTCCTCAAAATGCTTCATCGCCTCGTCGTCGCCGTCACCGCGCGTCCCCTTGCTGCCAAGGTACATCTCGCCGGCCAACTCTTCGGCGATCGACAGCAGGTAGTACGGATACCCGCCATAGACCTTTCGATCGATGACAGCCGTCAGCGCGCTTCGCGCATTCGCGAGGTCGTTGTTGTTTCGATCCCGGTACATGCGCTGATTGTAGGCACGGCCCAACTGCAAATGCGCCTGCGGAAAAAACTCGCCCTCGTCCGCCCGCAAGTCGCGCGCCTGCTGATACGAATGGATCGCCTCATCGGGATCATCCCAATGCAGCGCCAACCCGCGCAGAAACCACGCCTCTGCCGAACGGTTGTCGAGCGCGTCGGCTTCTTCGATCAACTTGACCGTTTCAGTCTCTTCGTTGTTGCGGTCGTAAGCACTCGCCAGCGCATACAACAATTCCGGATTATCAGGATCATCAACCCGTGCGGCTTCCATCTGCGCGATCGATTCCGGACAACGCGCCCGATCACCCTGCAAACATCCCGACGACATCCCGCGCAGGAGCGCAACACCAGAACCCGCCCCGCCCAGCGACTCGGCTTCATCGAGCGATTCACTTAGCCCATCGGTCTTGTGATAGTCCTTGTAAATGAGCTGTTCGTAGACGTCGTCGATCAAACCTGCCGCCCGCTCGCGTCGCGAACCCGACACGCTGATCGCCAACCCGGCTCCGAACAGCACCATGACGCAAGTCGTTACCAGGGCGAAAGATGCGGCTTTGTTGCGCTTCGCCCATTTGATCCCGCGACCGATGATCCCCGTCCGGCGGCTTAGGATCGGACGACCTTCCGCAAACCGCCGCAGGTCCGTCGCCATCGCGCCAGCCGTCGCGTAGCGGTACTTCGGATCCTTCTCCATCGCCTTCAGGCAAATCGTTTCCAAATCCTTTGGAATACGCGCGTCGTGTTTGCGCGGGGGCGAGGGTTGTTGCGTTCGAATACCCGTTAAAATCTGATCGCGCGTTTCTCCGGTCACCGCGCGACGCAGCGTTAGCAATTCGTAAAACGTCACACCCAATGAATAAATATCCGTGCGATGATCGACGCCACCCATCGACGCATCGATCATTTCGGGCGACAGATAAAACGGCGTGCCCATCACTTCACCGCTGGCCGTCAACGTCGGCTCATCCGTCAAACGCGCCAGCCCAAAGTCCGTCACGTGCAAACGTTGATCGGCTCCGACCAAAAGATTGTGCGGTTTGATATCGCGATGAATCACGCCTTGGCTATGGGCGTGATCGAGCGCGTCGGCAACTTCAGCGATCAATCGCGCGAGGTGTCGATAATCCGACGACGCCCGCTGAAGCGACTTGACGTCAATCCCGCTGATCTCGCCGGTCGCGGCTATGTCCGACGACGCCATCGAACTTTGCGAACGACGCGTGCCGTCCGAGGCTGGGCGCTCGACGTGAATCGTCTCAGCAGCCGACGATCCGCCGAACCCGACCGATTCGATCAACGTCCGATTCGACGGACTTAACAAGCGCGTGCGAAAACGAATCGCCTGATCGAGACTTCCGCCTTCGATCAAATCCATCGCGTAATAAAACTGTCCGTTGTCATCACCGTGCGCGAACACGGGAACGATATTGGTATGGTGCAAACGGGCAGCCGCCCGCGCTTCGCTGCGGAATCGTTGGATCGCCGTTCGTCCCTTTCGCGCGCGATTGGGCAGAACCTTTAGCGCCACTTCGCGATCGAGCGAAAGCTGCGTCGCGCGATAGACGACGCCCATCCCCCCGTGCCCCAGCTCTTCGATGATTCGAAAGTCGGCGATGCGAGCGCCTGCCGCCAACCGATCCGCATCGGAAAGCGAAACCGCGGCTTGGCTGGACGCAGCATGGGTGTCGAGGTTCAGCTCCAGCGCGACCTCGTCGTCACCGGCACCGATACCGAAAGCCGCCCGAAGTTCGTCGGCCAACGCATCCTGGTTGAAATCAATCCCGTCGGGTTCGGTCATGTCTTCTATTCTAATGCCAGACGATCCCCGCATGTGCATACCCGCACCCCACCAAGACCCCGCAAAGCCGCATACGCCCCCGACCCCCCGCCAAGGGACCAGAACGCCCGAACCATGCGCCGATTCCGACCAATCATTTAGGGGAGAATTCCCCCTTCACCCCGTACGCACCGCCAAAAAGACAAAGCGGCCCAATCTGGTATAGCCAAGCAAGCTGGGCGTTTTGACAAGGGGTGTGAAATGCCCTTGTCACGCATTCGGGCGTCGTTTTTCTCGGAATCTGCCCCAAAATCCAACGATTCCAGCCCCACTGTCCGGAATGGCTTGACTGGTTGGTCCTCATTTGCCAATATAACCTACTGGTTAATTAACTCCTTGGTTTTGGACTTATCCCATGTTGGATCAACTGAGTCAGAAATTTGCAGCGCTGGCTGACCCGACCCGACGGGCGATGCTTACGCGACTTTCCAAGGGGCAAGCCAGCGTGTCGGAAGTGGCCAAGCCGTTTCTGAAGCGCATGAGCATGCCAGCCGTCACCAAGCACATGAAGGTGCTCGAACGTGCTGGGCTCGTCACCAAAACCAAAGACGCACAGCGCCGGTTGTGCGACCTCAACCCCGACGGTTTCAAAGACACCGTTGCGTTCCTCGAGAAGTACCGGCAGTTGTGCGAAGAGAGCCTCGACCGGCTTGGCGAATACCTCGAGTCGATCACAAACCAAAGCAATCAAGCAAACAGGAAGAAAACCGATGACCGCCAATAACCCCCACTCGATTCACCTCGTTCGTGAGTATGACGCACCGGTCCAAGTCGTATGGGATGCTTGGACCGACCCCGAGCAGGTGGCCAAGTGGTGGGGACCGCGCGGCTTCAGCATCAAGACCCACGCCAAAGACCTGAAGCCCGGCGGGTTCTGGAAGTACACGATGTACGGGCCCGACGGTACGGAATTTGAAAACAAAACCATTTATCACGAAGTCGAAGCGTGCAAAAAGCTCGTCTACGACCATGGCGGTAGCGACGACCGCCCACCGCTCTTTCGCGTGACCGTTTTGTTTTCCGAAACCGATGGCAAGACGACGATGGACATGACCATGGCGATGTCCACCGCGGAAGAAGTGTTGGCCATCAAGAAGATCATCAAAGATGCCGGCGGAAATTCAACGTGGGACCGGTTGGCCGAGTACCTTGGCGAACACCAGAACAATCGAAACTGCTTCGTCATCAACCGCAGCTTCGAAGCCCCACCGGCGAAAGTATTTGAGATGTGGATCGATCCGAATCACCTGGCCAAGTGGCTACCGCCAGCCAGCTTTGCTGTGGAGTTCCTCGAAATCAACATCGCGGAAGGTCGAAGCACGACCTACCGCATGACCAACCACAAGGACATGACGTTTTACGGACAGTTCGACTACCGCGAAATCAAGAGGCATAGCCGCCTCGTCTACGTGCAGCGTTTCTGCGATGAAAAGGGCAACTTGGCCCATCACCCGGCCATGCCCGAGTTCCCAAGCGAGTTCATCAACACAATCACCTTCACCCCCGAAGGCGAACAATCAACGCGACTAACGTTAACAAGCGAACCCTTCAGCCAAGCCACCGCAGCCGAAGTAGCGGCATTCAAAGAAGCCAGATCCAGCATGACCCAAGGCTGGACGGGTTCGTTCGACGCTCTGGAAAACATGCTGGCGACGGGCGGCAAGGTTAGTTAGTCGGCCATGAGCAAACCGTGAACTGGCAACCGTTGGGCGTACTACAAGACCGTTCGCCACCCGATCTGGCATAGCCAAACTAGTTGCGTGTATGGATAAGAGAAATGGCCTGCAGGTTGTTCGTTTGAGCTAGCCCGGAAATTTCACGACT
>DDIR01000094.1:10919-90309 GCA_002338715.1 Phycisphaerales bacterium UBA1845 | reverse complement strand
CACCCCATGCGTGAATGAGGTCGAACGATTTGGCTTGATTCAACGAACGAATCGTAGGCGCCGCCAACGCGGGGAGCCCGAGCTTTCGCGGTGCGGGAATCACGTCGATCCCGGGAAGCAGGGCGACAGCATGCGATGGATCGATACCTGCAACGGTGCACTCGATGATCTTGGCATCGAATCGATCGAGCATCTGTGTGATTGCGAGGCGCTGTTCCCATCCGCAACCGGAATCGACAAGGTGCAGAACACGCATCACCGATCTAGACCCCGTCGTCCTCGATGTCGCCCAGCGTGTGCTCGTAAAACAACCGTGCAACCAGGATCGCCGAACGCCGGGCCAATTCCTTGGCGACGGCATTTTCACCTTCTGTCTTGTTGACGGCAATTGCGTTCAGCGACGACTCGACGATGCGCCCCGAGCCAACGGATGGCCAAAGCCGAACGCCATGCGGGCTGACCTCTTCTGCGGTGGTCAGCACCTTGATCGACAGGGTGAGATTGGCGGCGCTGGAAATTTCCTCGACTTCCTCGGGCGCCTCGAAATCGCTGACCTCGATCCACAGGACGGTTTTGGCGCCGAGCTTGCGGCCGATTTCGTCGGCTGCGTACCGCTCAAAGTTGGAATCGCTCTGGCGGAATTTGGCCAATGAGCGGGGGCTGATGATCGTGCTGACGGCTTCGTGTTCGAGGAGTTCTTCGCCTGTGAATTGCGCCAATAGCGTGCGGGCGCGAGGCCAGGTGACGCGCTCCTTGGGGTCATCGACGAGGATGAGCAGTTTTCCCGGCGGAAGTTCATACTCAGCCGGTATTTTCTGCCCGCGACCTCCACCCAGTGCGTAGACCAGCGCCCCCCAGCGGGCACAACCGGCGGTCGACAGGCACATCAACACGGCGAGCCCCAGGGCGAACGATGATTTCCAACTATGCCTCACGGTTGGTATTCCTCTGATGTTGGTGGCGTCGGTTTCAGCGGGTGCGTTCGCGTCGCGCGATTACAGTTCAACCTCATGGTCATAGAACTTTCGGGCGATCGTCTCGGCGAATTTTTCGTAGGTCTCTTTGCGCACGATCATCGCGTTGGTTTCGTTGAAGAGCATCGACTGCATTTCCGGATAGACGGTCTCGACTTCGTCGAGTTCGTAGCGACGTGATCCGGATGCGTCGCCTTTGACGTCGTAGACGGAGACGGCTGCATCGATGCGCCCACGCACAAAGTCGGGTGCGTCACGATCGCGAACCTGAAAATCCAGGAGTTCGACATACACGACCATATCGCAATCAAATACTTCGCCGATTTTTTCGGGATCGATCGACGTGCCGACGTTCTTTTGGATGTAGTCCTCGATGCGGCGACTGTCCACGAGTTTGACGTTCTTCATGGACGACCACATCTTGTCGCTGATGTACATGGACAGTTCCATGCGCACGTGCGGATAGTCGAATAGGGTTTCCTGGTCCGCCCAGACGACCACTGCCGTCAGCATTCCGTCGAGCTTGTCGAACTCTGCCGGCACCTTTTCCTTGTGCTCGCCGATGAAAATGAGTGGAACGAGCCAACTGCAACCGCCGACTGCCAGCGTGAGCGGTACGCACAAAAGGGCTGCGACAATGAAGCCGCCAAGTCGTGAAGTCTTTCCGGCAGAACTAGTGGGTTTACATGTCATGATTGTCTTCAAACCTGACCAATTTGAGTTTTGGAGTCACAAGCGTCGGTTGAGGGTAACGCCGCAACCGGACCTTGCCAAGCGATTTGGTTGAAGCCCTCGGCGACACGCTTGCCTGGATCGTTTGCGCTCGCACCCGATTCAACCCATGCTTCCGCGGGTGATCAGAATTTTATAACCCCAAGCCGCCAATGTGATTAAAACACCACCGCAAATAATCCGCAGGGGCGTGCAGCGGTAGGTGTTGATCCGCCAACTGCGACCGGTGAAGAGGGCATGTATCCCAAGCAGCAACACGCCGAACGTCGCCAACGCCAGCATCGCACCGAGCGGCTGCGTGGTGAACGATTGAATCACGCGGCCCCTGACCATCAAGGCGAATGATGTTGTCATCCCGCAAGTCGGGCAGGGGATGCCGTAGGTCGCAGGCCAGCTGCAACGGGCCAACCCCAACTGCGAATGGGTGTCGAAACCGTTGGGGTCAGGGGTCAGCAACACGGAGACGGCCAACAGCGCGGTGGTGACAACGACGGCGAAGGTCGCGTTGATGCGCACGCTGGCGCGGTCCTGTTCGCCGGTACGGTAAAAGAGCGGACCGAGCGGGTGTCGGGTGGGTGAATCGTTCGCGTCATGTTCGGTGCGATGTTGTGACATTCCAGTTGATTTCGATGCGTTCGAAAGTTTGCGCGATCTATATTTTACGCAAGCGTGACCTGGCGACATGCGACGGTTCGCCGGGTGCGGGCGGTATCTGGGTAAATCGCCGCAGTGGAATCAGGTCGTGAAATTCATTTTCGTCGGTTGGCCATTCCTCCTTGCCCGATTGCGACTGTCATCTATAATCGGGCCCGGATGTTGAATCCTCAAGCTGAGTGCCATTTGCCGGCGCAGCGTCATTTCAAGACCCGACATCTCGGAGATTGCGGCATTGTCCTCCCAAACAGCGACGACGGCCATTAGCCCACGTGAAAAATATTATTTCCTCGCCCGACGGTTGCATTCATTGACGGGCCTGATGTTTTCCGGATTTGTCTGCTTTCACCTCCTGATCAATGCGACAGTGCTGACCGGCGGTGAGAGCTTTCAATTCTGCGTTGAGAAGATCCATATCTTAGAACACATGGGCATCCTCGTTCCCGTCGAGATGGCCACGATCTTCTTCCCGATTGCCTTCCACGCATTGTTCGGCATCGTCATATTGCTGACGTCGCAGTCCAATATGAAGGACTATCCGTACGGAGGCAACATTCGGTATACGTTGCAGCGCCTCTCCGCGGTCGTCATTCTGGTTTTTCTCACGATGCACATCTGGCATATGCATTGGCTGGGCAAACCCTTCGGCGGCGCCCAGTTTGACCCCGCCAACGCAACCAGTACTGCGGCTGCGGCGATGCAGTCATGGTCGCTATGGGCGCCCATTTATGCGATTGGCGTTGCGGCGACGGTGTTTCACCTGGCCAACGGTATCTGGACGGCGCTGATTACCTGGGGCGTGACCATCGGTCCACGTTCGCAACGGGTTGCGGGATACTGTTGCGTCGCTTTGGGGGCGGTCTTGTTTGTGGCTGGCCTCGGTGCGGTGCGTGGTTTTATGACTTACTCGGTTGCAGACGGAAATGAGACGGCCGCTGTTGAGCAGGTCGAAGAGAGCGGTCACTAGGGCAGTTGACTTTATCGATTCATCGCCGCTGACGAAGCGAAAGCGATTCGGGTGGCACGTTGAATAGGTTGGCAGAAATTCATGGCTGAGAAAGATGTCATAGTTGTCGGTGGGGGACTTGCTGGCTTGGCGTGCGCGATGAACCTAGCCGCTGACGGTACGCACGTTCATCTGGTCAGTTTGGTGCCCGTGAAGCGGTCCCATAGCGTTTGCGCTCAGGGTGGTATCAACGCGGTCAACGAAGTGACCCGTGCAGAGGGAGATAGCGAATATCTTCACCTTGACGACACGGTCTATGGCGGCGACTTCCTTCAGCATCAACCTCCCGTCAAGGAAATGTGTGACCGCGCGCCGGGCATCATCGATCTGATGGATCGTTTGGGCGTGACATTTAACCGAACGCCCGAGGGTTTCCGCGATCAGCGCCGCTTCGGTGGCACGCTGTTCAAGCGTACCGCATTCGCCGGTGCCACCACCGGTCAGCAACTGATCTACGCCCTCGACGAGCAGGTCCGCCGCTGGGAAGCGGAAGGCAACATCACCAAATATGAGTATCACGATTTCCTGTCGCCGATCTTGAACGACAACGGTGTTTGTCGCGGAGCCGTGATTCAGGATCTCTTCACGATGGAGATCAAGTCGATTCCGGCTGGTGCGGTGGTGTTGGCCACCGGGGGGAATGGTCTCGTTTTCGGTCGCAGCACGATGTCGACGATCTGCACGGGCAGTGCGTCGGCGCGGGCGTTTCGTCATGGCGTGCGTTATGCCAATGGCGAGTTCATGCAGGTGCATCCGACGGCGATCCCGGGTACCGACAAGCTTCGATTGATGAGTGAATCCGCCCGAGGCGAGGGCGGTCGGGTCTGGGTGCCGAAGACGGCGCAGGACTCGCGCGATCCCAAGGATATTCCAGCCAGCGAGCGTTATTACTTCCTCGAAGAACGCTATCCGAAGTATGGTAACCTCGTGCCGCGTGACATCGCGACGCGTGAAATCTTCGACGTGTGCGTCAACCAGGGGCTTAGTGTCGAGCAGGGTCGGTTGTGCGTTTATCTCGATGTGACCGAACTGCCGCCCACCACGCAGCAAAAGCTCGACGGCATTCTCGAAATCTACGAGAAGTTCCAGGGGGTTAATCCGCGGGTCGTTCCGATGAAGATTTTCCCCGCGATCCACTACTCGATGGGTGGGCTGTGGGCTGACTACGTCAAGAACCAAAAGACCGGCGGCTTGGTTGAGAAAGCACCGAAGAACCACATGACCAACGTGACGGGTCTGTACGCGATTGGAGAAGCCGACTACCAGTATCACGGTGCCAATCGACTCGGAGCCAACTCGCTGCTGAGCTGCATCTTTACCGGATTGTTTGTCGCGCCTTGTGTCGCCAGCCACATCGCCGCCACGGCAGAAGCGGTGCCCTCGTCGCTGGTCGATGCGGCGAAGAAGAAGGAAACCGAACGCCACAATGCCGTTGCCAAAATGAACGGATCTGAGAATCCGCGAACGCTTCACGATGAGTTGGGCGACACGATGACACGCAATGTCACCGTTGTGCGCAAAAACAAGGCGCTCGCCGAGACGGTGGCCAAGATCGGTGAACTTCGCGAGCGGTACAAAAACGTCGGCTCGCCCGATGGCGGTGGTTGGACGAATCAATCGGTGACGTTCGTGCGGGCGCTCGATGATATGATCACGATGGCCGAGGTGATCGCCCAGGGGGCGCTGATGCGGGACGAATGTCGCGGTGCCCACTTCAAGCCCGATTTCCTGATCGAAGCGCCGGATTCCGACGATCCAGCCACCCTGCGTCAGCAAGCGGTCGAGTGGTGCAAGAAATTCAAAGCGAAGAATGACAAATGGCTGAAGTCCACCATCGCCGATTACAATGGTGGTGACGTGCAGTTTTCGTACGAAGATGTTGATACGACCCTGGTGCCCCCACGCCCGCGGACCTATGGTCTTAAGGGTGCGGAGATCATCGAAGAAGTCTGGCGTGAGCAGTTCAGTGAGAAATCGCCAGTCGGTGCGGTGTAGTCGGTTCGAATGAATTCTTTGGCAGGATAGACGCCAGATAGCAATACGCAGCGAGGTCAGCAAAGCACATGTCCAAGAGAGTCAAAGTCAACATCAAGCGGCAGGACAGTCCCGACAGCGGTTCTTACTGGCAGACGTTTGAGTTGCCGGTCGAAGACGGGATGAACGTGACGACGATTCTGCTGCGGATTGCGGCAACACCGACGACGACCGACGGTGAGAAGGTCGCACCGGTGGCGTACGATGCGTGTTGTCTTGAGGAAGTGTGCGGTGCGTGTTCGATGCGCATCAACGGCAAGGTGCGTCAGGCGTGTTCGGCGCTCGTCGAAAATCTTCTCAAAGAGCAGCCCGAAATCACCCTCGAACCGATGACCAAGTTCCCGAACGTGCGCGATCTGGTCGTCGATCGGCGACGCATATTTGAAAGTCTCAAGCGGGTCAAAGCCTGGGCGCCCATCGATGGATACACGCCGCGCGGTGAACCCGATCGCATGTCGCCTTCCGATCAGGAAGATGCCTATCCGCTTTCGCGCTGCATGAGTTGCGGTTGCTGCATGGAAGCCTGCCCGCAGTTCAACGACAAGGACGATTTCATCGGTCCGCACGCCGTGAGTCAGGCGATCTTGTTCAACACGCTGCCCGCGGGCAAACCGCTGGAAAGCGAACGACTCGATGCACTGGCGGAGGCTGGCGGTATCGCGGCGTGTGGTAATGCGCAGAATTGTGTCAAAGTTTGTCCGAAGGATATCCCCCTGACGGTTTCAATCGCGAAAGCGGGGCGGGCGACGACGATTCATTCAATTAAGCGTTTCCTTGCTCGCTGATTTCATCCTATCATTTCTCTAAATTCGATTCCCTTGGTAAGGTTCAGCGATGAACGCCCGTATGCGTGCGCTCGTTTGCAGGCATTCGGTTGTCGATACCAGGGGTGGATGATTTGCATCTGAATGCCCCGCATCTGCGGACTGGAATCTGGAGAATCAAAATGCATTGTACATGTCGCCGAGTCGGGCGGATGTTGATCGTTGCTGTAGTGGTGATGACAGGCGCGGAAGCGCTGGCGGCAGACTATTCGAACCCACCGCAAGGCGTGTTTGTGGACGAATGGATGACGATGGAAATGGGCGGGAATCGCGTCGGGTACGTGCATGTCGAAATATCGCGCACGGGCGATGTGATCTACACGAGCAATCTGGCGTCGATGTCGCTCAAGCGAATGAACAGTCCGGTCAAGATCATGCAATTGCAAACGTCTGAGGAATCGCTCGACGGTACGCCAAGGGCATTCTCGTCGCAGATGGATGCGTCGGTGCAGAAGATGATTGTTTCCGGGCGTATTGAAGCGGGAAAGGTGCATGTCACGTCGAAGCAATTCGGGGAGCCGACAACCGCAACCTACGATTACCCTGCCGGCGCTTTGATGAGTTGGGGCACGTATCTTGAACAACACAAACAAGGTTTCAAACCTGGAACGCAATACGATCTAACCGTCTACGAGCCAAGCATGGCCGCCGACATTCCCGTCAGTATGTCCATTGCGATCGGGGAAAAGGAATCGATCGACCTAAATGGAGAAACGGTCGAAGCAATCAGAACCAAGCAAGTCATGAAGTTGCCCAATTTCCCCACGGGGCTGGAGACAACGGCGTGGATCGATGTAGAGGGCAACGTGCTGAAGTCGTCGCTACCCATGATGGGCGTGGAAACGGTGATGACCCGGACGACAAAGGAAGAAGCGTTGGCCGATTTCACACCGCCCGAGTTTTTTGCACCGACAACGATCCCCGCCCGCAAGCCGATCAATCGGGCCAAGTCGACGGAAATTGAATACGTCCTGCGTTTGAAAAACGGCGACGGGGAACTGCCTCCCATCCCAACCACCGGAATGCAGACGCCAACGCGCCAGGAAGATGGCTCGGTCAAGCTGGTGGTCAAGCGCATGGACCATGAATCGCTTGCAAAAGTAACCAAGCCGATCGATGCGAAAAAGTACGCCGAGTTTCTTGGCTCGAATCCGATGATCAATTCGGACGACGAAGCCGTGAAGAAGATGGCCGCCAAAGCCCGCGGCACCGCGACGACGCCATACGCGATCGCCGACAACTTGCGCCGATACGTCAGCGAAGTGATCGAAGACAAGAATCTCGACGTTGGATTCGCGTCAGCCAGCGAAGTCTGCCGCAACAAGCAGGGCGATTGCTCGGAGCATGGCGTGCTGTTGGCCGCATTGGGTCGGGCGTGCGGGCTTCCGTCGCGGGTGGTGGTGGGGGTCGTCTATGTCCCGGTGTTTGGCGGCGAGGAGAACATCTTCGGATTCCACATGTGGACCCAGTTTCTCATCGGGGACCAGTGGGTTGATTTTGACGCGGCTCAGAATGAGACCGATTGCAATGCGACCCACATCGCGTTCAGCGTGGCCTCCTTGCGGGATGCGGGCTTGGGGCAGTTGGTGTTCGGACTGATGAACGTGATCGGGAATCTGGATATCGACATTGAACGAATTGAAGCAGGGACTTAGACAATCGGGTCGGGTTGCGAATAGAATGGGCCTTCGAGCCGATTTGGGCTTTCGCTGAGACGCATTGCGGCTAGAATTGAGCCCGATGCGGTTAAAGCGTCGATGGAACATGATGCGTTTCTCGGGCGTGAAGAGGAACGCGGCGCGCCAACCGTTATGGTAGTCCCGGTTCTCAAACGACACTGTTTAAGATTGGAATCAACAGGTGAAACCAGTCGCACAAGTTGTATTGACGGGCGCCCTTGTCGGCGGCGCGGGGTTGGCGGCTTGGACGTTTTTGCCCAAGCTGCAATCGCCTAGAAATCTCGTTGCCACCGAAGCCGGCGAAAACAGTGAGATCGCGCGGCGCTTGATCGATCAATACGATCCCGGCGCCGACGTCGCACAGACTGTTGTGGATCGCGCCGGCATCGATGCTGACTTGACCGGTGAACGGGTCAACAGCCTGATCGAAAGCGACAGCCGTCGCGCTCAGGATGTGCTCGAGCAGGAAGCGGAGCGCATCAACGAGATGCTCAAGGATTCCGTCAACCGACTTCGCGAGCACGATCAGAAGTTCAGCGAGATGGCCGGCGACACCGTTTCGACGACGTCAGGTTCGGTTAACTTTGGCAACAATTCCAGTTCCATGTCGCAGTCGATGAACGATGGTTTGTCGCAAAGCAAATCCGTCGCACAGTCCAACGCTGACCTTTTGAAATCGGCCACCTCGGCGTCGGCGAAAGCACTGCAGGCGTCGGCTGGCGAGGCGAGTGGACGGGACAGCCTCATCGGTAATCGCACGCATGGCGTGGCGCTTTACCACGAAGGGTTGTCACTCGATCGCAAGGCAAGACTCGTGCGTTCAGACGCCGACGCAAAACTGTTCGACCTGTCGCAACTCGCGGCTAAGCAAAGGCACCGCCAAGCCGAATCAGAACTCGTCAAGGACAGTGGTATCGAAGAGGCGATCCAAAAGCAAAACGGTCGCGTCGCAGAAGCGCAGCAAAAACACGATGAAATCGTGAAGTCGGCTCAGGGAATTGAGTCACGGATCGAAGCCGTCAAATCCGAAATCGAAACGCATTCGGCGATGGCGTCCACCTTGCGACAGACGCTGGATGATCTGGAGTCGCGCGGGGTGGAGTTTGGCAACCAGGGGGCAGGTGACGCCTTCCAACAGGAATACGAAACGACTTCTGCGAGTTACCGCAGTGTCCTAAGTCGCATCCACACCTTGCAGCACGGTTCGATCAGCGGCGCCCACCTCGAAATGGGCGGGGATTTGGTGACCGGTGATTATGTTCCCGACAAGGATGGCGGCGAGATCGAATACGAGTTGGGACTTGATGAACTTGAACGTCGCCTCGTGCAGCTTGGCTGGGAAGAAACCGGCGCGAAGCAGGTGCTCGACGACGAGAAAGATGAGCTCAACCGACTGGAAAACTTAAAGAGCAGTCTTGTGGCTAAGGCGAGTGCGGCCCGGACGGCGATGGACGAAGGCAATCAGGAAGTGTCATCGCTTTTTGAAGCCTATCGCGGCTTGGAGACGGAAGCGAGAACGCTTGAAGATCAGGCGATCGATACCCTGAAGCAAGCCAGCCGGGCTTTTGCGTCGGCAAAGTCCGCGGCGCAGGCCCGCATGCGTGATCTTCCGGAGGTGTCGGCTGAGAAGGAGGAGTTTTCTCCGAACAAGCTGATCAAGGAAGACATTTGGCTTGAAGGTCAATTGGCAAGCCAAGCCGCTGACTCGCAGACTCGGGCGGCGATGGTGCTTTACGATCGTTTCATGCACCTCGGTAAGGCGATTGCACTTTGCGAATCACTGGGCTCGGTTTTTGGCGAACTCGATTTTGGCGTCGCGGAAATGTCGGAGGCACGCGCTGCAGCCAAGGCTGACGCCGAGAGCATTCTCAATGACGCCATCGAAAGTTTTGAAGGCGCAAGTCGCAAGCTCAAGGAACATTGGTCGGTAGCGGCTTCTGTCGCGGCCGCTGATTATATGCTGGCGCTTTTTGATCACCCCGAACTCGTCAACGTGGCGATCGCCAATTACCAGTCAGTGGTGAAAGACCGCGAATCCGAACCGCGACTTCGGCCATTTGTCGAACGGCTCGATCAGCTCCGCCATCGCTAGAACACTTTCAGTCCAAACGTAGCAGCGCGACATCGCCGTCGTTCTCGCGAAAGCGGGAATCCAGGGGCAAAACGAAGTCAATCCCCGTGGGTACTGGCGCCCGTGCTGTGAAGGGCAGACGAGCAAAACGCTACGCTTGGATCAACATCGCAATAGAATCACACATCCCGTTTGAGAGCTGACGGTCAGGCCAAGCGCGATCGAATGCAACCACCCGCGTCCGTCCGTCGGCTGCCTGCTCTCTTTTTCTCTGCAGAGTTCCGACGAATCCCGCATCACGATGTGTTCGTCGCGAAAATCGATCAAGGTTACCGGGTTACAACCGGTGGCGCAATTCATGCATTGGTTATGGTGATTTCAATTTGGGCGTAGAGTCGTTCTTGTTGTCCCTTGGCCGAACTGGGGCTGGTGCTCATCTGGATTGACTTCGTTTTCGCCTGGGACACTGCGTGCGCGGGAATGACGGCGCTGTCGTTTAACGCCAGGCTTGTGGGCGCACACAAAAAAACCGGTCACCGACCCGCAAGGATCGATAACCGGCTTGTAGTTTATGCGACTCGAATCCGAATCGATTCGAGGTTGCAACATGAATGGCTTACGGACCAGTTATGCCGTTGGTCCAGACCGAGAAGTCAGTTCCGTCAACGGTTCCATCGACCTGGTAGTCGAATGCCGCGCCGCACTGATTGCCTGCGGGCCCTTCGAAACACAGCTGGAATGCCGCGTAGTCGCGAAGGTCGATGTGGCCGTCACTGTCGTAGTCACCCGTGGCTGGCGGGCAGTCCGCAACCGATACGACGACGTCATCGATCGCCGCTTCAGTGTAGGAAGCCGACCCGACGTCAACGACCGAAAGACGGAAGCGGGTCTGGCTGCCGGGGGTGATGTAATCATCGAGCAGCACTGAGTATGACTGCCACGAACTGGCACTGGCGCTGAAGATGACAACGGGGGTCCAGTTTGCGCCGTTGTTGCCCGAAGCTTCAAGCGTCATGGCGTCGCCAGTTTCCGAGAAGAACCAGTACCAAAACTCGAGCGTGGCTCCACCCGAACTGGCATCGATCGCTGGCGAGGTCAAAACGGTCGGACCACCGTCAACGTCAAACGAGCCTGCCGACGCGCCAGCAGCCGCCTCGGTCACGTAGCAAAGCGTGCCCGAGGGTGAATGATCGTCCGGTGGCTGACAAATGCCACCAGGTCGATTGGTCTGCTCGGGATCCGCCCGTTCCCAAGCGCCCGTCGTAAGTGAGGCGTCGTTGGTGACGGTCCAGCCCATGTCGGATTCAAAGTCGTCGCTGAACGCGATGTTGGAGTTCGTTTCGCAATCGTTCGGAACCCCGTTGTGATCGCAATCGGGTTCGCAGATGTCGAGAATCGAGTTGAGATTGCAGTCCAACGACGGCGTCGCGGCGATGTCGCAGGTGTCCGCAAGACCGTTGTGATCGCAGTCGGCTTCGCATTCGTCGGGTACCGAGTTGGCGTTGCAGTCTGAGCTGAGACCACAACCGGGAACGCCGCTGCATCCAGCCGCCGCACACGACGTATCACAGGGGTCATCGATTCCGTTGTTGTTGCAATCCGGTGATTCGCCGCCGGGAACTTCCAACGTCGCAGTTCTTGTCGGTGACGAGCTCGGCTTGAACGAGGTGATGGAAAGATCGCCGGGAACCGGTGGGATATTCGCATCGAAGTAGAAGTTGTACATGGTTCCCCAGCGGAGTGCGTTGCTGTTGGGATTCTGTGCGAATGTCTGCGGGCTGGTCCAGACAACTTCGCTTGACGTCACCGTGCTGCTCCAGTCGGTGTTGTCATAGGGTTCGCCGCTGTGGTAATCGATGTCGTGGAAGCCCACGTTGGTGACGGCGGTTCCCGGAATAATCGGAACAGAAACGGTACCTGCCGCCCGGTCCGAGTTGAGGTTGTGTACAGCGTACTCATAGTGCCAAATGCCGCCGCCCAGGTCGGTCACCTTGGAAGCCGCAATAAAGCGATCGCCAGTTCCAAAATCAACGGGCACGATAAGCACGGAGTTGTCCGGGTTGTTGACGCCGTTACCGTGATCGCGCCAGGCGTAGATCGCCGGTATTTCGCGCTCGGTCGAGCCCTGCGTGGTGATCGAAAAGCTGCCGTTGATGGTGATGCGTCGATAAGACGCGTTGTTGTTTCCATTGCCTGCGGAAGCATCTTCCTGGTGGATGTACTGACCTTCGACGAAGTACAGCGCGCTCGGTGTGGTCAAGTCGGATTCAGGAACCTGGAGTCGTTTGAAGAGGTTGTTTCCTGTTGTACCGCCCGGATTTGAGAACGGGAATGGAAAGAAACCTTTGGTCGGATCAACTTCAAAGCGCGGGCCAAGGCGCGTCTGCGTACCATTCAGGTTTGAACTGTACGGATCGGAGCAACCGACGCCCAGCGCATCGACGCACCCGCTACCGGCTGGGGTGCATGATCCGCAGATCGTTCCCTGCAAAGCGCAGAAGCCATGCTTAAGCCATGACATTCCGATTTGCTCGATGCGCCCGTTGCTGAGGCGATACATGTTCTGGCAGATCACGGGGTGCTTGTTGGTGAGTTCCACCCAGGAAAACTCCTGATCGCCGATGTTGCACGACGTCGTGGCGACCGAATACGCCCGCATTCCGTTGATTGCACCGGAACTGGTCCAATGCCAAACGTCGGGAAGATCGCCGACAATGACGTCCGGCCCCGCGAGACTTGTCGCCGGTACCGCCATTGCACTGATCACCCCAACAACCATAAAAGACCAAAGTTGTCGTTTCTTCATACTTTTGTAGCTCCATGACCCACAAGATTGACGATGACATCGCAACGTTTGAAAACGTACGTGCCAATAATCGAAATGACCCTTTTCAAGTTTTCTTGAATATGCCCGTGACAGCGGGCGAAAGTCGAACGGAAAAGCCCGGTGCAGGAAGACCAGAATGCTTAGCTTAAAGGTCTGAGTAGAACCGATCAAGAAAGACTTTCTCCTTTATAGAAAGCATTTTTGGAACATGCTTGCAGTCTCTCGTTAATGTATCTGAGTTGATTCCCGGGTGTGTCGAACGTGCGAATTCGACTTTGGGCTTGATACTCCGATCCCTGCTATGCGATATGGGGTTTGAGAGATTGCAAAGTCGATTATGCGGCTGCAAACGATCGAGGCGCTGGCATCGCGACCGACGCAATGCCTTGCGGTGCCTCAGTCGGCCTGTGGGAGGCGTGTCGCATCATCGCCTTGTTGGCGAAATCATCGATTGATCGCCGGCAAGGTCAGTGGCACTTTAGGAATGTGTCCAAGGCGATATTTGCTGTCATTTGAAGCCGTTTTGCCGCGATGCGATTCGGATTCCCAGTTGACTGGCCACCTGATGGGTTCGATAATCTACTTGGGTATTTAGTAACATTGCCTCGCGTATCGCGTCCATAGTTGCCGAAAAAACGAGACCGATTCATTGGGTACCCTGGTGAGTTCGCCTGCATCTGTCAAAACGAGGTTGAAACCATGACCAAATTCGCAAGCAAAGATCTGGCGGAATTGGCCCATCAGTTGCAACTCTCCCCCAAGGCCAAGCGCCTTTCGCAACTTCAAGGCATCGAGAATCTGCTGGGACTCGTGCAGTCCGACAAGACTTACCCGTACGATATGGTGTGCTTTCACATCACCGGATATCGCAATCGGCGCGAGTCGGACAAGAAATCGATCCCCGGTTCAACATTGGTCGGCGACCTGGTGTTGCTGGCCGAAGAGCTTACGCGCAAGACAGCCATCCCTGTTGAAGAACTCACCGAAGCCTATCGCGACTGCGAAGAGCTCGCGAGCGATCTGGGCGTCAGCACCAAGACGATTCGACGCTGGCGTCATCGCGGTTTGATGGGTCTTCGCGCGATGTGCGAAGACGGGGTCAGCCGCCTGCTTTATCTCAAGTCAACGATCGATCGGTTCGTCAAGCAGAACCAGGATCTGGTCGAGCGCGGTGCGTCGTTCAAGCAACTCACGCAGGAAGAAAAAGACGCGATCGTCAATCGCGCGAAGGAACTGCTCGAACACAAGCGCATCAAGTTGCATGTTGTCGCCCGCCAGATTTCAGACGAAGTCGGCAGAGCGATCGAAACGATTCGATACACGCTGCGTCGTTACGATCAAGCCAACCCCGAAGATGCGCTCTTCAGCGGCAACGGTTTGCCGATGATTTCAGAGACGCACCGCAAGGTGTGGGCTGCGCGTGAACGCGGCGCTGGTATCGCGACGATTGCCAAGACGTCCAACCTTTCGAAAGATCGGGTTCAGGACATTGTTCTGGAGATGCGGGCCAGGACGCTCAAATCGACCCCGGTCGAATACATTTTCAATGACTTGTTCTCATCGCCCGATGCCGACGCGCTCATTCTCGACGTGCCCAGGCCGACCGGTGATGGCGCGCGATCCAAGGTCCGTCCGCCCAAGGATCTGCCCGCGTATCTGCGAAGCCTTTACGATGTCCCGCTGATGACCAGCGATCAGGAGGTCGATGCGTTTCGTCGGTACAACTACATCAAATATAAAGCCGCTAGCTTGGTTGAGGCACTCGACATTTGCGATGTTCGCGAGTCCGATGTCGCGAAGATCGAGAATCTGATCGAGGACGCCAGCAAGCTGCGGCAGGAAATTGTCCGGGCGAACCTTCGCCTGGTCGTCAGCATCGCCAAGAAGCACGTCGGATGGTCGCCGAAGTTTTTCGAGGTGATCTCCGACGGCAACATGTCGCTGATGCGGGCGGTCGAGAAGTTCGATTTCGGTCGCGGGTTCAAGTTCAGCACGTACGCCAGTTGGGCGATCATCAAGAACTTCGCCCGCACGATTCCGGAAGAGCACTATCATTTCACGCGCTACGTCACTGGTCAGGAAGAACTGATCGACGCGACGGCAGGCAGCGCTCCGCAGATGGGTCGCGAGCTCGATGCCCAGGGCCTCAAGGACATGATCCGCGAGAGCATGACGGGGTTGACCGAGCGCGAACGAACCATCGTGACGTCGCACTTCGGGCTGTTTGGCAATGACGAGACCCAGACGCTTGAGGAGTTGGGCAAGCAGTTTGGCGTCACGAAAGAGCGCGTCCGCCAGATTGAACGCAAAGCCATCGACAAGATGCGCAGTTCACTGCCGGAACAGGTCGTGGACTTGATTCCGAGTTAATCTGCGCACATTGCTTCCCCAATACCCCCGATGTGGTCACCGCTTCGCATTTTGCGTTGTGTATTCGCGCGTCCACACGTTTTCCTCCATTTCAAATTGGAAGGTTGATCGCCAGTTGGTCCCACGTATGATCCCATGCAGCAGGGAGGCCTTCGCGCGGCGTCGTCAATCCCTGTTCGTTCAAGGCAATTTGAATAGCTGGTTTATTACAAACGAGGTGAAAACCAATGCGTGGTCAGATGCTCAATTCGGCGTTCTTTCGGAACTCGGTTCTGCTCGTTTTGATCGGTGTCTTTGCTGTTCCCGGATGCCTGGAAGGGCAGCAGGCCGGCGATCTCGATAACCTCACCACCGATGCCAACAACAATGGCTTCCCGGAAGTTGAACCGCCGGCTGGCGTCACCTTTGACGACTTTGGCAGCATCAATGTGGCTGTCTCCAACGAATTCACCCGCGAAGATGCGGCCGAGTATCTGGCTGAGATCGGACTCGATCCCAACTTGGCCAGCATCGGTTCGCTCGATCTCGAAATCGAAGTGACGCTCGATTACGGCAACGGCATCAGCGATACGCTTACCGATACCGAGTCGTTGCGGGCTTTTGAGAAACGTTTTGAGGTGGCGTGCCCGGTGTCGGCATCGATCGGCGTGGATGCGTTTGCGTCGGCTCCGTTCTTTGGCGAGCAATTGGTGGCGACGTTTAACTTTGACTTCGAACAGGGCGAGAATTTCAACTGTGGCGACACCATTGAAGCCCGGACGATCGTCAACGACGAAGGCGATCCCGATTTCGAAGTCGTCATCACGCCGGGTTCGTAGGAGCCGCGGTTATTGACACTACGAATGCGTTTGGCTCGATAGCTCGGAGGGTTCGACCAGGTGTGCGTGAAGCGCACGGCGGGCTGCGATGAAGGTTGCGCCGCGACTTGTATCGAGAGTCATGTCGAACGGAAAGAGTTCGTCGCCGTCACCGCAGGTCATTAGTCCGCCCGATTCGATGACGAGCAAGTAGCCAGCCGCAAAGTCCCACACCCGACAGTCCATGCAAACCGCGCCATCGAGCGCGCCCATCGCAACGTAAGCGAGGTGCATGGCGCTCGATCCGAAATTTCGCACGCGCACCCGCTGCGTCCACGTCGGCAAACGATCGACATCGAGCAGCGTGTGTGATGGTTGAAATGAAACGACCGGTTTGCCGCATTCGTTCGCGTCAACCGCCGTGATCTTTTGATCATTCAACCACATGCCATGACCCGTCACGGCTGAGTAGTTATCGCTGGAATTCATGTCGCCGATCACACCGATAATCGGTAAGCCGCCTTTAAGCAGGGCGATCGATGTGCAGCAACTGGGTAGTCCGCGGACGTAGTTTCTTGTTCCATCCAGCGGATCAATCACCCAGCAGAATTCCGAGTCAGCCGGTCTGGGCATGTCCTTGAGGTAGTCGGCTTTCTCTTCGCAGAGGACCGCGTGGGTGGGGTCGAGGTTCTTGATGGCGTGGCAGATGTGGTGCTGGATGGCATGATCGGCGTCGGTGACCACGCTTCGATCGAGCTTGGTCGCGACGTTCATGTTGCCACGGTATTGGGCGGCGATCACGCGGGCTTCGTCGGCCAACCCGCACGCGAAATGCCGCCATTCGGTCAGTTCGGCTGGTTCCATCAACACGATTCTAACACATTGACCGGGGTTGACCATCGCGGGATATTACCGCAGTAACACGCCCCATGCGCAAGGTCTGGCGTCGAACCGCGTTGGGCGATTGAAGAATGGTACGTTCATGAGCAGTTCATCACCAAGAATCGTCGTCGCGGAAAAGTACAGCGATAGCGCGATGGCGCGATTGCGCGCGTGTGGCGAGGTCGTCGAACTCGAGTCGTGCGATGACGCGGCGATACGTGCGGCGCTCGCCGATGCCGACGCGCTGCTCGTGCGCACGTACACGCACGTGACCAGCGAGTTGCTGCAATCGGGTCCGAACTTGAAAGTGGTGGGGCGGGCTGGCGTCGGTGTGGACAACATCGATCTGATCGCGGCGAAGGATCAGGGGGTGATCGTCGTGCATACGCCGGCGGCTTCGACACAATCGGTCGCCGAGCACGCGGTCGGTCTGATGATCGCGTTGGAGCACCGCTTCATCGCCAGTGACGCGGCGCTTCGCGACGGCATGTTCGTTGAACATCGCAACGTCGCCAAGTGGCGCGAGCTTTCCGATTGCAGGCTCGGGATCATCGGCATGGGGCGAATCGGTTCGCGGGTCGGACGCATTTGTGCGGCAGGGTTGGGGATGGACGTCGTCTACAACGACATTCGCGCGATTGAGATCGAAGGCTTCAACGCGGACTCAGTTTCGCTCGATGCACTGCTGGAGACTGCGGACATCGTCTCGCTGCACGTTCCACTCACATCGCAGACGCGCGGTCTCATCAATGCCGAGCGGTTGGCGCAGATGAAACCGACGTCCCTTCTCGTCAACACCTCGCGCGGAGCCGTCGTCGATAACGTTGCGTTGGCGAACGCCCTTCGAAAATCCGCATTGGCCGGAGCTGCTCTGGACGTTTTCGAAGAGGAACCCCTTCCCGCCAGCCATCCTTTGATGTCCGCGCCCCGCACGATCCTGACGCCGCACGTCGCGGGCAGGTCGGCGGCGGCTCTCATGCGGATGAACGATGTTGTCGACGATGTGATCGCGGTCCTCGGCGGAAATCCCCCCAGGCATCCTGCCCAGATTCAATAGCCGCTTCCAATCGGCTTAGTAGTGCGGTTTGCCCTTGCCTAATGGGGGATGGTTTTGATAATGGCGGCGACCCAGTGCGGCTGCCCGTTGTCTGCGGTTGGTGGCTACTACGCCCAATTGACGAACCGATCAGGGGAAGCCGGGTCAAGCTTTAACGGAGGAAGGCATCATCGGCGCGATCATCGAATTGCTACAGCGGAACTGGGCGCTCATCAGCATTGTGGTGACGCTGGTGATCCTCGTGGTGGTTCCGATCCTGATCCTGCGCAAGTACGTTCACCTTATCGCCAACATCTTCCAGAACACGCATGTGCCGCTTTCGTTTACCGCCCGCGATTACCCGCGCGTCGGCGGCGAGGTGGTGGACTTTCGCGCGTTCGACGGACACCTCCTTAAGGGCGTTTTTCTGAAACCCAATCCGGACGCGTCGCAGAAGGGCGTCGTGATTTTTGCCCACGAGTTGGACAGCGACAAGTACAGCGCCAACCGATACTGCGAAGCGTTGATCAACGATGGGTTCGAAGTGTTCGCGTTTGATTTTCGCGGACAGGGAGAGTCCATTCCCGAAGATGGATACAAGGTTCGACTCTGGCCCAGCGATCGCGAACAAGCCGACATGCTCGGTGCGATTGCGTTTGTCGAAGATTGGCTGGAGCAGCAGGGACGCCCGCGCGAAGTTGGATTGGTTGGCGTGTCGCGTGGAGCCGGGGCCGCGGTGATATCTGCCGTCCATGTTCCCAGCGTCAAAGCGATCATGATCGATGGCGGATTCAGCACCGATGCGTACCTCGAATACCTGATGCAGCGTTGGGTCGGGATTTTCGCGAAGGTGCGATTGGTTTACGAAAACCACCATCCGGCGTTTTGGCGATTTCTTCGCTGGCTGACGATTCGCGAGGTCAGTCGTCGTCAGAACTGCCGCTTTCCGTCGGTGCGGAAATCGCTGCACCGACTCGGGGCGATGCCGCTGATGGTGATCCATGGCGAAAAAGACGGGCACATCCCGGTAACGCAGGCGCAGATGATTTTTGAACTCGCACGCGGTCCCAAGTATTTGTGGATTTGCCCGCGGGCCAAGCATAACCAAGCCGTCGTCACCCAGCCGGAACTTTACGGCAGCTACTCGGTGCGGTTTTTCAGGCAGCATCTTTGCGGAATGGTTCAGGATGAACCGCTTCGCGGCGACGGGTTGCTCAGTCAGATCGCCCAACCCCTTGATGAAATCCCGCGCATCTCGTACACCAAATACACCAAACCGGATCGGATGCGCACACGGGCGCGGAAGTAATCGCCGGCGACGGTGTAAACACGAAACGACAGGAATCAGCCGGCATGGGTGCGAGCGACACACCGACACAAGATTCTTATACAGCGACAGATTTGAAGTTGAATCGGTCGGAAGGCACGCTGACCATTGCGTGGAAGGATGGTCATGTCACCGTGCTGAATGCGGCAACTTTGCGCAAGGCGTGCCCGTGTGCGACCTGCAATGAGAATCGGCGCAAGGAAACGTCGCAACTCTTCAACATTCTCAGCAGCGATCCGGGAACCGGTCCCCCGCAACTGACCGGAGCTGCGTTGGTCGGTAACTATGCCATTCAATTGATGTGGGCTGACGGGCACAACTCGGGAATCTTCGATTTCAAGCTGTTGCGATCGATGGACAAAGGTCGAACTTAGATTCCAAACACATCGCGCCGGCTGGTATGTCACCATGATCACCTCACTTCGCAAACGCCTGACCTTGTTCTTGCGCTTGCTGTTGTGCGCCGTGTTTGTGGCACTGGCGATTCGGGGGGTGGCGATCCATGACCGCGTTTCGTTCCACGTTTCCAACGATCCCGATTCGGCGATCGAAGTGGGGCGATTAATTACCGAACGAACCAACGACGTGATCGTCAAACGCGCCGATGGAACGGAGGCATCCATCCCGCGTAGTCGAATCGCCAAAGATGAAGGCGGTCAGGATCTGATCGAACGCGGTTTGCTGACGGCGTTTCGCGAGACGGACAAGGTCTTCGTCCTGCTGGCGATTGTTATCTTCGCGCCGGTGACGCCGCTTCAGGGGTGGCGCTTGTGGATCATGCTGCGGGCGCAGGACATTCACATCCCGCTGATAGAGTGCATCAAGATTTCGTTCGGCGGAAACTTTCTCAACTATGTCTTCATGATCGGAACGACCAGCGGCGACGTTTTCAAGATCTATTGTGCTGCGTCGCATACCGAAACGCACAAGACCGAAGCCGTTGCAACCATCCTGCTCGATCGGGCTGTCGGTTTGGTGGGATTGCTACTCGTGATGAGCGTGGCTGGGTTGGGATTGTCCAACGATCCGGTCGTGCGGCGGATTGGAACGGTTGCGTTTTTGATCTGCTCGTTGATTCTTGTTGCGCTGGCGGTGTTTTCAGCCAACTGGATGCGAGCCCTGGCGCCGACAAGACTGATGGCCAAGTTGCCCTGGGCGGATCACTTCAGGCGGATGTTTGAAGCGACCTGCCGATTGACGGAACATCGCGGGATGGTGTTTGGCGCAATCGGACTCGCAGCCGTTCTGCAAACGTTTGCGATTGGGGCATTCGTGTCGTGTGCCCGGGCGCTGCACATGGATTTCTCGGGCGATAAGGTTTGGGATTACTTCTCATTCATCGCCACCGGGCACGTGGTGGCCGCGATTCCCATCAGCGCACAAGGTCTTGGCACGATGGAACTGACTTACAAGACGCTGTTTCTCGGGACGCATGGCACGCTCTCGCAACTGCTGTGCCTTGCGATCTGGGTGCGATTGCTGCAATTGCTCTGGTCGCTGCCCGGAGTGGCTGTCACCATGATCGGCGGGTGGCGAAAGAAGGGCGAGGCGCTCATCGCCAACCCTGAACTTCCACTGGACGGCGCAGATCCTCCGTTGGCCGAACCGAATTCAACCGTTGCGAAATAGCTGGGCCATTGGATTATAGCGGACCGGTGTACGCGTTCGTCAGGATTCGATAATCACGCAGGTCGACATCACCGTCGTTATCAAGATCGGCATCGTCGAATTGATAGCTTGTGCAACCCGGCATCAGTGTGCTCGAACCAGGACCCGCGATGCACGTTTCGAGCATTTCAAAATCGGTCTGGTCCACGTCGCGGTCCTTGTCGAGATCGCCAATGCGCCCGCGACCTTCGTCAAACGGTCCGACGATGAAATTCTGCGACACTTCCAGCGCCGACAAAGCTTTCGAATAGACGGCCAACAAATGCACTTCGCCAAGCCACGAGCGGTCGAGCGTGAACTCATTAAACAATGCAAACCGATAGCTTTCGTCCCAGTTGTTGAAGTTGCCGCCGACCGTGTCCGATGCACGCTCGGCTTCGTTCACGTAGATTTTGGTTTCGCCGTTGGAACGACGGGTGAAGACCAGATGAACCATTCCGTTTGACGTGGCGTTTGCGGTTGTGCTCGTCGGTGGGGTGCCTTGATTGTCGGTCGTGGTGGTGCGCAATCGGGTGCTGTACGCGGTGTCGTCCTGCATGAATGAGACGTTGCGCTCATCCGTATCGACCGAGATCGTCGCGATTCGAGCCGGTCCGGGTTGCGACAAGTTGTCAAGCTCGATCCATGCTTCGATGGTAATCGCCCGAGACGATCGGCATTCGTCGATGATCCGCTTGGCCGGTCCGATCGATGAGGCGATGGTGTTGGAATCGACCGATAGCGACTCGGTCAACCAGGTGACCGCGCCGCCATCCTGGATGAAGACGTCGGTGGGAATGCCCGTGCTGGATACGTCGAGAATCCGCGTACCGTCGCCATCACGAAAATCGTAAAGCACGACGAGGTCGTCGATGACCCGCGGGAAGATTTCGGCTTCGAAGGCGCCCATGTCAACGATGGGACGTACGCCCGTTCCGGTATCTACGACCGAAACAACGTCGGCAAATCGCGGGTGTTCCAGAAAGTCAAAGGGCAGCGCCTCGTTGGCATTGCCGTTGGTGTTCAAGTCGGGTGAGTCGGGCGGCACAGCGCCGTTGCTTCCCGCATCGATGCACGTCGAACCAACGCCCAATTGCAGGTTGCCATAGTTGTCATTGACGCCATTGAACAAGCCGTCCGGTCCGGGGTTGGGATCGACGATAAAATTTGGATCGTCGTCGATGTTGTGGTTGGCCAGCCCGCCGAAGGGTATCGATGCGTCGTTCGGGTTGTCGTCCTGGATGCAGGTGTAGCGAATGGTCGTGCCTCCGAATGAATCGGTCACTTGCGCCGACTCATCGAATCCGCCGGCATCGCGGTTGCCCCAGATAATGCTGTTGAGGACGACCGGATTGCCATCGTTGTAAAACAATCCGCCGCCGCTGCCGAGTTCACCGGCGAAGTTTCCGCTGATCGAGCAGTTGATCATTGTCGGATCGCCGCCAAAGAAGTAAACCGCGCCAGCGACGCCAAGGATCGATGTCACCGAGTTTCCACTGATCACCGTGTTTGCAATCAAAGGGGATCCCAGGTCAACGCGTATCGCACCACCGCCGCTGAACGATGTGTTGCCGACAAACAGTCCGTTGACGAGTTTCGCTGCACCATTGCGGAAATGGACGCCGCCACACGTGGACACGCCGCGGTTTTGGACGAATTCGCATGACGTGATGGCGATCGTTCCACCGTCGGTGCGAATCGCGCCACCCGCGTCGGCTGAGTTTTTCACGAAGCGGCAGCCGATGATCCTGGGATTGCCGTCGGTGTTGTAGAGTCCGCCACCGACATCGTTGGGGGGACTTGAAGCATTGCTTCCGTTGGCATTGCCGGCAGTGATTTCAAATCCATCGATCACGGCTGTCGGGTCAGCACCGAAATTCGCGCGCACGACGTGAAAACTGTTTTCTGCATTGTTGGCGAAGTTGGCGCCATCGTCGTCGCTTAAGTCGCCGCTGAGTGTCGCGACGAATACTTTTGGCTGGCGATCATTCGGGTCGCCTCCGCCGGCCAATCCGCGATACCCGCCAAGGATCATGACTTCATCCTGCAGCACGAATGATTCGGTGCGCGAGCCCATGATGGCGAATGACCCTTCCGAGTCGTCGGGATGATAGATACCACCCGCCACATGAATCTCGGTGATGAGCGGGTTGGTGTCGGCATCGGCGAGCGCGTCCTGCAAGTACCGGTAGGCCGTCGCCCAGGTTTGACCATTGCCTGCGAGCGGTGCGTCGTCGTCGACAAATCGCGTCTCGGCGAATGACACTGAAGCGCAGAACACGCAGGCGATCGCAGGCAGAAAAATGATCGGTCGGTCAGCTTGCAATCGATTCACAATACTTCGGGCGCGAATCATGGGGGCAACTCCTCGGCGTCAAGTGCAATCAATGCCGCGAATCGGACTGCATTCCATCGATGCCAATGATGGTCTGAATCCGGTTTACGACGTCGGCACGGGCGTTGCGGGGGCTGGGCGCGAAATGGACCGGTCAATCAGATGTGATGCCACCCCCTCAAGTGTGCCGGTAACCCGGGCCACACCTTTTCTTTCGGCTAGGTTGCGTCAAAGCCTACAGTCAATGAACGGTTCGTTCGCGCCAAAGTACGACTCAATCCGCTTAATTGCAGCGAAAACCGCCAATTCAACCCGGATGCGTCTTCGTCAATCAATTCGATCCGAGGAACGATCGATCTCCAGTTTGCGGATCGATGACCAGCAAGTCGGCGTGGTTGGCGTCGATCATGACAAGTAACCCCTCTGCATCAACGATCAGGTCGACGGGGCGTCCAATCTCCGGTCCTTCGCCAACATCGGGACCGGACGCGACGGTTCGGTCACCCGTATCCGGGTCAATGGCAAAGACAACCGAAACGCCGAGGCCGAATGAACTGTTGGCTTCGTCGCCTTCGTAGATCGTACCGTCGCTCGCAATGGCAAGCGTGCGTGGGGACTGCCCGAAATCGGGACCGGTTCCAACTTCGGTGTCGGCCGGTCCTGCCTGGGTGTCGACGTTCGAGATGATGGTCACGTCGCCGCCCGGTAGCGCGACCTGGATGACCGCCCGGCGAAACGTGTCGACGACCAGAACGTTGTTCCCGCCCAGCGGCACGATGTCATTGACGCCGTTGGTGACGTTGTCGGCATTGACGGTGACAAGTTCGCCTGCCTGCGAATCAACCCGGGCGATGAATTGATCGGATACAAAGTTTGTCACGTAAACCGAACCGTCGTCCGTTGCGGCGATCCCGGAAAAGGAATCCGGGAACGGGTCGTTCGGATCGCTGGCGTCGAGCAGCAACGTTCGATTACCAGTGCCTGCGTCGATGCGGAAGATCAATCGTTTAATGGTGGTGACGAGCAGGCTTCCATCCTGATCAAGAAACACCTTGTTGGGGGAGTCCAATTCAGGACCGCTGCCAGCGCCGTTGCCGGAGATGAGTGTCGCCGCGCCGGTTGTGCGATTGACGCGAACGATTTGATCATTGACGACATCCGCGCCGATCAGGCTTCCATCCGCGTCGAGCACGATTTCGGAGAGCTGACCGATCGCAGCAGCGTTGCCGCCATTGTTGGAACCTCCATTGTCCCCTACACCGTTGTCTCCACCGCCATTGTCTCCACCACCATTGTCCGAGCCGCCGTTGTTTCCTCCATTGTCGGCGGGCGGTTGACATGCCACGTTCATAAGAAGCAGGAATGCTGCAACGAATGCAGCGGCCGATCGGCATGTCGTTCCAAAACGACGGTGCGAAGATTGAGTGCCCATGTTTGAAAATCCTTCATGACCAAGTGTGATTCTACGACGACTGTGCGTATTAGAATCCAGAGGACATTGAATCGCAAACAGAATCCACCAACCGCCCCATGGGTGCAATTTGTATCATTAAATTCAATCGTCACCGCTTGACTCGGATCATTCCCGGGCCATAAAAGTTATAGTCGGTGAAGTCGTTGCGCGATTAATCCATCTGCAATCGCCATCATATTCCTAATTCATTCCCGCGCAAATCACCGCCTGTTGTCCGGATCCTGATTTCTGACGCTTCTGACATTCGTGCGGTACCGTACCGCGCACATACCACTGTTTTAACGTGGAGATGTCGCCATGGCCCCCACTCTGCGCGCATGCTCTTCGCCCACCTTGCGATGGTGGGTTCAACGCAACCCTGCGTACGTTCTCAGCGCCGCCTGCATTGCGTGCGGTGCGCGAATGCTGCTTGTACCGGAGCACAAACCGCCAGCCGGTGATGTGATGCTGATCCTGGCAACGCTCGGTGTTCTTCAAGCCTACGAAATGCTCGTGACGTTGATCCTCATCGCACTGCGACACAACATCAAAGCCCCCGAAGACCAACCCTCGATCCTGATCATCGCCGCAATCTTCTGGACCGGGCCGCTGGTCGCGACCATGGAGATGACTGCAACCAACCCGACCATGGGATTCGCGCTTGCGCTTGGGGTGGTCGCTCTCGCCATTGGTGAAGTTCTGTCGGTGGCGAAAACGTTCGGTTGGAAGCTTGGCCGATCGACGATTCTCTGTGCGGTGACGTTTCTGCTGATTGTCTCCGTCGCACAGCCGTTGCTGCGCGCGTCGATGGCGACGGACGGCCACAGCGAAATCCTTCTATATGGACTTTGGTGGTTGGTCGCGGGCCTGATGTGCGTCAGCAGTTGGATATTGAACCCGGCCAATGACATTCGGGTTCGCGGAGGACTCGTCGCGGCGGCGGCTGGGGCGTCGATGATTCACCTTGTGGCGATGAACCACGCGTTCGTCGGTCACGCTCGGGCGTTTTACGTGACCCCCGTCCTGGCTGCGGTGGCGATGGCGGCGCTTCGATTTCGCTTGTGCATCGCCCGTCGTGAGTGGCTTGGTGCGATTCTTCTGCTACCTGTTCTGGGTATTGTTCTGTCGATCGATCGTTTTTCGAACGCGGTCGTGTTCGATGGGCCGTTGCTGGTGTATGTCGATCCGCTCTTTGTCGCGTTCTTGTTGGCGGGAATCGTCTGGTGGCGAGGGCACGTCCTTCTTCGATGGGAATGGTTGCGGCATGCGGCTGCGATCGCACTGCTTTGGACGGCGACGCGCGGTGCATTTCTGCACATGGCGAGGCACGGCTTCACCTCTGACATCCTTGCCAATCTGATCGACAATGGCCGGCAGGGGATCGGGCTGCTCATCGCCGCGTGGTATCTCTTTGCGACGGCTTGGTTTCGAAACTCGCGGGCACTTTGCGCGGTGGGGTTGGTGTTGCAGCAGATCGTGATTTCAAAATTGCTCCCCGAGATTTGGTCAAGATCCGATTTTGTTTGCTTCGCGTCTGCCGGTTGGTCGGCGCTTATCTTCATCCATGTGGTGGCGCGGCGAAGCAGTTTGGCATGGCGCCTGGTGCCCATCACCTACTTGTCGGTGACCGGGTGGGCATACGCCGCGCAGTCGCATTGGGCTGCCGAAGTGTTCTTCGCAAAAGTCCACATCGCCGCAATGGTTGTGGTCCTGATGGTGGCCGGTTTTGCAATGCGGTGGACCATGTACCGAACCGTCGCAACCGTCATTGCATTGTTGAGCACCGTTCCATTTGCGGTCCAATGGGTTCGTCATCATCCGCACGGACCAGCGACGTCGGTGATCGCCGCCGGCTTTGCGTTGCTTGTCGTCGGTGCCTTGATAAGCTGGAACAAGCAGTCGCTGCTGGGTCCGGATGATCGCCAACCCGGTGTTGAGGACGTTGCGGACAGGGTCGAAAGCCTAACCGACAGCCAGTGATGATAGGGGCGGCCCATCGGTTTGTTTGCTGCAAGGGTGCAATCGATATGTTGATAGACGAGCAGGGATACAAGATTGTCGTCGATGTGATCGACTCCGATACGTGCGACGACTTGGCATTCCGTTGCCATGGATTGCAGAAATCGTCCGCCGGTTCGCGTCGACTTCTCGATCACGGTTGGTGTCGCCAGGTTGGAATGGAAATTCAATCCAAGCTCGACCGCGCAATTGACTCAATCGATCACCTGACATTGGTGCAATGTACGTACTTTGATAAATCTCCGACAAGCAATTGGCTGGTGACGTGGCATCAGGATTGCAGCGTCCCGGTGGCGTCTCGCGTCGATTCGCCGGAGTTGACGGGATGGTCCACCAAGGAAGGCATGACTTTTGTCTACGGTCCCGACGAATTGCTCGCGAAGATGCTGGCCGTGCGACTCCACCTCAACGATTCGCTGGAGACGAACGGACCGCTTCGTGTGATTCCCGGGTCGCATCGTTTCGGAACGCTGACTGATGCGGAAATTGAGCGGCAGCGTCATGAAAGTGAAGAAGTGTCCTGCATCGTTCCGAAAGGCGGCGTTCTGGCGATGCGTCCGTTGATCCTGCACGCATCATCGAAATCAACGTCAACCGTTCCGCGGCGCGTGTTGCACTTTCTCTTTGGTCCCATGACGCTTCCACATGGATTGCAGTGGGCGCCGATCGGCTAATCCGCATTGGGGTCCATGGCTTTCACGCCCGCGAACCTTGCGATGTTGACGCTTTCCGGAACCATGTTGGCCGCCTCAAGGTACAACTCACTGGCGCTTTGGTGATCGAGGTCGTGGGTAAAGCTGTGCGCCCTGACGACCAAGGGCCTGGAATCGCGCCAACGCTCCCAGATCAACTCGTATTCGGCGTCGATTTCAGGATCGCCTCGTTTCGTCCAATCGGTTCGTGGTGTCGATTGGCTGTTGAGCATCGCACGCAGATTGTGTGACAGCGTCTCCTTGTAGAAACTCGCGTGCACCTGATAGTCGAGAATCGGTTTGTCGTCTGTGTGAAGCGGGGCGTCGCCGACGAAACGCGCGACTTCCTCTTCGGTAAGCAGGACCGACGCGGCAAGGTCGTATGGATTCGTCAGCCCGACTTCTTCAAGGTCGTAGTACACGTCGGGCACGGTCATGCGCGAACGCCAATCCTTGATGTCGACACTCAAGGGTTCGGGCGTGCCGATCAAGACGACGAAGTAATTCAGCACGTTGCTGAAATACCAGACGCTCGTGTGGGGAAAGACTTCGCGAAACGACTGTATCACCGTCTTGAGCGAGGCCTCATCGATACCCGCGACCGGCACCCACGCGCAGGCGACGCCATCGGGCGTGAGGTTCTTCTTGATCAACTCGAAGCATTCAACCGTGTAGAGGTTGCCGTTGTTTTTGTATTGCAGACTCGTGAGGTCGTCGACAATGACGTCGTATGGTTCGGTTGCGAGGTGAAACCAACTGCGGGCGTCGTCAAGGATAAGCCGAAACTTGCTGAATCCGCCAATGCCCTGCTCCAATCCGACGGCTCCATGATTCTGTTCGAAGAAGAACCGCGAGGCGGCTGGGACTGCTTTATCGATCTCGACGCAGTGCGTTTCGATGCCGTGCTGCTTCATCGAATAGCTCGTCCCACCGGTTCCGAACCCGACGCTGATGGCGCGTTTCGGATTGGGGTGAAGAAGAAGCGGCAGGTGGGCCAGCATCTTCTGGTCGGTCACCAGATGTTGTGCGGTACCAGCCACCGACAGGCTGTCGACGAACAGCGTGCGTTCAATTTTGTGAGCGTACTCAGACATCTCGATATGAACGACGGCTGACTGACCTTCCTTGTAATAAACGACCGCATCCATCGGGTCGCGCAGTTGGCGATGGAATTGCGTGTTTTGCGGTACGAAGGTGCTGGCCAGGATGAACACAATCGCCGCGATGGGAATCAATTGTCGCCGGTATGTCGGAGCGTGTTCGGGTTTCGGCATGATGACGCACGCCAGAATGAAGTTGCCGACAGAAAGCAGGATCAAACTCGCCCGAATGCCAAACCACGGGATAAAAAGCAAACCGGTCAGCGCCGTACCGATGACCGTTCCCCACGCGTTCATCGCGTAGGCGCGTCCGACCGATCCGCCAGGGTGCTTCATGCCATCGGGAATCAACTCGATGAGCAGGGGGAGTGACATGCCCATGATGATCGTCGGAAGGAAAACAAATCCCAGGGTGATTTCATACTCCAGCCAGAACACTTGGGAACCGATCCCCATCTGAAGATTAACCGCCCATTCCGACGCAACCTTCGTAAACAGCAGCACGAGCGGTCCGGTCATCGCCATGGCGAATTGAACGTATCCGAGGATCGTGGCGATGTGCTCGCGTGCCCGGCGAACGATGATGGCTGCGATCCCTCCGCCAATGGCAAGTCCGCCAAGAAAAACCGTCATCAACATCGTAAAGACGTACACGCTGTTGAGTGTGTAAACCGCAAGCAGCCGCGACCAGGCGACTTCGTATCCCAACCCGAGGAAGCCCAACGTCGCTGCCACGAGATGAAGGTGTCGAAGCGTGAGTCCGGACTTGGGATCGCGAACGTCGTCGTCGGAAGCTTGTGGTTGCAACGCGTTAGCCATCGGTTGGGCGCGAAGACTTGTTCCGAATGAAAGTAATAGCGCGAGCAGGCCCGCGGTCACATTTCCGGTGAGCGCCACGTACGCGGTGTTGTGCATCCCGATGGTTGGGATCAACCAAAAGCCTGCGAGCGCGGCGCCTGCAACCGAGCCCATCGTGTTGATCGCGTAGATCCACCCGAATGCACTGCCGATGGATTCGCACCAGATCGCCGCGATGCGCGACATGAAAGGCATCGTCGCACCTAGCAATGTGCTTGGAACAAGGAAGATTACAAACGCAAGAACAAACCGGATTAGGTGCGAACCAAGAAACCCCGGCTCGATCGCGTGGGCGATTTGAACATAGACCGACATCAAGGGGTCGATGGCAAATGAGACAGCCACCGCGCCGATCGCAATCGAGAATTCAATAAACGCATAGGAGCGGACCGGATTGCGACTGCGGTCGGCGATGCGTCCAACGAACCAGCTTCCCAGCGCCAGCCCGGCCATGAACGCCGTCAGGACCGCGGTGATGCTCCATGCGCTGACGCCGAAGACCAGCATGAGCATGCGTTGCCAGACGATTTCATAGATGAGAGCTGCTGCTCCCGAAAAGAGGAAGCAGACGTAGATTGTGGCTGTGATGAGCGTGCGATTCATGGAGGGAATTCTAGTGTGAATTGAAATCAGTGCGAGTCAATTCGCATGACAAATCCGCAGTGTGTGATTGAGGATTGTCGGGGTACGCAATTGAGGATTGATGACAAAGCGGGGCGATCAGGAGCACCGACAGTCTCGCTGCCAGTGCTCCCGCGCCCCGAATAGACGGCTGAGTCAATTCATGGCACTCTACGGCCCATCAAGTTGCTCATTAAATCCTTCGATGTCGCCGGCGTCGATGTTTTGATCGACGAGGAAGTCGAAGACGTAGCACGCGTCGGCGGGCGGTGTCGCGATGGCCGGTGAAGACGCACACTGCTGATAAACCGCGAAGTCCTGCAGATCGACGATACCGTTGGCGTCAAAGTCACCATCGATAATCGAGAAAACATAGGCGGTTCCGGCGATGTTGGGAAACGATCCGTTGTTAAACGGCGTACCAAAAACGAGTTCGTCGGCGCCGTTGCTGTCAACGTCGGCGACGCCCATCGAGAATCCGATCCGATCAGACGCGTTTCCGACGATTCGCACGTCGGTGTTTACGTTGACGTCAAACGTCTGACCCGATGTAAAGTTGCGGCCAAAGACGATGTCGATCGTGCCGTTGATCTGCGGTCCACCGAAACGCTGACCAGCCGCAATGTCGTCGTAACCATCGCCATTGAAGTCGCCGGCAGTGATCTGGGCGCCCATGCTTTCATTGGATTCGCCACGAATCAAGAAGTTCGGGGTGGCGCTGGCGTAATCCACGGTGATCGTTCCGATTTGCAACGCATTTGCGCCGTAGAGGCCGTAGATGGCACCGTCATTGATGTTGACGTCAGGAGTCCCCGGGTTGACGCCCGGTGCTGCTGACGCCAGGTCGAGAATGCCATCGCCGTTGAAGTCGCCAATTGCCGCGTCTTCGCCGAGGTTGTCATACGGGTTGACGCCGAGCAGCGTGATGTCGGCTGGAGTCGTTCCAAGATTGATCGATGCTGGCCAAACCGCGCGCCCGCGAATGATCAGTACCGCGCCTTCAGCAGTCAGTGATGCCTGGCTGTAGTTGCGGTTTGGAATGATCAGTTCGTCAAGCCCATCGCCTGTAAGGTCGCCAGTCATGACGACATCACCCAATTCGTCGAGTGAACCCTTACCGAGCACGAGCGTGTCGTAGTGGGCGGAGTTGGCGAGTGACAAAGTTGTACCCGAGGCAAACGCTTCACCGAGAATGACATAAACACGTCCCGCGCCGCTGGCCGCCCCATTGGCGAGGTGGACACCGAGAACGATGTCGCCAAACGAATCGAGGTTTAGCTTTCCAATCGCCGCCGCCTCTGAATCGCCGCCGCCAAAGAAGAGACTCGCGCCCATGTCGCCACCGGTGACCGGGCCTTCGATCTTCACGTCCCAGTCGGAAGTCTGAGCCATGTCGCGGGTGTCGCTCGCGAAGAAAGTCGGGCCGCCGTAAAGAAGATATGCGACGCCCGCACGCTGCCGAGGTCCTGCGTCGGCGCCGGAGGCGCAAATCAACAAGTCATCCACGCCGTCGCCATTCACATCCCCGCAAGCGATTGACGAACCGAGGTTGTCGTTGAGCGCCGCGCCGCTGATGGTCAGGTCGGCTCCGACGTGCATGAGTTGCACGATCCCTTGTGATGCCGCATCGGGACCGCCGCGCATCACGTACACAAAACTCATCACGTCGCCAAAATCCTCCGACGCCGCGACGATAATTTCATCCCAGCCGTCGCCGTCGAGATCGCCAGACGCCACCGGGCGACCCCAATCCCGATCGAAAATCGCGCCCTCGTAGATCGTTCCGGAATCATCCGATGAACGTACGATCGGCGCCGCCAGTACCGGACTGATGACCATCACTGAAAGCAATACTGCTGTACTGAGTTTACGCATGGCTTCGTTTCCGTCTCCTTTGACTCGTGCTTTATCGCACGAGCGTGTTTGGTTGAGGCGGGTCATGCCCGCCCACTTAATTGTTTTTTGCGGCGAAAGGGTATTGCCGTCGCCAATTGCATTCACTTGCGAATTTCATCGACTCGCCGACTTCATCTAGTTTGCGAACAACTGCTGGAATACTTGTTCGTCGTCGAGATCAACATCGCTGTCGGCGCCAAAGTCGAACGGCCCGCAATCGGGTTGCGGCGTCGCGTTGTCCGGCCCGTTCATGCATTCGACGAACGATTGATGATCGAATAGGTCGAGACCAACGTCAAAGAAATCAACCACAGCCCCCATGATTTCAAAGCGACTCGATTCCGTCGTGATTGTCTCGAACGGGAAGCCCATGTTTACCACCTGCGAGACGCCGTCGTAAACCACCGCCGCTGTTCCGCCGGTTCCGCCGACGTAAGTCAGTGCGGCTGTGCTTCCGCCGACCGGCCCCAGTCGATCGGGGAATTCCGCGTCGTAGTAGATCGAACCATCGTCAAACGCGAATGATCCGATGCCGTCGAAAATCGAACCGCCAATCACGCCTACATTGTAGGTGCCAGCGTCGTCTCCAACATAGTCGGCTTTAAGTAAATTGTTGTAGAACGATACACCGTTACCGAGGTTGTCGAGATCCCACGCGATTTCGGCACCGCTGACGAAAAGCTTGCCGCCACCATTGAGGTACGTCGTCATAAGGGCCTGCTCGGTGGCGTTGAAGGTGGAGTCTGCCGACGATTCCTCACCGCAAATCCAGAGGACAGCCTGATAGTCGTTAAGGTCCACTGCACCGCTGATGATGTTTTCATTCTGGCACGAGTCGAAATCCACGCCGGCATTGGCCAACGCATCGCCATGCTGGACGACGTAGTCAAATGAATTGACGTAGCGAAGAATCGGGCGACGCTGCGTACCGACTCCGCTCAGAACATCTCGCGGGTCCTGCGATCGTGATACGCGGTCAAACCCGTTCACGATGAGGTACTTTGCAGGTCCATTCAAACGCGCCCGTGCACCGATCGTGATCGATGGCAACGATTCACCGCCTGCGTTGTAGGCCGCGATTCTGAAATACGTCGTGGTGTACGGGGGAACGTCGTTGAGCGTGACCGAGTTGGTCAGCCCGACATCCGTTCCCGAATCGAAACCGTAACCATTGGTCGAACGATACACGCGATAACCGGTGGGGGCGTCACCGTGGGCTTCACCGATCAGCGGCGTATCCCACGACAGGGTGATGCCGCCGTTGCCGTCGTGAATCGCCTGCGGATTGCGCGGTTGCGTTGGCAGAAACGCGAGCGGAACGGTGCTGCCCGGTTGTACATTCAGGAACTTGATCAGTCCGTGAAGACTCGAACGGGCCAGTCCATCACGCACCTTCGGATCAAGCAGCAGCGCCGCATCGGTTGCGTTATCGTGAAATGCGACTTCGAGAATTGTGGCGTCAAATTCGTTGCTGTTCGCCGTCGTGCTGATGGCGCCGAAAGAGCCGTTGGCCGGGTTGCTGCGGGCGGCCCATGTGAATTCAAAATCAGAGTCGAGGATCAGCATGTCCTGCTCGACTTCGTCACCCAGAATCGTGGCGAGTTGTTCCTGATTGGTGGTGTTGTTACCGGTGACCAACGCGACTGTACCCCTGGCTCCACCGCTTGAGGCGTTGCTGTGGAATTCAAGGTAAATGCGTCGCCAGCGATCGCTGTTGATGGACGTGTTGTTCATTTCCCGCGCCCAACGGGCAGCCGCTGAAATGTTGTCGCTGTTGTCGGTGCTGCAGCAGTCATAAATTGAAGACGGCAGACCGACCGCGTTGATCCCGGCTTCACTTTCCGCCCAATATCGCTGCGCTTCTTCGTCGCGTGGGTAACCGCTGATGGTTCCGGGACCGGCGCCGACGATGTCGCCAATTCCATTGCCAAATCGAATCGCGTCGGCGATGACCGATCCACCGGCTGTCGATTGATTGCTGATTTCAACGTAGCCGTCCGTGCCCGCTTCAAAGAAATACGCACCCAGGTAAACCCATCCGCGGCCGATGACGCGGTGATCGATGGTTACTTGGGTAATGCCACCGCTGTGCTTGATTCGGTAGAGTTGCGGTGTGCGGTTGCTTGAATCCAAAACCCAGGTGTATACGGGGTAATAGTCGGACGTCGGTAGATTGGGCGTGTAACGGGCGGTCGCGGTTTCGGTGACGTTTGCATTGGCGAAGCGATAGTTGATGCCACTGTTTGTCACACCATTTTCATAGTAGGGGCTTGATCCACTGTTGATCCACGATCCGGTGTACGTGACGCCCGGATCGTCCTGATCGAGCACAACCTCTTCGTATTGATAACCAACCGGTCGAAACGGAACGACGGTCGCTCCGGCGTTAAACAAGTAATGCACGAAGTAGTTCAATTGGTCCAGGTTTCCGTAGTCTTCGACCATGTCCAGCAACAAGGGCCGCTGCAATCCCCATGAGCCCGCGTTGGCGGTCCAACCGTGTCCGGCAGTCGTGAAAACAACCACGCCGGAAAGAGCACCGGTCGGTTGATTCCCTGCATTGGCGGCTGGCCCACCAAGCGTCCGCAATTGTTCGGGGGTGGCCGCATTGTCGCCCGGTCGAATCACCGCGTCTTCGCGCAGTGGGGGATAGGTGCCTGGTCCGACAACTGGGACGAAGTCTTCGAGCAGGCGATATTCATCGGATGCATCGGTGCGCACGCGAACGATGACGCCGCCAAAGTCGAGATCGCTTCGGATGGTTCGGGTAAGCGATTCGCTGAACTCCTGGACGTCTTCAATCTCTGGCGCGTCGCCGGAAAATGACGGAATCGTCAACATCAGATGACACACGTTGCCAACCCATTCTGATTGATCGACGCGCGCGTCGGACAAGAAGGAAAAGCTCCCGCTGTCGTCGAGGTTCTTCAAATGCGCGTTGAGCGAGCGAACCAGATTGGCCTGCCCATCGACCAATCCCTCGGGGCGGTCGGGCGAACCGGACTGCCCGCGCGTCGTCGATGCGCAGAGCAGCAGGGAGGCAATCGCGAAAACCCGCGATGGTGTAATTCGCGTATTGGCTACGAATGTCGATACGAGATCTCTGACACTTCCATGACGTCTCATGTAAATCATCTCTCCACCGTGACGTTGAATTGAGTTGTCAGCAGCACATCGATTGGCTGCAACTTGATTCTAGCTTTAGCCCGTGGGCGTTTTCCCGGAAAGCGTCCAAAGGTCTCTAAGTGAAAAAAAGCGGGCCACCCTTGGCGGATGGCCCGCTATTAAACGGTCAATCAATACATCGGACCGACACCTTCCTTATGGCGTAACCGTGTCCTGGAACTCCGCGAAGTCGACAAGGTCAACGTCATTGTCGGCGTCGCTGTCAAACACGGCCAGACATGCTGCTTCGCATCCCGCAACGCTCGGAGCCGGTGAAGTACCCGGTCCGGCGAGACAGTCAGCCAGGCCTGCGACGTCGCCATCATCGACGTTGCCGTCAGCATCCCAGTCGAAGCTGCCAAGGGACTCGCAGTCGTCGCCGACGAGGTTGGCATTGCAGTCGCCACCACCGAAGCCTTCAACCACGAGGTTGTCGATCAGACCGAACGTGAATTCGGGGAATGCCGACAACGAAGTGAAGCGGTCGTTGTAACCGATGCTGATATTACCAGCCAACGGGAACGCGTCGCCGACGGTTGAGTCGAGCGTCGCGATCAGCAGGCCATCGATGTACCAGCGAACGATCGTGCCTTGGCGATAGATCGTCACCTCGTGCCATGCAAATCCCATGGCGCCGCTGACGAGCGTACCACTTTGCGGCGGGTCCGTCTGACCGATCGGGGCAATGTCGAATCCGCCAAAGACGCTGTAGTACAGAGCCGAGCTGTTCTGCGAACCAGCCGCGTAAACGCCAGCTCCGGACTGAGGAACCGCGTTCTTGACTGCGTAGAAGTCGAACGTCGACCCGCCTTCACCGCTGACCGAGAACCAACCACCAGATCCACCACTCGGGAGAATTCCGTTCACTGAGACGTTGTCATAACCAACACCGGCAGTGACATATTCGGTCGAACCGGAGCCACCAGCCGGGAACGGGCCTGGTGCGTTGATCCACATGTCGAACCGCATGACGTAGTCGCCACCGAAGTTCTGATTCTTCGGTGAGAGCGTGATGGCTTCGACACTGGCCGGCGTATCGATGTTTGCAGCCAAACGGAGACCCAGCGTCGAACCACCACCATTCGGTGACGGCGGGACCGGAACCGCGCTGTAGTCAAAGGCAAACGTTGCATCGGTATCTTCTGACGAAACGTTGATGTTCCAGTTGGCCGACGTATCGGTGTCGAAGTTGTCGGAGAACGCGATGCCGCAAGCCGTTTGCGTTCCTTCAACGATGGCGATATCCGACTTCGGACTCACCAAACCATTAACAGTTTGGGTTACCTGGATCAGGTCTCCGGTGTTCACGCTTGGCACACCAACGTCAACAGTTGTGCTCTCGAATCCGGTGCTGTTGACCGTACCGATGACGCCACCCTGATCGAACACCTGAACTTGCGTGGTGTCTGCATTTGCGACCACCAGCACGTCATCGATCTGAATGTTTGTGTCACCTTCGACAACCGGCGTGAATACCGTCGGTGCCGGCGGTTCGGTAATACCACGTGGGAATCCGATTTCACTCGTACCGTCAGGCGTCGTCTGCCGCGCGGCATATTGATCGAGCAATTCGCTGGTGACGCCAACGTTAATGTCAACGGAGGTTCCGCCCGGAACGGCTGAGTCGAGCAGGGCACCATTGCGATAGAGTTCAACCAAGGTTGCCGACGGATCCAC
The DNA here is from genome assembly GCA_002338715.1 of Phycisphaerales bacterium UBA1845. Taxonomy (GTDB): domain Bacteria; phylum Planctomycetota; class Phycisphaerae; order UBA1845; family UBA1845; genus UBA1845. The sequence continues at coordinate 53,633 of DDIR01000094.1, read as the reverse complement.
ATCGTCGACGCGGATGAACGGCACATTACCGATGTTCGGCTCCATGAGTGTCGGAGCAGCGACGGCGTTGGTGGTAAAGTCATTGAACAGCACGTAGAAACCAACAGCCAACGCATCGTCATCGAAATTGGTGGTTGGACGGTAAACGGCAGTCCTGTTGCCAGGATCTTCGTTTGGCCATTCCCAATCAACCTTGATGGCGCTCGATCCGTCGATACTGGTGACGCCCGAAATGGCGCTCGTACCATAAACACCGGTCGTGCCGCATCCAGCCGTTCCCGGAGGACATCCGGTGCTCTGACCACGGAACAACGCGAACGGGTTCTGTGATTCAGCATCGGAGATCAGCACTTCCTGACCACCCGAATCGACGTAGAAGATGTGATCCAGATAGATCGTGTACGGACCAGCACTGACGGGGCCGTTGCTGTTAATGCTGAAGAAGATCGAGTCGATGTTGTAGAGACCACCGCCAGCGTCGAGCTGGTTGGGCGTACCGACCGAGTCGAGGAATGCAGTGACAGGATCGCCACCGGTCAGCGAGAATTCAAATCGCTGCCAGACACCGGTCATCGGCTCAAGGGCCTTTCCAACCGGAGCGCCGCCAGCCAATTGCGCGACACCGACGTACTCGAAGTCGGCAGGCGTCGAACCAAAGTTACCGTCTTCGTCAATTGCAACCGAAACCGTCAAGCTGAGCGGTGGACGGAACCGGACGATTTGTGACGGTGAAGGTTCGCTTTCGAGACCACCGATCACCTGCGTGGCGGTGATCAGGTCGCCGTCGACCATCGGGGTGACCGTAACAGCCACTGCATCAGTGGTCGGACTTGCGAACGTACCGATCAGCGTGGTGCCATTGGCGTACACGCGAATCTCGTCTGCGACGTTTTCTTCAACGCTCCCGACGTTGACCGTCGTGTCACCAGGTTTCAACACGGTGTCGAGAATGACAACGGTCGGGATCAGCGCGGTCACGGGCGCCGACTCGCAGCTTGACTCGCCGCCAATCGTCTGCTCAGCCGTGATCACGTCTTCAAACGCCAGCGTCGGAACAGTGACGTCCAGCGTGGTCGATTCGAATCCGGTTGTTGAAACCGTTGCGATCGTGGTTGTTCCGTCACGAATAATACGGACTTCCGTTGCGTTGGTGCTGACGTCCGTCAGCGTGACGACGGTGTCGCCCGGGAACAACGGTGCTTGAACGGTCGGCGGATCCGGAAGCGGTGCGTCAAATGGATGCGTCAGACCGTTCGAACCGATCGTGACCGACACGTTGTCGAACCACATCGATGGATCGTTGTTGCTGAATCCTTCACCAATGATTATGTGCGTGTAAGGATTCAAGCTCGGACGCGGCACACCGTTTTCATAGGGCGCCGGGTTCACGTTCACGCCGTCGATGTAGTAATTGATGACCTCGGACTTAACTTCGATCTGCATCTTGTGCCATGTGTCAACGACACGGGCAACCCCACTCGGATGCCGGTGGAATCCTGAACCGCCATCATTGACCCAACCGTTCGACGTCAAGTCGCCCGAAACCTCTGCGTTGCCTGAAACACGCAGCGTCAGGTTGTAGTCGGTGAGCAGACCGCCGGCGATCTGGTTGAACATCGTGATGCCAGCCGTTCCTTCACCACGGGCACCAGTCGAGAATGTGCCACTGTCGAAGCGGGCCAACTCAAAACGCGTTCGTGAATTCAGAGTCGCACTGTCCGTAAACTTGAAGTTCCAGGTGACGAACAGAGGATCGTCGTCGGTACCGTTGGCCGATCCGATCGAGCGATAGAGACGCGCCGCATTCGCACCTGCCGGGTTGTTTTCACGGAGATAGTTCGGGCAGCTTGCACCACCGCCTGCGGTCAGCAGCAACTTGGCGTCTGCCGGAGACGGTGAACTGATTGAATCGCTCCAGAACTCATTGAGTTCGGACTGGTCGGCGTAGTTGTCGAAGTTGTCGGCGAGGATGACGCCCGGGCCAAACACTTCAACCGGTTTTGAAAGCGGGCTGGTGACATCGCCTGAACCCTGCGTATCGGTCTGGGTTGCGGTGATGACATCGCCTGCAATAAGCGACAGGCCCGTAAACGTTGCAACGCCGTTGATCGGGGTCACCGGGTTGGCAGTCACGTCAACGCCGCCAACAGCCAAGACGCCATTGATGTACAGTTCGACGTCGTCAACGTCTGACATGTCGCAAAGGTTGAACTTCGAAGCCACTTGAACCGTCGTGTCGGTCGAGAAGATCGGACCCAAAACGCGGGGCGCTGCGATGGTCGAGTCATCGACCGGCGACTCGAGCTCCACATCGTCAATGTAGATAAAGAAGTATTCACCGTCCGAGTTGGCTGCGTCAGCCGTGAAGATCAACGACTCGATCGTTCCGCGGTTCACGCCGTCACCGTTGGAGGTGGCATCGAGGACGCCGTCGCCGGCGGTGTTGATACCATCGCTGTCATTGGCAAATCCGCGAATGCGGCTTGAATCGATGGTGCTGAAGTCGAATTCGACAGTCGTGAATTCACTGGCATCTGGAGGCCAGAATTCGCTGCTCGCGACGAAACGCTTTCCACCGGGGGGGAACTCGCCCATGAAGCCGTTGGTCGGCGCGGGAATCACTTCCGAGCCCGGAAGATAAACGTATTCCAGGTCGCCCGTGCCGGCATCCGTATCACCCAATGCGACGTCGTTACCGGTTTCGCGGACGGCCATGCACATCATGATCGCAGCATTACCCGCGACTTCGACCGGAACCTGAGCACCGAAATAGTTGGTGGTCGGATTGAACTTGAATGCGGTGACCGCCATTTTGAACCGCACCTTACCGCCGAGGTGAATCGACGGGCTGGCGAGGTTGGTTGCACCCGCAGTGGTGAGTCGAGCACCGGACGTTGTGGCATCCGTTGGATCGCCCCACGCAATGGTCAGCTCGTAGCTTGGCGACGCAATACCGGTAAAGTCACCGGTATTGGGAACGCGCTGCGCGTAGTTGATCGGAATAGAAGGCAGCGTGTTGGTAGATCCAGTGATGATTCCGTCGGTCGAACCGGAGAAATCAGCCTGGCGCCAAATGACTTCGGCACCGACACCCGTGAACGGGTCGCAAACCGCCGCCCCTCGGGCCCCGCAGTCGAAGTCCTCTTGTTCCTCAAATTTTGAGAGACAATAAGAAGTTTGTCCCATTGCCGATTGAATGAAAGAGGTAGCGGTTACCCCGACCATTCCAACCGCCAATACCAATCGTGCCAATGTCTTGCGTGTGAGCATGTGTCGCTCTCCTAAACTGATATGAGTTTTGAATGCTGCCGAATTCGTCTAATCCTGAAATTCCCTCGCGGGAACAGCCGTCGTATCCCTAACCTTTCATGTCCGAAACCACCCGACCTGAATCGAACGCGCCCGATCGATCGATTCGATGTGCCGGAACTGAATTCAATCGAATTTCGAATTAATCAACTTGCCGAAGCGAAACCGAATGCGCGTGATCGTCTGGTGGTGGATAAACCGTTTGTGATCCACGCTCCAAATAGAGAAACGCCGTGTTGGTGTTCCCCAAGCCCAGTCCTATCTTCTTTCATTCGGCTGCGTGGCTGAAGAAATGCCCAGCTCCCCTCAGTCCGCTTCTTTCGCCTCATCACCATTATGCGTGCATTGGGGGGGCAGATACAAGGTATTGCTTGCTAAATTTCTGGGCTTGGCGGTCGCAACCCCTCCGGCTGGGCTTTGGGGGACGACGGTTATCGGGACTTCTTTGCAGTAATCGTGGTAAAGCGCCGACGTCAGAACAATTCAGGCTTGCTGTCCGCCATCGCGGGTCGCTAGGATTGTGCACAGGTCAACCGCCTTGCCGGCGGTTCCGCAAGCTCATGTAAACCAAATATGTTCTGAATGATGAATTTTATCGCCCCCAACTAGAATCTGGTGGGGGCTGGAGCCAATACGATGTGGAAATCTGGAACAGGTCTGGCCGTCTGCCTGGGAATCGTTTGCAGTGTCAATGGAATTGCCCAGGCGGATGAATATTCCGATGGTCGCGGCGCGTTGCCCCCGTCGTTTTCGGACGTCAGCGCGAGTGTTTTGCCAGCCAACTACAACGTCGACGCCCGCAGCGCGTCTCTCGCCGACATCGATAACGATGGTGACCTCGACCTTTTCTACCAGGGCGCGTCCGGCTCGCAGCGACTGTTGCGAAATAACCTGATCGGTCTCGGGACCCTTACGTTTACGGAAATATTGGGAAATCTGCCATCCGGCATCGGACCGTCATGGAGTGCGTGTTGGGGCGACTACAACGGTGACGGGTTTGTCGATGTGTTCATCGGACAGTCCAACACCGCCTCCGGTGCCTCGGGAGACGTGCTTCAAAACGACGGGACGGGGGCGTTCATCAATGCAAGCGTCGCCACCGGCCTCGATGATCCGGGGTTTCATCAAAACGTGGCGTGGGGCGACATCGATGGCGACGAAGATCTGGATCTGATCATCGCGATGGAAGGCCCGATCGAAAAGCATGAGATTTATCTGCAGGGACCGGGCACGATGTTTACGCCTGTGGGTGCGTTGGTCGGGTTTCAACAGGCTGTCGGCGTGAAGGCGTATGGGATGGCCATCGGGGATACGGATGGCGACGGCGACCTCGACATCTACCTTTCGACGTGTCGCGGCGACAACAACATCCGCAACAATTTTTACGAAAACCAATTGGTCGAGAGCGGCACACTGAACTTTATCGACATTGCGGACACCAACGGCACGCAGTTCATGACCAACAGCTATGGGGCTGAATTCTACGACTTCGATGATGACGGAGACCTGGATCTATTCATGGTCGGCGCGGACGGTGAGCCAAGCAAAATCTGGCGAAACGACGGCGGAAACATGTTTACGGATGTGGACACGCTCACAGGCCACGCACTGCTCAGTGACGTTGCGGGTGACTTGAATGGCGGGCGTGCTGTGGACTACGACAACGATGGCGACCTCGATCTTTTCTTTCACGACCACGATGCACGCAATGGTTCGGACACCTCGCGAAAACTCTATCGCAACGATGGCAACTGGGAATTCACCGACGTGACGCTTGCGGAAGGCTTAGAGCAGGTCAATCGCGGTTCATACGACAGCCCGTGGGCCGACATCGACAACGATGGCGATATGGACCTGATTGCCACGACCGATTTGAACTGGATCGAGCGTGTGTTTCTCAATAGCGCTTCGACCAACGGCAACCACTGGTTTGGCGTTCGATTGGTCGGGCCTGTGACGAACACGACAGCCGTCGGCGCCGCCGTATACGCCACCGTCAATTCCGGATCGCCGTCAGAGCGCACGATTCGCAGGGAAGCCAACACCAATGCCGGGACATTCAACCAAAGCGATCTGCCGGTTCACTTCGGACTGGGAGGGGCGACATCGATTGACCGCTTGCGAATCGTTTGGCCCAATGGCGTCGAGCGGGAATTCTGCGATGTCGCGGTCGACCAGTACACGAGCATTCACTACCCGAGGCTGGGCGACTTTGATGGGGACGGACAAGTGGCATCGGCGGACCTGGCCGCTTTTGTCGATTGCTATGCGGGCCCCGCATCTCCAGCCAACCCAAGCTCATCCCATTGCGCTGCAGCATGCGCGCAGGCTTTTGACGGCGACTCGGATAATGACGTCGACCTAATCGATTTCGCGTCGTTTCAGTCCGAATACGGCCAATAAATTCTGCGGTTGACGAATTGTCTGGATCCGGCGGCTGATGGATTGGATCGGCAGCGTAACGTTTGTCTGATTATGGGTTTACGCTGATCGCGTTTGGAATTTTGGTGGAGTACTGGAGTGAATGGACCCAGCCGAACCGGTCGAAACGGTCGCTTGAGTCCCGATAAATTCAGATTCCCGAACTATCCACTTGAATCCGAAGGATGCATTTGCGTATAAATATGACAATGCATCTCAAGGATGAAGGGCCAACCGCTCCAAGGTTGGCGGGTCGGTGTCGTGCATCACGCGCGTTGAAACCCACCCGATGCGACGAGAGAGAGACGAATTGAGCGTATCAAGCAGGCGAAAGCGCGTCGCGTTTTTGCTTGTATTTGTGTGTATTCGCAACGTCTTTCAAGTGAAGTCACTGCTCTCGAAGCATTCGAGATTCAAACACTTTAGGAGGAGAATCATGGGTAAGGTTTCAAAATCACGGTCGTTGCTGGCTGTGGGCGTGATGGCATTGTCTGCGCCGGCTGCCTTCGGCGCACTGTACGAAGAAAACTTCAACGTCGATCACACGGCCAACTGGACGGTTAACGATCCAGGCGTCACCGACATTGGTGTGGACTTCTTCTATGACTATTCGGCGATCGGTGTTCCGTCCGCCAGCGGTGGCGACACCCTCGGTCTCAAGATGACCGCGAACAATGTGGACGGCGTGTTTGGCGGATTCAGCGTTTCTCCGACAGGCGAAAGCTTCACTGGCAACTACACCGTATCGTTCCAGATGTGGCAGAATTACGTAGGACCAGTCGGCCCGGGCGGAAGTGGTACGACCCAGCTTTCGACGATGGGAATCGGCAGTTCAGGTACCGTGGGTGTTTGGCCGGGCAACGGCGGCGAAGCCGTCATGTTCGGTGCGACGCTGGACGGCGGATCAAGCGTTGACTACCGCGCTTATTCGTCGGCGGCCACGACTGGCTACGGTGACGGCAGCACGGTTTTCGCCGCAGCCGGTACTGGCAATCGCAACGGCAGCCATCCATACTACGCTGGATTTGGCGGCGACTCAGCCCCTGGCGACCAGGTAACCCTGTTTCCGGGACAGACCGGCACCACCGATGCGGGCGAGATCGCCTTTGCATGGCGCGATGTGGTCATCGATGTGAACAACGATATCGCAACCTGGACGATCGACGGCTTGTTGATTGCCACGGTTGATCTCACAACCGTGACCCTCGGCGGTAGCAACATCCTGTTCGGCCACAGCGACACGAACGGCAGTTCGTCATCGGACGCGAACGACAGCCTGCTCAACGTAACGCTCATCGACAACATCGTCGTCACCCCCGAACCGGCGAGCCTCGCGCTTCTGGCACTTGGTGGCGTTGCGATGCTGCGTCGTCGTCGCTAAAGCAAGACTGAATCGCGAACTACTCGCGAGATTAAAAAGTCTCCCCGGGCCACTTCCATTTCGCGATGGAAGTGGCCTTTTTTTTGGCAAAACGTGCAAGTGGCCGTTAATTCGAGATTTGGAACAATAATCCTTGAATTAACTTGTTCGCTTCACATACACTGAACAAAGCATATCAGGGAAGAGGTGTCAGCCGATCCTCGGCTGGCGGGGTGCCGAATGCGATTTTCCATTCGCGCGGCCCGATGCGACGAGAGAGAGACGAAGTTGTGCATGAGTTCTGAATGGGTGCGTGTTGCGCGCCCGTTTGGTTCGTGCTTGTTTCTCGATGTCTGATTCATAAAAGGCAACTGCTCTCGAAGCATTTAATATCCAGCTATATAGGAGGAGAACTATGGACAAAGTTTCAAAATCAAAAGCGCTGCTGGCGGCTGGTTTGCTTGCAGGCTTCGTCGCCGCACCGGCATCGGCTGCGGTCTTGTTTTCAGATGACATGAGCAGTGGTGCTGCGTGGACGGTCAACGCCCTCAGCGCTGATGACACTGCCACATTCGGTTACGACTACGGCACGCTTGCAGGTATTCCGGCTGCACCGACCGCGGGCAGCGACACGATCGGTCTTCGTCTCGCTTCGAACACCGTAGACGGTACAGAAGGCGGAGTCACCGTGACTGCAACCGGCCAATCATTCTCGGGCATCTACACGCTCTCGTACGACGTGTGGGTTCAGTGGGATGCGGCGACCGGTGGTTCAACCGAAAATGTTGGTGGTGGCGTTGGATATGATGGCACGACCATTCAGGGCGACTTGGGCACGGGTTCGGGCGGTCACCTTCTGATGGTCGGTGACGGAAGCTCGACGCGTGACTATCGCATGTACAAGGATGCGGGCGAGCAGTTCATCGCCAGCGGCCAGTACAATCCTGCTATTTTGACCAATACCAATGATGACCCGCTTCTTCAGGCCATCTCACCGTCGGTGGATATTTCAACGTTTGATCCGCCACAGACGGGTGCAACCGGCTTCTCGGGCGATGGCGTTCCCGGTTTCAACTGGACGCACGTTGACATGATCGTCAACGAAGGCGCCGGCACGATTCGCATCGAGCTTGACGGCCTGTGGTTGGGTACGCTCGACACCAACATCGGTAGCCCGGTTCCGCTCAGTGGTGCGATTTCATTGTTCCACTACGACCGTTACGGCTCCGTCGCTGGTCAGTGGGCAGCCGCTTACTTCGACAACATCGTCGTCACCGACCTTCCCGAGCCGGCCAGCCTTGGCCTTCTTGCGATCGGCGGAATCGCGCTGTTGCGTCGTCGCGTTCGCTAGGGAAACGTTTCAAGACACACGAGTGACACACGTTGTCACACGATCAAAACAAGAGGAGGTCGCCCACATGGCGGCCTCCTTTTTTTTTTTATGCGGTTGTGTGGCCAAAGCGCGATCTTATGGCGATCCAATCCAAGCGTAGCGATTCGCTCGCCTATTACTCGCATTATGGGGGGACTCACCAAGATTGACTTTGCATTTCCCCTGGATTCCCGCTTTCGCGGGAATGACGGCGCTGTCGCGCCGCTTTGTCGAAAAAAAGCGATCCAGGCGCCGCGACCCCAACGCGCCGCTTGGCATGTCCGCAATCGCGTGGTAAGAACACAGATTCGAAGGCTTCGACAGGATTCTGCATGACCGACGAATCGACCCATCAAAATCAAAAGCGTTCTCCATGGGGTTGGATCATCCCTGTTCTCATTATGGCCGCAGGTGTGCTCCTTTGGGCGACTCGGTCGAACAGCAACGATCCAACCAAACCGGTGGTGCTCGCGGATGTGGTTGAGCCTGGCGACGCAAAAGGCTTTAACGTGGTGCTCGTTACCTTGGACACCACGCGGCCCGATCACCTTGGATTCTATGGCCGCGAAAACGCGCACACGCCCAACCTGGACTCACTCCTGGAACATGGCGTTCGATTCGATGACGCCGTGACCAGTGCATCGACAACCCTGGCGTCGCACACGACGATGATGACTGGACTCTACCCACCGACGTCGGGTGTGCGCGACAACGGAATCTACAAACTCGCCGAAGATCACGTCACGTTGGCTGAGATGTTAAAAGCCGAGGGGTATGCCACCGGCGCATTCGTGTCGAGTTTCGTATTGGACCCACGATTCGGTTTGGACCAAGGCTTCGACACGTACGAATTCAAAACAGATCGACGAATCCAACGTGGTCCCGCATCGTTGGAGCATGAGAGGCGGGCGAACGATGTCACGGCTTCTGCGGTCGATTGGCTCCGGTCTCATTCAAAGAAGTCCGATGCATCGCCGTATTTTCTGTGGGTGCACTATTTCGATCCACACGCGCCATACGATTCGCCGCTTCGCTCAACAAGCAAGAACAAACTCAGTCCGTATGCGGCAGAAATTGCCTTTGTGGATCGCGAATTCGGACGTCTGTTGAAAGCCATCGACAAGCACGGTCGTCGGGAGAAAACGCTGATCGTCGTCATCTCTGATCACGGTGAGGGGCTTGGCGACCACGAAGAAGAGCAACATGGAATCTTCATTTACGATTCAACCGTTCACTCCGCATTCGTGCTTTCGAACCCGACGCTGTTTCCAACACCGTCGCGGGTGGACGATCGCGTGGTGGGCACCGTGGATTTTTTGCCAACGGTTTGCGATCTGGTCGGAGTCAAGCCACCAGTTGAATTGGATGGCGTCAGTCAAGTGACGACTGCCGCGAACGCGGATCGGGCAATTTACGTTGAAACGCTTTATCCGCTGAATTTGGGATGCAGTCCGCTCCACGGTTTGCGAACACACGGTGCGAAATTCATTCTTGCACCCAGACCGGAACTCTACGATCTCAAGAGAGATCCCGGTGAACTCAATAACCTGTTCGGCTCAGGCGCGGGACCGTTGGCGACATTGCAAGGTCGACTGACCGACATGCTCAAACGCTGGCCCGATGACCAGGTCGCTCCTGCAAGCTCAACGCCACTTTCGGCTGAAGATCGAAGGCGGCTCACGGCGCTTGGATATCTCAGCGGGTCGTCAACGACCGACGTCGATTCCCTGCCCGATCCAAAGGACCGCATCGCGGAGGTGAATGCGATGGGTGAAGTGGTTCGCTTGCTGACGGAAGAGAGATTTGAAGATGCGTTGTCGCTGGCGAAGGAGATGATCGACGGCGCCGGCGATTGGACCACGCCCACGTTGATGGCCGCTGAAGCGCTGATGCGCATGGACCGTCAGAGCGAACGCGTGGATGTGCTCGAAACGTATTGCAAACGAAATCCGACGCCCGAGATGTTGTACTATCTCGCCCACGCGCTGTTGGCTGCCCATCGCTACGACGATTGTGCTGAACGACTCGACCTGGCTGAGAGACTCGACCCCGGATTTGGTGCGATCCCTGCGCTTCGGGGCGACCTACTCATGGCCCAGTACAAATACGACGAAGCCATCGCCGAGTATGAGAAGGCCATCCGAATCGACCCCGACCGATTGCCGGAAACGGTGATGGACAGCCTCCAACAAGCCCGAAAGCTGTCATCCCGCGGCACGCCCTAGCGCCCACCGCTCCGTTATAGGCCCAAGTCAGACCATCAACTTGATCATCCGGTTCGGTTTCGATCTTTGTCCCTCGTTTTGATTCGGAATTGTGAATTAACCGCGGTATAATGCTCTGATGGCTCGATTTGGCATTCGGGCCGATTCTTCATTCGACCAAAACCACGGGGGCGGGACCGTTGCAATCATCTTCAAATCAAAATCGATCAATGTCGCTGGCGTGCGCGGTTTTTTGGGCAGCCATGATGGCTGCTGGCACTTCCGCGCGGGCCCAAACCATCATCGTGGACAACACCCACGACGGGTTCAGCATTCCTTCGGGGACTTGGAGCACGTTCGACGCGACCGGGCAATGGCTGACCGACTATCGCCACAAGAGTACGGATGACGCGACTCCGGGGACGGCTGAGTGGCGTCCGCAGATTCCAGCCACGGGCAGTTATGAAGTGGCGGTATGGTACCGTTCGACCGGAACGTCGCGCCCGAGTGATGCGACGTACACGGTTCATCATGCGGGTGGTTCGACCAACGTTGTCGTCAATCAGCAGATCAACGGTTCGACCTGGTTCGTGTTGGGCACGTTTACTTTCAATGCCGGAACCAGCGGGTCGGTGACGCTGACCAGTGCGGCAGAACCCGGCAAGATCATCGTTGCAGACGCGATGTCGTTTCGCGGTGCGGGTGAATGGCGGGCGATGTGGGCGTACTCGTGGGGGAGTGGTTTTCTCAACGCGACGCAGACCACCAACATGATCAACACGCTCGCGGCGAACAACTACAACGTCATCATTCCGGAAGTGCGAAAAGCCGGTGACGCCTATTACGATTCGGCGTACGAACCGCAGGCAACCAACGTGGCGTCGGGTTATGATGCGTTGGCCGACATGATCACCAAGGCGCACGCGGCCAACATCGAAGTGCACCCCTGGATCGTGACCTACCGCATTTGGAGCGTGCTGTTTCCATCACCGCCGAGTTCGCACATTTTCGCGCAACATCCCGATTGGCTGATGACCGACAACACCGGCGCGGTTCTGGAAGGCAACAATTACTATCTCGATCCCGGTATACCAGCCGTCCAGGATTACGTGCTTTCCGTCGCGATGGACATCATCGACAACTACGACGTCGACGGATTCAATCTCGACTACATCCGCTATCAGGGAGCGGAATGGGGTTACAACCCGATCAGCGAGCAGCGCTTCTTCGATGAATTCGGAGAACTGCCGCCGACATCGTCCGCCTCGCCGCTTTGGAGCGCGTGGGGACAGTGGCGTCGCAACCAGGTGACCGACCTCGTCCGAAAGATTTACGTTCACATCCAAGCCACCAAACCGCACGTCGTCCTGACCGGGGATGGAATTACCTGGGGCAACCTCAACAACTTTACTGGCAGTGATACGTACAACTACGTGTTCCAGGATTGGCCCGGCTGGATGCAGGAGGGCATCGTCGATGCGCTGCTTCCGATGAACTACAAGAACGAAAACACACACGCCGATCAATATCGCGATTGGGCGCAGTACGCGATCGAGCACAAAGGCGATCGTCACGCGTACATCGGGCAGGGGTGCTACGTCAACACGGTGGCCAACACGTTGACGCAGATCCTCGATGTGCGGGCGATGGGGGCTGACGGTCACTGCCAATACCAATATCAGTCCACGAACGACGGCAGTTCAACCGATGCGGCGTTCTTCTCGTCGATGAAGACGCAGGTTTACCCCGCGCCCGCATCCACACCGCTGATGCCGTGGAAGGAAACACCGACACAAGGCATTCTCGCGGGAACGATCACCGACGCATCGCTGCCCAACGATCCGATCTATGGCAACCGCATCTATCAAGCCACGATCGATTTGACCGGACCGGAAACGCGATCGGTGTTGTCCGATGGGACCGGTTTCTATGCGTTCTTGAAACTGACGCCAGGGCAGTATTCGATCACCGTGACCAAGAGCGGGTTTGAACCGGTGGTGGTGGGCAGCCTCACAGTGACGGCCGGCGATGTGAACATGACCGACGTTGCATTGGGTGAAGGGCCCAGCGGATGCCAGAAGGACTTGCTCACCGGGTTTGAAGGTTATCCAACGAACACGGGGGCTGACGTGATGTTCCGTCCGCCGACGTACTCGGGTTCCACGACCAGCGACCTTCTATCCTCGCCCAACGAAGCCGAAGTGACAGCCGACATCTCCGCGTTCGAGGGAAGCAATGTCTCCCGCGTCGAATGGCAGTGGGTGGATAACGATCTGCAGCGGTGGTTGCGCTTGACCACATCGAACGTGGCGACGCTGCCAAATCCGACGGTTGATTTTAATCGGCCCATTCGACTCCGCGTGCGGTTGGACAGTGGGGCCGTGCGGATTTGCGTTGGTTTGCGTGAGACGTCGGCCAGCGGTCCGATCGGTTCGGATGGCGGGACGTCGGGAACCATTGAATGGGTCGGAGCGGCCAACACGGTTTCCGGTTCACCGCAGGGCGTGCTCGTGAATGCGTCACCGGGCCAGTGGCAAACGCTGACATTTGAACCGCAGATTGATCCGGTGCTTGCGATGACCGGTGACAGTGTACTGACCAGTGCGACGGGCATGGGGACGCTGGAGCACATCGCGATCGCGTCAACCGGTGATGCCGGTCCGCACACGCTGTACATCGATTCCATCGAGCAGATTTGCGTGCCGGGCGATTACAACGGTGACAACGTCGCGGATCTGGCTGACTTTGAAGCATACGGCGATTGCATGACCGGACCTGATGCAGGACCCGTTGATCCATCGTGCACCGCATTCGATCTTGACGAAGACGACGACGTCGATGCCGAAGACTTCGCGCAATTGCAATGGCGATTGGGAATGTGATCGCGCGAATTAGTCGACGGTGATCGCAAAGTTCGGCGTGGTGTTCGCGTTCTTGAACATGTTTTCGAATTGAACCGTTGCGTTGTGCTCGCCGCTTTCGATGCGGTCGGGAATGGTGATGTTCAATTCGTACGTGTCCGCTGAGAATTCATGCGGCACACGTTCGCCGTCAATGCGTACAGCAATCGAATCTTTAAGGATCATCGATCGATCGCTTCCCCATGCGTTGCGCGAGCGAAGACCATCGTCGAGTTGGAAGACGAGCGTCCGCGGCGCGCGCTGCGATGGCGATTCATCGTCTGCCGGTTTGATACTCGCTGTCGGCAGTCCGCCGGCTGCGTAGCGCGCCAGCCCCATGAACATCCCGTACGCTTCCCGCAAGTTGTATTGGGGATCACGCAGACGCTGCTCTTCTTCGGGGTTGGTGTAGAACGACGTCTCACAGAGCGCCGCGGTTTTGTTTGCCGCCCGCAGCACGCCGAATCCCGACTCGTACATCAATTGATCGCTCTTGAGCGGAATGCCCGTTAATTGCGGGATTTGCAGCGAGTCGAACAAACCTTCGCACAGGTGCCTTGCGAGGTCGAGATTGTCGGGCCGATCGTCCACCGTCCCGTGATACCACACCGTCGTGCGGTTGGCTTCGGTGTTGTTGGTGGCGTTGTGGTGGCAACTGATAAACAAATCGGCGTCCCAATCGTCTGCCACTTTCGCCCGGTCGGCTAGGCTTAAATCGTTGTCGCCTTCGCGGGTCAGTTTAACTTCCGCGCCGACGTGGACGAGCAGATCGCGCAGGTATTGAGCCACCCGCAGATTCATTTCGGCTTCGCGCACGCCGGTTGGTCCGCGCTTGTAGCCGTGCTTGTGGGCGTCGCCACCGTGACCGGGATCGATGCAGATGCGAATGCCTTCGAGGTACTTGGCATGCGGAGGGATCGGAAAATCCTCTGACCCGATGCGCGTCAAAGCGAAGTCTTCCGGCGCGGGTAGGAGCGTATCGACCGAAAGCATCGGATCGGATGCGTCGTCAGTTGATACTGCGTCAGTTGCGGATTGGTCGGAGGTCGTGATCGGTTCGGTGACGTGGCTGCATGCGCCGACGATGCATGCGATCAGAAGTGCGGACATGCCCAGCAATCGCCAACGGCGATTGGCATCGGTTGCAGTCAACTCGGTTGGTCCCGTTTGATTTTCCACGATCGATCTCCCCAATCCAAAACGCCATGACCAATGGCGAAGAACTGAAAGCGTAACCGGACTATCTCAGGTTGCCAAACGTGCGAATCGTAGGGTGGGCCGTGCCCACCATGTCGTTGCGAATTCAAACGGCGGTGGGCACGGCCCACCCTACAGGTTGCGTTCGCAGGCCATGATGTCGTCGAAGGTTTCGCGGCGGCGGATGAGGCGGGGACCGTCGCTTTCGACCAGCACTTCCGCGGCGCGGCATCGCGTGTTGTATTGACTGCCCATCACCGCGCCATACGCACCCGCCGAGAAGACCGCGAGCAAATCGCCTTGCTTCACGGCCGGGATGAACCGGTTGCGGCCAAGGTAATCGCTGCTTTCACAGACGGGCCCGACGATGTCCACCGGTCTCGCTCCTTCGATGCGATATGCAGGCGATCGGTCGGACGGTGCAACACCGCCGGCAGGGGAGACTGGCCAAATGAAATGGTAGGCGTCATAGAGCGCCGGTCGGATCAGGTCGGTCATCGATCCGTCGACGATCACAAACTGCTTGGTTCGTGATTCCTTCAGGTAAACCACCCGCGTGATCAGGATGCCGGCATTGGCTGAGATCGATCGGCCCGGTTCGAGCGAGACTTTCAACCCGCTGTCCTTGAGCAGGGGGACGATGGCGTCGGCGTATTCGCGCGGCGTCGCGGAAGATTGGTGGCCATACTCCGCACCGTACCCACCGCCGATGTTGATCGAGTCGATGTTGACGCCGTCGGCTTTGAGTTTGACGACAAGTTCGAGGGCTTTGGTCACCATCTCGACATAGGGCGCGACGGTGTTGACCGGTGAGCCAATGTGCAGATGAATCCCGACGAGCGAAAGATACGGATCGTCCTTGTGCTTTTGAAAGAGAGCGGGTGAGCTGCCGATCTCGATACCGAATTTGTTTTCATCCTTACCGGTGGTGGTGTGCGGGTGGGTCTTGGCGTCGACGTCGGGATTGATCCGAAGAGCCGCACGGACATTCTTGCGGGCTTTGTTCGCGACGGCTGCGATGACATCGAGTTCTGCCGCCGATTCCGCGTTGAACGTGCCGACCCCGAGATCGACCGCGGCTTCGATCTCTGCAGGCGTCTTGCCGACACCGGCGAACACAATGTCCGAGGCCTTCGCGCCGGCTTCCAGTGCCCGCCGCACTTCCCCGATACTCACCGCGTCAAACGAAGAACCGCATTCAAGAAGCGTCCGCAGAATATGAACGTTGTGGCAACTCTTGATGGAGAAGCAAAGTCGCGGTTCGATCGCCGCAAACGCATCGCGCAGCGCCGCATAGTGTTCACGAAACGCCCGGGCAGAGTAAACGTAAACCGGCGTGCCAAATTGATCGGCGATATCAGAGAGGCTGTGTGAGTCGCAACACAGCGAGCCGTTTGTAAAGTCGAAAGTATCCATCAATTGTGTTTCCAGATCGCCATCGGGCGTTGCCCCGGGGGCGTCAAATTCGGATCCATAGCTTGAATTCGGCATGATCCAATGACTCGAAGATGATTGCAAGGGCTGCATAACGTCACTCAGCCGGCTGGGGGGACGAATGGTCGTATCCGATTGAGATTGGAGGTGTGCGGCGGATGTGATAGGCTTTCGCGAAGGCGTGCGCGGAATCTGGTGCGCTTTGAATTCGAGTTGGATGGCACGACAGAGTGGAGGTTGGTCACTTGAAACGCGGGATGATGCTGGCGATCGGGATGTTGTTGGTGGGGGCGGGGTGTTCGTCCTCGAAGGACTTCGACGTGGTTATTCGCAACGCGACGATCATGGATGGCTCGGGGGCTGACGGATACGTTGGCGATGTGGCGATTCGTGGTGAGCGGATTGTTTCGGTCGGGCCGAAAGTTGAAGGCGAAGGCGATGTTGACATCGACGCCACCGGATTGGTGGTCGCGCCCGGGTTCATCAACATGCTGAGTTGGGCTGGCGAGTCTTTGTTTGAAGACAACCGGGCGATGAGCGACATCCTGCAAGGCGTCACGCTCGAAGTGATGGGCGAAGGGCGCTCGATGGGCCCGCTCAACGATGCGATGAAAAAGGAGATGGTGGAAGAACAGGGCGACATCAAGTTCGACGTCAAGTGGACGACGTTGGGCGAATACCTGTCGCATCTGGAGAAGCGCGGCGTGTCGGTCAACGTGGCGTCATTCGTCGGTGCAACGACCGTGCGGATTCATGAGATCGGTTACGACGATCGCGAGCCGACGGCTGACGAGTTGGAGCGGATGAAGGCGCTTGTCGATCAGGCAATGAAAGAGGGGGCGGTCGGACTGTCCACGTCGCTGATTTACGCGCCGGCATTTTACGCCAAGACCGACGAAATCATCGCGCTCGCCAAGGTAGCCGCAAAGCATGGTGGTATCTACACCTCGCACATGCGCAACGAAGCCGACAACCTGCTCGAAGCGTTCGACGAATTCCTGCTTATCGCCAAGAGCGCCAACATCCCGGCTGAGGTCTATCACATCAAGGCGTCGGGTCGGGCGAATTGGAGCAAGCTTCCCGCGCTGTTGAGTCGCATCGATGCCGCCCGCGCCCAAGGTCTTAAGATCACCGCCGACATGTATACCTATCGCGCCAGTTCGACCGGCCTCGATGCGGTCATGCCGCCATGGGTGCAGGAGGGCGGGCGAGAAGCCTGGGAAAATCGCCTGAAAGATCCGGCGATCCGCGCGAAGGTCAAAGAGGAAATGAACACGCCCACCACCGAGTGGGACAACGGGTACCTCTCTGCCGGCTCGCCGGACAACATTCTGCTGGTCGGGTTCCGCAATGACGACCTGAAGAAGTACACGGGCAAGACATTGGCGGAGGTTGCCAAATTACGCGGGACGTCGCCCGAAGACACGGCGATGGATCTGGTCATCGAAGACCACAGCGATGTCGGGGCGATCTTCTTTACGATGTCGGAAGATAATGTCCGCACGAAGATTCAGCAGCCGTACATCAGCATCTGCTCGGACGCGGGTTCATACGCAACCGAAGGGATCTTCCTCAAGCGGAATCCACACCCGCGTGCGTACGGTTCGTTCGCCCGGTTCATTGGCAAGTATGCGCGGGACGAAGGGCTGGTGCGTGTGGAGGATGCGGTTCGGCGGATGTCATCGCTGCCGGCTGAAAACCTGAGCCTCAAGTCGAGAGGCCGCCTGGCGGACGGTTACTTCGCCGATGTGGTCGTGTTTGATCCGAAGACGTTCGGAGACCAAGCCACGTTCAGCGAACCGCACCAATACGCCACCGGAATGAAGCACGTGTTCGTCAACGGCGGGCATGTGGTTAAAGAGGGTAAACATACTGGCGCGACGCCCGGAAAATTTGTTCGCGGTCCGGGTTGGACAAACTGAGCGACGGTGCTTTAATCCGCATGGAGTTCTTGCTCAAATAGTGCAGTCAACCGAACGATTGACCGCGTGGCGCGGGTGCTGTTGTAAATCGTTTCATGGATGTCCTCACGCTATCCCGTTGGCAGTTTGCTGGAACGATCATGTTCCACTACCTGTTTCCGCCGCTCACCATTGGGCTCGGATTGGTGATGGTGGTGCTTGAGGGAATCTGGCTCAAGACCGGCGATCAAACCTGGAAAGACGCGGCCCGTTTCTGGACGCGCATCTTCGCGGTCAATTTTGGCTTGGGCGTCGCCACCGGACTCGTGATGGAGTTTGAGTTCGGGACGAACTGGGCGGCTTACAGTCGCTTCGTCGGCGACGTATTCGGTTCGGCGCTGGCGGCAGAAGGAATCTTTGCGTTCTTTCTGGAGTCCGGTTTCCTCGCGGTACTGGTGTTTGGTTGGGATCGCGTCGGTCCGAAGATGCATTTCTTTTCCAGTATGATGGTCTGGCTGGGCAGCATGTTCAGCGCGGTGTGGATCGTCGTCGCCAACTCGTGGCAGCAGACGCCGGCTGGGTATCACATCGTTGAGAAGGTGGTCGGCGATCACACCCGCTACCGCGCCGAGATCACCGACTTCTGGGCGATGATCTTCAATCCGTCGAGTGTCGATCGATTGACGCACACGTTGATCGGCGCGTTGATCCTCGGTGGGTTTCTGGTCACGTCCGTCAGTTCGTATTACCTGCTCAAGAAACGCCACGAACTTTTCGCCCGCCGCTGCTTTACCATCGGACTGGTCATCGCGGCGATCTTCAGCTTGTTGGCTGCGATCACCGGACACGACCAGGCCCAGCAGGTTTCTGAAACACAACCCGCGAAGATGGCCGCCTTTGAAGGGCATTTTGAAACGGGGCCGGGCGATCTGTACCTGTTTGGCTCGCCCGATGCGTCGGCTGGCAAGGTGCGGTTCGGCCTGGCGATTCCCGGCATGCTCAGCTACCTGATCACCGGCGATTCCAAAAGCCCTATCACCGGGCTCAATGATATCCCCGAAGACGAACGTCCACCGGTTTGGCTACCATTTCAGATGTATCACCTGATGGTGGGACTGGGGTTCGGTTTCATCGTGTTGACGCTGGGTACGCTGCCGCTGCTTCGGGGTGGGCGTATTTTTAATATGCGCTGGCTGCTTTGGGTTCATGTGTTTGCGGTGTTTGGTCCGATGGTCGCCAACCAAGCCGGTTGGATCGCAGCCGAGGTGGGGCGGCAACCTTGGATCGTCTATCCCGGCGAACACGATGGCGTGAGCATGCGCGGATTGCGCACGTCTGACGGACTCAGCGAAGCCGTCACCTCCGAACAGGTGCTTTGGTCGATCGTGATGTTCGGATTGATCTACCTGATGCTGTTCTTCGTTTGGATCTTCGTCCTCAACAACAAGATTCAGCACGGTCCCGACGAACCCGAACCAACGTCCGACCCAAGCGAACGGTCGTTCTTCAAAACCGCCGCCGCGATGTCGGGCCACCAGCGCTCACTGACGGAATACAACGAATCCGAATCCAGGAAACCCGAGCAACCGTGATGTTTGAACACGACACCTTATCGCTAATCTGGTTTGCTTTGCTCGGGTTTCTGCTCGTGGGATACGCGATTCTCGACGGCTTTGATTTCGGCGTGGGCATTTTGCATCCAATCGCAAAAAGCGATCGGGATCGCCGCATCATTCTCAATTCGATCGGACCGCTTTGGGATGGGAATGAGGTTTGGCTGGTGACGTTCGGCGGGGCGTTGTTTGCGGCATTTCCTGAAGCGTATGCGACGGTGTTCAGCGGGTTTTACGTGGCGTTTATGTTGCTGCTTTTCGCGCTGATCTTTCGGGCTGTCAGTATCGAGTTTCGCTCGAAGGCGGAACACGCGCGTTGGCGGACGGCATGGGACTATGGTTTCTTCGGTTCGAGTTTGCTTGCAGCGTTTTTGTTTGGTGTAGCCGCTGGCAACGTGATGCAAGGTATGCCGGTCAACGAAGACATGATCATCCATCAGAGCGTTTGGCAGCAACTGACGTTCTATCCGCTGTTGGTCGGCGTATTGACGGTGGCGCTATTCAGCATGCACGGAGCGATCTTTCTCTACCTCAAGACCGAGGGTGAGTTGCAGAAGTTAATCGAACGCTGGATCTGGCGGACGTTCGGTTTCTTCTTGATCGCGTACATCTTCACGACGATGGTCACGCTCGTTGAGATTCCGCGTGCGTTCAAAAACTTCCATGACAACAAGTGGCTGTGGGCGGTCCCCGCGCTCAACGTGTTGGCCGTCGCCAACATTCCGCGTGCGATGTTTCTCAAAAAACCGGTGTACGCATTCGTCAGTTCATGCGCCACAATCGCCGCATTCGCCACACTTTTCGCCACCGCGATTTTCCCAAACCTCGTGCCCTCATCGCTGAACGAATCGTGGCATATGACCGTCTACAACGCCCGATCCAGTGAAGCCACGCTACGAATCATGCTACTAATCGCAGTCATCGGCCTGCCATTTGTGATCACCTACTCCGGCGTGGTGTACTGGACGTTTAGGGGCAAGGTCCATCTCGCCCGCGAAAGCTACTGAGCACTTGTTTGGGCATCGCTTCTCGATTATTCATTTGACAAAGCCTTGTTTGTGCGGTATGTTCTGTATAGACAGAAGTCAATGAATTCCATCGGAGGTGGGCTGTGTTTGAGATGACCCCGACAAACGAAAGTTTCATCCTGCACTGGGGCGAGATGGGGACGAAGTGGGGCGTGAATCGCACCGTGGCTCAGATTCACGCGCTGCTGTTTCTTTCACCCGAACCGCTCAATGCCGAGGAGATCGCCGAGACGTTATCCGTCGCCCGCTCCAACGTCAGCAACAGCCTGCGCGAGTTGCAGGGGTGGGGGATCGTCAAGGTCGTGCATGTCATGGGCGATCGTCGCGACCACTACGAATCGATGAAGGACGTCTGGGAAATGTTTCAGATCATTCTCGACGAACGCAAGAAACGTGAGACCGATCCGACATTGGCCGTCCTTCGCGAACTGACCAGCGGCGCGAAAGGCAAAACCAAAGATGAATACACGCAGCAGCGGCTTGGCGACATGCTGGAGTTCTTCGAATCGATGACGACCTGGTATGGGCAGATGCGCCGCTTGCCGAAGGGGGCGCTGGTTCGGTTTATGAAGATGGGGGATAAGGTGCTTAAGATGATTCCTGGTGGGGGGAAGTGAGGGGGAGGGACGAAGTGACGAAGTGACGAAGTGACGAAGTGACGAAGTGACGAAGTGACGAAGTGATGGAGTGCGTCAGTGCCTGTCGGTGGTCTTGGCAGCTGGTTTTGTTTTCCCTTTTTTTTGAGGACGGGTTTCTGTTATGACAGAAATAACGAAACAAACAGGCGAGAATGGCTGCGGGTGGGTGCTGATTGATGGCGAGTGCCCTATGTGTGTTGGGCTTGCTGGTCGGTTGGCTGGCGTCTTTGATCGCAGTGGGTATTGCGTTGCGCCGCAGCAGACGCCTTGGGTTCGCGAGCGCCTTGGGTTGACGGAAGGTGAGCCGCTGACCGAGTTGCGCGTGCTTTCGCCATCGGGGCAGGTTGTTGGTGGGGCTGATGCGATCGTGTTTGTTGCGAGGAGCGTCTGGTGGGCTTGGCCCTTCGTTGCACTCACGCACCTTCCCGGTGTCATGATCATCTTGCGTGCATTCTACCGACGCTTTGCCGCGAATCGTCACTGCATTTCAAACGCTTGCTATGTCAGGCGATCCAAGCCGATCGCTTGGGGGCCTTTGGTTTTGTTGCCGGCGTTTGCCATCGCGGTCGGGCAACTTGTATCGCCTTGGATCTTCATGTGGTTGCTGGCGTTTTCGATCTACGCCGGGTGCAAGTGGTTGACGTGGTACCAAGCGTCGAGCGGCTGCTGTTCTCGATGCGGACGTTACGTGCAATATCTGATTTGCTGGCCCGGGATGGATGCGCATCGGTTCTTGAATTCAACCGGGCCAAGAACTCGGGTGACGACTGTGCAATGGGCGTGGTCGATCTTCAAAGTGGCGATTGGATGTGGTTTGTTTTTCACGGCATCTCGTTTCGACGGACTTGGTGCGTTCGCTTCGGGGATGATCGCAATTGTCGGGCTCGGGCTGCTGCTACATTTCGGTTTGTTTGAAATTCTCGCGTACTTCTTCCAGATGCGGGGTATTCAAGCCGCGCCGATCATGCGCCGGCCTTTCTGCTCGACAACGTTGGGTGAATTCTGGGGACGGCGCTGGAACACCGCATTCAGTGATCTGCTTCGTCAGCACGTATTCTCGCCATTGTCGCGACGAGTCAACCCGCAGTTTGCAACGGTTGCATCGTTTGTCGCCTCCGGTCTTGTGCACGATCTCGTGATTTCGCTCCCTGCCGGCGCGGGGTTGGGCCAACCCACACTCTACTTTCTGATTCAGGCGCTCGGCGTATTTGTTCAACGCACTGCCGTCGCGAAAGCCATGGGGCTACATCGCGGTTCGGTTGGATGGGCCTACACGATGGCGATCGTGATCGGGCCGCTCAGCCTCCTGTTTACACCGCCATTTATCGTCAGGGTTGTATTGCCGTTCATGTCGTGGATCGCAGCGTGGTGAACACCTTAAGGAAGTAACTGGTAACGAAATTACGAAAAGGAGGTGGCAATCATGATCAGCACAAAGGACCTGATTTTCGCGGGCGGATTGATTCACTTCTCAATTCTGTCGGCCAGCGTTTGCGTTCCGTTTGTTCTGGACTGGAAGAGCGAACTCAGTTCGCTGCGGCCTTTCTTGCGTCGACTGTTCTGGATCTACGGTGTGTTCATCATCCTGGTCATCGTCGGGTTCGGAGTTGTTTCGGTGCGCAATGCAGCATTCCTGGCAGCCGGTGGACCACTTGCCCGCGACTTCTGCGTACTCGTCGCGGTCTTCTGGGCGTTTCGACTTTTTATTCAGTGCTTCGTGTTCGACATCCGCGAGCTGAATTTCCCGCGTTGGGTGCGGACTGGGTACCACATGTTGACGGCTGCCTTCGTCACGATGACAGCGATTTACGGGGCGGCGGCTTTGCGTTTGTACTTCTAGTTTTCTTGAAACCTCCAGCAAAGGAGAACAAGCATGTATGCAACGTATCCATCAGTAACGTATGGCGTTTACCTTGTGATCAGCGTGGCGATCACCGTTTGGGTGGCTCGGACTTTGTTTCGCAACGGGCGCATTTTTCTTGTCGATGCGTTTGGCGGAAATGCGGAGTTGGCCGACTCGGTGAATCACCTTCTGGTCGTCGGGTTTTATCTGCTCAACATCGGTTACGTGACGACGGTGCTTCGTTACGGAAGGAAACCGACCGACCTGGTTGAAGCCATCGAATACACCAGCACGAAAGTCGGCATGGTGCTCCTCGTCCTCGGTGTGATGCACTTTCTCAATCTGTACATCTTTTCAAAAGCACGCAAACGAGGACTGTCCAACGGTAAGAAAAAGCACCAGTGGATGGACATTTACGAATACACGAACCCACCAGCCGCTCCTGCAACCGCAGGCGGTGCGGACCTGGCTGAGGCGGTGAAGGACATCGATCGCAACGAAAAGTCGGGAGAGTAAGCGCGATGAAGATTGTCATCCCGGGTGGAAGCGGACAGGTTGGCGCGGTTCTCGAACGGGCGTTTTTTGCGGATGGTCATGACGTTGTGATCCTCACCCGCCGATCGAACCGCGCAAGTTGCAAGGGTAGCCGACTCGTTGGCTGGGATGGAAAAACGCTTGGCCCATGGGCGAAGGAGTTGGACGGGGCTGATGTCGTGATCAACCTGGCCGGCTACACGGTCAACTGTCGTTATCACCAACGCAATCGAGAGCGCATCATGAATTCGCGCGTCGATTCAACGCGGGTGGTGGGCGAGGCGATTCGGAATGCGTCGCACCCGCCGGCAGTCTGGTTGCAGGCGAGCACTGCGACGATCTACGCGCACACGCTTGACCCGGCCAACGACGAGGCGAACGGTATCATTGGCGGGCATGAGAAAGGTGTCCCGGAAACCTGGAAGTTCAGCATCGATGTGGCTCAGGCGTGGGAGCGTGCGTTCGACGAGGTTGAATTGCCGCACACGCGCAAGGTGAAACTGCGTTCGGCGATGGTGATGAGTCCGGATCGCGGAGGCATCTTTGATGTGCTTCTCGGACTGGTACGATGGGGGCTAGGCGGTCGGTCGGGGGATGGCCGGCAGTTCGTGTCGTGGGTTCACCATGAAGATTTTGTGCGTGCGATCAAGTTTCTCATTGCACGGTCAGACCTCGATGGCGTGATCAACATCGCATCGCCAAATCCCTTGAGCAACGCCGACTTCATGCGCGCGATCCGGCGGGCATGCGGAAAGCGTTTTGGGCTGCCGGCAACGCGCTGGATGCTTGCGATCGGGGCGATGTTAATGCGCACCGAGACTGAGTTGATCTTAAAGAGTCGCCGTGTGATTCCGACCCGGCTTGTCGATGCCGGATTTGCGTTTAATCATCCCGATTGGCGAGAAGCCGCCCGCGATTTGGTAAAGGCGTATCGACTGGGCGCGGGTCAAACGCCCAATCGATAGCCACCACCGTGTTCCTGATCTTTCAAGCCTGCCAATTAAGTCATCTTACAGCGGTCCGGTGAATCCGCTGATGAATATGGCGTAGTCGACGAGGTCGGTGTCGCAATCGAAATCGAAGTCGCCAATGGGGCGGCCCGTTCCGTCGACTGCGGTTCCAGGGGGCGTATTGGGGCAGGCGTCGGATGAGTCGGGGATACCGTCACCATCGGTGTCGATTGTGCCGCATGCCGGATGTGCGACACACTCGTTGTCGGCGCAGTCTGTATCGCCATCGCAGTCGTTGTCGATCGCATCGTTGCAGATTTCGGCCTGGCCTGGGTTGATGGAATTGACCAAGTCGTTGCAGTCGCCGAAGCACGCCGTCCATCCGTCGCCATCGCTGTCGGAATCGTCATCGCCGAAACCGTTGCAGTTTTCATCGATCAGATTGCATGGAATTTCAGTGGCGCCCGGGTAAATCGTGTTGTTGTTATCGTTGCAATCACCGCCGCAAAACGTGACCGGGTCACCGTCGATGTTGCGGTCGTCGTCGCCCAGACCGTTGCAGTTTTCATCGACGCCGTTGCACAGAATCTCCGTCGCTCCGGGATGGATATTGAAGTTGACGTCGTTGCAGTCGGTGGCTGGTCCGTTCGGGCATGACGGGTCGCCCGGACTTCCATAACCATCGCTGTCATTGTCGTTGCATATTGCCCGTACTTCTGGGCCCATCGCAAACGCAAATCCGATCACGCCAACCCATAAAACCGACTTCACCATGATGCACTCCTCTTAAGCGACGATGTCTATTGCTCGAATTGCAATCGGGGGAGGTGACGCGTCGCGTGATGACCTTCTTTCCCCTTGACTTACAGGCGCTGAACTGAGCCCAGATCGAAGTATCGAAGTGATGTGGGTTGCCTATCTTTGGATAGCCATCTTTTGCGAAAGTTTGAATCGACTTTTTGAGATGGGCTGGAATTCAGCGTATTTTTCTGATTTTAGCAGAATTGCTTGACCCATTTCGAGATACGAATGCTTGAACCGAGGATCAAAGCTGCACGCGCGACTGGCCTTGGTAATAACCAAGCAGGCGGTGCGGTGGGTTTGTGCGGATGAATCGTGTTGTGACGTGCGCTCAATGCCCAAGTGACGAGTTATGGCATGATCGGGCGATCGCGGGCGAAGGTTCAGCGTGCCGGTGCATTCAAGCGGTTGGATGATTCAGTTGGCGCAGACAGTATTGACGGCCTGCTCAATCACGTCGTCCGAGACATCGTCGGTAATGGTGTACTGACCGATACCGTCGAGAAGAACCCACTGGCGCTTGCCGGCTTTTACTTTCTTGTCGCCGAGCGTTATCTCGATGACTTCGGCTGGGTTCACGTTTTCTGCCTTAATCGGCAGGGCGAACGATTGAAGCATGGTCTGGATGCGCTGAACAGCCGGCGCATCGAGCATTCCCTTCGACATCGAAATATGCGCGGCAGCGACCATTCCCACCGCAACGGCTTCTCCATGCCGCAGCGCGTAGTTCGACAGCTTTTCGACCGCGTGTCCAATCGTGTGACCGAAGTTCAAGCAAGCGCGAATGCCCGATTCCTTCTCGTCCTGTTCGACCACGTTGGCTTTGATGCGTAGGTTTCGCGTGACCAGTTCGCCCATGATCTTCGGATCAATCGCGCGGATGGCTGGCGCGTTCTGTTCATGCCAATCGAGAAAAGCGGCATCGCTGATGAGTGCGTGTTTGATCGACTCAGCCAACCCGGCAGCGACATCCCGCGCGGGCAGCGTCTTGAGGCAGGTCGGATCGACGGCGACGAAACGCGGGTGGTGAAACGCTCCGATCATGTTCTTGCCAGAGGCGTGGTTGATGCCGGTTTTTCCGCCGAGTGAGGCATCAACGTCGGCTTCGAGCGTGGTGGGGCAGTTGGCGTAATCGATCCCACGCATCCAGGTGGCGGCTGCAAACCCGGTCAGGTCGGTGACAACGCCACCGCCCAAAGCCAACAACATTCCGTCACGCGGAACGCGCATTTTGCCCAGTTTCGCATAGATGCCATCCAGGTGTGAGATTGACTTGGATTGATCGCCTGGGGGGACGGTGATGAGTTCGGATTTCGGGCAGTGAGTCGCCAGCGAGGCGAGGGCGCGCTGGCCATAGAGTTTCGCAACGGTTGTATCGGATATGATGACTACAATGGGTGGTGTTCGAAGGCTTGAAACCCACTTTCCAATGTAGTTCAGGGCGTCTGGCTCGACAAAAACATGAGTTCTTGCAGAATCTGAACAAAGTGTGAAGTTTGGCTCGTTATTTGTCATAAGCGATTTTCTGAATTGAAGTTACGATTGGATGGCTCGGTGCATTTCCTCTGTGAGTTTCACTTGAGTACGACTTACAACGTCCGGTAAGCTTGAAAATCGCGTAATTTCATGTATCATAACCACTTGAGAATTATTTTCACCTGTACACGGATGGATCCGTGCGAACGCCGTGCGAGCCGAGGCGTACAACACGTCGGGCGAATGTACATCTGCCGTCGGCGCGGCGGTACTAAAGGCGTTCGACTAACGTTCGGCGTTCTGCAGGGAAAAGGATTCCCGGGCAGGGCCGATCAGACAGGTATTCCATTTGGGGGAATTGCAGCCGTCATTCACTCGAACGTCGCCGACTCGAACGAATCCGATTCGATCGTCACCGACTCGATTGCCAATGACGCAGCGTTCATTCTCCCAGAGCATCGCAAATTCGGGGCAACATATCACGATGGCACGCGCAACCGCGACTCGATCCAAATCGAAAACAAAAGCCGCTTCCGCAACCAATACCAAGCGAACAAGCTCCGGTGCCGGTTCTGCCAAGCGTAACGGAGTGGCCAAAGCAAAGTCGGGCGGTACGACCCGAAGGGCCACCAAGAGCAGCGCCTCCGTCGACGGCGTCACTCGAACAAACGGGCAGGCCAAGACCAATGGCAAAGCCCGGACAAATGGCAAGTCCCAAACGAATGGCAGATCCCAAACAAATAGCAAGGCCCGGACCAATGGCCGATCTTCGAGTCGCAAATCGACGTCGCTGCGGACCTATCGATCGGTGCTGAATTATCTCCGCACGGTCAGCAATTACGAAAGCGCGCCGCCGGTCGCCTACAACAAGCGGACATTCAAGCTCGACCGCATGAAAAAGCTCTTATCGGCATTGGGGCACCCGGAGAAAGAATTCAAATCGGTCCACGTTGCCGGCACCAAGGGCAAGGGATGCACCTCCACCATGGTGGCGTGCATGCTTCAGGGCTGCGGCTACAAGGTCGGACTCTATACTTCCCCGCACCTGACCACGGTTCGCGAACGCATGACGATCGACGGGGCGATGCCCACCGAGCAGGAATTCACGAAATTGCTGGCCCGGGTTGCGACAGAAGCCATCAAGGCACTTGGTAAAGACGAGGATGCCACCTACTTCGAGTTGCTGACGGCGGCTGCCTTCGTCTGGTTTGCTGAATCCGAGGTGGATTTCGCGGTGATTGAGACGGGTTTGGGGGGGCGGTTGGATTCGACCAACATCATCAAGCCGGAAGTCTGCGGGATTACCAACATCAGCTATGACCATATGGCGCTTTTGGGGCCCAAACTTACAGACATCGCCGAAGAAAAAGCCGGTATCTTCAAGAAGGGCGTTCCGGTCGTCAGCGCTCCGCAGGAACCCGAAGTCATGGGTGTTCTGAAGAGGGCGGCAGAGGAAATGGGCTCGACATTCTGCGTTCCGGGCGATGACAACGAGTTCAGCTATCGATTCGAAGCCACCCGCCTTCTGGGCCCGCACACGCGTTTGTCGTTGACGACTTCGCGAAGCCGCTTTGAGCACCTTCCCGTCCCGCTACCGGGCGAACATCAGGCGATCAACTGCAGCGTTGCGCTTTCCATGTTGGATGCGCTCAAGACGCGCGGGTTCAAAATCGACGATCAGAAAGCCATCGAGGGTCTGGGTAACGTGAAGATTCGCGGCCGCATGGAAATGGTCCGCGAAGAACCCCGCACGCTCATCGACGGTGCGCACAATGCCGCGAGTGTCGAAGCGTTGATGCGGGCGATTGGGCAGACGGTTCCGTACGATTCCATGATCGTGATCTTCGCGTGTCAGCGTGATAAAGACATCGCCGGCATGTTGCGTCACGTGCAGTTGGGGGCTGACAAAATCATCTTCACAACCGCCCGCACCAAGCGGTCGGCTGACCCACATGACCTGCTGCAGATGTTCCAGGAGTCCTGCACCAAGATGGCCCAGGTTGCGGAGAATCTGGAAGACGCATTGAGCATCGCTGAGCGTGCGGTTTCGCGCGACGATCTGATCTGCATCACCGGTTCATTTTACATCGTCGGTGAAGCCCGCAAGAAGTTCAAAGAACAAATCGCGGTTTGATTGTCCCATAGGTCCGTTTGATTCGTATTGATATCAAGTATCACGGCGCGTGGTTGGTGTGCGCGTAGGGTGGGCTGTGCCCAACATGTCGTTGCGCATTCAAACGGCGGTGGGCACGGCCCACCTTACGATTGTGCGGGTTGCTTTATTGGTTCGATGACCAGCGTGCCAGCGACGAGATCGCCCAGCCGCTGATGGTTGCGGGTCAGGATGACGAGCATGGCCAGCGGCAGGAATGCAAGCTTGTAATACAATTCAAACCGCAGGCAATTGCGCACAATGATGGACAGCGCCGTACCGCGTTTGCCCGACGTCGAAGCCACCCGCAATCCCAAAACGAGCTTCCCAATCGTGGCTCGGCAGGCGAGTTCCATCGCCGTCGCATAGACCACAAACAGCAGCAGGCACTTCGTCCACGGTTCGAACGTCACATCAGGGTTGAACTCAAGAAGATAGGTGAACTCGCGTTGGATGTCTTCGCCCGGTGTCAGGTGGGATGTCATCCATGGCGTGACGATCAGCGGAAACGCCACGAGAGAGAAGGCGATAAGATCGATCACAAATGCAAGTGTTCGCTTGCCAGCGCCGGCGAGGGCGTACCCTTCGGGCAATTCCATTTCCACAAAGAGACTCGGCGTTCGCCGGACGAAGACGATAAACAGCAGCAAGCTGAGGATGATCGCGATGGCGATCGACGCCATTTCGGTCCGCTTCGCTGACGGGAGATTGGGACCCAGCGGAAGCAGTTCGGTCGGTTCCACCGTGGGGGGGCCACCAGCCATCTCCCAAACGCCAGCCCAGAAGCGGGATGTTTCCTGTGATTTCAATTCGTAGGCCAGGACTGCGTATTTTCCGAACATTCCTGCTGCGATTTCGTTGCCGAATTCAAAGGACTCATCAACGTTGAAGTCGAACTTCGCGCCCGGTTTCCAAATGCCATCGAGCCAGCGATATGACTTAACGTTGGGGGCGGATGTCGCCTCGGTTTTTTCGCAGGCAAGAACCGTAAATACCCGCTGCTCGCTGAAGAAGCTGAGCACGGATGACGTTGGTAGTTTCGGGCCAGCCGACGGCGCCTGCCATTCGGTTTCGCTCCCCTTGACGATCATGAGTTGATTGGATTCGCCACCAGTCGCATAGAGGATGGCGAATTCGCCTTTCGAAGTGGCCATCCAAACTTTGGCGGCGACATCGAGCGAGCTGGGACACAGTGCAACGAACTGCCACTCTCCGCGATGGTACCGCACGAGTGAAAATTTCGGTTGCGGAACGCTGCGGTCCACGACCGATTCCGCTTTGACGGGTTCGGGCTTTTGGGCGTTTGTGGCAGAACCGTTGGAGGTGATGTTTTCGGTGACGGATGCGTTTTCGCTGGCGACGACTTCGGGTTGAATGTGCAGCGGCAGGTTCAGCGCAGTGTCGGTGGGGACGATGGCGTAAACGCTGTCGGACTCGGCGTCGCCGCAAACCGCTTTGGGGGCAGAGCTTCCCGGAGTCGTCTTTTCGGGTACATCGTCATCCTGCGTCGTTTCGGACATGATGCGTTCGGCCAGACGGAGGCGATAGTGCGAACCATCGCCATAGAAGACGTGAAGGTTTTCGCCTCGAAGCGCGCAGGCTTCGATGGTTCCGCCGAACGGTTCACCGCGAAACACGCGAAATCGCAGGCCCGAGTCAGTGGATTGGCCAGCGGCGAATTTGACACTTCCCGATTCTGCGCCAGTCGTCTTGGTCGTGCGGTAAATCCAGACGTATTCGTCGTTACCGATGACGCCAAGCGGTGTCACGCGCTCTTCGGCGATCACGCCGGCTGCGCTGCACAACACCGCGATGCACATCAATGCGAGTTGAGTCTGACGTGAGATTTGCTGACCCCCGTTTGATTTAGCCATCATCAGATTCGTTCGATTGATCGGATGCTTCACTCGTTCCCGGCTCATCAGAGAACGGAACTTCATTTGCAGGTGGGAATCCATTCTCTTCTCGCTGCTGCTGTTCCTCCAACTGCATGCGAATGATGTCGCTGGCTTTGAGGGGGTTGTAGATGTGGTCCAGCTCGACATCAAGGTCCACGATACGATCAAATTCGGCGCCGCGATCAAGCGGGAACTGGAAAGCCGGATGGTCTACCGTCACATTCGGAAGCAACTTCCACCCCGAGACGGTCAGGAGCATGTAGCCTTCGGTCGCGGGCCAATTCACTTCGAAGCGGTGGGGGATCAGCGGTCCACCGGGAACGATCGGTTTGTATTTGTCGAGCTTGGCGTCCATGACCAGTTGGCCCATCGGGTCGCGGAAGATGACGCGGTCGATGAGCTGCGGTTCAAAGCGTGACAGCCAGAATTCCTTGCTGATTCGATCGGATTGACTACCGCTTTGGTCGTAGAAAATGAGCTGCTGATGGGTGTCGGTGATGCGCTGCGAAATGTGGGCGTTGTCGCCTTCGGGGATGAGGGCGATGCCCAGTGCTTCGACGATAAGTTCCGGGCGAATGATCAGGTCGCGGGCGTTTGGTTCGATGTCGCGATCGTGGCGTCCCCAGGTGAGGGCGCGGGCGTCCGGTTGTTCGACCCAGTAGCGCGTTTCGTTGGACCCGAAGACGAAGTACGACTTACCCAACACGCTCATGTCTAGGCGCATGTTTCGCGGGCAGTGCACGATCAGGTTGGCGTCGACATCGAAGCGGCGTTTGGAACCGTCCTGATCGGTGAAGCGGCAACGGGCGAAGCCGCCCTTGGATTTGATGGTCAACTGCAATCCGCGGTTGTTGTCATTGACGATGCCGACGGCATCACGCAGCGGCAGCGGGTCAATCGGTTTGATCTCGCGGTCGGGACCCGGCGGAGGGCAGCCGGTGGCTAGCAGGAGCAATCCGCCACAGACCACGGTCAGGGCTGACAGTCTTCGCTGCGATCTAGCAGTGGGCATTGTCTCTCTCCATGCCAAGTGCGGGGCGGTTCGTTGAGCGGTTGTCATTTCGAATCCTGCACCGTTTCCGGTTCGGTGGTTTCTGAGGCGTCTGATGCGACGGCATCTGCATTGTCGGCTTCGGTGTCAATATCCCCGGAATCGATGTCCTCGTTGTTGGCTGCGTCGAGTTCGTCGAAGTCGCCCATGTCGCCGTGCAGGATCGCGCCGAGTTGACGGCTGACGCTGTCGATCTGGGTGTCATCGAGCTGCGGGTTGATGACCTGATGGACGGATTGCTCGCGAACAAGTCGCATGTGCCAGACTTCGTTGCCGTCGACCTTGGTGGTCTGTTCGTATTTGAGGATACGTTTGCGCATCAGGATCAGCGCCAGGACGAATCGAAAGCGAATGCGCTCGTCGAGCGTTTCGTCGGCGAGGCGGGTAAAGAAACTGACCAGCACCTCGTCGTCGAGCAGGAGGCGTTTTTTCTTTTCGCGGGCGGGCACAGTCGTTTTGAAAAAGCAGTAGCAGTCAGCCGGTGGTCCGGGCCAACCGTCGACGGAAAAATCTTCACGGCGAAACGTGTCACCTTCGTCGTAGAGCACGGCGAAGATGGGTTCATTTTCAGCCAGTTCCCGGCCCGTCGCGCTGCACACGCTGGTGCAACGAGCCACTTCCCATTGTTCCATGTTGATGCACCGATCCTGTTTATCAAATCAATACCGCACCGCTGTCCGCCTTCGCCTTCTGGCAGGTTTCTCGGTCAATGCCGGCACGGTTAGACAAGTCCAATGATACCCCAATGTAGCCGTTGATGGGGGCGGCTTGGCTTTGAGGCCCCGTTTTCGGCGTCCACTTGCGGTTTAACATCCTTGAAGCCGTGAGTTGTGTCAACCGTCCGAATTGAGCAGTTTTGTCACGGCGCTCTTGACCGCATCGGCTGATCCTGCTGACGCGGCGACTTTCCCCTCGGGATCGATCACGAACATGGATGGGATCGCCACCACCCCATAGGCGTCGGCGGTCTTGTTGGCTCCTCCCGCATCACCGAAGACGTGATGCCACTTCATTTTTCGTTCCTCGACGAAGGACTTCAGCTTGGCTTCGTCGGTATCGAGGCTGACGCTGATGATGACGAGATCCTTGCGGTCGGCGAAAGTCTTCTGCATGTCGATCATGCCCGGAATTTCACCGATGCACGGTCCGCACCAGGTGGCCCAGAAATCGAGCACCACGACTTTGCCACGGAGGTCCGCGAGTTTGAACGCGGTGCCTTCGATGGTTGTCATCGAAAAATCGGGGGCGGTGTCGCCGGCTTTGATCGCGGCGGTCATTTCGGAAGCGCTCGCCCGAGGATCGACTTTCAGTTCAAACGTGTACTCCGACATGTCAGCCGCGATGACCTGATCGAGCAGCGGCGTGTATCCGTTGGCATAGACTGAGACGGAGAATGCATCGAGCGGTGCGTCGAGAATTTCGAATGCGCCGTTGGCGTTGCTCATCGCCGCCAACCCCAGCGTGGCGTGCCCGCGCCATTCGGTGGCTGTGATGTACGTTTCCACGATACCCTTGCCATCTTCGTCTTTGACAATGCCGGAGATCGAGCGGCCCGGTTTGAGTTTGAAATCAACGGTGGTCTTTTCGTTGGCTTTGACTTCAACGGTGCGAAGTTCGGGTGCATGTCCCGCGAGATGGGCGGTGACCACGACCGACCCGCGGGGTACGCCAAGAATCTCGTAGAGGCCTTCAAAATCCGACCAAGATTTCGGAGCCGCCTCCTGAGCGGTCGCGCCAATGGAGATGCGGGCGCCGTTGGCTGGCACCGGTTCACGCGTCGTGTATTCGGGGGACACCGACGTGACCTTACCGGTGATGACCCCCGCGGCCGCCATCACGAGTTCGTGTTCGGATTCGGGCACGCCAACCGGTAGTTCTATTTTGCGATCGAACTCGACGTCGGAAACCATGGTCGCGTGTGTCAGGCGCAAGGTGAGTGCGTCGCAATCGAAATCGAGACCTTCGATGCGGGCTTGCCCCTTGGCGTCGGTGGTGGTCTGTCGATACTTGCGGTACGGCGAATCGATGGCTTCGACCACGACGCGAGGGATCGGTGTTTTGTTTTCGTCAACTACGGTCAGTTTGACGATGCGTTCGGGCGAAAGCTGAATGCTTTGCAAGCCGGCGTTTTCAGCTTCGCGGATCCGCTCTTCGTGATCGGCGTAACCTTTGGCCGTGATTTTCACCGAAAGCCATCCGGGTACGATGCCATCGAGTTTGAATGCGCCCTTGGCGTCGGATTCGGTTTCGTAATCTTTGTAGCCCGACTTGGCGATGATCTTCGCGCCCGCGAGCGGCTTTTGTGAGGCTTTGTCGAGAACGGTTCCTTCCAGGTTGATCGCGCCTTCAAGTTGATGGTCGACAAAGGGTGCGGCACCATCGAGTTGGAGTGTGACGTCGATGCTGGCTGTGACGTAATGCTGCTTGGCGATGATGACAGTTGCTTCGCCTGCGATGCGTTTTTCGGCGTTGAGTTGAAAGTCGCCGTACCCGGTGGTTTTGGTTTCCGCGATGACCGATTGATCGGACTTGAGCTTTAACGTAACGGTCGCGTCTTCGATACCGCCGCCGCTGAAATTGTATGCCTGACCTTCAACCAGCAATACGGATGGTGCTACTTCCGGTTTGGTTTCCTCGGGCGGGTCGGCGGATGCGGGCGGGTCGGCGAATGATCGCGTGCCAAATAACGAAACAGCGGTAAGTGCCACTACAAGTCCGATCGTGATGGGTTGGTTTTTTGTTCGCATGGTGGTGTTGATTGTAACCTCAACTTTGCGATTGCGTAGGCGCAAAAACACGCCGTTCAAGTGGTCGCCTTCCGCGGGTTCATTGGCCCAAACACGTTGGCATCGGGCGTTGTGTGATAGGATTCCACCTGGACCGAGCCTCCAAGGTCGCAATGCCGGCTGATGCAGCCCGAGCGATGACGCCGCACCTGCCTACCGATAATGGCGTTCACACCGGGTAAATTAAGCTTGTACACAAAAAACACATTGCGTGGCTGCGATCGGATCGGGGTTTGGACGTAGTTATTTGTAAGGTGAATGGCTACTTTTACTTCGATCAGCCGATCTGTTGAATGGGGGCTATTTGGTTGCCCGGGTTGGATGGTGGGCGTAGAATTGCATTTGTTGTTGCGACGCGCAATTAACGTTTCGCTCCTGGGAATAATCGCCAGCCGGTATTCATATGTAACGGGTTGGATTGTACGATTGAGAGGCACTCGCGCATGACCAATATTCAGCGACAAGTTTCCCGCGCTCGATCGCGACTGTGGATGAATCTGTGGTTGGCGTCCACCGGGCGCGTTGCGACTTGGGGGGCGGTTGTGTTTGGCGTGTTTGTGTTGGCCGCCCGTCTGTCCGCGTGGCAGATGCCGTGGCTTCTGATTGCAGGGGCGGCGATCGGTGCGGTGTTGATTGTCGGTACGATTTGGAGTGTGGTGCGTGCGCCGACCGAAGCGCAGGCAGCGGCTGCCCTTGATGAAGCCGCCGGTTTCTCCGAGCGGGTCAGCAGCAGTTTGTATCTTGGCGAATCGACGGATCCGTTTGACCAGGCTGTGTGTGTGGATGCGGCGGCTGTTGCGTCGTCGGTGACGGTTCGCAAGCATTTGCAACTTCGTTGGCCCAACTCGGCGACGTCGGCGATTGCGGCATCGGTCGTGGCGTTGGCGATGTTTCTTGTGCCCGATGGGCTTTTTGAGTCAGAGCAGCGTCAGTCGCGCGTGGACAATGCGGTGCAGGTTGAGCGCACCAAAGTCGAGGTCGAGAAGCGTCTCGAAAACATCAAGAAGATGGCCAAGGGCAACCCGGCGATGTCGGACTTGAAGGAAGAGATCGACAAGCTGGAAGCGATGTCGCAGACGAAGATGGCCAAGCCGGAAGACCTTCGCCACGAAGGCATCAAAAAGATCGATCACCTCGCCGATGCTGTCCGCGAAAAGCAGCAGGACGAAAAGTACGACAAGGTCAATGAAACCAAGCGGATGCTGCGGGCGCTGAAAGAACCCACCGGTGAGCAGACGCCCGTTCAGAAGTTGACGCGCGAGCTTGCGGCTGGTGATTTCAAATCGGCGAAGCAGACCATGCAGAAGATGCAGGAGCAGTTGGCGACGCTCAAGCAGGAAGGTGACAAGGAATTCACCGAGAAGATGCAGAAGCAGCTAGCCGACCTGGCCAAACAGTTGGATCAGATCGCCAAGCAGGAGCAACTTCAAAAGAAGCTCGAGCAGGCGGGCATCAAGAAAGAAGATGTCGAGCGTATGCTTCAAAAGCTGACCAAGGAAGACCTTGAGCAAATGAAGAAGGAGCTCGAAAAGAACGGGTTGTCGCAAAAGCAAATCGACAAACTCGCCCAGCAGATTCAAAAGCAACAGGGGGCGAAGCAGGCCATCAACCAGATGAGCCAGCAAATGCAGAAGGCTGCGCAAGCGGCTGCCTCCGGACAGATGGACTCTGCCAACAGCGAAATGCAGGCGGCTGGCGAGCAACTCAGCGAGATGGAATCGCTCGAGCAGGAAATGAGCCAACTCGAATCGACGCTCTCCGATTTGGAGACAGCGAAGAACGACATGAACAATTCCTGCAAGCAGTGTTCCGGAACCGGGCAGAAGGATGGAAAGCCCTGTTCCGGATGCAATGGCAGCGGGATGGGTCAGGGTAGTGGCGGTAACGGTACCGGACAAGGTTCGCAAGGTCAGGGACAGGGCGGTCTTGCTCGCAAAGAACAAACTGACGTTGGATTCAAGATCGAACGCGGTAAGGTGGAAACAACCAAAGGCCGCATCATCGGGCAGTTCCTTGTCGATGGCGAGCAGGTCAAAGGTGAAGCCAGCGAGGATTTCGTCGAATTGATCGCGGCCGCAGAACGTGACGCGATCGACACCGTAGACAACGACCGAATTCCCAGGCAATATCAAAAAGCCGTCCGCGAGTATTTCAAACGATTGCCCAAGGGTTTTGGCGTCAACCAACCAATTGCCAACGGCGCGGAAGAAGCGGCTGGCGATGCGGGAGAGGACGGCGGTTCCGAAACCAAATCAGACGATTCCGAAGAGACCGGTGAGACGGACGCAGATCAATAGGCCAGACGGATAGTCGTCCATCGCTGTTCAAGTACACGATCAACATGACTGCCCGGCTCCGGCAGCGAACCCGACACTTCAACCCAAACCCAGCGACTTTGCCCATGAAGACTAAACTTCGGACGTTGCCTGGGTCCATCGTTCGATACGCGATGGTTGTGGCATCTTTTGCAGGCGTCCTTTTCGGCGTGGCGTGCAAACCCTCAACAGAATCAACTGGCGATCAACCGAAGCAACCGGTGATTCTCTATTCCAGTGTTGACGAGCGGTTCCTGCGGGAAGTCGTTGCAACGTATGAGCGTGAAACGGGCGAGCGCGTCGAACTCATTACCGATTCGGAAGCAGGCAAGACGACCGGATTGGTCAATCGCATTCGTGCGGAAAAGGATCGACCCCGGGCGAATGTGTTTTGGTCGAGCGAGCAGTCGCAGACGGTGCTGCTGGCCCGCGAGGGTTTGCTGGCACCGTACGATTCACCGAGTGCGGCTGACATCGATCCGCTCTATCGCGACAAGGAGAATCTGTGGACGGGATTTGCGTT
The DNA here is from genome assembly GCA_002338715.1 of Phycisphaerales bacterium UBA1845. Lineage (GTDB taxonomy): Bacteria > Planctomycetota > Phycisphaerae > UBA1845 > UBA1845 > UBA1845. Next base: position 15,927 of record DDIR01000094.1, on the reverse strand, counting down.
GCGGGCGCGGGTGGTTGCGTACGATCCGGAGAAGACAGAGTCAGCGAACCTGCCCAAGTATTGGGAAGACCTTGCGAGAGAGGACATCGCATCAAATCTGGCGATTGCCAATCCGCTGTTCGGGACGACGCGCGGACACGTAGCCGCTTTGGCTGCTGACTGGGGCAGCGAGCGCCTCAAATCATACCTCGAGCAACTCGTCGCCCACGGTGTTTTGGTGACCGATGGCAACAGCACCGCGGTCAGGCGGTTGATCGCGGGAGACGTGCACTATGCGATGACCGATTCGGACGACGTTCTGGTCGCGCAACGCAAGGGCCACAAAATCGAAATGGTGTTTCCCGAATTGAAGGGGGCTGGTATCCTGACGATTCCCAACACGGTTGCGTTATTGAAAGGTTCAGAGGGTCACGCAGCCGCGCACCGTCTGATTGATTTCATCCTCTCGCCGAAAGTTGAACGCATGTTGGCGCAAAGCGATTCAGGCAACTATCCGGTCCGCCCGTCACTTTGCGAAGCGTTGAATATGCCGCTATTTCCCGCCAACAAGGTGTCGCCCGACCAAATCGCCGACGCGATGCCCGAAGCCATCCGCATTTGCCGCGAGACGCTCTTGAAGTGACGCAAAAAGCCTTCGCTATTTTCATGATCGTTGGTATCGGGTTACTCCTGGCCACCGTGGTATATCCGGCGACGATGTTGACGGCGAAGTGTTTTGAATCGATGCCTGAGGGAACGACGACAGCGATCGATGATGCCCGTGATACAACGGGCGGATTCGCTTCCAGTCTGTTTCTTCGATCGGCTGGACTTGCTGCGCTTGGTGCAACAGCCGCCTGTGTTTTCGCGCTGCCAGGAATCAGGTTGGTTGGCGGTACGGTCAATGCTCGGCAGTTTGGTCTTGCGACGAGTTTGATTATTGCCCCGTTGGTGCTTCCACCGATTGTGATTGGTCTGGGCGTGCGATCGTGGATTCGGGGGGTGAGTGAGATTCGATGCGTGATCGTGTGGGGGCTTTGGTGTTGGCCCATTGCGGCGCTGCTGGTTGGCGGGGCGTGGGCACGACGCGGTCATCAGCTTTATGAAGTGGCGCTGCTGCATGGCGGGAAATTCAAAGCATTCAAGAGCGTGTTGGGGTCGGTGCTGGTTCGGCCGATCGTCGGCGTGTGGATGCTCATGTTTGCGTTGTTTCTTGGTGACTATTCGGTGCCACACTCTTGCGACATGATTGCCTACGCGACAGCGCTGTTGAGTGAAGCCACATCGTCACCGTATCCCGTTGCGACGGTGATCGCAGGGTTTCCATTGCTCGCACCGATGTTGGTGGCGGTGGTTGTTGCGTATCTCGTCGGTGGACGGGCCGAGGCGTCGGATCAGGACGAACCGACCAAAGCGCAGGCCGGTTTTCCGCGCGTGACGTTCGCCCTGGTGCTTGCAATGATCACCGTTTCGACGCTGCTCCCAACCTATGGTTTGATTCGCAATATTGCATTGATCAAGGCTATCGCCACGACTTGGGAGCTTTATCGTTCGGACATCGCGTACTCGCTTGCGACCGCGTTCATTGCCGGGTTGATGATCGTCTGGATGGGAATCTGCGTCACGGCGATCGCGCCCATCCGCCGAATCGCGCCGCTCTTGGTATTGGTCTGGGCGGTGGTTCCCGGTGCACTGGTTGGGCAGGCCGTCGTTGCCGCGTACCTGCCATTCGACGTGATTTACAGCCACTGGATGCTGACGGTGATCGGTTACGTCGCACGCTTCGGCTGGATTGGTGTGCTGCTCGCCTATGTCGTGGTCAAACAATCCGACGAAGCCACGATGGGGGCCGCAATGGTGGACGGCGCTTCGACAGGATTTGCCACCTGCCGCGTGACATTTGCCAATCATTGGCCGACGATGTGCGCGGGCGTGTTGATTGCAACGGCGATGAGCCTGGCCGAAATTGCAACCACCACGCTGGTTCGCGTGCCGGTGTTCTCGCCGGTGTCGCTGGTTCTGATCGAAAAGTTTCACCGTTTTGAAGATGACATATTGGCCGCCATCTGCATTCTGCTGCTGGTTGTGGCCTGTCCCGGTATCGCAATTTTTTCTCTGGCCTCACGGTGGGGGCGCTAGCTATTGGCGAACTTGATGAATCGCAGACTCCCAGAACAATTCCGCCGCGTTTTCCAAAGTGTCACCAGGTTGGCACTGATTCTGCCCGTTTGTCTGGCAATGATTGCGGGGTGCAAGCAGAATGGCGATGCGCACAACGAAGTCGTCGCCATGTTTGGAAGCCTGGGACTGGGACCCGGTCAGTTCAGTTATCCGCGAGCGCTGACCGTTGATTCGCAGAATCGTATCTTCGTTGTCGACAAGAGCGCCCGCATTCAACGATTCAGCCCGGAGGGTACGTTTCAACTCGGTTGGTCGATGCCCGAAAGGGTGGCTGGCAAACCTGTCGGGTTGTATGCCCACACCGACGGCAAGATCTACGTCCCCGACACCCACTACCACCGCGTGATGGTTTTCGACCCCGACGGACACGAACTCGCCCGCTTTGGCCGCGAAGGTTATGGCGACGGTGAGTTTCAATTGCCCACCGATGTCGCGATCGACAAACAGGGATTCATCTATGTCAGCGAATACAACGGCAACGATCGCGTGACCAAGTGGTCGCCATCGTATGAGTTTGTCAGCGTCGTATGTGCGGGCGAGATCGACGGCGAGGTCATGCGGCGACCCGCTGCGATGGATATCGATAAGGATGGCACCCTGTGGGTGGCCGACGCATGCAACCATCGAATCCTGCACTTTGATCTGAACGGTCGATTCTTGTCGTCCTGGGGAGAAATGGGGGGCGAGCCGGGCCAGTTGCGGTATCCTTATGACATCGACTGCCTCGACGACGGGACGATCCTTGTGTGCGAGTTCGGGAACCATCGACTACAGTGGTTCGACCGCGAGGGGAATTCAATCCGAATTTGGGGAGAGCAAGGCCGCGGCAAGGGTGAACTCTGGGCGCCTTGGGGAGCGGTTGTTGGATCGGACGGGCGGGTCTGCGTGGTGGATTCGCTCAACGCACGCGTTCAGATTTTGGAGAAATAGCTGCGGTGGCTTGCGAATGGCTCAGCCAAAACGGGTTGGCACTGATCCTGCCCCTGTCGGTGGATAGACCGGCATGGTTGTGGTTGCTGTTGCTGATCCCGGTCCTGGCCGTTGTATCGTGGCGGGTGTTGGTCGCGATTCAACCGGCGCGACGTGTGCTGGTGATTGCGGTTCGAAGTCTGGTCATCCTTGCGCTGGCGCTTTGCCTTGCCGACGTGATGTACGTTCGTACGACCGACAAGCTCACCGTTTTTTTCCTGATGGATCGTTCCGACAGCGTTAAGGATCTGCAGGAAGTCCAGGAGCAATACCTCGCAGCCGTCAGCGAGCAAGTCAAAAACAATCCCGACGACCGCGTCGGTATGATCGATTTTGCAACCAATGCATACCTTCAGCAACTTCCGATGCTCGGTGGATACCACGTTCCGGTGGGCAGACTTCCTGAGATGGATCATCGTGATCGGACGGATGTGGCTGCCGCGATTCGATTGGCGCTGGCGATGTTCCCGCCCGATAGCGCCAAGCGCATCGTCCTGATGTCCGATGGCAACGACAACATGGGCAACATTCTGATGGAAGCGGAAAACGCCCAAGCCGCCGGTGTGCAGATCGACGTGGTGCCCCTTTGGTATGAGCACAACAACGAAGTGTACTTCGACAAACTCGTCGCGCCGACGCGCGTGGGCGAGGGCGATGTCGTGCCGCTGCGGATGTTGCTTCATGCCGAGCGCGCGACGGGCGGTCACATTGAAATTTATCACAACGGGCGACTCGTGGAGATACCGAAAGAGGACTCCAAGATCGCGCTCAAACCGGGAAGCAATCCGTTCACGGTCAAACTGCCCGTGCAAGGTGGGGGCCCGCAGCGGTTTGAAGCGCGGTTCGTTCCCGACGATCCCGAGCGCGGTGACAGCATCGAAGAGAACAACACCGCCACATCTTTTTCATTCGTCACGGGTAAGAGCAAGGTGCTCCTGCTGACCATGCGGATGTCCGACGATCAGGCGCTGGTTGACGCGCTGGCCGAGGAGAACATCGACGTCGAAGTGCGCGATGTGTCGTCGGGCGATCTGGACCTGCTTGATCTGATGAGCTACTCCGTCGTGATCCTGGCGAACGTGCCGGCCAACACCTTCACGACCGAGCAGCAGATGGACATCGTCAATTACGTGTCGAATCTCGGCGGTGGTTTGATCATGACCGGTGGTGACGAGGCGTATGGTGCGGGCGGATGGATCGGAACGCCGTTGGCTGAGGTGATGCCCGTACATTTTGAGATCAAGCACAAACGCGTGATCCCGCGCGGTGCATTGGCGATCATTTGTCACAGCTGCGAAATTGCCCGCGGTAACTATTGGGGTACCGAAGTTGCGAAGAAGTCGGTCGATACGATCAGTTCGCGCGATTACTTCGGCGTGTTGACGTACTCGTGGTCGCCGGGCGGGGTGAACTGGGATGTTCCGCTGCAGTTGGCGACAAACAAGAACGCCATCAAGAATCGCATCGACAAAATGGTGATCGGGGATATGCCCGACTTCGACACGACCATGCGGATGGCCGTCAAAGGTCTTTCCGCGACCGACGCGGCGCAGAAGCACGTGATCATCATCAGTGATGGCGATCCGTCACCGCCGGCTGCCAGCGTGATCGCGGACATGAAGAAGAACAAAATCACGTGCAGCACGATCGGAATCGGATTCGGTTCACACGTGATGGAGGCGTCGCTGAAAGACATCGCGAAACAAACGGGCGGAAAGTACTATCCCTGTCGCAACCCCAAAACACTTCCCAAGATTTTCGTCAAGGAATCGAAAGTCGTTCGGCGATCGCTGATCAGTGAAGAACGTTTTTCGCCGCAGGTGCAGTATTTCGCCAGTGAGATGTTGGCTGGTATCAGCGCGGGCGAAGCGCTGCCGCC
>DDIR01000094.1:497-10821 GCA_002338715.1 Phycisphaerales bacterium UBA1845 | reverse complement strand
GCGGGCGAAGCGCTGCCGCCATTGGGTGGTCTGGTGCTGACATCGCCAAAAGATGAAGCGCAGATTGCGCTGGTGCGATTGGGAAAGGACGGTGTGGCTGACCCGGTGCTGGCGCATTGGCAGGCCGGGTTGGGCAGGGCGGTTGCGTTTACCAGTGGGTTTTGGCCGCGTTGGGGTGATGCCTGGGTGAGTTGGCCGAAGTACTCGAAGCTCTGGTCGCAGATCGTTCGCTGGTCGATGCGTCAGGAGGCGCCGGCCAACCTTGATGTGTTCACGCGCATCACCGGTAACGAGGGGACGGTGGTGGTCGACGCGGTGGACAAGGATTCGAGCGCGCTCAACATGCTGGCACTGCCCGGTGTGATCATCAAACCCGATCAGCAGACCGAGCAACTCGTCTTCACGCAAACCGGACCCGGTCACTATGAAGCGAAATTCAAGGTAGATCAGACCGGGCAATACATCGCCAACGTCGCGGTGAATGAAAACGGTGTGTCGCAGGGTTCAATTCAAACGGGCGTGTCGGTTCCGTTCTCGCCGGAGTTTCGTGAATTGACCACCAATGTTGCGCTGCTTGAGAAGGTCAAGGACATCACCGGCGGACGTTGGCACGAGGACATCAGCCAAGCCGCATCGCATCCGGTTTTCGATCACGACATGCCGCCGACGCGGGCGAAAGAACCGGTCTGGGAATGGGTGCTTGCTTGGATCTTGCTGCCGCTGTTTTTGCTGGATGTGGCTGTGCGAAGGTTGGCGAGTTGGTTCGCGTTCTCGGTGGTGCTTGAGATCGTGCTGCTGGTTGTGTTGCTGTTTGGCGTTGGCATTGTGCACAGCGGTATCTGGGGGATCATCGGCGTTGTGGTGCTTGTCGAGTTGATTGGTTGGTCGATGCGATTCCGGTCGATCGGTCCGCTGATTGATTCGTTGACCTCAAACGTTGCGACATTGGGGCAAGCCGGCGAGCGCAGTACGGCGTCGATCGGGCAACTCAAGGGGGTTCGCGATCGCGTGCAGGATGAACGTTCGGAAAAGAGCAAGTCCAAACCTGCGACAGGCAGCACGCAAACGCCCGAGATTGATCGCAGCGCACGTTTTGACGTCGGTGACGATGCAGCTAAGATCGATGCCGGAAGTTTGAGAGAGTCGATCGACCCTGGAACAACGTCGCCCAAAGACAAGCCGCAAGCCCCGAAGCAACCGGATCGCGACGCGGCAGATGGCGACGACGAAGACGCCACGTCACGATTGCTGCGGGCCAAACGCCGCGCTCGACGCGACATGGACGAAGATCAAAACAAATAGTCGCTCAAAGTTACGACCAGATGAGGGATAAGCATGAAGCGCTTTTGGATACTGCTTTTGGCACTTGTGGTTTTTGCGGGCGTATCAACGTCGACGCAGGCGGAAGAATCGACGACGGCATATGTCGGCGCAAAGATCATTCCGATCGTTGGCGACGACATCGAACGCGGTGTGTTGATCGTCAAGGGTGGCAAGATCGTTGAGGTTCGGGCGACCGACGATCGCAAGTTCGCTGACGGCACCGAGGTCATCGATGTTTCGGGCAAAGTGCTCATGCCGGGAATCATCTGCACGCACAGCCACATCGGCGGCGTGGGCGGTGGTGATGGCTCGGGTCCGCTGCATCCGGAAGTTCGGATTTACGATGCGATCAACGTTCGCTCAAGCGGATTTCGGCGGGCGGTGGCTGGCGGATTGACCACGCTCAACATTATGCCCGGTTCGGGGCATCTGCTCAGCGGGCAGACCGTTTACGTCAAACTTCGCGAAGCCCGAACGATCGAAGACATGTTCATCATGCTCAAGGATGGCCGCATCGCCGGCGGCATGAAGATGGCCAACGGGACCAACTCGCAGCGCGACAAGCCCTTCCCCGGAACGCGGGGCAAATCGGCATCACTGGTTCGCGAGATGTTCGTCGCGGCTCAAGAATATCGCGACAAGATAAAGAAAGCCGGCGACGATGAATCGAAGCGACCCGATCGGGATCTCGGCAAGGAGTTCTTGATCGAAGTGTTGGAAGGTCGGCGGGTGGTGCATCATCACACCCATCGCAATGACGACATCATGACCGTGTTGCGTTTGGCGAAGGAGTTCGGTTTTCGCGTCGTGCTCCACCATGTCAGCGAAGGTTGGATGGTGGCTGACGAAATCGCAGAAGCCGGCGTGCCTTGTTCGATCCTGATCATCGACAGCCCCGGTGGAAAGATCGAAGCCCGCAACCTGATCTTCGAAACCGGTGCGATACTCGAAAAAGCCGGCGTTCTCACGGCGTTTCATACCGACGACTGGATCACCGATTCGCGATTGTTTTTAAGAATGGCCGCTTTGGGCGTTCGGGCTGGCATGTCGCGGCAGAAGGCGCTCGAGGCGATGACGATTTCGGGTGCGAAGATCCTCGAACTCGACGATCGCATCGGTTCACTTGAAGCCAACAAGGACGCCGACTTTGTCGTTCTCGACGGCGATCCGCTCAGCGTTTACACCAAGGTGGAACAAACATATGTTGAAGGCGTGAAGGTCTTTGATCGCAGCGACCCCGAAGATCATCTGCATGCCGTTGGTGGATTCGGCGCCGGTGACGATCAGGAACCCTATCTCTGTTGCCGCGAGCACGAGGACGATTAGATCAAGTCAGATCATTCATTCCCATCCGAAATGATGGAAGGTTTATTGTTATGAATCGATTTCTACACGGAATACTTGTTCTGGCGCTTACCGCACTTGTAACGGTAGATGCCATCGCGGCTGATGTCGCGGTTCGCGCCAAGAAGCTTTACACGATGGAAGGCGACCCGATCACCAACGGCGTTGTGGTGATTCGCGATGGAAAGATCGCAGCCGTCGGGCAAGCCGCATCGGTGAATATCCCGAAGGACGCAAAGGTCTTCGACGCCGAGATCGTCACCCCCGGTTTGGTCGATGCCCACGCGACGGTCGGGCTCACCGGCATTCTCAACCAGAAGCAGGATCAGGACCAACTGGAGCATTCCGATCCGATTCAACCGCAGCTTCGTGCGATCGATGCGTACAACGCCCATGATCCCTTGGTCGAATGGGTGCGTCAGTTCGGCGTCACCACGGTCAACACGGGGCACGCTCCGGGCGAATTGATTTCGGGTCAAACCATGATCATCAAAACGCGGGGAAATACCGTCGAAGATGGCCTGATTCGTGAGACGGCTACCGTGGCGGTGACGTTGGCGAAGTCGGCTCGCAAGGGCGGCGACAAGTCTCCGGGGACGCGCGGCAAGATGATGTCGATGCTCCGCGAGGCTTTTGTGCAAACGCAGGCATACATGCGCAAACGCGATTCGAAGGATCCCGAAAAGAAAGCCGATCTCGATTTTAAGAAAGAGATCCTCGCCTCCGTCCTTCGCAAGGAAGTGCCACTGATGGTCACTGCCGATCGGGCGAACGACATCGCCAATGCGCTGCGACTCGCGAAGGAATTTGATTTTCAATTGATTCTCGATGGCGCCGCTGAAAGTCATCTGATGATCGATGAAATCAAGGCGGCTGGCGTGCCGGTGATTCTGCATCCGACGATGGCCCGTTACTATGGCGATCTTCAAAACGCGAGCATGGAGACGGCGACTACTTTGCGCGATGCTGGAATTTTGGTTGCAATGCAAAGCGGATTTGAAGACTACGTTCCCAAGACGCGGGTGGTGTTGTTTGAAGCGGCGATTGCAGCCGCCAACGGACTGGGGTTTGAAGGAGCGCTGCGGACCATCACCATCGATGCTGCGAAGATTCTGGACATCGACGATCGGGTCGGTTCAATCGCCGTTGGCAAAGACGGCGACCTCGCGCTCTACGATGGCGACCCATTCGAATACACATCGCATTGCGTGGGCGTACTCATCGACGGTCAATTCGAACCCGGCGAAACCTACAAGCAAATCGACTGATTCCTGGGGTGTTTCCCCGATGTGACATATCAGAAACATTTCGGGGATCGGGGGGCAAAGGATCAACGGCGATTGGGCTTTGTTACGCTGTCTTGCGGGATCGCGGCTGGTGATTTCGTATCCAGGCGACTATTTGAATAGCCACTGGGTCGATCCTATACTCTAGGTGTCATGCCAATCATGGGGGCGTGAGGGGTTCTTTTCTAAATCGAAGTGCGGATGGGAGCAACCGACGCTAACTCTTGAAGGCGACAACGGGAGGCTGTCTATTGTCCGAACCATTTCAAGGTAAAACGATTCTCGTCGTCGACGACGATCCGGAAATCCTGTCGGCGATTCAGATTGCGCTGCAGGAGACGGGGGCCAATGTGTGCACTGCGTCCGACGGAGATGCCGCAGTGTCGATTGCCGAAACCGATGCGCCGGATCTCGTCGTGCTCGATGCCATGTTGCCCAAGCGCAGCGGATTCCTCGTGATGGACAAGCTCAAGCGGGGCGATGGTACCAAGCCGTCCGTCATCATGATCACCGGAAATGCCGGTAACCGTCACAAAGCCTGGGCGGAAAGTCGCGGTGTGGATGGCTACCTCAGCAAGCCGTTTCGCATGGAACGACTCCTCGAATACGCCGAGAAACTCCTGACTTCCGACTAAAAAACCGAATTCCAAGTACCCCAGCCGGGGTACCTCTGCGCGCCGACCGAAAACTTCTTGGAGTCGCCAATCGCCAGCCGATATATTCAAGGGGCTGGGCAACGGTCGGGGTTGATTCCAATCGGCGATTACCTCAAACAGCTCAATTCAAAACGAAAGCAGGCTTCCGGCGCATTCACGCTGGTCGAACTGCTCGTGGTCATTTCCATCATTGCACTTCTCGTTGCAATGCTTGTTCCGACGTTGAAGAAAGCGCGCGAACAGGCGCGGCGGGTGGTTTGTCTGTCGCATTTGCGCGGATTGTCGAACACCTGGGAGCTTTATGGAATCGATTTTGGATCGGCACCGCAGCTTGCGCGGCGCGGCGTGGACATCAACTGGCGGTGCGATGAGACCGATTCGCCGTGCGAGTGGAAACCGGTGGACATTGGCGGGTTTGGCCCCGAGTATTTCGACGAACTGCTCAACACCAACAATGACAACCAAGTCTGGTTGTCGGCGATGCATCATCGCTTTCATCTGTTTCAAGTTTCAAATCCACCGCCACCCGGACCCGAGCCGGGTCATTGGTGGAATTTTGGACTCATGTGGAAGTCGGGCGAAGTGAAAGACCCGAAAGTCTTTTTCTGCCCGTCGGTGAAGAATCCCGACTTCGCATGGAACACGCCGATCAACCCCTGGCCGCCTCGCGTTGAAACGATGTGGCGTCCCGATCATCCCAACTGGGTGAATCACACGCAGTCCAGCTTTGAACGTCGCGTGGGCTTAACCGGTGTACCATGGGATCGGATCAAACCGCGCACCGCGATTGCTCATGATATTGCGGCTCCCAACATCGACAAAATCGCCCACGAAACGGGAAGCAACGTGTCGTACCGCGACGGTCACGCCGAGTTTGTCAAAGGTTCAGCGTTTACCGATTGGTGGGAAGACGGTGACGCGTGGTTCAAAGAATCGACCCGGCGCAAATTGCTCGCCTTCAGCCATTGGATCGATCAAGGCGGGGGAGATTGGCCGCCAGATTACATGACCGCCCGCTGAAACACGCAAAGTTATTTCGCGAAGACGCATTGATGCCACAAGCCGTCATTCCCGCGCAGGCGGGAATCCAGAAGAAAACAAAGTCAATCTTGGTGAGTACGGGTGTTCGTGCCGCAGGGACAAAAAGGGAAAGGCCACGCAGGAATTACGGCGTCGCCGAATCCGGTTCAGCGACTTGCGGCGTAACCGAAGCCCGCGCGAGATTCTTTGTCACCACCTGCTTGGTCACCACCGTAGCCGCCGCTGACTTGGCGTCGCGACTGATGAGCGATGGCTTGATAAAGAGCAGCAGCATCAATCCGCTGCAAACCACCACAGCCAAGCGAAGTGCCGGACCGCCAACCACCTGCGTCTCGGTGCGCGATTCACGGTTGTAGCAGGCGGCGACGATTCTCAGGTAATACGCAGCGCCGATTGCGGAGTTGATCACGCCAATGACCGCAAGCACCACCAACGGGCCGCCGAACGGATGGTCCGCTCCGACGGAAAACGCGCTGGAGAAGACGTAGACCTTTCCGAGCAGACCGGCTGTCGGTGGGAATCCCATCAGACTGAAGATGCAAAGCGCCATCGCCAAAGCAAGGCCGGGATGACGCTGGTGCAGTCCTTCGATGTCGGCGATGTCTTCAACGCTCTCGCCCGATTTGGCGAGTGTGCCGAGCACCGCAAACGCACCGAGATTCATCGCGCCGTAAATCACCATGTAAAAGAGCATCGCGGAAACGCCGTCACGCATCGGTCCCGCACCGGCCAGCAAGCTCGGCCCGACGATCAACCCGATCATCATGTAACCGCTGTGGGCGACGCTGGAGTACGCGAGGATGCGTTTGACGTTCCGCTGCAAGAGGGCGATGGTGTTTCCGACCGTCATGGTGACAGCGGCTACGATCCAAAGCACCCATAGAACCTGTGGCGGAACATCCCAAGCGAAGATGCTGAGCAATTTGACGGCTGCGACGAGACCGGCGAACTTCGGTAGAAATCCGAGCAACCCGCTGATGGTCGACGACGCACCTTCGTAAACGTCGGCGACATACGAATGAAACGGGACAGCCGCCAACTTGAAGAAGACGCCTGCGAACGAGAGCAGCAAGCCCGCGACGATGAGGGCGGTGTTGGTGTTGGTTGATGCAGCGGCTGACGTCATGGAGTCTGGGCCCGCGATCGTCGTCGAGCCGCCGAGAGCACCGTAAAGGAAGCTGAATCCGTAGACCATGATCGCAGCGGCCATCGCGCCGAGGAAGAAGTACTTCACGCTGGCTTCGGAAGCGCGTTTATCTTCACGCGTGAGGGCGACGAGGATGTACGTCGGCACGCTGACGAGTTCGATGGCGAAGAACAGCACGAGTAAATCGTTGGCGGCAGCAGTGATGAGCAAACCGGTCAACGAAAACAAAATCATCGAGAAGAATTCGGCGCGTTCGTTGGCAACGGGCAGATGCAGGTTGGCGAACAGCAGGATCACGCCAACGCCCAGCCCGCCGATGCGCACGTAGTACAAAAGGTCAGACGCCATCAGCCCCGGAGGACACGCAGCTTCAGATGCAGGATGCCCCAGCCAAAGCGAGATGATCAGCGCGGTGAATGTGACGATGATCGCCAACATGCCCGGCGCCTGTTTCGACATGTCGCCAGGGACCGCCGCCCGCGCCGGCGCGCCGAGAAGCAGTACGGCGCACGCACCAACCACCATGACCAACTCGGGAAGGAACCCGGGGAAGTATGCGCTAAGATCCATTTCGCACCCCCGACTCTTCAGTCACTTCTTTCGATTCGCCAGCGTGGTCGAAGTCGATTGGTTTTGAATCTGCGTCTTTGGAAATCATAAAGGCGATGCCTGTTTCCTGTTCAACTGCGTCTGCGTTCTTTTGGGCAACGTCCATATCCCCATCAACGACGCGCGACGCCAGAATGTGTTCTTCGATCGCCGGCTGCATCGATTCGATCATCGGCTTGGGCCAAACACCAATGACCAGACACAGAACCGCGATCGGCGCGAGGATGCCGATTTCGCGACCATTGAGGTCCGGCGGCAAACCGGCTGACGTGTCGGGCGTTCCGGGCGGTTCGTTGACCGGTCCGAACAGCACGCGGCGACACATCCAGAGCATGTAGATCGCACCAAGCACAATCCCGGTGGCGGCTGGTACTGCATACGCCATCCCCAGCGGGCCTGCGATCAGACCGTCGTGCGTTTCACCGGAGGATGCCGTCCCGATGAGCACGAGCATTTCGCCGATGAATCCGTTTAGGCCGGGCAGTCCGATGCTGCTGAGCGTGAAGATGATCAGGAAGACGGCCATCACTGGCATCTGCCGGGCGAGTCCGCCGATTTTGTTCATGTCGCGGGTGTGATAGCGTTCGTAGATCATGCCGACGACGAGGAAGAGGGCAGCCGTCGACAGCCCGTGGTTGAGCATGTACATCACCGAACCGGTGACGCCGGCCATCTTCAGGCTGAACATGCCGAGCACGCAGAAGCCCATGTGCGACACCGATGAGTAGGCGACGAGTTTCTTGACGTCTTCCTGTGCCCATGCGGCGAGTGCACCGTAGATGATTCCCGCGATGGCCATCACCGACATGAAATGGGCGAAGGCTTCAGCCCCTGCGGGCAGAATCGGAAGGGCGAGTCGCACGAAGCCATACGTCCCGAGCTTCAGCAAAACGCCGGCGAGCAACACACTGCCCGCGGTCGGCGCTTCGGTGTGGGCGAGGGGCAGCCACGTGTGCAACGGAAAGAGCGGAACCTTGACCGCGAACCCGGCGACGAGCCCGAGGAAGATCCACCACTGAACGCCAGCAGGTATCAAACCGCTTTGTCCGTGATGCACCAGCGTCGGGATATTGAGCGAGAAGACGCCCGATCCGCCGTACTGATATTGATGGTACGCAAGATACAAAACGCCAGCGAAGGTCAGCACGCTGCCCGCCACCGTGAACAGGAAGAACTTGGTCGCCGCCCGAGCGCGTTCCTGCCCGCCCCAGGTTCCGATCAAGAAGAACAGGGGGATGAGCGTGAATTCAAAGAAAACGTAGAAGAGGAGCAGGTCGAGTGCGCAGAACACACCGAGCATGCCCGACTCCAATAGCAGCAGCAGGCAGTAGTATTCCTTCGCCCGGTTGGTGATCGACGAGAAACTCGCCCAGATCGCCAGCGGTGAGAGAAACGCGGTGAGCACCAGCAGCCACTTGCTGACGCCGTCGATGCCGACGGTGTAATTGACGTCGATGCGGCTGTCACCATCGGCGATCCAATTGGAACTGTGGTACAGACCGTAACCATCGACCGTCTGACCCTGCCCCTGGCTGTGCAGGCTCGCAGCCCAGACGACGAGAAGCAGCGTCAGCATCGAGCCGATCATCGCGGCGCTGCGGATTTGCGGGAGGCGATTGCCACTGCCAAACCACACGTACACCGCGCCGAGAACCGGCATGAAGATGATGGCCGTCAGTATCCAGTTTGAGACAAAATCCACGGTACGTTTACCTTCTAAGCCCTAAAGGCCGAACACATTGGGTTACGTCGTGATCATCACCAAAACAATAATCAGCGCGAGACCGGCTGCCATCCCCAGACCGTAGCCTTGCAGCGCACCGGTTTGCAGCGTTCGCCACGATTGGCCAAACATCCGCGGAATCACGGTGATGGTCCAGACGATGCCGTCGATCAAGAAGACGTCGGCTTGGTAGCAGAGCTGTCCGAGTCGACGAAGCGGCGCCACAATCGCCGCGTGATAGAACTCATCCACGAAGTATTTGTGCAGCAACACAAAGTGCGCTTTCGGGAACGTCGCCCGGACAACCTGTGGCACCCATGGACGCTGAACGTAGCAGACGTAAGCGACGATGATGCCGACGATCGACAGCAGCGCCGAAAGATACATCAACCAGTGATGGGCGATCGCGGCGAAGAAACCGTGGGCAGCTTCTGCTTCGTGGGCTTCGTGCGCGTGTGCGGCGAATGGGGCGGTCACCGGTTCGAGGAAGTGGTGAATCGCGCCGTGCGGTTCGAGGAATCCGAGAAACCCGCCGCCATGAATGTGGACGCCGAAGTATCCTGCGCCGATTGCACCGAGCGCGAGAACGCACAGAGGCGTAAGAATCCACTTGCCCGATTCGTGGGCGGAGACGCCATCCGGTACGCGCTCTTCACCCCAGAACGCCATGAACATCATGCGGAACGTGTAGAACGCCGTGAGCAGCGCCGTTACGAGTCCGACGATGCCAAGCAACACGTGGCGGTTAAACGCCGCGTGAACAATTTCGTCTTTGCTCCAGAAGCCTGCGAGCAGCGGGAAGCCTGCAAGGGCAGCCGACCCGATCAGCATGGTCAGGTAGGTCACCGGCAGGATGCGTTTCAACCCGCCGAAACGACGGACATCGATGATGCCGCCCATCGCGTGCATGACGCTTCCCGCACCGAGGAAGAGCAGGGCTTTGAAGAAGGCGTGCGTCATCAGGTGGAAGACGGCTGAGCCAGCCGCTAGGCAACCAACTCCGAGGAACATGTAACCGAGCTGGCTGATGGTTGAGTAAGCGAGAATCCGCTTCATGTCGGTTTGCACGAGGGCGATCGTCGCCGCAAAGATCGCGGTGGCCGCTCCGAGGATGGCAATGAACATCGTGACCGCATCAGACGCCGCGAAGATCACGCCGCAACGCACCATCATATAGATGCCAGCCGTCACCATC
>DDIR01000094.1:0-402 GCA_002338715.1 Phycisphaerales bacterium UBA1845 | reverse complement strand
GCCAGCCGTCACCATCGTCGCCGCGTGAATCAGTGCGGAAACCGGTGACGGGCCTTCCATGGCGTCGGGCAGCCAGACGTACAGCGGCAACTGAGCGCTCTTACCCACCGCACCGCACAGAAGCAGCAGGGCGATGATTGGCAGTCGCGATGAAATCGTCATCGCGAGTTCGGAGGCCTGGATGGCGTCGATGCTCAGCAGACTGGCGAGACCTTCGACGTTGTGATCGAGTCCCAGGCGGGCGGCTTCGAATACCGTGGCGTAATCCAGATGACCAAACGTGATGTAAATCAGCAGGATGCCAAGACCGAACCCGAAGTCGCCGATCCGGTTGACGAGAAACGCTTTCTTCGCTGCAGCCGCCGCCGACGGTTTTTGATAGTAGAAACCGATCAGCAGGTA
>DDIR01000002.1:40755-48772 GCA_002338715.1 Phycisphaerales bacterium UBA1845 | reverse complement strand
TTCAAACGCGATCGCAAGAGCGGCGTGCCCTCGACCGGAACAAGTGGCATGCGGTTTGTGTTGCGATCGTCGGCTGACGTGCTGGTCGCGGACAATCGAAACGAACCCGTTCTGAAGCTACCCAGCGATTGGCGCGACTATCGCCTGCTGCAAGCCAGTCTGTATTGCCCGCTTCAAGGGTTGGAACTCGAAACCACCATTCGCTCCGGATCGGCAGAAGACGGCGCGGAAGCACTGTCGGCGATTCCGCTCAAGCAAGGTTGGAATCTGATTCGACTCGACTTGTCAGACGCGAGCGATGTCGTCGATCTTGCCAACGTCACCAGTCTGAGCTTTCGGATCATCGAACTCACCGCACCGGTCGAGTTGTTCATCGACGACATCGTGTTAGCCGACAACCGCATGACGTTTGCGGGCACACCGGGTCAAGGCGAAGGCGGGTTATACGTTCAACAGGAAGGGCGGCTTATCAATGTCGGATCGCCCAAACGGTTTGAACTCAGTTTCGGCAACGGTCAGATCGTGCAGTGGCATGCGCTGAATCGCGACCGGGACAAGAAGATCAATCTCGTCGGAGCCGCAGGTGCGCTGGGACCGATTCCTGTTGTCTTGACCGATCCGGACCAGGTGTTCGATGACGAGATTCCCCTTGTTCCAGAGGGGTTTTCGTCGCTGGGTGGGCTGGTCTCCGCGCGGCAGCGCATCATCGAAGCCAACGATGTCGTTGTGGTCGTCGAATGCACCTGGGCGTTTCCCGATTCGGTGCAGGATGCCGTCGATCACCGCACGCCATTTCAACAATGGACGTACGCGATCTATCAGACCGGACAGGTCTTCGTCACGGTCGAATGCACCACCGAAAGCGGTAGCTTCAAACCCGATTCAATCGGTCTCGTGGTCAGCCGCAAGCTCGTGGATGACATGGTTGCGGGCAAGCACGAACCAGCTGGCTTGAACAAAGATCCATTGCTTCAGCATCTTTCGTTCGCGTGGATGGAAGAACCGAAGAACAAGACCGGATTGCTCTGGGTGTTGCACGACAGCAGACAGTATCCGCAACTGCGCGGCATGGTCGATGAGGCGACGAACGTCGCGAGTGTAGCTGCTTATGGCGGGCGGGTTGAATATCCAACGCACAAGACGGCATCGATGATGACCGTTTGGCCGACCGGCAATTGTTCGGAGTCGGTCCGCGAGTCCCAGGCGATCTACTATTGCCAGAAGATGGACGTGAAGGTCGTGGTCGGTGAGGCATCCACCGGCAGCAAGGGCGACATCGATGGTGACGGATTTAACGAAGGCCTCGGCGCGTACATGATCAAGCCCGACGCCAACCAGGTTCACGTCGAACTCGATGGTCGACGCCAACCGCTCGTCGACCCGGTGTTCTGCATCGAAGGTGTGAACGATCGCGAGGCGTCGGTGTACTTCGACTATGCCATCCACGAAAGCGTCGCCCGCCTGAGCGACGGCCGATTGCTCATTCAGATTCCCAAGACGATCACCGGTGAATCGGTGCTCGAAGTGTATCTGAAGAACGCGCCCAGCAACTCACAATGAGCCAGCGCGCCGCAGCTTGACACTCCCATTGGTCGCATCTATACTCCGGCGTTCTGAATCTGTTTGAGTTCTTTATTGACAATAGGTTACGTTAATTCTGGATCGATTGGGACCTGCCGTGGCCAAGAAGAAAAAGACCACTGTTGCCAAGACGAAGTCTGCGAAGTCGACCCGATCGACCGCGAAAAAAGCGACGTCGACCAAGAAGGTCAAATCGACCAAAAAGTCAAAGGCAGCCAGCACTAAGAATCCAACTGCCAAGAAGCCAACCGTCAAGAAGAAGTCGGTAGCCAAGAAGCGTTCAACCGGATCGAAGACAAAATCGTCTAAGACGATCGCGTCTGATTCCAAGAAGAAAGCCGGCCAATCGCAGTTGCGTTCGTCGGCGATGGACGGTGACGACGACGATCACTACGAAGATGTCAAGATTCCCAAGACGAAGCTGACGGAAAAGCAGTTGGCGATGTTTCGCCAGTTGCTTATCGAAAAGCGCCGCGAGCTCTTGGGTGATGTGCGCATGTTGACGCGCGATGCGTTGGGTAAGCCGCGCCAGGAATCGTCGGGCGATCTTTCCAACGTTCCGATTCACATGGCCGACGTGGGGTCCGACAACTGGGAACAGGATTTTACGATTGGCTTGATTGCCAACGAGCGGCAGTTGGTTCGAGAGATTGACGAAGCGTTGGCACGCATTGAAGATCGAACCTACGGCGTTTGCCTGGGGACGCTCAAGCGCATTTCGGTGGCGCGGCTTCGGGCGAAACCATGGGCAAAGTACAGCATTGAATATGCCCGCCAGTTGGAACAAAGGCGTTGATAGGATGAGTCACGGTCCCTTTTCCAGGAGCCAACATCATGTCTGAGGCACCTGGGGAGAATCCTTCGGTTGTTTCCGAACAGGCATCACCGGGCAATTCAAGCGTAGGTCTCCAGGGCGGGGCGATGCGCAGTGTGCCCGCCCATCTGCGATTGTGGACGCTGGTTGTGCTGGGGTTAATCGCGGATCTGTGGTCCAAGAGTTGGGCATTTTCAGAACTCAAACCAAACGAGCCTCGCAATTTCATTCCCGGTATGCTCGATTTCAACTTGTCGCTCAATTCCGGGGCGCTTTTCGGCATGGGTTCGGGACTCGTGTGGTTGTTCATCGGTGCGTCGCTGGTTGCGCTGGTGTTCGTCCTCTACTTGTTCTCATGCAGTCACCCCAAGCAGCGCGTCGTTCATCTGGCGCTGGGGCTGATATTGGCCGGCGCACTCGGGAATCTGTACGACCGCGTCGCCCACCAGTACGACATGGTGACCTTGAAGCCGTCGGCGGATCATCCCGAGTTTTCGTTGATCGGAACACACGTTCCTGGGGGTAAGGACGACAACGAATACATTCACATCCGCCCGTGGTGGGTGACCGGCGGTGATCGGGCGATTCCCCGCAGCGAATTGGTTGGCGACGTCAAACGCGTTGGCGTCGTGCGCGACTTCCTCAAGATCACGCCGCAGATCGGCGGCAAGGATATCTGGCGGTGGGTGTTTAACGTCGCGGATGTGTTCCTGGTTGTCGGCGTGGCGATGTTGTTGCTGTCGTTTTGGTTTCAACGCCCGATTCCGGATGCCGAATCCAAGTCAGCCGCCACCGCGACCGACAGCTGACGTTATCGTCAAACATGGCTTGATCCCCATTGCCAACGAGCAAACACAATCCATTCAATGAAGACGATCGCCGGTTCATGGCGCTTGCATGTACTGCTGCCCTCAAGGGGCTCGGTCGCGTCGAACCCAATCCGATGGTCGGCTGCGTCATCGTCAAAAATGGCAAACTGATCGCCACCGGATGGCATCGAAAGTTCGGCGGTCCGCACGCTGAAGTTAACGCGATCAAGCAAGCCGGATCGAAGGCAGCCGGCGCGACGGTGTACGTCACTCTGGAGCCATGTTGTCACGTGGGAAAGACGGGCCCCTGCAGCGAGGCGCTGATCGAAGCAAAAGTTGCGCGGGTGGTGGTGGGTTGTCGCGATCCGTTCCCGCGCGTGGCCGGTGGTGGATTCAAAGCGCTGCGCCAGAATGGAATTCAAACGGACGTCGGTTTGCTTGAAGAGGTTGCGACTGAAATCATTGCACCGTTTCGAACGCTCGTCGAGAAGAGGCGACCCTACGTCATCGCCAAATGGGCCCAGAGCCTCGATGGAAAAATCGCGACCGCAAGCGGTGATTCCAAGTGGATCTCGGGCGAGAAAGCCCGTCGCATCGTTCATCAATTGCGTGGCCGCATGGATGCGATCGTCGTCGGTTCGCGCACGGTGAGGCTGGATGATCCGATGCTGACTGCAAGGGGTGTTCGCCCCCGGCGCATCGCGACACGCGTTGTCTTCGACAGTGGATTGAACATCTCACCGAAGTCCAAACTCGTGCAAACTGCGGGGGAATTTCCCACCGTGATCATGACCACATCGCAGGCAACACGCGCCAATTCAAAACGATGTGAAGCGCTCAAACGCAAGGGTGTGCAAATCGTCACCTGTCGTACTCGCACGGGGAAAGTCAGTCCTGAAAGCGCTCTTAGCCACCTGGCCAAATGCGGGATGACCAACGTTTTGCTGGAAGGCGGCGGTGCGTTGATCGGCGCGTTTTTCGATCGTGGACTGGTGGATGAATCGCACGTTTTCACAGCCCCCATCGTTTTGGGGGGCGACGGACCGAGCGGTTGCGACGGTGCAGGGCATTGTTACGTCCGCGAAGCAGTGCGCGGAACGGTCATAAAGCACCGTTTCATGGACGGTGATCAATATTCCGTCGTTCGCTTCACAAATCCCAAAAGCTAATTGGGCGATCCGCCGATCTATGTCGTATACTCTATGTGGAGGGGATCAATTCGCTGCAAATGGCGGATACGGTGGCCACGTCGCGAATCCGACCGCGAATTTCGAACGTTGGCCACACAACAGGGAGTGCAATCCAATGTCCTACGCGAGCCCCACTATTTCCAATTCAGCCCCAGGCTCCAAACCAGTCCCAATCCCAACCTCAACGGATCATCACGAATCCGGCGACCTCAAACTGCGCGTCCAGATCGAACAGTTTGAATCGGTATTGAAGCTGCGAGACACCCATCCGTTTGGCCCCAAAGGCGCGCTTGCCCGCTGGCTGAACGAATTCTCAGAGATGGATGACCACGGGACCTGCCCGCCTCCGATGGCGTAGGCGTCAAATAGCGCCAACCTTGACAGTGATTCCGCATCCCGGATAATCGAGATTTCGGGGCGGAGATCATGCCGACTGAAGTTCTAACCTGTTCTGATTCAAAAGCTTATGAGGGGATCGTCGCGAAGGCGGCGGCGCTGCTCACTGCCGGCGAACTGGTCGCGATCCCTACGGAGACGGTCTACGGTGTCGCAGCCCGTGCCGATTCGGCGGATGCGATTTCCGCGCTCAAGCGGGTCAAAGGCCGCGATTCGAGCAAGCCTTTTTCGCTGCATATCGCGGGGCCAGACGATGTGCATCGCTACGTCCCCGAGCTTTCGCAGGTTGCGAAACGGATCATTCGGCGGGCTTGGCCCGGGCCGTTGTCGGTCGTTTTTCCGGTGGAATCGCCGCAGGACGCCCAGATCGTTTCGGAGTTGGGCCCCGAAGTCGTGAATCTGCTGTACCATGAACGGACGATTGGCGTTCGCTGCCCGGACCATCGTGTGGCGATTGATGTGCTTTCGCGCGTGCCGCATCCTGTCGTGGCTGCGAGTGCAAACCGGGCAGGACAACCACCGCCCAGGGACATTGAAGGGGTGTTGGCCGAACTCGATGGCGATCTGGCGTTGGCGATTGACGGCGGCACCACGCAGTTTGAGGGCCCTTCGACGGTGGTCCGACTCGATAAGAACGGATTTGAAGTGCTCCGCGAGGGTGTCGTGTCACCGCGGGTTCTGAAGAAATACATGACCGTGAACCTACTCTTTGTTTGCAGTGGAAACACCTGTCGCAGCCCGATGGCCGAGGCGCTGTGCCGCTTTGAGATTGCGAAAGCGCAAGGCTGCACCGTGGACGAGTTGGCGGATCGGGGTATTTTCGTACGGTCAGCCGGCGCGAGTTCGTTTGGTGGTGGACCGGCATCGGGTGGGGCGGTTCAGGCGGTGAAGGAACTTGGTGCGGATTTGTCCGGTCACTGCGCCCAGTCGCTGGACCAGGCGTTGATCAATACGGCTGACCATGTCTTCTGCATGACAAGCGGGCATTTGGAAGCGGTGAAATCCATGGTGCCTGATGTCGGTGACAAGGTACAATTGCTCATTGAAGGGCGCGACGTCAACGACCCGTTTGGCGGATCTGCGGAAGAATACAAACGGTGTGCGTCGGAGATTCACGCTGCGGTCCAACAACGGTTGAAGGAAATAACGCTATGAAGATTTCAATTTCGAGCGATCACCGAGGATATCGCGCCAAGCAGCGCATCGCCGAGATGCTGCGAAATGCCCAGCACAAGGTGGAGGATTGCGGGTGCGACAACGCCGAAAGCTGCGACTATCCCGACATGGCCAAGATTGCCGCCGGTCATGTTTCGAAGGGTGAATCGGATCGCGCGATTTTGATTTGCGGTACGGGGTTGGGCATGTCGATCGCTGCGAACAAGCTTCGCGGAGTTCGGGCGGCGCTGTGTCACGATGAATTGACCGCGCAGCTTTCGCGCAAGCACAATGACGCAAACGTCCTATGTCTGCCGGCAGACCTGATCGGTGACCAGCTCCTTTTTCTGATTGTCAATTCATGGCTGGAAACGAAATTCGAGGGCGGTCGACACGCCCGCCGGATCGAGAAGATCGCCGAGATCGAAAAAGAGAATTGCCCCGGCTGACGTGGCGTCATACCAATCGCGGAAGGCTGGCGAAATCAGATGTCCCAATCACGATGATCATCTAGAGTACGTTTTCATGCACTTCTAAATGACGTTTCCCGTCGCAGGGATTGACCCTGTGGACCACGCATTTCTATGATAGGCAACCCGCCGGGTGTTGCGGGTGGCATATACGATTCCAGCGCGGTTGTCAGATTTGGACGGTCGTCGCGCACTAAGGTTCTAGATTGTTGGACTCCAGTAAACTGATTGATACGAATCCTGCAAACGAAACGGAGCGCGCGGTGCTGGTCAAGTTGATCACGCCGGCCAACGCTTCGTCGGTCGATGCGCGCAATCCGCTTGGCGAACTCAAGATGCTTGCAGAAGCGGCCGGCGCGGAGGTTGTGGATGGTCTGCTGCAAAAGCGGATGAAGGAATCCACGCGCACGCACATCGGCAAGGGCAAGGTTGAGGAATTGACCGAGAAGTGCGAAGCATCCGAAGCCAACCTTGTCATCTTTGACGACGAACTGACCCCCGCACAAATCCGAACGCTGGAAAAAGCGACCAATCGGCGGGTGATCGATCGGAGCGAACTCATCCTCGATATCTTTGCATCGCGTGCACGGACGCGCGAGGCGCGGTTGCAGGTGGAGATCGCACAATTGGAATACACGTCCCCGCGCCTTCGTGGTATGTGGACGCACCTGGAGCGAATCGCCGGCGCGGGCGGTGGCGGGCAAGCCGGTTCGGTCGGTGGTATCGGAACGCGCGGTCCCGGTGAACGTCAGATCGAAGTCGACCGGCGCATCGTTCGCGATCGGTTGACGTTTTTGCGCAAGCAAATTCAGCAGATCGACGATCGCAAGACGCGGGCCGTCAAGTCGCGCAGTGATCAGTTCACGATCTCGCTGGTCGGATACACCAACGCGGGCAAGAGCACGCTCATGAACGCACTGACCGATGCCGGACAGGATGCACGCGACATGCTCTTTGCGACGCTTGATACCAAGACCGTGCGATGGGATGTCACGCCGTCGCAATATGCCCTCATCAGCGACACGGTTGGTTTCGTGCGCAATCTGCCGCACAAGCTGGTCGCGTCGTTCAAAGCCACGCTCGAAGAGGCGATCCATGCGGACCTGCTGTTTCATGTTGTCGATGCGTCGTCGAAGGATGCCATGCGACAGGTGATGGTGGTCAAGGAAGTGTTGGAAGAGTTGGGGTGCGGCGATCGTGATGCACTGGTTCTGCTCAACAAGATCGATCAGGCCACCGACCTGGGCATGGTGGACGTGCTTGAAGAAAAGCACGCGCCGGCATTTCGGATTTCTGCGAAGAATGGCAACGGGTTGGCTGAGGTCGCCGATTACATCGTGAAAAGGATGTCGTCGCAGCGCGTCGATGCGACCGTTCGACTTGGGGCGTCCGAAGGCAAACTGCTTAATCTCCTGACGCAGCATGCCGAGATCCATGAACAGACTTATGACGAGAATATGGTGACGCTGGAGCTGACGGCTGACCGTACCTGGCTGGCTCAGTTGCAGTCGCGGTATCCGTCGCTGGAGACGATTTGATTGGGTGGCGGGGATGAAGGGACGGAGGGGCGGAGTGACGAAGTGACGAAGTGACGAAGTGACG
>DDIR01000002.1:40283-40622 GCA_002338715.1 Phycisphaerales bacterium UBA1845 | reverse complement strand
CCTCTTCAGAGGTGGGGGACTCGATGATCGAAATCGTTGCTTATCGCCTTTGTTTTTGCCGCGCCGTCATTTCCGCGAACGCGGGAATCAAGGGCGCTTCACTTCAACCAATCGGTTTGGTTACTTCGCCGTTTGCGCGTCATCATTGCTTTCGTACTGATCGTCGCGATTGACGCCATCGTGCTCGATTGCGTTGTCGCGATCGTCTAAGTCATCGCGCTCGGTACCGGGAATGGGAAATCGTCTGGGCGGTGTTGGTTTTGACGGCTCCATCACGCGCGGGGCGATGATGTGCTTGACGAATTTTCGGCTCGTTGATGTGACGTGCCCACCGCGCCA
>DDIR01000002.1:2133-40168 GCA_002338715.1 Phycisphaerales bacterium UBA1845 | reverse complement strand
AGCCGTACTTGTTGTATTGCCTGCGCCATGGAAGATTCACGACCTTGGTGTACAGCTGCCGCTGCTTGGTCGTCAGGCCCGACGCGATGCGAAAACCTGAGCGACCCGCCGGCGCGCCCGATTCACCGTCGGCATTGACCCCGAGCGTGGCGAGAATGGCGTCGCGCCTGGAGCAAGTTGCGTAGAGTTTCCCGCGAACGTGGAGGAGTGCCGGCGTGAGGTTGTGGCTGGCGGATACCGACGGTTGAAACAGCACCACGTTCTCCACCATCATGTTTTCCGGCAGACGCTCGAGCGCGTTGAGTATCACGGCAGAACCCGCCGACAATCCCATGAGCGTCAGTTCACCATCCGGCTGATCGCGATAGTAGCGTTCGATGTAACCGGCGAGGTTCTTGGCGTTGAGCGTGCTTCGTGCGGCGATCAGGTGGTCTGCACCCCACAAGAGGAATGATGTCCAGACGAACCCGCGAAATTCGCCATCGTAGCCGGCATTCCGCAGTCCACTCTTGACCGATGGACCGGCGCCGAAATAACTCGCACCATCCAGAAAGACGACGCGTTTGCTCGGATCGATTTCAGCGCACCCGGTCGCGAGCCATGCCGTGAGGACGACCGCGATCAGTGCGTTTCGCTTTTGGTTGTTTCGTTTCATGGAATATACGATGTGCGTCAAAGCGTTGGCTGGCGCACGTGTTGGCAATAGAGGCGACCCGTTTATATCCTGCTACAATGCTTGCGTGTTTTTGGAATTCTATAGACTGTACACGACCTTGGCGACTGTACACGAATTCGGACAGTATACAGATTCTGCGAGATGATGCATGGATGAGGCGGCAGAGGTCATTCTATTTACGGACGGAGCATGCAGCGGAAATCCCGGACCGGGCGGATGGGCGTTTATCCTGCGTCACGTCCCCACGGGCAAGGAACGTCGCGGGTCGGGCGGGTTGGCTGAGACCACCAACAACCAGATGGAACTCACAGGCGTGATCGAAGGCTTGCGGGCGCTGAAGAAACCGACGCGGGTCACGGTGGTCAGCGACAGCCAATACGTCATCAAAGGGATGCGCGAGTGGGTGACCGGTTGGATCAAAAACGGTTGGATGCGCGGTCCCAAGAAGCGCGACCCGGTCAAAAACGTTGAGCTTTGGAAAGAGCTGGTGGAACTCGACGCGAAGCATGACGTCGCATACGAGTACGTGAAGGGCCACGCCGGGCATCCTGAAAACGAAGAGTGCGATCAGATGGCGGTGGAAGCGGCGCGGGAAGCTGCGATGGGTTGGGATTGAGTGTTGCATATGTTGACAGCCGTGCCACTGCTCTGTGAGCAGTGCCTTTGGCCGTAAATCGCTGAACCCTTCACTGCTCACAGAGCAGTGGCACCTATGTTTTGCACAGGTTTTTCATGCTTGTTTACGACGGGACAGCCAAGCCGCAGATTCGACCCGTGCAGGCCTATCCGGTTGAGCAGGACGGCGAGACCGCGTTTGTGCTGGTTGATCCGAGCGGATGGGCGGAGGCGACGATCACCGTCAATCGCGAAGCGCTGTTTCTGCTTGGCATGTTCGACGGCGTGCATTCGCTGGACGACATACGGGCGGGGTATCTGGCGCAGTTTGGTAAATTGATGCCGAGCGAGACCTTGGCGAGTGTTGTCGAGGGATTGCGTCAGGCACGTTTGTTGGGCGGTGCGGATTTTCTTGGATACTACAACGAACTGCTCGAGGCTTACCGGGCGGCGCCGACGCGTCCCGTGCAATATGCGCAATCGTTTGAATCGCCCGAGCAACTCAAGTCCGACATCGCCGAGATGCTGGCACAGGGCGAACGCGTCGAGTCGAGTGGTCGCAGGGTGCGTGGCATTGTTGCGCCGCATCTGGATTATCCGCGTGGTGGTCCGTGTTATGCCGCCGCCTATGCGCAACTGGTGAACACACCTGCTCCGAAGCGCGTGATCATTTTAGGGACCAATCATTTCGGCATGTCGGCATCGGTGTCCGCGACGGGCAAGGCCTTTGAAAGTCCGTACGGTACAACGCAGGTCGATGTCGATTTCCTTGAGCGGTTGGAGGCACGCTGCGGTGATCTGCGTTCGCACGAACTGGATCATGCCCGCGAACATTCGATCGAACTTCAGGTGTTGATCTGCCAGCATATTTGGGGGAGCGACGCGTTTAAAATCGTTCCCGCGCTGTGCCCCGATCCGTGCGGTCCGACGGGGACAGCCCCCTGGTCGGGCGAGGGGGTGGATCTTGCGGACTTCGCATCGGCGCTGCGTGACGTTCTAAGCGAACACGATGACCCATCGCTGGTGATTGCCGGTGCGGACCTTTCGCATTTTGGTCGCGAGTTTGGCGATGATCGCGATCTGGATGATGTGTTTTGCAGGGAAGTCGAAGAGCGCGACCAAGCCGCCCTGGTGCACGTCGCGGCCAACGGTCCAACGGATTTCGTCGCAACGGTTGCACGCAATGAAAACCCCACGCGGGTGTGCAGCGCCGGGTGCATTTTCACCGCGATGCAGGCGCTGGATGATGCGAAGGTGGAGGTGCTGCGCTATCATCAGACGGTCGATCCCGAGACGCAAACGGCTGTCAGCTGTGCGGCCGCCGTTTTCTACAATTGACCCGATCGGGACATGGGCACGCGATTCGCAGTGATTTCACGTCGATCCTTTCGCGCCGGGCATAAATCGACGACAATAATCCACCATGAGCCGTTGGCACGATTGGCATGAAGAGGTTGTCTCCGGACGCAGCGGTGTGCTGCCGTCGGTGGTGCGTAGCGGACTGGACATTGCGTCGCAGTTTTACGGAGCGGCGGTCCGTTGGCGTAACCAATCGTTTGATCGCGGACGTAAGGAAGTGCTGTCGGTCGCGGCACCGGTGATCAGCGTGGGAAACCTCACGACCGGTGGGACGGGCAAGTCGCCGATGGTGATTGAACTTGCCCGGCGACTCATCGCGATGGGGCACACGCCGGCCGTCGTGTCGCGCGGATACAAGTCCGAGGCGACTGGTGAGTCGGATGAAATCATGATGATGCGGCGGGCGCTTTCAAACCTGCAATGCGTTGTCAACGTTGACCGGGTAGCCGGTGCGAATGCGGCGATCGCGAACGGGGCTGATGTGATTCTGCTGGACGACGGATTTCAGCACCGCCGATTGGCCCGTGATCTGGATATTGTGCTGATTGACGCGACGCGGCCCTTTGGTTTCGGGCATCTGCTGCCGCGCGGGTTCTTGCGGGAACCAATTGAAAATGCGAAGCGTGCGGATGTTCTTGTGCTGACGCGTTTTGACGAAGTGACGGATCATCGCCGTGCGGAACTGCTGCGGATGACGCGAAAGCTGGCTGGTGATGCGGGCGTCTTGACGTGCAGGCATCGCAGCGATTCGTTCGCATCGATGAAGGATGCTGCATCGGATGCGGGCGGGCCTCAGGAACGTCAGCCGGCGCTTCTGGTTTCGGGGATCGGAAATCCGCAGTCGTTTGAACGGACGATTCGCGAGCAACATATTGAGATCGCCGGGCATCTGAAATACGCCGACCATCATGCCTACAGCGATGCGGATGTGCAGTCTATGTTGACAGAAGCCGCGAAGCTTGGGGCGAAGTCGATTGTGATCACAGCCAAGGATGCACCGAAACTTGACCGTTTAAACGTCACGTGGACGATGCCAGTGTTCGTGTGCTCGGTGACGATCGAATTTGCAGATGACGACAGCGAGCGAATGAATAAATTCATAACGGATGCGATCGCCAAGAAGCGGTAATTCGCGCGAAGGATGTGCCACTGCTCTGTGAGCAGTGCAATTTTCGATGACCTAAGGATAAACGACCACTGCTCACAGAGCAGTGGCACATTGCACATTGCGGTGAAGTGATGGGAAGGTTTGTCTTTGATGAGTGAGTTTGAATTTCAACCGATGGACCTGCGCAAGCTTCGCACGTATTCGATCGCGAAGCGCGCCCACAAGGTCGATCTTGACCGTGCCGGCAAACTCACGGAAGTCGGCGCGTCGGCAATGTCGCTGTTGGATTCGATGCCCGACTATCTCGGAGCGCAGTCCTTCCGCAAGATCGTCCACGCGGTCGCAGCCGCCCGAAAGAACCATCGGCCGGTGGTCATCGCGATGGGAGCGCATGTCGTCAAGGTCGGTTGCGCCCCGCTGATCATCGACCTGATGGAGCGCGGTATCGTCAATGCGCTGGCGTTCAACGGTGCCACCGCGATCCACGATGTCGAATTGGCGACGCTCGGGCAGACGAGTGAAGAGGTGGCTGACACCATTCGCGACGGCTCGTTCGGGATGGTCGAAGAGACCATGGGCTTCTTTGCGGAGGTATGCGACGAGGCGGCGCGTGGCGAGATCGGTTTGGGACGCGCGATTGCGGGCAAACTCGTGCGAGAGAACGCCCCCCATGGTGCGAGCAGCATATTGGCCGCGGCTGGGCGGCTTGGCGTTCCGGTGACGGTTCACGTGGCCCTGGGTACCGACACGGTTCACATGGCCGGGAACCTCGATGCGGGCAAGCTTGGGGCGGCTTCATTGCTGGATTTCCGCCTGCTCTGTAACATTGTCGGTCAGCTTGGTGCGAGGCCCTTTACCGTTGGCGCGGATGAGGATGGAGGGCGAGGCGCTGGCGATTCGGGCGGTGTCTGGCTGAATGTCGGATCGGCGGTCATCCTTCCGGAGGTTTTCTTAAAAGCCGTGTCGGTCGCCCGCAACTTGGGTGCGAATCTCGACGCGATGGTGACAGCCAACTTCGACATGCAGCGCCATTATCGCACGACGGAAAATGTCATACGTCGGCCGGTGTCGGCGGGTCATGGTCATCAAGTGGTGGGCCATCATGAGATTCTGCTGCCGCTGTTTCGACACGCGGTGATTGAAGCGCTGGCGGGTTAGCGTTTGCCGGTGCAGGAATCGCAGGCGGTTGGCCGATTGCATAAGTATCTCACTATATCGATTATGTCGTTATCGATTTTTTCGCTTCATCAACTTTGCGGGTAGGGCTGAATTCAAATCATCATGTCGCATCGCGGGGTCCTTTTGGACCGTGACAATACGATCATTGCCGATCCGGGTTACATTGATGATCCGGACATGGTGACGCTGCTTCCCGGAGCGGCTGACAGCATTCGCCGTCTTCGCGATGAGGGGTTTGCCGTTGCGGTGGTGACGAACCAATCCGGTGTCGCCCGCGGCAAATTCACCGAGGAGCAGCTAGCCGACGTTCACGAGCGGATGGAGGAACTTCTCCACGAGCAAGGGGTTCAGCTCGACGGGATTTACTACTGCCCATACCTCGACGGCCCGGAAGCCAAGGTCAAAAAGTATCGCAAGCAGAGCAACCTGCGCAAGCCCGAACCCGGCATGTTGCTGGTGGCGGCTGAGGAGTTGGACCTGTCGTTGGCTGAGTCGTGGATGGTTGGCGATTCGAGTCGGGACGTGGTCGCGGGCGAGCGGGCTGGCTGCCGGACGATCCTTCTCGGCAAGCGCAACGGTGAGTGTAATCCGGATTATGTCGCCGATTCGCTGGAGCGGGCGGTTGATCTGGTCATCTCCAACAAGGACCTTCCACCCAAGGGGCAGGAGGTCGATTCGGATGAACCCAAGCCGGTGGACATGGGCCAACTGATGGCCGAGCAAGCTGTCCGTGAGCAGGATGTCGTTAACCTCCTGACCGATATTCGCGACTCGCTGCGACGCCACGAACGCAAACAACGGCACGAAGACTTTTCGGTGCTGCGGTTGGCTGGCACGCTGACGCAGATGTTGGCGCTGATCGTTGGCGGGTGGGCGATGATGGCGTTTTTCTCCGATTCGAGCGCGGCGCTGATGCGATTGATACTGGCTGGCTTCCTGCAACTTGTCGCGCTGACCGCGTTTGTCTGCTCCGAGAAGCGCTCTTAACATTTCTTCCGATTGCCTGTCCGACACTGGCCCACTTTGGATTTTCATTTTCGTGAAACCGGTTCACAGTCCCAGCCAACCTGATCCGCAGCGCATCGTTGTGTTCATGCCGACGTGGGTGGGGGATGTGGTGATGGCCACTCCGGGACTGCGGGCGCTGCGAAATCGTTTCGCCGATGCGCATATCACGCTATTGACCAAAGCCAACACGGTGGCGGTTCTCGAACCCGGGACGTGGATGAACGAGATCATCACCTGGCCGAAGACGAATTCGAAGGCGGCGAAGTGGTTTGAACCGTTCACGGTGGGGCGGCAGCTTAAGAGTAAGCGATACGATTGGGCGGTGCTGCTCTCCAATTCGTTTCGATCAGCGCTGACGGCGAAGCTCGCGGGAATCAAACGGCGCATCGGATACGATCGCGACGGACGCGGTTGGTTGCTGACCGATCGGATTCCGCCGCGACGGGTTGGCCGATCGTTCGAAAAAGTCAGCACGGTGGACTACTTCAACGAGATGATCTCGGCGCTCGATTGCGCGATGCCGACGCAGCAGATGGAGTTGGCTGTCGCGGATGACGACGCCAAGGCGGTTGAGTCGCGACTTTGCGCGTGGGGCATCGATCAGTGTCATCCGTTGGTGGTGATCAATCCGGGGGCGTCGTTTGGACCGTCGAAACTTTGGCCGCCCGAACGTTACGCGGAGGTGGCTGACCAGTTGGTGCGCAATGATGGTGCGAGCGTTGTGGTGACGTTTGGACCGGGTGAGCGTGAGTTGGCGATGCGGGTCTGCAAGACCATGAAGGAGCGATCGTATCTTGTTGACGATCCGCCCGGAACGTTGGGGCAGCTTAAAGCGTTGATCGGGCGGTGCGATCTGCTGCTTAACAACGACACGGGTCCGCGGCACTTTGCCAAGGCTTTGGATCGCAATGTGGTCACGGTGTTTGGGTCGACGCACGTGGAGTGGACGCAGACGGATTATGCGAAGGAGCGATCGGTGCGGATTGCGGTCGATTGCGGCCCGTGCCAGAAGAAAGTCTGCCCGTTGGGGCATCATAAATGCATGACGGGTGTGACGAGTGAAATGGTGTATGATGCGTCGGTTGAATTGTTGAAGCAGAGCGGTCCTTCGAATTGAGGACGCGAGTTTTTGTAGGGTGGGCCGTGCCCACCGCAGTTCGAACGACAACAACATGGTGGGCCCGGCCCACCCTACGTGGACGGTTTCATGCCTGCGAATTCCAGCCAATCCAAGCGCGAATTTTGGATTGACGCGGATTATGCGGATTTGTTCGCACAGAATAACATCGCGTCAATCGATGATTTGTTCGTGGCGGCTGGGACGAAGCTGCACAAGGCGACGTTGCCATCGTGGCGCGAGCGGGTGGCCGTCGACCTTCAGGACGGACAGGGTGCGACGCGTCGGTTATATATCAAACGATTTCATCGCAACACGCCCAAGCGTTTGTTGACGTCGGTGCTACCGGGAAAGCGTGCGACGAGCCCAGCGCGGGTGGAACGCGATTGGATCATGCGCCTGGCGAGCGAGGGAATCGCGGTGCCCAAGGTGGCGGCCTTCGCTGAAGAATCGATTGGTTCCGGCGGATCGCGAAGCGCCCTGGTGTTGGCTGAGATGCCGGGCGAATCGCTTGAAAAATGGGTCTTGCGGCAGGATGGCCTCGCGTCGAAAGGACTCATCTGCGCGGTGGCCGAGTTGGCCCGTGCGTTTCACGGAAAAGGCTTCATCCATCGCGATTTCTATCTGTCGCATATTTTCTTGACGAACGATTCTGATTCAGAGCCCGACCTGGCGCTGATCGATTTGCAACGGGTGATGCACAAGCCGCTGCGTTTCGAACGGTGGCGCAACCGCGACCTCGCCCAGCTTGATTATTCGGTGCCCAAACATATCGCGGGCGTGCGGCAGCGCGTGCGTTTTCTGCGGACGTATTTTCAAGTGCGCAGCTTGCGACGTGCGGGACTTGTTCGCACGATCAAAGCCATCGCGGCGAAGAGCGCGCAGATTGCAGCACACGATCGGCGTCGGGCGGCGCGAACCACAAAGGCCGGTGCGGTTTGAACATCGCCCTGATCGTCGAATGGATTGATGCATCACGCGGGGGAGCAGAGACCTCCACGATCCAGTTCGTCAAACACCTTGTTGACCTGGGGATTGACGTTCAGGTCATTACACGAAGTCAAGACACTGCGAGCGTGCCTTGCCCGGTGAATACCGTGAGTGTTCTTTCGCCCGCAAAAGCGACAGCCACCGCCGCGTTTTGCAAAGAAGCCGATCGCGTCGCGGAGTCGCTTAATCCTGATCTGATCCACGCACTGGTTCCGTCGATGGTCGCGGACATTTATCAGCCGCGGGGTGGAACGTATCGCGAAACCCAGCTGCGCAACATCGCGACGCGGCGCAGCGCCATCAGCCGACTGTTGAAGCGGTTGATGCTCGCGATGAACGTCAAGCAACGTCAGCTTGCTCGCCTTGAAGCGAGAATGTTGCAACGGGCGGACGGACCCCAAGCCATCGCGTTGTCGGACTATGTGGTTCGCCAGTTGCAGCAACACCACGGCCTCCCGCCCGAACGCATCACCAAGATTTTCAACGGCGTCGATCCCATCGAGTTCGACGAGGCCACGCGGTTGGCGAAACGAGAAGCGATCCGGTTGCAATATGGCATCGAAGACGGGCAATACCTCGTACTGATGGCCGCCAATAACCTGCGTCTCAAGGGCGCGGAGACTTGGCTAAGAGCATTGGCGAAGATCAAGAATTCCAATCACTCGGTGCATTCGATCATCGCGGGAAATGGCAATCCGACACCGTGGCTTCGATTGGCAAGTAAGCTCGGCACGAACGACCGCGTGACATTTGCGGGGCACACGGATGATATTTCCGCTTACTATCATGCGGCGGATGTGTTGG
Organism: Phycisphaerales bacterium UBA1845; assembly: GCA_002338715.1. Classification (GTDB taxonomy): domain Bacteria; phylum Planctomycetota; class Phycisphaerae; order UBA1845; family UBA1845; genus UBA1845. The sequence goes on along the minus strand of DDIR01000002.1, from coordinate 31,312 downwards.
TGCATCCCACGTTTTATGATCCGTGTAGCCGCGTTGTTCTCGAAGCGCGGTCGATTGGATTACCGGTGATCACGACGCGATACGATGGTGCGGCAGAAGTCGTCGATCCCGGGATCAACGGATTCATCATCGACGAATCGTCCGATGACGATGCGTTGGCCGCAGCGGTGTGCAAGACGCTTGACGCTATCGGTTCAGGTGCAACTACGCGCAAGCAGCCCGAAAGCGTTGCGGGTTTTACGATGCGCGAACATGCGGAAGCCGTCGTGCGCCTTTACGAACACTTGCTGAGTACGCGATCACGCTGATGACATTTGCGCTGTACGCCATTTTGCTTTGCGTCGGGTGTTACCTGATCGGTGGTATTCCGTTTGGATATCTCGCCGGTTTGACGCGCGGCATCGACATTCGCGAGCACGGAAGCGGTAACACCGGCGCGACCAATGTTGGCCGCGTGATGGGGCGAAAGTGGGCTGCATGCATTTTTCTGCTCGACGCTGCAAAAGGTTTTCTCCCTATTTTGCTGACTGGATACGTATTGAGAAAACCGACAACGTCGGCTGACGCGTACGGTGCGATCGCACAAATCATGTGGCTTGGCTGCGGGATGTGTTGTGTCTTGGGGCACAGTTTTCCGGTGTACCTTCGATTCAAGGGTGGCAAGGGGGTGGCTACTTCGCTTGGTGTGATCCTCGGAATTTACCCGTACATGTCGTTGGCTGGCGCTTTGGCGTTCGTTGTTTGGGGCGTGGTGTTGTGGGCGTCACGGATGGTTTCGTTGGCGTCGATTTGCGCTGCACTTAGCCTTCCAATTTTCGTGACGGGCTGCATGCTCTGGGACGGGTTGGATGTGGTTGCCAGCAACGTTCCGATGATCGTGTTTGCGATTCTGATCGCTGGGCTCGTACTTTATCGGCACCGAGGCAACATCGCCCGACTTCGCACGGGCAGCGAATCACGTCTTGGCGACCGCGCAAACACCGCAGATTCTCCCTGATTTGCCAAGGTTCTCAATCCCCGCGAAAGGCCGTAAACCCTTGGTGGATCTTATTCATTTCAGAATTCAGTGATGAGTTACCCCTTGCGTAGACGATCTTGGACTGGATACATTAGGTCAAAGGGAAGGGGGATTCGAATCCCAGGGTGGTCCGGCCCGTTGTTCGCGCCCTACAATACAGATGGTTGAGCCCCAAGGTCAGTGGCTCGGTTGGACATTGACCCGACGCTATGTATTGATTCGCGCGGGTCGAGACTGAAGAGGATTTTATGCAGGACAGTGCCACAACCCATTTGAATGTCCTGGTTGTTGGACAGGCGCTGGATCAAGCCGGTTCGTTGCTCGATGAACTTGGCGATCGCGTCACCGTACAAACAGTAACATCCGTACAAGAAGCCGAGTTCGTTCGCGAGCGCTCGCCGATTGATGTGGTGCTCGTGACGCCGGATGCGCTCAAGACATATCAAATCAATCAAACGGCCCACTTGATCAACCCGGCCATCGAACACGCATCGCAAGGTGTGTGCATCGTGAATAACGATGGCGAATTCGTCTGGGCCAGCCCCAAGATGCTCAAGTTCCCTGACTCGATTCAAACGCGTGTCAGGGAACTTTGCTGTGAGGCCATTGCCTGGGCGACCGAAGGCGAGTTCGATCTGCCTTCGCACCTTCGCGGGCGACACGTCACCGTTGAGGAAGATAGCATGATGTTTGAAGTGCATCTGACCCCGGTGACCGACAAAGAGCACAACGTCATTCAAGTGTCCGCCATCGTTTGGGACGTGACACAAAAGCGGCGATTGCAACGCAAGCTCGAAGCAATCAACAAAGCCGCCAAAGAACTCGTCAGCCTCGATGTGGATCAAATCGGCAAGCTCGACACGCAAGGCCGCCTCGACGTACTCGAAGAAAAAATCATCCGATACACCCACGACCTGATGAACTTCGACAGCTTCACCGTTCACCTGCTCGATCCCAAGACAAACCGGTTGGAGTTGGTGCTCTCGACAGGCATGCCGTCCAAGGTCAACGAGATTCCGATCTTCGCCCGACCCGACGGAAACGGGATCTGCGGTTTCGTTGCGTCGCACGGGAAGAGTTACCTCTGTCCCGACACTTCGAAAGATTCGCGTTATATCACGGGCATTGAAAGCGGAAAGTCATCGCTTTCGGTGCCTTTGCTGCTTCACGACGCGGTCATCGGCGTGTTCAACGTGGAAAGCGACCAGATCGCCGCGTTCACCGAGGATGATCGCCAGTTCGCCGAAATCTTCGCTGGTCACATTGCGATTGCGATTCACATTCTCAATCTGCTCGACAGCGAACGCCACAAAACGACCGGCAGGCTTCATGGCGACGTGTCGGAAGAAATCAGCGGTCCGCTCAACGATATGCTGACGGACGTCGCGACGTTGATCGACGACTACATTGGCCACGATGAACTGCGCGTGCGATTGAACGAAATCAGCGACAACGGTGCGCGGGTTCGCGATGCGCTGAAATCCATGACGGAGCGCGGTCCGGGGGTTATCGACCGTCGGCGCTCGCGCAAGTCGGTGCGTCACGATCCGGTGTTGGAAGGCCGTTCGATTCTTGTGGTTGACGATGAAGAGATCATCCGTGACACGGTCAGCGATGTGCTCAAAGGATTCGGCTGCGAAGTGCAGTCGGCGCAGGATGGCGACGTTGCCATCAAGATTCTCGGCGAGAGTTCCTTCGACCTCGTATTGAGCGATATCAAAATGCCCCATAACAACGGGTATGAAGTCTTTGCCGCGGCGAAGGAACGCAACGCCAATTGCCCGGTGATTCTGATGACCGGCTTCGGTTACGATCCCAATCATTCGATCGTTCGAGCGCGTCGCGAAGGGTTGGCAGCAGTCCTGTTCAAACCGTTCAAAGTCGAGCAATTGCTCGGTGAAATCCGTACCGCAATCAAGTCTGCATCCACCACGCCTTAGGTCTATTTTTTGAGCACAATTCAAGGTGAACGATGGCACTTCAGCGCGGCTGATCTCGGCCGATGTTGCGCTTGTGTTACGGACGCTACAGCTTTCGACACGTACCTTGACAGGGAACGGGTATTCTTTGCGTCTGCTCGTTTGGAGTGTTAGGATTCGGGGCTTTGGTATTAGAATCACGGGCCTCAACCATTGACGAAATTTGGTGCTGCAGGAGGAAACATCGTAGATGACCACGACCCAGGTTGACGTCAAACAAATTGGCGAAGAAGTGCAAGCCGCATCCGCACCGTTTGATCGCCTCAAGCAGGAACTTCATCGCGTGATCGTCGGGCAGGACGACCTGCTCCACAAGATGTGCGTGGGGCTTTTGGCCAACGGTCACATTCTCATCGAAGGCGTGCCCGGGTTGGCCAAGACCACCGCGGTGTCGTGTTTGGCGGCTGGCATTCGAACCAAATTCCAACGCATCCAGTTTACCCCGGACCTGCTCCCAGCCGACCTGACGGGAACGCTGATCTATCGCCCGCAGGACGGGACGTTTGAGGTTTCGAAGGGACCGCTTTTCGCCAACGTCATTCTTGCCGACGAAATCAACCGAGCGCCGGCGAAGGTGCAAAGCGCCCTTCTCGAATCGATGCAGGAGCGGCAGGTCACGATCGGCAAGGAAACCTATCGCCTCGATGATCCGTTCATCGTGCTCGCAACGCAGAACCCCATCGAGCAGGAAGGCACGTATCCACTGCCCGAAGCGCAGGTGGACCGTTTCATGCTCAAGTTGCAGGTGACTTACCCGACCAAAGGCGAGGAGCGCACGATTCTCGATCGGATGGGAGAGACGCACCCGCTGACGTTGATCGAACCGGTCATGTCGCCGGATGATATCGTCAAAGCCCGCAAGCTCGTCGATCAGATTTACATCGACGACCGCATCAAAGATTACATTGTCGATCTGGTGCAGGCGACGCGCGACCCAGCGGCTTATGGTTTGAAGTTGGCCGACCTGATTCATTTCGGCGCATCACCGCGTGCGACGATTTTCTTGTCGCTGGGAGCGAAGGCGTGTGCGTTTCTGGACGGCCGCGGATTCGTGACGCCGCAGGACGTCAAGAACATTGCCATGGACATCCTGCGTCATCGCGTGATCGTAACGTACGAAGCGGAAGCCGAAGAGAAGACGGCTGGCGATGTTGTCGAGCACATCCTGCAGCACATTCCGGTTCCGTAAGCGCAGTACCGAGAATTGGATTCGTATCATCGCCGAATGCCCTGAATTGTTGGGCACTTGGGTTGTTGATGTTTTTAAACAAGCAGATTTGAGCTTCGATGATTCCAAAAGAGTTACTCAAGAAAATCCGCCGCATCGAAATCCGCACGTCGCACATGGTCAATGACGTGCTGGCTGGTCAGTACCATTCCGCGTTCAAAGGGCGCGGGATGGAGTTCGAGGAAGTGCGCGAATACCAGATCGGTGATGACGTTCGCACGATCGATCGCAACGTGACCGCCCGCTGCGGCCGACCGCACGTGAAGCGGTTTCGCGAAGAGCGCGAGTTGACGGTGCTGCTGCTCGTGGACATGAGTCCGTCGAACGATTTCGGGACGGCGGAGCAGGTCAAGCGTGAGTTGGCGGCAGAGGTGTGTGCGACGCTGGCGTTTTCGGCGATACGCAACAACGACAAGGTCGGGATGATCTGTTTCACCGACCAGATCGAAGCGTTCCTGCCGCCGCGTAAAGGTGCGAACCATGTGCTGCGGGTGATTCGCGAATTGTTGTATCTGAAACCGAAGAGTCGAGGGACCGATCTTTCGGTGTTGTTTGATTTTTTGAACAAGACGTTTCGCAAGCGCAGCGTGGTGTTTCTCGTGAGCGATTTTCAAGCCAGCGGATTTGAAAACGCCATGCGCATTGCGAGGAAGCGCCACGACGTGATTCCGATTTCGATCAGCGATCAGCGCGAGATGGAATTGCCCAATGTCGGCATGATTGAACTCATGGATGCCGAAACCGGCGAGACCATCATCGTCGACACGTCGAGCGCGGCGCTGCGTCGCAACTATTCACTGAAGGCGGTCAGCAACATGGACGAACGCGACACGCTGTTTCGCAAAATGAAAATGGACGCCATCCACATCAGGACCGGCGAGTCATTTACCGAACCGCTTAGGCGATTTTTCCTGGCGAGGGAGGCGCGACTCTAGTCATGACGACGCCCCTCAATCTTGAAGTACCCCAGGTCAAGGAGCCGCCGCCCAATCGTGGTGGGCTTAGCGGGTTGGCGTTTGTGCTCTTGCTGATCCTGCTGGTGGTCAACGTGATGCGGTTTTTCGTCGCACCGCCGGGGACCATCAACACGTCGCGAAGTGCGGGCGATTCGGGTATGCCCGGCGCCGATCAGATCAAGAGCGTGGCCATCGATCTTGAAAATAAGAACATCAGCGGCGAAGCGGCTGACCTTTGGGAACGCTACCTCGAGATGGCCAAGCTGACCGCGTATGAAGCCGGCAACGTGCGTTATCGCGTGGGCAAGCTTCGACAGTCAGCCGGTGAATACGACAAAGCGTTCGCCCAATATGCGTTGGCTGAAAAGCTCCTCGGTGAAAGTTCGCCCGATCTGATTCAGGAAATCAGTCTGCGTCGGGTGGAGTGCCTGCGGAAGTTGGGGCGCTGGGCAGAGGTGGCCAGGGAGATGGCCGACCGCGCCACCATCGGCGCCGATGATTCCGGCGCGAGTGGTCAGCAGGTCGTCGCCGAGATTGACGGACAGAAGATCACGGTCGCGGAATTCGACCAGATGCTGTCCGATCAGATCGAGATGGCCGTCAATTCGCGACTGGGCTTGTCGTCGGAGGATCAAAACGCGCTGCGTCGTCGTGCCCATGAGCAGTTCGCCGATCCGCAGATTCGCCAACGCGAGCTTCAGCGCATCGTGGAGATGCGCGTGCTCGCCCAGGAAGCCCGCAAACGCGACCTTGATAAGAGCGCCGAGTTTCGCGATCGCCTGCAGGCGGTGGCAGACGGCATCTTGGGGCAGACGCTGCTCTTCGAAGAATCGTCCAAACGCGGAACCGTGACGGAAGAGGATGTCCAGCGGTTCTATCAGGCCAACACCGAACGATACGCCCGGCCGGCGGCTACTTTTATTGCCCACGTGCTTTGCAAAACCGAAGCAAAGGCGAACGACGTGATTGCACGCATCAATGCAGGTGCTTCGTTCGACGAGATCGCCAAGAACGAATCGTTGGACGCGAGCACGAAGGGGAGCATGGGGATTCTCCCGACGCCGGTGCCCGCGAATGGTGAATTGGTCCCGATGTTTGGGGCCAATGCTGAACTGCACGCGGCGATACGGGAGGGCGAGGCGAGTAAGATTCTGCAGAAGCCTTACGAAAGTGCGCAAGGCTGGCACGTGATCAAAATCGTGTCGCATCGGGAGCGTGTTGAGCAGCCGTTTGAGGAAATTCGTGAGCAGGTGCGCGAAGACACGGTGGCTGCCCGCAATCGCGAGGTTTCCAAACAGTTCGTTAAGGAGTTGTTTGAGGCGGATCGGGTGAAGCTCTATCCGCAGGCATTGGGAGCCGTCGAGAGTGCGGATGCTTCGGGCGGAAGTAATTCCGACGAGAGCGAGATGTCAGGAGATTCAGCAACGCCATGAGCGCGTTTCGTGGCCAAGACAATTCGAGACGCTTGCGGGCGATTGTCGTGACCTGTTGCCTTGTTTTGTTGGCGGGTTGTGACGAGTTCGAGGATGGTTCCGCAAAAGGCGAATCAAAAGCCAAGCCCGTCGTGTCTGAGGTCGATCGCGGACCGGTCAAACTCACCGTGACCGCCGATCGCGACACGATTTCGATCGCCGAGCAGTTGGAACTTCGCATTGAGGTGACGGCTGACGATGGCATTGACGTGACCATGCCCAAGTACGGGGCGATTCAAAGCCAATTCGAGATTCGGGATTTCCGCGAAGAACCGGTCGAAGTTCTCGACAACGGTAAGCGTCGATTCACACACATATACAAGCTCGATTCGTTTCTTTCGGGAAGCTATGCGATTGCCGGAGTGACCATCGAATACGCCGATCGCCGCAACGAGCAGCCGAGCGACGCGCCGCACGACGATGTGGCGACGTCGGAACTGACCACCGAACCCATCACGATCGAAGTTACGTCGCTGCTCGAAGGTGAATTCGATCCGGCGAATTTTCGCGATGTCAAAGGCGCGGTCGAATTGCAAGTGGACCGAACGTGGGGCTGGTTGGCGTGGACGGGCGGGATTGTCGGCGGCGTGGTTGTTCTCGGAATCGTGGCGATGCTGCTGATTCGCAAGTACGGTCGCGGTGGTCGACCGGCAGTCGTGATCCCACCGCACGAATGGGCGTTTGCGGAATTGAAGGCGCTGGCGTCATCGGGGTTGGTCGAAGCCGGCGAATTCAAACCGTTCTATTATCGACTCAACGAGATCACGCGAACTTACATCGAACTGCGGTTTGGGTTGATGGCTCCCGAGCGCACGACCGAGGAATTTCTGGAAGAGATGCGAACGTCGAACGCGCTCAACGCCGCGCACAAGGCGCATCTGCGGGAATTCTTGACGGCGTGCGACATGGTGAAGTACACGCTTTACGAACCCAGTTCACGAGAAATTGAGACGGTATTCAATGCGGCTCGCGACTTCGTGGAACACACTAAACCGGGAGCGGTTGGCGGTGCAATCACGCGCGAGTCAGACGCAGCGACGGAGGTGGCGGCCTGATGTTTTCGGGAATCACATTCGATCGTCCGATGATGCTGACCCTGCTGGTCTTTGTGCCGCTGATCTGGTGGCGGTGGCGACGGCAACATCGTCATGCCGCGATTCGGTTTTCGTCATTGGACAATCTGCGGACGCAGGGGCGCACGTGGGCGGTTCGCATGCGCTTCCTGATTCCGCTGCTGCGAACGATCGCGGTGATCGTGATGATCGTATGTTTGGCTCGCCCGCAAAAGGGCGATGAAGAAACGCGGATTGTCTCGGAAGGCGTCGCGATTCAACTGCTCGTCGATCGATCGGGCAGCATGCGGGCCTTGGATTTCAAAATCGACGGCAAACCGGTGGATCGGCTGGAGGCGATCAAGCACGTCGCCACGCAGTTTGTGCAGGGCGAAAAAGGAACCGAGTTGCAGGGGCGTCCCGACGATCTGATCGGCATGATCACGTTCGCCGCATACGCCGACAGTCGGTGTCCGTTGACGCTCGACCATGCATACCTGGTCGATACGTTGCAGAAGACGAAGATCGTCGCCCGCGAGGAGTCGCAGCAGGAAGACGGAACGGCGATCGGTGACGCGATTGCGCTGGGTGTTTTGCGCATGGAGGACATGACCAAACGGCGCGAAGCGCTCAATGCCAATCGAATCAAAAGCAAGGTGTTGGTGCTCTTGACGGATGGTGAGCAGACGCGCGGCGACCTCACGCCGATTCAAGGCGCGGAACTCGCCCAGGCGGCTGGCATCAAGGTTTATACGATTGGCGTGGGAACGCGCGGTATCGCCAAAGCCCCCGGCGTCGACTTTCTGGGGCGCGACACACTTGTGGACATTCGCGTGAACATCGACGAGCCCACGCTGAAGGAAATCGCCAAGACCACCGGTGGGGAATATTTCCGCGCGACCGACACCGAATCGCTTCGGGACATCTATGCCCGCATCGATGAATTGGAAAAAACCGAAACCGAAGAGAAGCGCTACCTGCAACACGCAGAGATGGCCACCCAATGGGTCAAACTCGGTTCGTTGAATTATCCGCCGCTGTTGTTGGTGGCGCTGGTGTGTTTGGCGTTGGAAGTTATTTTGACGAACACCCGTTTTCGCAAGATTCCGTAGTTCGACCGAATCATGATGCGAATCGGCAGAAGACGAAATGGATCTCAAGCTCGATAACATTCAGTATCTGCATTTGCTCTGGTTGATCCCGGTGCTGGGCGGCTTGTTTGCATATGGTTTCTCGCGCAAGTCGCGGGCGATGCGCATTTTTGCGACGGTGAATCTTTTCGATCGGTTGATGCCGACCGTGAGTATCCGCCGTCAGAAGATCAAAGCCGCCATCCTGCTTGGTTCGATCGCGCTGTTGATCTTTGCTGCAACGGGTCCGCGCTGGGGGCGTAAGATCGTCCAACTTCAGCGCAAGGGCATCGATATCATGGTGTGTTTGGATGTGTCGCGTTCGATGCTGGCTGAGGACATCGCCCCGAATCGCCTCGAACGGGCGAAGTTTGAATTGGGCGACATGCTGAGTGGGTTGAAGGGCGATCGCATCGGGTTGGTGACGTTTGCCGGAAACGCGGCGCTGACCTGTCCGCTGACGATCAATTACGGCGCGTATCGGATGGCCCTCGACGAAGTGGACACGCGCAGCACCGCCCGCGGTGGGTCGCTGATCGGTGACGCGATTCGTGAAGCGGCTGACAGTTTTGCGGACAATGATAAAGGGCACAAAGCGATTCTCTTGATCACCGACGGTGAGGACCAGGCGTCGTTTCCGGTTGAGGCGGCGCGGGATGCCTGGCAGAACAAGAAGATTCGCGTGTTCACCGTTGGCGTGGGTGATGCGACGCGCGGCGCGCGGATTCCCACGAAGAAGAACGGCCAGGGACAATTCCTGCAATACAAGGGCGAGCAGGTCTGGTCCAAGCTGGATGTGGCGACGCTTCAGGAGATGGCCATCGAAGGTGGGGGAGAATACTATCCCATGGGAACTTCGGATGCTGACTTTCGCGTGCTGTACGAAGAGCACATCCGCCGAAAGGTGGAAGCACGCGAGTTGGAAATGTCGCATAAGGAAATGCAGTACGCCCGCTTTCAATGGTTTGCGGGGTTGGCGCTGCTTCTGCTGTTGATCGAAACGTTGTTGAGTGATCGGAAGGCCGCCGCTTCGAGTGAGGTTGGTATCCATGCATAATCGAACGTGTCAGCAAATCCTGATGGTCGTTGCGACGCTATCGATGATTCCATCATCGGTGACGGCGGCGGATCGCGAGGCAGCCGAACATGTCCGCGCGGCGATCAAGGCGTACGAAAGCGGTGAATACGACAAAGCGCAGGAGCAATTCACCGAAGCCGAACTCAAATGCCCGGAGTGTCCGGAGATTGCGTACAACCGGGGACTGGCGTCGTATCGCCAGCGGGATTTTTCAGCCGCCCGTGATTTCTTCAACGCGGCGCTACAGACGCGCGACTTGGATCTGGAGTCCAGGACCAAGTACAACCTGGGCAACGTCGCGTACAGCGAGGCGTTGGAGAAGATGTCCGACTTGAAGGAGTCGATCGAACTCGCCCGTTCGGCGATTTTTCACTATCGCGACGCCCTGGAACTCAACCCCAAAGACGAAGACGCGCGAGCCAACATCGAAATCGCCCAACTTCTGATCAAGGATCTGCTGGATAAACAGAAGCAGGAACAGGAAAAACAAGACCAGCAGAACCAACAGGAAAACGATCAGAATCAGCAGAATCAGGATCAACAGGATCAACAGAAGCAGGATCAAAAGGACGGCGAAGAGGGCGAGAAAAACGACGAGCAACAAAAGCAGGAAGGCGAGCAGGATCAGGATAAGAAAGACGAGCAGCAAAAAGAAGACGGCGAGAAGGGTGACGAGAAAAAAGATCCGCAGTCGCAGAAAAACGACGAACAGCAGAAGAAAGATCAACACGATCAGCAGCCGTCAGATGACCAGCAGCAGAATCCTCAGGATCAACAGCAACAGCAAGCCGCGTCGCAGCAGGAGCGCAAGCTGACCGATGAGGAGTTGGCTCGGATGCTTCAAGCCGTTCGCGACAAAGAAGCCCAGCGCCGCCAAGAGAACAAACGGCGCATGCGGGTTCGTCAGGCTCCGGTGCTAAAGGACTGGTAAATGCGCAATCGGGTTGCAGTCATTTTGGGTTTGTTGATGTGCTGGACGGCGCCGGCAGCACTCGCGGGTGAGGTCAAGTTGCTCACCGAGTCGTCGCAGGTGTACGTGGGCGTTCCGTTTGCGGTCGCAATTGACGTGACCGCCAGCGAGAAGCACGAAGCCCCCGAGTTTCCGGAAATCGAGGGCGCGACGAGCGAGTTGATCAACACGTCAACGTCGATGCGGACGAGTCACATCATCATCAACGGGCGGCAGATGGGCGGTACCGAAGAGACGACCCGCTACCTGTACAACGTGACCCCGCTCAAACAAGGCATTCTCACAATTCCGCGGATCGAAGTTGACGTTGATGGCGAGAAACTCTCGACGCGCTCGGCCAACTTCCGCGCCACGGTTTCCGAAAAAGGCGATCTGCTGTACGTCGAGTTGGTCGGCGCGGAAGACAAGGTCTATGTCGGTGAACCGATTGACGTCACCCTGCGGGTGTGGCTTAAGGAATACAAGCAGCGCCGCACGCAGCTGAACTATCGCGAAATGTGGCAGGCGATCGACAAGAACGCGACCGATTGGGGCGTGTTTGAAGACCTCGTGATGCGGCAAAACCCCGACGTCAAGATCGCGCAAATGCAGCGCGTCGGCGATGACGGACGAAAGTATTCTTACAACGTCTACGAAATCCGTAAGGAAGTTTGGCCCACCCGCCCGGGCAAGTTTGAAGCCGGTGGTGTGCGAATTGTCGTCAACTATCCGCTGAAAGTCTCACGCGATGTGTTTGGCAGCGTGCGCTTCTCGGAAACCAAGCCGATCTTTGCCACCATCGACAAGACCAACGTCAACGTGCTCGATGTGCCGACCAAAGGCCGCCCGCCGGGTTTCAGTGGCGCTGTCGGTAGTCATTCCATCAGAGCCACTGCCACCCCGAATCATGTTCGCGTGGGCGATCCGATCACGCTGAATATCACGGTCGAAGGGGAGAGCCAGCTTGAGCACTTGCAGGCTCCGCACCTCAAAGAAGTTCCCGGATTCAACGATCAGTTTCAAATCAGCGACGACACCCTGCCCGGTGTGGTCGATGGGCGGCGCAAGACGTTTTCACTGAGCCTGCGGGCGCTGTCGGATCAGGTGCATGAGATTCCGCGCATTCCGCTGCCATACTTTGACACCGACAGCGAGACGTTCAAGACCGTTTACAGCGAGCCGATTCCGCTGGATGTCGATCCCGCGCAGAAAATGTCGACGATGGACATCGTGCAGTCCGGTGAACCGGCGATGCAGAGCGAGTCGCGACTGACGCGGTTGAATGCCGGAATCGAAGCCAACCGTTCGGACATCGACAGCCTGTTGGCCGATCAGCGACTTAAGCTTGTGACGATCGCGGCCCCTGTCGTTGTAGGTGCGCCGCTGGTATTTATGGCCTGCCTGCTCATCCGCCGCCGCAGCGAATTTCGAAAATCCAACTCGGGGTTGATGACGCAGCGGGCAGCATTCAAGACGGCGCTTTCACGACTTGACGCCATCAACCGATCGTCTGGTTCTGCTAAAGATCAGGACACGGCGCTCAACGTAATCCTGGTGTACATTCGCGATCGGCTGATGATTGGCTCCGAGGTCTTGACCCGCAGCGATGCCGCACAGGCGCTGACCGATGCCGGCGTGTCGGCTGACGTGGTTGAGTCAACCAACCGCGTGATCGCCGACTGCGAAGCGGCTGAGTTTGGCGGACGTTCACACGGAGACGACGTCAGGCACGCAGGCGATGTTCGCACGATGATCGAACAAATTGAAAAGCAATTGGGCAAGCGCAAATGACCATGCAACGCGACATTGACATCCAGCTTCCGCACCGACGATCGCGTTTGATTCGATGGACCGCGCGACGGGCAACGCGGCGTATCTGTTTGCTGGTTGCGTCGGCCGTCATCGCGAATCTTTCGATGCCCAGTGTGTCGTGGGCGATGGACGCGCAAACGCGCGAGCAGGTCCTGCGCGACGCACTCGATGCGTACGATCAGGGATTGCAGGCCCGCGACGAAAATGGCGACAGTCATCGTGGACTGTTTCGAAAAGCGGCAGATGGTTTCGAAGCGCTGTTGGCCGACGGTGTTTCCAATGGCTACCTGCACTACAACCTCGCCAATGCTTACCTTCAGATGGACGATCTGGGCAAGGCGATTCTGCATTATCGCCGCGGCGAGCGTTTGATCGGCGCCGACGAGCAACTTCGGGCGAACTTGAATTTCGCTCGGTCGCTGCGACGCAATCGGATTGAGTCAACCGGTGGCAAGGCGATCTGGGAGACGGTGTTCTTCTGGCACTACGAAACGTCGACGAAGGTGCGTTTGATTGTCGGTCTGCTTGCGTACGCGGGGTTCTGGCTGCTGCTGACGCTGCGGGTTTTTCGCAAGGGGGCAGGGACCATGCCGCTGATTTGCCTGTTCGCACTGTTTTGGGTGGCGGCTGGCACATCGGTCGCGGTTGAAACCTGGAATCGAAGTCACATCCTCGAAGGCGTCACCGTTCAAAACGACATCACCGTTCGCAAAGGCAATGGTGAGGCGTCAGCCGCCGCTTTCCGTGAGACGCTTCATGAAGGCGTCGAGTTCACCATTCTGGAAGAGCGGACGGGCTGGTATCGCATCGAACTGCCGGATGGCAACACCGGTTGGATTCGCCAATCGCAAGCCGCGGTGATTTAACGCATGAACGAAATGACACTTCAATAAAAGCGTGTGCCACTGCTCTGTGAGCAGTGCGGGGCGCTCCAACGTTATTGCACATCACACTGCTCACAGAGCAGTGGCACGGTTTTTTTGGGGATTATTTGCGCAGCCTTACCTGGATCTCGTACGGGCCGAGGTTGATCACGTCGCGATGGGACAGGATCGACTGCGACACCTTGTCGCCATTGAGCATCGTGCCCGTATCGCTGCGCAGGTCGCGCAATTGCCAAAATGCCCCGTCGGCTTCGACGCGGGCGTGGTGCAGCGAAACGCCCTTACCCATCAGTTGCCAAAGCGCGGTATCGCACGAGCCGATCAGGACCGTCGCGGGCGACACCATGTTCATTAGCGGATCGGGTACGCTCGGCCCGGAATGCACCACCAGCGACAAGGGCGGTGGGATCGAAGACGCCTTGCGGGCGGGGGCTGCGATTTCTGAAAAAAGAATTCGATACCCTACCAGATCGATCACGTCGCCCGGTTCAAGCACATGCTCCTGACACCGCGTGTCGTTGACGATCATCACGAGCGAATTGTCGGCGCTCTTGATCACCCAGTGATCGTCGCGTTCATCGATCGTGGCTTGTAACTTCGCTAGACGGAGACTCGGCAGGCAGACCGTCGTGTGGGAACTGGTGCCCAAGGTCACCATTTGATCCGGCAGTAACTCAAATCGACTGCCCACCTGAGCGGGGCCGGCAATCACCGTGATGCAGAATTCGGGTGGGCGGGCGGCGGTCCGCGTCATCAGGTATTCATCGCGATTGATCTTGAGGACTTTGGCCAAGCGTTCGTCGTACTCTTTTTTCTGCACCGGGTTGTTGAGAACTGTTTTGGCCGTCGCGATGTGGGTCATCACGTCCTGGATGCGCTCGCGCACCCGCCGATCGGGATTCTCTTCGTACGGTTTGATCTTGCGGAATTGTCGCCGCACGGCTTGGTTGATGCGTTCGGGATGCGGACAGAAGAGTTCGATATCCAACAGTTGATAGAGATGGGGCGGCCGATGACCTTCAGCCAGTTGCAGATACTCGCTGTACGCGTCGACTTCTTTGACCGCGTCCGGTCTCGATTGCGGATCGGTATCGGCTGCTTTGGATTCTTCTGGTTTATTCGACATTGATTTCTGAGACGGCGTCTTTCATCTTGTTGAGATCTTCCTGCGCAAAGCCGCTGGTGCGTTCGAGTTGAACATCGGCGCTGATGCGGCTGGTGAGTTCGATCGCTTTAACGTGGATGCGTCCGCTGGCGTCGTATCGAAAAGAAACTTCCACCGGTGCGCCTTTGGGCAGACCCTTGGGCAGTTGGCGGATCAGGCACTCGCCAATCTGGGTGCAACCGCGAGGGTCGCGGGTGTCGCCTTCGGTGATGCGCAAGCGCACCTGACGCTGGTTCTTGGCTTCGGTTCCGAATAGTTTGACGCGGGATGTTGGCAGTGGGGTGTTGCGCGGAATGATCACGGAGTTGGCGGTTCCTTGCCCCTCTTTCGCGCGAACGATGACGCCGAGTCCATGCGAATTGACGTCGGCGAGTTTGATGCGCTTCGCAGCGTCCACGGCATCGGCGGCCATGATCGACTGCATCACCCGCTGTTCCTCTTCGTCATCCTGCAGACGCAGGGCATTTTCAGAATCGAGGCGGCGTTCTTGTCTTGCGGCGGTCGATTGGGTTGATGTTGATGCCCGATGTTCCGCACGGTCGTGCACGGAGATCGCCGCGTGCAGCGCCGCACCATGCGAAACGATTTGATCCGGCGCGATGGCCATCTCCGGTTCCTTACCGGAAATTTCCGAGAGCATCCGCGAGACGCGCGGAATCCGACTCGAACCGCCGACGAGCAGGATGTTGTCGACACGATCCCAACTGAGCATCGCGTCTTCCAAGAGCATCTCGGTGGAAATCTGTGTTCGGGCGATGAGGTCAGCCGTCAATTGCTCGAAGCGGGCACGGCTGATGGGCACCTGCATCTTGCGGCCGAGGTGTTCACAAATCAGCACGGTCTGCTCGCTGTCCGAAAGCGCGATCTTGGCGAGTTCGCAGGTTGCGCGGATGCGCTCCATCGTCTCCGGTGTGTCGCGTGGATCGATGCCATGTCGCCGGCGAAATTCATCGCAAAAATAGTTGACGATGCGCTGATCGAAATCGATACCGCCAAGCCGCACCTCGCCGCCCGTCGCGATGACCTCAAAATCGTTGTGATCGATGCGGATGATGGTGACGTCAAACGTGCCGCCGCCAAGGTCGTAGACCATCGTTGTCGAAGGGGCGCGGGCTGCGATGCGGGCGATGCTCAGATCGCTCTGATCGCCACCGAGATTGATGTACTGTTGAAACGCGTTGGCGAGTGCGGCGGCTGTTGGTTCGTTGATGATGTCGATGACGTCCAACCCGGCGATGCGTCCGGCATCCTGCGTGGCTTTGCGTCGGGCGTCACCGAAATACGCGGGGACGGTGATGACAGCGCCGCCGATCTCGCCGAGTTCGTTGCGGGCATCCTGGGCGAGTCGCTTGAGGACGAGGGCGGAAAGGGCTTCGGGTGAAAACTCGCGACCACCGATCGGTTCGCTGTAGAACTTTTCGCCCATGTCGCGTTTGAAATTGACAGCCACCCGGTCGGGACGCTCGCTGAGGGCGTCGAGTGCCTTTTGGCCGACGACGATCGAACGGTCGGGTTTGATGTAGACAGCCGACGGTGTGACGTACGCGCCTTCTGGGTTGGGGATCGCCCGCGGCGCCCCACCATCATCGACATAGGAGATCGCCGAGAACGTGGTTCCAAGATCGATTCCGACCGGCTTGACGGATGCACTCGACACTGGCGTACAACTCCGTGGCTGGAGAATGACAACGTGTTAATTGACAGTAGCTTAGACTGGTGGAGACGCCGTCGCAACCGCGTTTGACCGGGATGAATCCGCCTGGGGTGAGCGAACGGATAAGCCGTCCGTCATGGGCGATGCCACTCGGAGCACCGCGCGCAGATGGGGTATTCGTCCAGGTTGCCGGTCGCGTGACACGAGCGCAGATTCGAATGGACTGAGCCTGCCCAGATCGCTTCCATTGTAGCATCCGCCAGATGTCCGAGCGACATTGTTCCGGTTAAATCCTGGTCACATGGGTAAACCCGCCCGTCCGAGGCGACGAAGCAGCGGTTTGTGATCCGGCGGCAAGCCGTGCGCTGGGGCGGGCGCATGTCGGCGACGGATTGATCCTCCAGTTGGCCTGCGTAATCGGTGTAGGCTCCGATCAGGGCACATCCGACTTTGCGAATCCAGCCGTCAAAGAACGGGTCCATCTCGCCGATGTTCAATCGCGATTTGGTCATCGAGGGGACGATGATGGGGGTGGCTTGCTGGGCGGTGCGGCGGGCTTCGATCAGCCGATCGATCGCGTCGGTGGCGTTTTGAAGCTTGCCGCCCTCGTAGCACCTTGCGAATGCTTCCGGCGT
The DNA here is from genome assembly GCA_002338715.1 of Phycisphaerales bacterium UBA1845. Taxonomy (GTDB): domain Bacteria; phylum Planctomycetota; class Phycisphaerae; order UBA1845; family UBA1845; genus UBA1845. The sequence goes on along the minus strand of DDIR01000002.1, from coordinate 14,300 downwards.
CCAGGCGTCCAATACGAACTCGATGATGTCGACGTCGTTTTCGATGAGGACGCTGATGTGTTCGTCGGTCAGCGATTGGCCGGTGGTTCGGATGGACAGCCCATACACGTTGGCACTTTTGATCGCAGCGAGAATTGATGCGAAGTCCGGATGCAGCAGCGGGTCGCCATAACCTGCCAGTGTGATGAGTGCGTCGTCGTAAGAAGCCATCTCGCCGGCGAGCCTGCCCACCAGTTGCGGATCGATGGGGTCGCGCTTTGGTATCTGATCGCGGTTGGGACGAAGTCGCGATTGAACCGGGCTTTCGGTGGTCAGTTCGATTTCGATTTCGCGCGGCAAGTCTGCAAATCGCGTGTGTTCATTTTCGAGCAGCCAGTTGGCCGACGCATCTGCTGAAGAATCGGCGCCGCATTGGATGATCCGCTCCATGTCGCGAAACGAACGCAGCGTGTCAGCCGTCAATCGGCCCGACGCATGACGCAGCGGTTGGGATGCGATGTAGCACGATGGCTTGAACGCCAGGTCGATCGCGGGATCGTCGGGTTTGTATCCGATCGCCCAACCGACCGGCGCGTTACTCTGCACGAGTTGTTCGCAGAGCGGCCGCTGCATGATCACCGGTGACAGGCCGGGCGGTGTTTGCGCGAAGGTCAGGCGAACGGTGTTCTCGTTGGCTTGGGCATGTTCAAGCATCGCCTCGACGAACCGTGGATCGATCAACGCGGAACCGGGCGGGACAAACACGACGGAGTCGGCGTCCGTGCGATCGAGTGCGCCGAGCAAGATGCGAACATCCATGTAGTCGTCGAGCCCGCTCGAACTTCCGAGCCCGCCGCGCCAGGCGTCGAGCGACCACTTGCGGGCGCTGCGAATCAGGTTCCGATAGATGGGTTGCGATGCATCGCGCGAAAAGCACTGCGCCGACGTGCCAGCCAGCATTGACTCGACGGTCACCTGTTGATCTTTCGGACAGGCGACGACGATCGCTGCAAGGCCCGCGACCGATTGCAGCCGACCGATCGTGCGGCGCAACACGATTTCACCGCACAGCTGGTCAGCCAATCGGCTTGCCGTGCCGATGGGCGTGTGTTCGAGATTCACGTCGAGCAGGGCGATGGGTTTCAAGCGTTGACCTCCATGCTTTTCTCGACGCGGTTGAGTGCGACGGTGAGGATTTCGATCATCGATTCACCGCCTTTGATAATCTCGCCGACAAATTCACGATCGCGGGCGAGTTGGCGTTTGGCCCGCTCGGCCCCTTTGGATTCGTCGGCATTGAGGCGTCGGTCGGAGGTGAATCGGCGAAGCTCGGCCAACTGGGACGCGGCATTGATGATGCGATACGCACGCTGCGCTTGATTGACCTGGGCACGCAGTTCATCCACGCGCACCATCGTCTGGTTGAAGCGGGCTGGGTCGTGCGTCAACTCCTGAAGCTTGGCTAACTCGATGTCCATCTTTTTGCACACATCGACGAGGTGTTCGACTTCCTTCGTGCGACTCGCGATTTCGTCGCGAACCTTGGGAACGATGCTCCTGTCGCGCGTTTGGCTCGCCTGCGCATGTGTCGGTAGTGGCGTTGTTGCGTAGGTGTCGAGCACCTGTTGCAGCGACATCACTTCGGTACCGCGAATCTGAGCGCCGCCTTCGGTTGCGTTGATGACTTTCGCGGGCGTTTCGGCGATGTCTTTTTCAAACTGTTCGAGGTAGGTGAAGAGCAGTTCGTCGGTGTAGAGTTCGTTCCCGTCGTTGCCCGCGACCTTGCGCAGCACCGGCCGATTGCGCACGATGCGTTCCCACTCCTTCGTTTCAAGCGTGTTGAATCGATTCAGTTCGCTTTGCCAGACGCGATGCGTTTCGACGCCGGGAACGTAGAAGTTGTTTGCGGTGTAGGCGAGGTCCTGCCCGATGAAGACGATCGGATCGCAACCCATGTAACGCAGCAGGTAAAACGAAAGATGTGCGACCGTCGCACCCGGGGGAAGGTCGGCGTGCGGCGATAACGTTTCACCAATGAGCAGTCGAGCGAACTGGTTGTCGAGGATTGAAATCGGACCGGGATAGTTGTCGAGCACGTGCCAGGTGGCTTTGGGTTCGGCGACGAGATGCACGTCTTCGAGACCGTCGATGCCTTGATAGTATTGCTTGCTGATTTCGTGAAAGTCGAGGCTCGTGGCGAAGTCGGGCATCACGCCGACCTTGCTCATTGGGCGCAGCGCAGTCTGGACGGCTGATATGACCGCGCGACCCTTGGCCTGTTTCAAAAGGTCGATGTTTTTTCGAAGGGACGGACCGGCTGACACAACGATGCCGGGGAAACCTTTGTATCGATCGCGCAGAACTTCGATCGACGGCGTCGATGCGTACGTGGCGATGTTGTTCGCGATGTTTCGACAGGTGATCTGCGAATTTGTGATCAGCGTCATCAACGTCATGCGCGAGTAGGCGACGAAGTCGGTGACCATCGCCCGGACGGCTTTGTGGAATTCGGGCTCAAGTTGATCGGACGGAGCGTGTTTGACGAAGCGCGTCCCCATCATGAGCAGCGGTGTGTGTGGGCGCAGCTTGTCGTGCAGGCGGACTTTGTCGATCGTGTGCAGGAAGATCAACCGCCCGTCGCGCAGCACGGTTGATAAATCCACCGAGGCAAGTGCCGCCGCCAATAGCGCCACGTTGGGTTCCGCGACCACGATAATCGCATCCGACGTGATCGCTTCTTCCAGCGCCAGGATGTGATACCCGAGCCCCAGCCCCCCGACGACGAAGCAGAATTTGTCATCGGTGACAACCCCGCCGACCAATTGGTTGGCTTCTTTGACCGGGTCGTAGCGGCTGTGAAGAAACACGGGCCGTTTGTCGCCCGAGGCGATCGCCACGGTTTTTTCGCCGGATCGCGTCTCCTGAATTTCGGGTCGCTTTTCGTCCGGGATGGCGTCGATCGCCATCGCCAGCACGGGATCATGTCGCCAAAGCTCGGCCATATTGCGCGCATAGATGGCGTGCTGGTCGGGAAGACTTGGAATATGCGCGGATGCTGGGGTCATGACGCTTTGTTTGTGGTTTATTTCAATGTTCCAAAGCGCCTAGGGTATGCCAGGGGCGCCCGATCGTCGAGGGTGTTTTGCTTTGACAGGGTTGGACTGCGGTCTATACTTTGCGTTCGGTCGGTTTGTCGCGGCTTGGCGTTCCCAATGCTGCGATGTGCGAGCCGATCTCCGATCCGCTACATGTGAATTCCGGCGCGGATGAATTCGACGTGGCTGCCCGTCTACGGGATCGGAAAAGACAATAGTCAAATGACGTCCTAACAACGGAATGCGGCGTGAAAAAATATTCGAGGCCAATTGTCTGTCGTGGTTGGATTGTCGGTGTTGTGTGTGCGGTTCTGTCCACCACGGCATTGGGGCAGTCGCTCGTTCCGTTGGGTGACGAAGTCAGTGAACCGCTGACGCCAGCCGGGGTCAGCCATGCCGATGTGGAAATGTTCGGCGAGTTGGTCCACCTCTGGCGCGATGCCGACGGCAGCAACGTCGTTCACTTCGTCGGCGATTTCGAATTGCAACTCGGCAAGCGCCGTCTCAACGCCCAGCAAGCCGTCATCTGGATGACGCAGGCCTCCGAAGGCGGGACCGCGTTTACCCGACTGGAAATCGTGCTCTGGCGAAATGCCCGCGTGCGTGATGCGGCTGGCACGGTGACGCGCGGACCTGCACTGTTCGTCACCCTCAACTCCAGCGGCAAGATTCGCACCGGCGCCGACCATCGCAGCACCGAACCCTCTGCGGACACATCAGTTTATCAGCGGGCGATTCGCATTCGTGAAGCATTGGCCGGGCGACGCACCGGATCCGGGTTGGCTGGCTCGCCCATGAGTGTGGTCGACATAGGCCGGCGCGCCGACGCCGAAGACTTACAGGTTCGCGAACCGGTGTCGTATCAGGGCAACGATTTGCAGGTCGAGCAAACCGGTGAAGGGCGAACCATCGTGACGGTCATCGGCAATGTGATCGTGTTTCGCGGATCGTCTTCCAAGGACGGTCAGCCGCTTGAATTGCGGGCGGATGCTGCCGTCGTTTATCTGAGCGGGCAGCGCGATAAGGCTGCGGCTGGCACCAATGCCGAGGCGGACGATCGGCCCGGACGAGCCAAGTCGGACTCCGGCGATTTGTCAGGGCCGGGACTCTTGGGCAACGTCGGCGGTGGCGAATTTGAAGGTGGAGCCGTCGAAAGCGTCTACCTCGAAGGCGACATTGTGCTTTCCAACGGCGACCAGATGATTCGGGCGTCGCGACTTTACTACGATTTTGTTCACGATCGCGCGTTGGTGCTCGACGCGGTGATGCGAATGCTCGACCCTGTTCGGTCGCTGCCGATTTATGTTCGTGCGGACATGATCCGCCAACTCTCGTCGCGCGAGTTCGTCGCCAACGACGCGAAGTTTACCACAAGCGAATTCTACACACCGCACTACCACATCGGCGCGGAAGAGTTGGAGATCGTGGACCGGACACCGGCAGTTTCGCTCGCGCCGCGGCAACGGGGCGTCATCACCGGCACCTACGACGCCAAGAAACCGACCCTGAACATCGGGAACGTGCCGATTTTGTATTGGCCCCACGCCCGCGGAAAAATCAGCGATTCCGAAACGAGTCTCAAAAACATCCGCACCGGATTCAGCGATGACTTTGGGGCGGAGTTCCAGACGCGCTGGGAGCTGTTCAACATCCTTGGTTTGGAAAGGCCCGACGGGTTCGACGGTACGCTGCGGCTCGACTATTTCTCGAAGCGCGGTCCAGCCATCGGTGCCAATCTGGATTACGAAACCGACGATTCGTTCGGACTGTTTCGCGGATACTTCATCAACGACACCGGTAAAGACAACCTGGGCGGGCGATTCAGAAATCTCGAACCCGATTCCGAGACACGTGGCCGCTTCACCGTGCGCCATCGTGAGTATCTGCCCGACGACTGGCAGTTGAGCTTCGAGTTGTCGTACGTTTCGGATCGCAATTTCCTCGAGGAATATTACGAGCAGGAATTCGACAAGGGCAAAGAGCAGGAAACGGTGTTGTTCCTCAAGAAGCAGCGGGACAACTGGGCATTCACCGCCCAACTCCAATACCGCATCCTCGATTTCCTGACCCAGACCGAGCGTCTGCCCGAACTGGCGTTTCGTTTGATCGGTGAGCCGGTCGGTGATTTCGGGACGTTTTTCAGTGAAAACCGAGCCGGCGTGGTTCGATTCCGACCGGCTGAAAATGAAAACTTCCTCAGGCGCTTGGTGCGGGCATCGATCACCGATGGGCAGCTTGGTTTTGGTCGGCCCGACGAGTCGGGTTCGGTCATGCGGGCCGACTCGCGTCAGGAACTTGAAATTCCGTTTTCGATTGGCGATTTGCGGATCGTACCGTTCGCATCGATTCGCGGGACCGCGTGGGATGATTCGCCGGTTGACGGCGGGATTCAGCGCGTGTTGGGTACGTATGGTGTTCGCGCCAGTCATTACATGTGGAAGGTCTATCCGGATGTCCGCTCCGAATTGTTCGACATTTCGGGCATTCGCCACATCATCAAGACCGACATCGTGGCGTGGGGCGCGGATGGCAACGTCAATCCGGTCGAGCTGCACCCGTTTGACGAAACGGTCGAAGGCGTGGGCGATACCGATGGCGTGTCGATCGGTGTGCGGCAGCGTTTTCAGACCAAGCGCGGAGCGCTCGGGCGGCAGCGGACAGTGGATGTGCTGACCTTTGACGTGGAAGCCGGCTTCTTCAACGACGATCACCGTCGCAACCAGGTGACCGGCAACGAATTCACCAACGGTTTCGTCTCCTATACGCGTCCGGAAAACAGCATCGCCCAGAATTACATCAATACCGCGTTGCTCTATCGCATCAATGACTCGACCTCGCTCGCATCGGAGATGAACTACGATCTCAACGATGGGCAGGTGGACGTCTTCAGCCTGACTTACGCGGTCGAGCGCTCGCCGCGGCTTAGCTACCTGGTGGGGTATCGCTACATCGGCGAGATCGACTCCAACCTGCTCGGTCTGGGTTTGAATTATCGCATGAACGAGAAGTACACGTTGGCTGCCCGCGAACAGTTTGACCTCGAAGAAGGCCGGACCGCCGAGTTCGATGTCGGTATCATCCGTAAATTCCCGCGATGGTACGTTGGCGTAACCTTCGCCCTGGACCAGGTCGAGGATGATTTCGGCGTGTCGATCAGCGCCTGGCCCGAAGGCTTGCCGAGCGCTACGTTGGGCAATCGTCGCTTCACCGGTCTTGCCACGTCGACCGGTATCCGTCCAGGGTACTAGCCCAAGTGTGCGGCGCTGCTTTATGAATCCGTCGCCCGCAAGCCAGTTGGTCGTCCGATTTCACAAACCGGTCGCAGCGATCCTTGCCATCCTGACGGTTGCAGGCGGCTGGCTTCTGTTTGCGCGCGGGCTCAAAGAGGACTACCGTCTCGAAGCGTTCGTCGCCAGCGATGACCCGGCGTATGAACGGTTTCAATCGTTTGTCGAGGAATTCACCAGCAACGAATTCGCCGTCGCAGCGCTGCATACGTCCGCACCATTCGACGAATCGGTCGATGCGCTGCTCGTCGAGTTGAACAAAAAATTTGAAACCGTCGAAAACGTTCAGCGCTGCAATTCTATCGCGAGTATCCCCAAAGCACTGCGGACGATGCTCGGCGACCGGTTGTTCTCCCATCCTTTGCTGGAAGGCAACCTCATCAGCCACGATCGTAGAACGGTGGCTATCCTGCTGCAAATGTCGGCTGAAGATTCCGGAGGGGAAGCCCGCCGCCGATCGGTCGGTCAAATGCGCGACATCGTCCGCGAATTTCGGGAGCGGCACCCGGGTGTTGAAATATTTTTGACCGGTCCGTACGTCACGTTGATCGACATGTATGCGTACGTTGATCAGGATCTGCTGGTGTTCTCGGTGTTGGCATTCGGACTGATCGTGGTGACGCTTTGGCTGGTCTTTCGGCGGATCGCGCCGATGCTCTTTGCCGGTTTCGTGGGGTTGTCGGCGATTGTGATCACGCTTGCCATGACCACAGCGCTGGGGATCGTCTCGTCGTTGATCACGCAGATGCTGGTGATATTGGTGGTCGTGCTTGCCGTTGCAAATTGCGTGCATCTTGCGGTAGCCGCAGAGGATGCCCAGGCAACGGGAGACGTCGATCCCGATGGGCGATCGCGAAGTGTGCTGAGCTACATGCTTGTTCCGTGTGCGATCATCATGTTGACGACGGCTGTCGGGTTTGGATCGGTGAGCATCTCATCGATCGCACCGGTCAGGCGATTCGGCATGCTGATGGTCGCCGGATTGGTTATCGCCTTCATCGGTTCGGTGGCGGCGTTACCGCTGTTGGTTCGATGGGGCGGTGCGAGCAAAAATGCCGGGCACCGGTTGGCTCAGCGGGCGTTGGCATGGTCAGCCGACTTGGCGCTTGCGCGTCGCAAGCACGTGGTGATCGGTTTTCTCATCGTCGGTGTGTTCATGCTCTGCGGCGGTTCGCGGATTCAATTTCAAAGCGACTTCGTCAAGAACTTCAGGCCCTCAAGCGAGATTCGACAGAACTACAATTTCATCGAAGAGCATCTGACCCCGTTGGGCTCGACCGAGTTGGTGGTCAAACGCCATGACGGTGGTGCGATTGTTTCGGCGATGACCGTTCGCAAGGGGGCTGACATCGCCGACGCGCTCGTGGAAGAACTACCGATGGTGCGGCGGGCGCTTTCATTGAGAGATGCGCTGAGTCTCGTGCTTCCGGGTACCATCGCGACCGACACGCAAGCCGCGCAGGCGTGCCAGTTGCTGCGGTTAATTCCAGGCGGTGCGGACATCCTGCGCAACTTCCTCAACGATGCCGGCGACACCATGCGCATCAACTTTCGGTGCGTCGAAGGGTTCGACGTGCAGGACAAGTTAGCCGCTTGCGAACAGATGAAACATGACGCCGAAGAGCAATTCGGCTCTGAGTACGAAGTCGAAGTCACCGGACTCTATCATTTCTATTCGACGCTCGTCGATGGACTGCTTCGCGATCAGTATCGTTCATTCGCGTTGGCCGCATTGTGTATCGCCATCACCTTGTCGATCGCCTTTCGCGGAGCCCGCATGCTCGTGATCTTGCTGCTCGTTAATTTCCTGCCGGTGGTGTTCTGCGTTGGTGTGATGGGGTGGTGCGGGATTCCGGTGAACATGACTGCGGCGATGATGCTCTCGGTCACGCTGGGGATCGCCGTGGACGATACGGTGCACTATGTCTGGCGTTTGAAACACGAGTACGCGAAGCACGGCGACATCGAACGGGCGATCCGCGATTCGCACAAAAGTGTCGGGCGGGCGTGTCTGTTTACGACCATCGTGATTGCGTGCGGCTTTTCGATTCTGCTCTTTTCGCGATTCCTGCCCACCGCGTATTTCGGCGGGTTGCTTGCGGTGACGATGCTCGCCGCGCTGGCGTCGGATTTGTGGTTGTTGCCCGCGTTGATTCTCACCTGGCCGCCCTTTGAAAAGCGCGTTCAACCGGTGATCAAACCGCAATCCGACTAGCGATCGAGTTTTTCGGGGAACAGCGAATAGGGCACATCCACCCGAATCGTTCGCTTGAGACGTTTTCCATTGGGCATTGCCGTCTCAAGCGTGACCTCGTGCGTGCCTTCTTCAAATTTGAAACTCGGTTCGGCGGCTGACGATGTGTTGCCCTCGTCAAGTGTCCAGCGATAACCTGCCGGCGTGAACGACGCCCGAGCTTTGAAGGTGATCGTATAGGGGTCGCTGGCGTTGGCGGCTGTCGCACGAACGGTGAGCCAGGGGATTTCTGCGATGACTTTTTCGAAGAATTCGTGGGCGGCTTTCGGGTGCGATCGATGCGGGCCCGAAACCTGTCCATCAAAGACATACGCGTTGTGATCGTAGAGCCACTCCATGCATTCCTTCGACTGCCCACCGGTCAAGACATCCGTCGTTCCGTAGATGACGTAGACCGGCTGATATGGATCGATGTGCTCTTCGGCGTCGGCAGCGAAGCGCTCGTCAAAATTGCCCTGCATGATGGTCAGCGCGCGAAACACTTCGGGATGGCGAAGTCCCGTGTGCAGCACCGCGTATCCGCCAGCCGACCAACCGGTCAGGAACACGCGGGTGGGGTCGATGTGGTTCGCGCCCGATACGTGTCGCACGGTTGCGAGGATGGTACGCTCGTCCTCGCGCTGCCGGCGGATTTGCACCTCGGGCGAAGGCGGAAGGTCGCCGCGGGTGCCTTTGAGTTTCGGTGCCGCGACGATGAAGTTCTTGTCTTCCGCGAGGCCGACCCAGTCGCGGATTTGTCGAAGGGCGCTGTCCCACGGATTGGTGCCATGGCAGAGAATCACCAGCGGGCAAGGCTCGCCGGGTATGTTGCGCGATGGGACGTAGACAAAGTATTCGTTGCCGGTGGAGGGCTCTTTGACGGGGCGAATCGGGTTGGGCACCGTCGGGTCGGCGTATTGCGGGCAACCCGCACAGAAGCACATGATCAGCAGTGCAAATACCAAAATCCCGCGTATGCCAGGTCGCGTCGTATTCAAAGAATGTCCCCGTGAAATGTCCGAGCCATTCGGCTCAAATCGTCGCGCAGAATTATCGACGAAGTTCGTAACCGCAACCGCCGATGTGCTTCTCAAACGATGTCTTGAGCGCGTTGACATCATCCTCAGCCAGCGTTCGCTCGGGCGATCCGAAGAGCACGCGATACGTCAGGCTTCGTTTGCCCGCTGGTACCGACTTGCCTTCATATGCACCGACATAGGTAATGCGGCGAAGCAGCGGGTCGTCGAAGCGGGCCAGATTGTCGTTGACCGCAGCGTACGGCGAAGTCGCGTCGATGAGGAGCGAAAAATCCAATTCCACTTCCGGGAATTCCGGAACGCGGCGCAGCGGTTTTGACTCCACGCGGAAGTCATGCAACTGATCGAGATTGATTTCCGCCCAGGCGATGCTCCACGCCGAAAGGTGTTCGTCGATGTTTCGCCGCATCGCCAGCGGACAGACGCTCACCGTGCCGATCGACGTACCGTTTGCGACAATGTTGGCTGTCTTGTGTTCGTGCGTCCACGGTGTGGCTGTGTCCTTGGCGTGTTCATACTGAAGTTCGCACCCCAGCATCTGCCATGCCCACGTTTCAAGATCGCCCTTGAGCGTTGCAAACAATTCGTCGTCTGCACCCTTACCGCGTCGTGCGCTGATCAAACCCAGATGACGCGACTGGTTTTTCGAGTCCGGCCCTTCCTTAAAGACCGTACCAACCTCACACAGTTTAAACGCATCGGCATGGAATCGGTTGCGGTCGGCGGCTTGGAGCAATCCAGGCATCAACGACGAACGCAGTTGTTCCTGACCCGCTGCGGCTGGATTCACCAGCATCGGACCGGCTTCTGGTTTGAAGCCCAACCGTTTCAGCCACTCTTCGTCGTACCAGATATAAAGGTGAACTTCGTTGTAACCCAGTCCGAGGCAAAACGCCCGCAGCGCATTGCGCTCGGTGATGTGCTGGGGATTGGCTGCAAAGTGTCGCACCTGCACTTCGGGAAGTCGCGGTTCGATGTTGTCGTAACCGACGTTGCGGGCGATTTCTTCGAGGATGTCGGCTTGGATCGAAATGTCCTTGGTTGCGCGGTAGCTCGGAACCGCGACGCTCAGTTTCCCATCCTTGGATTCCACGCCGAAACCGATCGCCGTCAGGATGTCGATCATCTGCTTTTCATCGACAGGATGGCCCATCGTTCGCGCGACGAGTTTCGGATCGACTTCGACGGTGATTTCCGCGAGTTTGTTCGGGTATGCGTCGGAAAGTCGACTCGCCAATCGCAAGTCGGGGAATTCCGCCGATGCGAGTTTGACGAATCGTTGGATCGACAGGACGGTGTTATTGGGGTCGAGCGATTTTTCGAAGCGGGCGCTGGCGTCGGTGCGTAGTCCGATCGCGGCGCAGGTTTTGCGAATGCCCGATGCTTCGAAGTTGGCCGACTCCAAAAGAATCGTCTGCGTGTCTTCAGCCACCTCCGATTCCAACCCGCCCATGATGCCGGCGAGCGCCACCGACTTGCGATTCGATTGAATCATCAGCGCTTCGCCCGACAGTTTGCGTTCGACGCCGTCGAGGGTGGTAAACGTTTCGCCGTCGTTGGCCAGGCCGACTTCGATGCCTTCGATCCTGCTGCCGTCGAATGCGTGCATCGGCTGGCCCAGGTCGGCCATGATGTAGTTGGTCAAGTCGACGAGACAATCGATGGGCCGCAGACCCACATGTCCGAGTCGCGTCTGCATCCATAGTGGTGCGGCTTGGGCGCGGACCCCGGTCATCTTCAACCCGCTGTATCGCGGGCAACGCGTCGCGTCGTCGATGGTGATGGGAATTTCGGGCAGCTTCTTGTCGCTCAGGTCATCGAGGTCGGCGACGGGATAGGGCTTCAACGGTTTGCCGAGAATCGCAGCCACCTCGCGGGCGATGCCGTAATGTCCCCAAAGGTCGGGGCGGTGGGTGATCGACTTGTTGTCGATTTCGATGACCCAGTCTTCGAGCATTGCGGCATCGATCGCTTCGCCTGGTTTCATCGATGGCGGGCAGAAGATGGCGTCCTGATCGGCGGCTGGTATGCCGATGGCGCTACCCGGAAGAATCATTCCTTCGCTGGGCAGATCGGCGATGGTTGTCGATTTGATTTTACCGGTTTCGAGCGTCGATGCACCGGGCGGCGCGAAGACGACCAGTTCATCAACACGCAGTACCGGTGCGGCAGAGACAACGTTGGCTGACTTGCCGCCCAAATCGAGTTCGACCTTCTTGAGATTGGCGCGACCTTCGACTGGTCCAACAGAAACCACACGCGCGGCGATCAATCCCGACGCGCCGGTTTGAATCTGTTCGACGCCTTCCACTTCAGCCGTCGTGATCGTCAGGCGTTCGGCCAGCGCGCGCACGTCAAGCGAATCGGGGATGTCAACGTAATCGCGAAGCCAGTTAACGGAAATCAACATCGTTGCAAGGTTCCAAAGTCTGTTGCTGCTGTAAGACGACGTTATTGTTCTTACGAGAAAATGTCTCTCGTAGGGTGGGCCATGCCCACCAATTTATTTCAGCGATCGAACGGCGGTGGGCACGGC
>DDIR01000002.1:426-2017 GCA_002338715.1 Phycisphaerales bacterium UBA1845 | reverse complement strand
CCCTACGATTCGATCTGAACGTTTCAGCCTTTGTCTACAATCACCGGGCCCGCCCAACGCGCCGGATGCACGAGGTTTCGAAGGTCGCCCGAATTGACCACGCGAATATCGCGAATGCCGAACTTCATCATCGCCAGTCGCGTCAGTCCGAGGCCAAACGCGAAACCGCCGTATTCGTTCGGATCAACACCGCCCGCTTTCAATACGTTGGGGTGTACCATGCCGCACGGCAGCAACTCCAGCCAACCCGTGCGCTTGCACGTCGCACAACCTTTGCCGTTACAAATCAGGCAGGCGATGTCCAATTCAAAACCGGGCTCGACGAAGGGGAAATACCCGGGGCGAAGTCGAATCTCGAATTCGCGCTGCAGCACTTCGTTGAGCAGCAGCTTCATCACCGCGATCAGGTTGGCAATCGACACGTTGCGATCGATCATCAGCCCTTCGACCTGGTGGAAGGTGTTCTCGTGAGATGCGTCAATGGTTTCGTATCGAAAGCAGCGGCCGGGAACGATGCAGCGCAGCGGCGCGCCGAATTTCTCCATCGCCCGAATCTGCACCGGCGACGTCTGCGTCCGCAGCAGCATGCCGTTCTTCAACCAGAACGTGTCCTGCAAATCGCGGGCCGGGTGCATCTGCGGAATGTTGAGCGCCTCGAAGTTGTAATAATCCGATTCCATTTCAGGACCGGCTTCGATCGTGAAACCCAAACGCTCGAACACGGCTTCGACTTCCCACTGGACAGCCGTCACCGGATGAACCGAGCCCAACCGGGTGCGTTCGCCCGGAAGCGTGGGATCAAAAGCCGTCGAGGCGGCAGCGTCGGCTGCGACTTCGGCGCTTCCGATCCGGTCGGTATGCTCGGTGACCAGATCCTGTATCGCCTTGTTGGCTGAGTTGAGGGTCTTGCCGACCTCACCGCGTTGCTGCGGCGGGTAGTCTTTGATCGTGCCCATCAAGCTGCCGACCGAACCGGTCTTGCTCAGATATTTCGAGCGGACCGAGCGCAGTTCGTCCAGGGTCTTGGCCGCGGCTAACTCGCCTTTGGCTTCCTGGTGCAGCTTATCCAGCGTCTGTTGTAACTCACCGACATCCACGTGATCGTAACCTTCTGTGATTCAAAGCTTTCGGTTGACTTCGGACGGTTGCTTTGTCGTCAAGCGGGGCATAGCTTAGGCTCCACCTAGCAGGAATTCAAGGGACGCGGTAGGTGCCCGTCGAACCGGACGCCGCAGGTCATGCGGATTTGTCTATGGTTCGGGGGCAGAATCGCTTCATCGCGTTGCAGTGGGTGATTCTTATCGGCATTTTTTTGGATGGAGATGGTCATGGGCAATCAGGTTGTCGCGATAACGGGTGGCGGAAGTGGAATAGGTCGGGCAATCGCGCTGGCATTTGCTGAGCGGGGGTTCGACGTCGTCGTCTCGGGCAGAAACAGCGACAAACTCGATGCGGTCGCGGGCGAAGTTCGGGCGATGGGAGCCAACTGCGAGCCGATCGTTGCCGACATCGCCAAATCCGGTGACGCGGAAGATCTGGTCACCAAGACGGTGATGGTGTTCGGGCGACTTGATGTGCTGGTCAACAATGC
>DDIR01000002.1:0-333 GCA_002338715.1 Phycisphaerales bacterium UBA1845 | reverse complement strand
ATGTGCTGGTCAACAATGCGGGCAATGCGGTGCTGTCCGATGTCACTGACATGGATATTCGATCGTTCGATACGATGCTGGCCGTCAATGCGGCTGGCCCGACCTACACGTCGAAATATGCACTGAACGCGATGAAGAAAAACGGCGGCGGAACCATCGTCAACATTTCATCGATGGCCGCAGCCGATCCGTTTCCCGGACTCGGTGCATACGGCGCAACCAAGGCCTACGTTAATCTGCTTACCAAGGCGCTCGCGACCGAAGGCAAACCGCATGGCATTCGCGCATTTTGCGTCGGACCTGGCGCGGTCGAAACCGAAATGCTCCGGTCTT
>DDIR01000112.1:54424-54982 GCA_002338715.1 Phycisphaerales bacterium UBA1845 | reverse complement strand
GACCCGGAGGCGAGCGGTGTGCTCGTGGCATCGGGTACGATCAGCGGACCGATCGCGGCTGGCACGACCAGTACAATCCAGTTGCTGTGGACGGTTCCCGTGACCAACACGACGTTGACGCTTTACGCGGTGGTTGATCCGGACGAAGTGCAGGACGACGTCGACCGTTCCAACAACACCGTGTCGGTCGTCATTCTCGCGCCCGATCTGGAAATCGATACGCTGCTTGTCGAAGGCAATGGGCCGTGCGATCGACTGGTGACGGCGACGGTGACCAACAGCGGTCAGAGCGATGCAGCCGCCCACGTGTTGAGTTTGCGTGAAGGGGCAGCCGACGGTCCCGAGTTGGATTCTGCTGCGGTTCCGGCGCTGGCCAGTGGTGCGACGTTTACGACCGAGTTCAATCTCGTCGCGCCGGCAACGTCCAATGGTGTCGCCTTGGTATTCCTCCGTGTGGACGATACCGATGTGGTGCTCGAAGTGGACGAAAGCAACAACGTTCGCAACGCGCAGATTAGTCTGGGCGATCCCTTCACCGACGACTGCAACGGCAACGGG
>DDIR01000112.1:54149-54331 GCA_002338715.1 Phycisphaerales bacterium UBA1845 | reverse complement strand
CGACGACTGCAACGGCAACGGGGTGGCTGACACCTGCGACCTGCTGTTGGCGACAAGCAGCGACTGCAACGTCAACAACATTCCCGACGAATGTGAAGTCGATTGCAACACCAACGGCACGCCCGACGACTGCGACATTGCGGGCGCGAGCGATGACGTAAACACCAACGGCATCCCCGATG
>DDIR01000112.1:16986-54057 GCA_002338715.1 Phycisphaerales bacterium UBA1845 | reverse complement strand
AACACCAACGGCATCCCCGATGAGTGCGAAGACTGCAACAACAATGGCACGGTCGATTCGCAGGACATCGCCAACCTGACGAGCGACGATTGCAACAGCAACGGCGTGCCCGACGAGTGCGAACCGGATTGCAACGGCAACAACATCGCCGACGAATGCGACATCGCCAAGGGCACCAGTTTCGACTGCAACGAAAATCAGATACCCGACTCGTGCGAGTTGGCCACCAACGACTGCAACACCAACGGCAGTCCGGACGATTGTGACCTGATGTTCAGCACACCCGATTGCAACACCAACGCGATCCCCGATGAGTGTGAGGACAACAGCGACAACGATGGCGACGGCGTGCCGGCAGTCTGCGACAACTGCCCGGATGACCCCAATCCGAGTCAGACCGATACCGATGGCGACGGAATCGGTGACGCCTGCGATGTCGCCCGGGCAGATGGCCCGTCGCGCAGCCGCGAACTGTTATCGCCATCGATCGATCGCGGTCGATTCGGGCCGGGTCGTGCGTCGGTCCTGACGTAAAGGACAAACGCTGAGGTATAGGACAAATCCTGCGACCGGCTCATGATGTGAGAGTCGGTTGCCAAACGACATACGCGGTGGCTGGCGCGAACAATCGTGCCATCCGCCGCGTTGTCGTAGACGCCGATGCGGTCTGGTGCTATCGTGCCATCAGAAAGGGCGGCGCATCATGCTGAACATCGACGGTAACACCACGGTACGCGAACTGCTGACAAAACACCCTGGCGCGTTTGACGTGCTCGCTTCGCACGGGATGTGCCAGAGTTGCAAGGACAATCCGCCGCCGGTTCCGCTCGCCCATTTCGCCCACAAACATTGCGACGGCGATCTGCAAAACCTGATCAACGAAGTGGAAGCCGCCGTCGGTCAGTAGAGGCAACAGAACGCATATAAGAAAGACCCGTGACCGAAACTCCAGATCACCCGTGGTTTGTCTACTTACTCCGTTGCAATGACGGCTCGCTATACACGGGGATCACCACCGACGTCCCAAGACGATACAAACAGCACCAAGCCGGCACCGCATCTCGCTACACCCGAAGCCGCCTCCCAGTCCGCATCGTCTACCAGGAAAAAGTCGCAGACCGAAGCGCAGCGCTAAAACGCGAATCGGCGATCAAGGCCATGTCGCGCAGCGAGAAATTGGACTTGATCCAGGCAAGACAAGAACCTCATGTTGCATCGGTCATTTGATGACGCCCAGCGTGTCAGCAGAGGAGCCAAAATGATCCGAACCAATTTGGTCGTATGTTGCATGGGCTTAGCCTTGACATCGTTTGGCTGCGTCCCAAGCAGGAGCGATCAGCGGTTTTCCACTGAGCCTGCCGGTTTCATTTACATGGAAGCCAACCATGGCTGGGGACACATCGCCACCTTGCGAATTGTCGATTGGGGCGACAAGTGGATCAACGTATCGGTGACCGATGCGGAAGGTCGCACCAAGATCGGCAACATGAGTCGCAATCAGTATCATCGCTTGCTTTCGGATCTGCGATCGCTTCGCGTCTTCGAACTGAATTCGTTCTCGCGTGACAACGTTTGTGACGCCGACTTGTATCGAATCACCGTTTGCGACGGGCGAAAGCGCAATCGAATTCAAATCTACTGCCCGTGGGACAGCATCAGTGATTCAGACACGCCGGCCACGATTGCGGTTGGGGCCTCGTACGGTTCGAAACCGCATGCCGATCTCGTCGAGCGACTGCTTGAGGAAACGAGAAATTACGATTTGCGTTGGGATATTTGCACCTATTCATTTGATCCTGAGCGTCGTTTGATTGACACAATGAACGCCGAAGTCGCGGACATGTTCTTCACCGACCAGGGTGAATTGATGTATGCCACAATAGAATTTCCCGAGTGGGCTGGCGGTGAGGCGGAAGAACCTGACGGATGCGTCGTCTGGCATTCAGCCGACAAACTACGGACGCCGCTGAGAATTCCACATGACGTGATCGACGGCGGAGACGACCGTGGTCCCGGGCCGTTGTTCCCAAGGCCACAGAATATAATCGATACCGAGCAATCTTACCCGCCACTCGGCGAGCCTTTGACTGCACGTGATCGGAAAACGGAACCATTGGTTCAGGGAAGGATGCTGTGCAATGGGAAAGTGGCGATGTGTGTTGCAACAGACGACGGCACTGCGTTAATTGCGTACCTTACCGATCACCCGTCGGCGTATAGATCGGTGCTCCATCTCAATGATCTAACCATCCATCAAAAGCAGATCGATATCGCGCCGGATGGGTCTCGGGCGGCATGGATCAACAAAGGCCGCCTGTTTGTTGACGATCACCTCGACTTGGACTGCGAGTGGCTGGTAAGTACGCTTGAGTCGTCAGTCAAAGACCAGTGAGCCAGCCGACATATCCAAAAAAAACTGCACAAGTGTTTCCAATTTGCGCATGGAAGACGGGCCGGTCGACTTGGCCGATCCGGGGGCGGTTGCGCCAAAATGTCCTGCAGACAATTTCGAACCGCTGCACTATGATTCCGGCATCATGAATGAATCCACGTTGAAGTTTCCTGCCCACTACCGTTCTGTTGTTCGTGTTTACTTGCGGTTTGCTTCGATCTTTCTTGTGGTGGGGTTGCTTAGCGGCGTCGCGTTTCAGGAATCGTCGAAGAAGTTCAATCTCGAAGCGGCTGGCGACTTGAGCTATTGGGATGCGAATCTGCGGTTGGCGCTGGTGCATGGGCACATCCTCTTCATCGGTGTGCTGCTTCCGGTGGCGCTGCTCGGGATGATGCATCTGGCTTGGGCGCATGGCGGTGCAGAGATCGGCCCGAAGGCGATGCGCTGGACCTCGCGACTCTACCTGCCGTGTGCGGCTGTCACTGTGGGGCTGATGTTGTACAAAGGCTATCACGTGCTGCTCAGCGCCCGATTCGGCACGACCAACCTCGACGCAATCAATGCCGCGTATTTCGGGGGAGCCGTTGCGCTTCGGCACACGGTCTACGGTTTGGCCCACACGGGCATGGCGATCGGGTTGGGGATTTTCGTCTGGTCCCTGTGGCGCAGCCTGCGCGACCGCTCGTAAAGATTATTCCACCGAATGACCTTCCGCGCACGTTGCGTCGATTCGTCGCGTTCACTCGCTGCGGTGTCCGAATGGGCAGTTTGCAATAACTGGGCTGGCGGGTCGGTGGCATCGGACCGTGCCGGTTCAGAAGGAGTAAGGGAAGCCGAACCGGCACGCCCCAGACGCTCACGCAAGACCCTAACCCCACTGCTTTGCTGGAACAATCCCCACAAACAGGGGGGCCACATCACAATGCGGTAACCGTATCGCGCGGTCGCCGACCATGCCAATGATTCAGGCGTCGCCACGACGTTCTCATGATCCGCACGCAAGTCGCCTCAATCACGCAGCGGCCGAAATCTGGAATCCACAATGTCGGGTTCTGACCAGGGCAATCAAGTGTCGAGAGCGCCTTCAATTCAAATGCAGCAACTGGGCTGCGCCGTCATTCCCATGCGCGCGGGAGTTCAGCGAAAAAAGTCAATCCAGGTGAGTACTGACGCCCGTGCAGTAACCCGCGCAGTAATGGGTGGACAAGCAATACGCCACGCTTGAATTAAGTTCGCCATAAGTTCCAAGTGCCGGGCAAAAGGTGACCTGTGCTCCAATTGGTCTGGGCTTGCCCAATTTGATTCGTGTTTGCGTGTTGAATTTTCAAAATTTTTCTTCCAATGGCCATGTGTTAGAGCGTGGCTCAGCGCGTTTGCGTGGCTATGGTGCAAACACCCTAAGTGAACCGCTCTCGTTTGTTTGTCCTGCCCAAGTCGCGCGAACGAACGCGCCGCGAAAACGTCGTTGTTTGATCGTCAGATTAAGCGCGCGTCGATCGAATCACGGCACGCTTGGACTTGTTTCACGACAAACTCTTGCGCCTTGGTGTTGAGTTTGCCGCTTCAGGTTGATATCTTCGAGCCATGCAGTTTCTTTCATCTCGCAGTTCGAGTTCGTCATGACAGCGCACGTCTTTTGGTTCAACATTCAATTCTTCGAGTGCGCTTACAGGCTCGACGCGATTTTCAACTCAGTTTGGAGGTCGAAAACATGAGGGCAAGTTGGCTAAACCGCAGTATTTGTTTGACCGCAAGCGTGGCGGCTGCACTATTGGCGACCGACGTCACCACCCACGCGCAAGTCGTGATTGATCCGGTTGTTCAAAGCATCGGAGGGACGCGTGATCCCGTACCGAACCGAGATTTCCCATTTGTATTTCGCGGTGAATCCAACGTCCACCTGCCGTCCATCAACGCTTCAGGCGAAGTCGTTTTTAGAGCGCGCAGCGCTTCAGAGTTTGATAACAATTCCGGTGCGGCGCTGGGTATTTACGTTCAACGGCCCGGCGATCCGCTGGATGTTTTGGTCGATAACCTGGTCGATGCGGGTACGCCCGGATTTGCCGTACCCGGTCGACCGTTTGAGGCATACTTCTTGGATTTCTCCACGCCGTTGATCAACAACAACGGTGACGTGGTCTTTCGCGCACGATTCTTCGACCCCGTGGCAGGAGCATCGGCTGGAATCTACGCGACGACGACCACGGGTGGACCGTTGGTCAAGATCGTCGACACGCTCGATTCAGTACCGGGGGCTGGCGGGGCCACTTTCTCAACGTTTACATTCTCGGGGAGTTCGCTGGATAACCTGGCGTTGGTCGCACTCAACAATGCCGGCCAACTGGCATTCTGGGCGGGCTACAACAGTTTTGATACCGGGCTTTTCGGGTCGTCGGTCGCAGGTGGTCCGATCGCCCAACTCGCCGACAACACGACCGTGCCAACCGGCGTTCCGTTCGGTACTCCGCAGCCGTTCCTGGAGATTCGCCCGCAGATCAGCATCAATCAGTCGGGCGTGGTCGCGTTCCACGGCAGCATCCGGTTGAACTCTGCAAGTGGACCCATTCGAGATGGCGTGTTCAGTGTGCCGGTTTCGGGCGGACCGCCGACCACCGTCGCGTTTGAGTTTGTCACGGCGCCCGACGCGGGCACTGCAACCTTCAGCGGTTTTTCTGATCAGGAGATTGACGACACAGGCCGCGTGATTTTCTCAGCCAGCCTGTCAAACGGTACATCCGGATTGTATGTCGCCGATGTGCCGGGCGGTCCGTATTCGACCGTGATCGATACGCAGGCCGGAGGTCCAGCCGTCCCCGGCGACATCGCCGGCGCGGAGTTTGACGTCCTGCGCATCGCGGAAGTCAATCAGTCGGGAGCGATGGGCTACTTCGCCACGATCCGCAACAGCGGCACGGCCAACAACCAGGGGATTTACAGCACGAATATTGACGCAAGCACGATTGGTTTGGTGCTTGACGCAGCATCCACCGCGCCAGGCCTGCCCGATCCCGCACGGGTTACGCAGTTCGAAGCCTTCAGCGCCGCGATCAACGAAGCCGGCAACATGGTTTTTGACGGGCGCGGAGTCACCGACACCGGGTCGAGCCTGCGGGGTTTGTACTTCCTCGATACCTGCAGCGGACAACCCATTCGCATCGTTGACAGCACAACGTCGCTGGCGGATTTGGGTGGGGAGTTCTCGCCGCTCGGTGCACAGCAGAAGAAGTTGGCAGTCCATCGCGGGTTTGCCTCGTTGGCCGGACGGTACAACGGTCTGAACGACGCCAACCAGGTCGCCTTCCTGGCACAGTTCAGCAACTTTGACTTTGGCATTTACGTCGCCCAGGTCGCGGGCGGTTCGGGCGGACAACTTGAAATCATGTGTCCGCAGGATTTCGTTTTGGAATGCCCAGCGGACACAAGCATCGAGACGCTGGGATCGGCGACGGCTGAAGACAGTTGCTCGGGCGGCAGCGTGCCGGTGACCTACGTTGACTCCTCCGATCCGGATTGCGGCGGTGCGGAAATCATCACCCGAACGTGGACCGCGGACGACGGGGCCGGGAACACCGCGTCCTGCGATCAGTTGATTGACGTCAGCGACACCACGGCTCCCGTGATCACCTGCCCAGCCGACCAACTGGCATTGGATTGCGGCGATGACACGAGCGTCGCTGCAACCGGCACCGCGACCGCGACCGATGCGTGCGGTACGGCCGACATCACCTACACCGACGTGACGTCAACAGGTTGTGGTGACACGGTTTCGATCACGCGCAGCTTTGTCAGCAGTGACGAATGCGGCAACGAGAGCGGGTGCGACCAGTTGATCGCGACCCATGACACAACGCCTCCGAGCATCTCGCTGAGCGAGAGTCTCATCGAGGTGGTTGACGAAGACTGCTCGGGCGACGAGGTCGTCGCGCTGCCCACCGTGACCACCGACGATGATTGTGGCATGGTGACGGTGACCAATGACGCACCCGCAACGTTCCCAGCCGGTGAAATGACGGAAGTCACCTTCACGGCGACGGATGAATGCGGGAATTCGGCAAGCGACTCGGCCAATGTCGATGTGGATTACGGTTCATCGATTCTCGTCAAGCTGCGCCGATACGTTCTCGGTTTTGGCCGACGTCCATCGTTTTCAAAACAACCGATCGCGGATACCGAAGTGTGCGCTTACGATCGGTCGGCTGGCAGTTGTGCCGAGACCGAGTGCCCGCAGTTCTTCGGTAAATTCCAGTGCATCGTTGACAACTGCGAACCGGTGAATTGCGCGACCACCGATGCCAACGGATATGCGGAGATCGATGTCCCACCGGGTAAGTACTTCGTCATTGCCAAGGATTTGAGTCAGATCCTCCTGCCCGATCCGATCGGACATCCGGTCTCGCGGGTCGATTGTGGGGAAACGGAATTCGCACGAATGTTCCAGATTGTGCGCGGTGATGGTAGGCGATTCGCCTGTCGGATGAGGCGATTTACCGGGTCCGAATTGCTGGTCGTCGAACCGGAGGAAATGATCTGGGACGATACCCAGCAGGAATATCCCTTTGTCTTCGAAAGCGTTGGCGATTGGGATGTGACGGTTGGGGTCGAGCCGCCCGATGGATTCGTCGCGGATGTCGAAAGCATTACTGAGAACGTCAGCGACGAAGAGGAAGTGATTCAGTTTGAGGTCACGGAAGTCGGTAGTGATTTGATTCCAACGCGGACGACGTTCGATATTGTTCATAAGGGTCAGCGTATCCAGGTGAACAGTCAGGTGAACATCAAGCTGACGGAGAAATACGCCAGGTCACGCGGATTCAGCCCGCAGAAACTGCGGCGCGACAATCTGATCAAGGAACTGCCGACGAAGCGTCAGTCAAAGGACGGGGCGACCCTGGAGGGCCTTGAAGACGCGTCGAATGTGCACGAGTAGTGCTTCACGATGGGTGCCCGGCATCTTGCCTATGGCGAAATGCCGCGCTCATTGAGAGCTCTTGCCGACGACCGGCATCGCAATCGCGATGCCGGTCGTTTTGTTTGAGTCGCCGGCTGGGTTAGCATGTGGCCCGCCAGTGTTCGGGCCTCGACGGCTTGGATGAATTGAATAGGTGTATGTGGCAACATGGCTTCGCCCAGGAAAGGTCCCACGATGAGCGCAGATCGACCGGTGCAGTTCGGAATTCTTGGCGTGGGCAGGATCGCGGTGAAGGCGTATGTCCCGGCGATCAATGACGCACCGAACGCAGAGTTGGCCGCGGCTGCCAGTCGCGATATCACCCGCGCGGAATCCATCAACCCGAAGCGTGCGTATGGCAGTTACGAAGCGCTGCTCGACGATCCCGAAGTGGAAGCCGTTTACATCGCCACGCACAACGGTCTGCACTTACCGCTGGCACTCGCGGCGTTTGAGCGCGGCAAGCACGTTCTCTGCGAAAAACCATTGGCCAACGATGCGCCGCAGTGCGCCGAGTTGATCGAAGCGGCTGCCAAGGCTGATCGCTTGCTGGTCGAAGCGTTCATGTATCGCTACCACCCTTCGATCAAAGAAGCGAAGCGGCTTATCGATGACGGTGCGATCGGCGAATTGCGCACGGTGGAGGGCGCATTCAGCTATCACATGGAAAGCACGACGGATGTGCGACTCAACCCAAAGTGGGGCGGGGGAGGATTGCTGGATATCGGCACCTATTGCGTCAATGCCTGCCGGTTATTCTTTGACGAAGTGCCACGAGCTGTCACTGCGATGGGGGACTTTCATCCCGAATACAAGGTTGATATGGCCCTTCACGGTTTGCTCGATTTCGGTTCGGGCAGATACGGTGTGATCTCAAGCGGTTTCGATGCCGGTTTTCGCAATCGCATCCTCGCGTGCGGAACAGGCGGGACGATTGAACTGCCGAAAGGCGTCGGTATCAACAACGTACCCGTGACGCTGATCCTCAAGACAAGAGAGGAAACGCGCGAGATCGAGTACGAACCATTCGCCATGTACCAGGCGATGGTGGAAGACTTCGCGAATGCCGTCCGCGGTGGAATGTGCATGATTGACGCGAAGGAAGGCTTGCGCAACGCGGTGGTGATGGATGCGCTGCTGGCGTCTGCAAGGTTGGGCGGTGGACGAGTTGCCGTTCCACATGAAGAAGATCTTCGTTTCAAGTAGGGTCCGCTGTGCGGACCGTTTGTTCTAACGATTCTGATACACGAAACGGTCCGCACAGCGGACCCTACGGTTTGGTCATGAAGTACGCGACTTCATTGATGATAATGGCGATTTGTTCGCTCGGTTGCGCTGAGCGATATCCAGCGCATTGGTGGACGCCGATTCCCGAAGAGAGAGCCGTCTGGTGGGAAGTCCTGCCGCAGGCGGCTGGTGCTGGCGAAGTCATCGTATCGAAACGCAATGAACTCGGTTTGCTGTCGAACTTTGCGCACACGCCGTTTGAGTTTCGCGGCAAGCACTACGAAAGCCTCGAAGGTTTCTGGCAGATGATGAAATTCCCCGAAGGTCCCGATGACGAACGGGCGACCTTTCCGGGCATCAACTGGCCACACACCCGCGAACAAGTCGCCCAAATGGTCGGTCACAAGGCCAAGTCAGCCGGCACGGCAGCGTCGGAAAACATGAAGCAAATGAGAATCAATTGGGTGACGTTCGAGGGGAAGAGGATGCCCTATCGCACGCCGGAAAAAGGCGAACACTACAACCTGATCGTCGAAGCCACCCGCGCCAAGGTTCAGCAAAATCCAAGTGTCAGCAAGGTACTGCGATCAACCGGCAACTTAATCCTCTGCCCCGACCACAATCAAGAAGAAGATGCGCCCCCCGCATGGCGCTATTGCGATATACTGATGGACATTCGGGAAACGCTAATCGCAACAAACAATCCGTAGGGTCCGCTGTGCGGACCACGTCGTTACTCGGCGGCTTGACTCTTATGGGTATTGATTTTCTGGATTTGCAATTTCGTATCGAACGCCGGATCGGGATTACGATATCCCCCGAGGATTTGAACGATCTCGTTGAGCACCGACATCCGCCGGACTTCACTGCGGGTGCGCTTCAATTCGCGATCGGCGCACGGCTCAGTGAACTCGGACTGCCAATACCTGAGAACCTCTGGGAGATGATCTGTGAGGATCTGGGAGACGTTTGCGGCGCCCGTCCAAACTCAATCAAACCCAGCACATGGATCATAAAGGACCTGGGTTTTACGTAAGCGTCCACACGGTTGGATTCGCCAAGATGCAATCAACATGAACGGTCCGAATCGCGGCCCTGCAAAGAAAGTAAGATGAAGCGAAGTTGGTTACGACACACTGAACAGCAAATCGAATACGATCATCTCGTAGAACGCTGGCAGGAACTGCGGATGCGACCCTTTCCGAATGGCTGGTCAAAGTCTGACTCAGAACGGTGCTGTTTACCGTTGCTTGAAAGTGACATGTTCTCAGCCGTTGAGCCCTTCATTCAACGGCGTTGGCTTTCCGAACGCGCATTAAGCGGACTGAGTGAGATTGCCAAGCAGTTGCATGAGATTGCTCCACTACTTGAGGGAGAGGCTGCTGAGTACTTTGCGGAATGTGCGAGTTGTATTAAGGACACGGTCCACTTCTGGAACGAACGAACTAAGACGCCATGAATCACCCGGCTGGCTCTTGGTGCGCCAGCTTTGAGCGGTCCGCACAGCGGACCCTACGACGTTGCAATTCTGAACTTCGCAGAGGGTGCAAACGCGGATCAAATTCGTTAGCATTCGGCGACTGACACGTTCATCTCTAAATTGGGAGACACGCTCGTGAAGCGAAAGCCTTTTGTTGCCGGTAACTGGAAGATGCACAATGACCTCGGGGCGGCCCGGGAGTTGATGGGCGGGCTTCGGGGAAATCTGCCGAAACCCTTGAACGTCGATGTGGCTGTCTGCACACCGTTTACCCTGCTCTATCCGATGGGCAAGGAGATCGACGGGACGGACATCAAGCTCGGTGCGCAAAATTGCCATTTCGAGCCCAAGGGGGCGTTTACGGGCGAAATCTCGGCTCAGATGTTGGCGGCGGCTGGCTGCACTTACGTCATCATTGGCCACAGCGAACGGCGGCACGTTTTTGGCGAAACGGGCGACATGCTCCGCAAGAAGGTCGTCGCTGCACAGGAGTGCGGCTTGCATGTGATCTACTGCATTGGCGAGCTTTTGGAGGAGCGCGAAGCCAACCGGACCGAGCAGGTCGTCGAATCCCAGCTTCAGGAGGCACTTTCGCCCGACCTCAGGACCGATCTGCTGACGTTGGCGTATGAGCCGGTCTGGGCGATCGGGACGGGCAAGACAGCCACCCCGGACCAGGCCCAAGCCGTCCACGCCTTCGTTCGGGCCAAATTAAGCGGGTTTTTCGGCCAGGAGACGGCTCAGCAGCTTCGGATCCAGTATGGCGGAAGCGTCAAACCGGGCAATGCGAAAACGCTATTTGAGTGCCCGGACGTCGATGGCGGGCTTGTCGGGGGGGCATGTCTGGTAGCCGAGGATTTTGTCGCTATTATATCGGCTGCGCAGGAATCGGCATAAATGGGACCAATCGCTGCCCGCCCCGGACCGATGGGGTGGGTCGCTTGCTATTGAAGTGAAGGAATGGCTCAAATGACATCGTTGTTGGCGGCATCATTTTCACAAATCGTGATGGGCATGGCCCTCGGGTTCGTCTGCATCCTTTTGATGATGATCATTCTCATTCAGAAGGGTCGTGGCGGTGGGTTGGCCAGTGCTTTTGGCGGTGGTGGCGGAGGCGGTGGCGCGTTCGGCGCGAAGACCGGCGACGTTTTCACCGGCATCACCGTGGTTCTCGCGTTCGTGTTCCTGTTGCTGACGGTCTTTGGCAACTACGTGATGCGTCCGGAAGGCGCCAACACCGGTGCGACCACGGTTAGCAGTTCGTCATCCGGTTCGTCACAAAGCATTCCGGTCGGCGGTTCGTCGGGCGAAGGATCCAAACCGGTCAGCGTTCCTGTGACCATTCCGACCACCGACACCACCAGCGATAAGCCGGTGGCGAACGATGACGCGGGCGCGGCGGAAACTCCCGGCGATGATGCCGCCCCAGTTGACGATGCAGCCGACGATGAAGCAGGCAACGAAGACATCGACACCCCGGGCGACGACATGCACGATGCACCCGGCGCCAAGGTGGCAGACGATTCCAACGATACCGATGGTGAAGAAGGATCAGCCGACGAAGACGGATCAACCGAAACCCCGTAAGATCTATAGACGTAGGATCATGATAGGTCGGGTCATGCGGGAATGTGTTTAGAGGTTTCAGTCGCGATCAATCCCCGGACGATTTTATGATCCAGTCGATGACAGGTTTTGGCGAGGCGACTGTCGTTCGGGACGGTATTGGCTTTTCGGTTGAAATCCGCAGCCTCAACAATCGCTATTTCAAGGCCTCCATCAAGTTGCCCGACCGCTTTCAGTTTATGGAAGCCGACGTCGAGAAGCTGCTGCGAATCCACCTTTCCCGTGGAAGCGTTTCATTCATGTTGCGGGTTCGCGGCAAGAATGCAGCCGCCGCTTTCGAAATCAATCGCGACGCGCTTGAGAGTTACCTGGATCAGATCCGCGAAGCCAAATTGCCCGAAGGGGTGACAGCCACGGTCGATCTCGCGTCGTTGCTGACGCTTCCGGGGGTTTGCGAAACGCCCGAGTTGGATGAAGAACTTCGCGAGCAGGAATGGGCGCTGGTCGAGTCGCTGGGCAAGCAGGCGATGGCGATGCTCGTCGAGATGCGCGGGGTTGAAGGCAAAGCCCTTCGCGACGACCTGATGACCAATTGCAGCGAGATTCGCAAGTTGGCTGGCGAAATCGCACAGCAGGCGCCGAAGGTCATCGAAGAGTACCACACCAAATTGCAGGACCGCGTGTCGCATCTTTTGCGGACGGCAAAGTTGGAGGTGGACAAGGAATCGCTGCTTCGTGAAGTGGCGGTGTATGCCGATCGGTGCGACATCAGCGAGGAGACGTCGCGCCTCGAGTCGCATTTGAAGCAGTTTACGGAACTGTGCGACAATGGTGGTGCGGTCGGGCGAAAGCTCGACTTCTTGGCGCAGGAGATGCTCCGCGAAACCAACACCATCGGCAGCAAGAGCAACAATGCCACGATCGCAAGGGACGTGGTCGAGATCAAGAGTCGAATCGATCGATTGAAGGAGCAGATTCAGAATGTTGAGTAGTTCCCAGTCGGATCAAAAAGCTGCGACTGGTCAGGGGAATCTGGTTGTCATCAGCGGACCGTCAGGCACCGGCAAAACGTCGATCTGCAATCTGCTGTTGGAACGATTGCCCAACGCGGTCTGGAGTGTGTCAGCCACCACGCGTCCGCTTCGCGGTGGGGAGGCTGAAGGATCCAGCTACGAATACATCGCGCCCGACGACTTCGAGCGCCGCCGTGCGAATGGCGAGTTTCTCGAGTCGGCTGAGTATTGCGGGCATTGGTATGGCACGCCCGTGGCACCGGTGAAGCGCTGGATCGATGACGGCAAGATCGTCATCACCGAAATCGACGTGCAGGGCGGAGTTCAAATCGCCAAGCACATGCCAAATTCGTGCCGGATTTTTGTGTTGCCGCCCGATTTCGAATCGTTGAAAGCCCGGTTGGAAGGACGCAAGACCGAGTCGGCGGATATCATGGCCCGGCGTTTGCAAAAAGCCGACGGTGAGATCGCGATTGCGAGAGATTCGGGTTGCTATCAGCACTTTGTAACCAACGATGTGCTCGATGATACGGTGGATGAGATCATCGGCATTATTACCAAGAGTTAGGCGCGTAGGGTGGGCCATGCCCACCGCCGTTTGAGCGGGTTAGCGATGTGGTGGGCACGGCCCACCCTACGGCAGAGAGCGCGAAAAAGAAGCTTTTGTTGAGGATCAAGAGATGATTGAAGGACTAAAGAGTGACGAGTTGATTGCGAAGGTTGGCGGGCGGTTTCGATTGACCGCGTTGATCCAGCGTCGCCTGGTGGAGTTGCTGCAAGGCGCCCGCCCGATGGTCGAGACCAAGGGCCTGACCGACATCGAAGTCGTCGTCAAGGAAATTAACGAAGGCAAGATCGACGTCAAGGAATATGTCCCTGACTCAGAGGAAACGGATGACGGCGCATAGCCCAACTCCGAACGAGCAAACCTCGGATGCTGTTCGCTCTGACCTGGACGGTTATGAAATCGTCGTGGGGATCTGCGGCGGCATCGCTGTTTATAAAGTCTGCTCGGTTGTTTCCGAACTGGTTCAGCGCGGAGCCGGTGTGACCTGTGTGATGACCAGGTCGGCGACGAAGTTTGTCCGCCCGCTGACGTTTGAAGCGCTCACCGGCAGGGCCGTGCTTACAAGTCTCTGGAAACCGCAGCACTCCTACGATCCCCAACACATCAAACTGACCGACGCGGCTGACCTGTTCGTGGTCGCGCCCGCTACGGCCAACATCATCGCCAAGACTGCCAACGGAATCGCCGACGATTTGCTTTCGACGCTTTTGACGTCGGTGAATTGCCCGGTGTTGCTGGCCCCTGCGATGAACGACCGCATGTGGGCGAACCCGGCAGTGACAGCCAACGTCGCGCGGGTGAAGGAATTCGGGTATCACCTGGTCGGACCGGGCGAAGGTTGGCTGGCCTGCCGATCGATCGGCAAGGGGCGCCTCGAAGAACCGCCCACGATCGTCGGGGCGATCGTTGATTTGCTTCCCAACCAGAAGAAATCAGAATCCAGGTAGTAGACGTGCAACGGTAGGGGGCGAAGTTGTGCCACCGCTCTGTGAGCAGTGCCGAGCCGTTGGAGTCGACTTGAATAACACTGCTCACAGAGCAGTGGCACGTGACTGCTTCATTGATCTGTCAGTCGGAGAACACGATTGCGAATTCTGGTCACTGCCGGTCCAACGCGCGAGCACTTCGACCCCGTCCGGTTTATTAGTAATGGTTCGACTGGCCAAATGGGCTACGCGATCGCTGCGGCGGCTGCCCAACGCGGTCATGAAGTGGTGCTGATCACCGGCCCGACGCAAATCACACCGCCGCAGGTCGACTTAATCCGGGTCACGTCGGCGCAGCAGATGTATCACGAAGCCACCACGCATTTCGACGGTTGCGATGCCGCGATCATGGCCGCAGCCGTCACCGACTGGCGACCCAAAGTACGCCACGCCAGCAAACCGCCCAAAACCGAAAGCGAACTCACCGTCGAACTCGAACCGACGCCCGACATCTGCGCCGCACTGGGGAAGGTGAAGGGCGATCGCATCGTCATCGGGTTCGCGCTGCAGGATGTGGACGCACACAACAAAGCCGAAGAGAAGATGCGGGCCAAGAATTGTAACGCGATTGTGATGAACCGCATCGAGGCGATGCAAAGCGCGTCTTCAACGATCGAAATCAAGGTCGAAGGCCAACCATGGCGTGAATCGATCACACTCGACAAGACGCAAAGCAGCCGTGTGATCGTGGAACTGGTTGAGGAATTGACCGTACGCAACGCTTGACGAATGCGGCGATCAGCGGTCTACGATTCGTGGCACTTGCCGTACCGTTGCAATTGACACACTGCCAAGGTGCGCTATACTCAAACCCTGTTTCGCCCATGTACGCTCCTTGATTTTCACTTTGCGCGATATCGCGCGTCTGGCACATTGACCATGAAGTCCGTGCGCCCCTCATCCAACTCAACGAATTCAAATTCGCCAAGCGTGCGTTCGCGCAAGAACGATGACGGCGCAGCGAAGGAACGCAGTCGCATTCTCATGCTGGGCTGGGCGTTTCCTGCGCATTTGACGGGTGGCGTCGGGACGGCGTGTCAGGGACTTTGCCGGGCGCTGGGGCAGTTGGGCGTCGGCATTGACTTCATCATGTCCGGTCCCGGTGAAGCGTCGGCTGACGATGCGGTGCCCGAAGGAGTGGATGCGGTCGCGCTCGCGGGCAAGCCCGATTCGGTTGACAAAGAAACGCACGCGCCGAAATACGGTCGGTTGGCCGACAGTTGGGACGCTGCACTCGAGCATGCCAGAAAGAGCGACGAACCAATGGCATCATCGTTCGTTGCTTCGTCCGTTCATCCGCACATGGAGTTCATTCGCATCAACGTCGGACTCCAGCCGTACCAAAGGCCCGGCGAGTCGGCAGAAGGAGGCGTTGCAGGGACGCAAGTCGGCGCGGGAACGCAAGCCGGCGCAGTGCCCGGGCACGCAGGTGCTGCATCCCATGAAGGACAAACGCCATCCGCTACCGCGCCGACAGCCGAAGAACGGCGCAGGGATCTGTTTGCCGAAGTCGATTGCTACACCCATCAGGCGATCCAAGCCGCGGCTGGTCGTGAGTTCGCGTGCGTCCATGCACACGATTGGATGACATTTCAAGCCGGGATGGCCATCGCCGAAGCATCGGGCAAGCCGTTCATCGCCCACGTGCACTCCACGGAATACGAACGCACCGTTCATCAAATCGACGAGCGCATCTTTGAAATCGAGCGACAGGCATTAATGAAAGCCGATGCGGTGATCGCGGTGAGTCACATGGCCCGCGAAGTGCTGATCCGTCGATACTACATCGATGAGTCGAAGATCACCGTCATCTACAACGCGGTGGATTGCAACGATTCAAACCCCGCGATGCGACCAGCCAACATCGTCCGCGATGAAAAGATCGTTCTCTTCATGGGACGGATGACGCTGCAGAAGGGCCCGGAGTATTTTCTCGCGGCTGCCCGCAAGGTGCTCGCGGTGATTCGAAACGTGCGCTTCATCATGGCCGGCACCGGTGAACTACTCGAAAAAACGATGGCGTTGGCCGACCAGTTGGGCATCGCCGATCGCGTGCTCTTTCCGGGATTCCTTCGCGGTGACGAAGTGGAGCGGGCGTTTCGGTCGGCGGATCTTTACGTGATGCCGAGCGTGTCGGACCCGTTCGGGATCGCGGCGCTGGAGGCCGCGAGTTTCGATGTGCCCGTGTTGGTGTCGAGGCAGTCGGGCGTTTCAGAAGTGATGCGCCACGTGCTCAAAGCCGACTTCTGGGACATCGACGATATGGCCGACAAGATCGCAGCCGTCCTGCGACATCCACCGCTGCAAGCCGCGCTGCGCAAGCACGGTGGTTTTGAAGTGCGCAACCTCAGGTGGTCGAACGCCGCCCGGCAGGTTGTTGATGTTTATCAATCCATGTTAAGTCGGCAGACCATGTCAAGTCGGGAAGCGGCGACAAAGAGACAGGCGGGAAACAGTGCCTGATATGCAGACAGCAGAACGATCCGGGCATGAAGGCCAGCCGGGTGCTCTCACCAAAGGAGCGGTCGTTCTTTCGCTGCACGCCCACATTCCCCGCGTCCTTGGGCGCTACCGACTGATCGATCAACAATCGGATTACTTCGATTCATACCGAACGCGCGATTTGTGCCAGCGATACGCCGCCGAGTGCGTCATCCCGACGAACCGAATTCTGACTTCGGCTGTCCATCGTCTTGAGGGGCAGTTTCGCCTGTCGGTGAGTGTTTCGGGAATCGCGTTGGATTTGTTTGAACGCCACGCCCCCGACGCGATTGCATCGTTTGTGCAGTTGGTCGAAACCGGTTGCGTGGAACTGCTTGGCACGCCGTATCATCAATCGCTGGCATTCGCATATTCCATTCAGGGCTTTGCCGAAGAGGTGAACCGCCAACGTGATCGCTTGGAAGGATTGTTCGGTCAGAAGCCGCGCGTGTTTCGCAATACCGAATTGATCTGCGGCGAACAGGTGGCCAACACGATCGCCCATTTGGGATTCAATGGTATTCTCTGCGACGCGCCGCGGGAGGCGCTGGCCGGTCGCAGTGGTCACCGTGTTTATGCGTGTGGTCACTCCGCGCTACCGGTCCTGATGCGCGACCCAGAGCTGACGGCGCAGGTCACCGACGCGTTCTTGGGTACACCGGACGGTGTGGGGCCAATGGTCGCACCGCAGTTCGCCGAACGAATCACCGAGGTAGCACACGACGGCGCTGCGGGATTGTTCCTCGATTACGACGTGTTTGGCCGGCGCTTTGTGACAGAAAGTGGCATCTTCGATTTCTTGCGGCACCTTCCGGATCAGGTCGTCAACCGACAGGGGGCGGTGTTCAAAACGCCATCGGACGTCATGGCGGCCTGTGGACCGATGGAAGAGCTTCATCTGGGGCGACACGTTTCCCCCTGCGAGTGGGGTGGGACCCTTTCCCCTTGGTTGGGAGGGTCGATGCAATCGCACGCTGCCCATCAATTGTACGCGCTCGAGGCATCGGCGGCTGCGATGGGGGAGGGGCCTTTGCGCGAAGCCTGGCGATGTTTGCAGGGAGCGGAGTATTTCCTGTCGATGAGCATGCTCGATCGGGCGGCAGATCAAACGCGCCACCTGATCCCACACCTCGATGGCCCGTATCACGCGTATATCGTATTCATGAATATCGTAGACGATGTGACCAGGCGGCTTGAGGGTGCACGAGGCAACCTGGATATGGTTCAAAACCAAGTGTCCGCCGACTGAACCGGGTAAAATTCAACTCTCCCGGTCTGAACCGAACTGTAACGGTTCAGAAACTGGCAGGACGATCAAATATATTCGCAACCGGGCCAATCGACCGAAATGTTGTTTCAATAGCGTCATCCTGAAGGAGCCTGCACACATCGACACGAGCAGGCCTGATATCAGGGGAACCATGCAAACAGGTGGTTTCGGGGTTCTAGGTAATTTGAATATCAGCATTGAGAGATGCGGTTTGAAGACTGGGGTTATGGCCCCAGAATGCGATGTATGCGGTGGATCGTCCCCAAATCGATTGCAAATTCGGCTGAAATGAAGCCAATCGCGTTGCATGCGGGAGTCAGAGCGAGGTTATTGTTCGATTTCAGGCTTGCTGCAACGGGTGAATTATTCAAGGTGATCGATCGATCGCGTCGATACGGGCATAACATTTTGTCCTTTTTTTGAGGGACAGAAGGATCGGCGGGAGTGGCGTGTTTACTGAGGTAATTTGGAATTTGGGTGTTGACTTGAATTCGGCAATACCTACAATTCGCCCGCGTTGGACGCAAATTGCGGTATTGTGCGGGCCGATCACTCCCGTATTTTATCGCTTTGAATTGCAAGGAGGCAGAAGCGTTTACGGCTGTTGTCATCACCAGTTAGCAAAATCCGGCACGCCGTGTTGAGATTCGCTGATGATTTGGGTGGACGGCAGCGACTATGTTTTGTGCGGTAAACGCTTAGGCATCCCCCGAATGTGCAGCAATCGCTTTTTTGCATCGGACTCGCTTAAACCGATGGTTCCGTTGGCGCGTGGTCGCGGTTTTCGGCGAGTTTTAGATAAGCGTGCTGGATCTAACAATCAGATGGGTCAAAACAGGTTTGCTGGGATCAATCGACGAAAGAAGTCTGACCGCAGTTGAGTCCATGGAGCGTTAAGCTTCAAAGACGACGCTCGATCAGGCGGACCGAGATCGGTTGGTGTGGAGAAGACATAGGCGAGACAGGGCGCGCCCGCTTGTAGGCTGGTGCGTGAAGTACGGTTTTTTTGAGAACTGAATCCGCGTACCAGGGTACACAAGGATCAAGAACAAATAACTCTTTTGCTGGAGGTTTCTGACTGATGCAAGCTACTTCAAGAAATTGGACCAAGAGGCGGATCGTAACCGCCCTTACTTACTGCGTGCCAGCGTTCGCGCTGCTGCTCGCAACAGGATGCCAGGACCCATGTAACGTGGCCGGCGTCTGCGATGACAATGATGCGTGTACGACCGATTCGTGCACGGTTGTCGATGGCGCTGCCGAGTGCACCAACACGCCAGTCGACTGTGCGGGCCAATTGTGCAACCCGGCTGACGGCGAATGCGTCGAGTGTCTCGCCGACACCGATTGCGACAATAGCGACTTCTGTGATGGTGCGGAAACTTGCGGCGCTGACAATGCATGCGTCGCCGGAACCGATCCGTGCATGGAAGGTGAAAGCTGTGATGAGGAAGCTGATGCCTGTGTGACGAGCTGCACCGACGACGCAAGCTGCGACGACGGCCTGTTCTGCACCGGCACCGAGACCTGCGGTGAAGACGGACTCTGCTCGTCAAGCGGCGATCCCTGCAACGAAGGCGAGACCTGCAACGAAGAGACCGACACCTGCGACGTTCCCGCTCCCGATTGCACCAGCAACGGCGACTGTGGCGCTGGCCAGGAATGCCTCAACGGCAGCTGCGTTGACATTGTCGTCCCCGATTGCAACAGCAACGGCGACTGCCCGGATGACGGCCTGTTCTGCAACGGTACCGAGTCATGCAACACCAACTCATTCGAGTGTGTTTCATCCGGTAACCCGTGTGATGAAGGCTTCACCTGCAACGAAGACACCGACACCTGTGACAACAACAACCCGTCGGCAAGCCTTATCCTCACCAACCTGATCGACATCATCAATTCAGGACCTGGCGATGACACCATCACCGGTACCCGTGACGGTTCGGCTGACGGTAACACCATCTCAATTGGTGACGACATCGATGGCGAAGCCGGTCATGACCGTGCGAACTTCATCGTGACCGACAACAGCGTCCCGGCGATCGACATGAACAACGTCGAAGAGCTTTGGGTCCGTGCGTTGGATGCAGCAATCGACTTCAGCTGTGCCAACTACAATGGCGTCACCGATGTTGCGTACAACAACGGTAACGACGACCTCGATCTGGAAGAGTTCCCGAACTTGGTCGACATTCACATCATCAAGGGTGACGGCAATGACAACTTCACGGTGACCTTCGCCGATGACCTCCTCGATACCACCGACGGCGAGACCGTCAACGTCATCGTCGACAATGCAGATCTCGATACGCTCGAAATCTGGGACGAATCCACCAACAACGAAGGTCCGGAAGTCATCAACATCATGGGTGCCAGCGGCACGAGCATCATCGATGACATCGAGTCGGGTGACGAGTCAGGCGACGAAGGTGGCACGATCAACATCACCGGTGGTGTTAACCTCACCCTCGGTGACCTCGGTAACGCCGAAATGGTCGACGGTTCAGCCGCCACGGGTGACCTCGACATCAGCATCGACAACGGCAACGACGTGACCATCATGACCGGATCCGGCGATGACATCATTCGCACGGGCGGTAACCTTGATGATATGGACGACATCGATGCCGGTACCGGTACCGACCGCGTTGTCACCAACAGTGCAGTGACGGTTGAAGACCTGACGGTCGCTGGCGTGGAAGAGTGGGAAATCGGCGGTGCAGTCACCGTTGACTTCGACAACACCACCCCGGACCGCATCATCGTCACCGGTAACAACGCCACGGTCGCTGACAACGTCGCCAAGAACACCCCGTTCACGCTGGTCGGCACGTTGGGCAACACCACCATCAACATCGACGGTGCTGGTTCGGTTGGTTCAAACAACGACACCGTCACCATTACGTTTGGTGAAGATGAAACGGCTGCCAACCTCGGCACCAACGACCTGATCATTGCCAACGTCGAGACCTTGAACTTCATTTCGATGGAAGCTGCCAACAACGGTGGTGACCTCAATGCTCCGAAGTGTGCAACGGTCAACATCACTGGTGATGAAGACTTCCAGTTTGACGCCCTTGCCGCCTCGACTTCGCTGACCACCGTTGATGCTTCAGGCATGACCGGTCAGGCAGAAGCCGACATTGACCTGTCGCTGATCACGCAGGATTCGACGATCATCGGTACGGACAACGACGACACGATCGCGGTGAACGACAATGCCACGACCGACGCCACGATCGTTGGTGGTCCTGGTGCAGACGACATCGATCTCGGCGGTGCGACTGCGACCTCGGTCCAGACGATTGCCTACCTGAGCGTGGACGATACCAAGGGTGACATCGAAGATGATCTGGTTGACGCTGACCAGGTTGGTGTCGGTGATGAATTCGACGTCAGCGACGACGTCGTCGAAATCTCCGGTGACCTTCGTACCGCATTGGCCAAAGACGCCGATAACAACAACACCGCCGCTGGTGCTGCTGACCTCGACGTTTCAGGTCTGTTCTTCTTCAACGTCGGTGCTGACCTCGGTGCCAACGGTGCGAACGCAGACGTCTTCGCAACCGTCAACGCCGCCATCGGCGCCCTGTCGAACGAAACTGTCGGTGACACCGCTGTGTTCGCTGTTCTGAACTCGAACGCCGACGACGGAATGGCTGTCTACCTCTTCATCTCGAAGACCGCAGATGACGCCGTCACCCAGAACGAACTGCAGTTGATGGGTTACTTCGACAGTGACGCGGCCTGCACGGCTGCAAACATCAACCTGAACTAAGCTCACAAGGCTTACATTCAGATTGATCCAGTAGGATTGAACAGGAGGGCTGCCCAATTGGGTGGCCCTCCTTTCTTTATGCGCAATGAATCATCTTGCTGGATCTGCGGAGTGCTGATTGCTTCCTCGTGGGGTGCGGCTTGCCGCACCGGATGTCTATCACGCTACGGGTAAAAGGTGCGGCGAGCCGCACCTTACCCACGTGGTCGTTCATCAGGCTACGCCCGCGAATATCCCGCCTCTTGACCAACGCCGTTCACTGCAAACGCACACCTTCAAGCCCATGTGATCTTCAACATTTCCGTTCGGCCTCCCCCGATTCGTATTTTAGGTTTGCCCTGTCCGGCCAACGTCCACCGCAACCTGTGCGGTGCGGCGATGCCGGGGCAATGGATGAACTTTGACCGCCCACACAATGACAGGGGACCAAACATGAGTACCACCAAGAACCAATCGATCGTGATCTTGTCGGCATTGGCAGCCGCACTGACATTTGCGACTCCGGCATTCGCCCAACTGAGTTTGACAGCAGTTGTCGATCCTGCGGATGGCGGCAGTGTCGCCATCTTTCCGAATGACGAGGAACTGGTCGCCGGCCAACTCGTAACGCTGACAGCCACTCCGGCTGAGGGGTACACCTTCCTGGGTTGGGAAGGCAGCATCACGGCCGAGCAAAGCTCGATCACCTTCGAGATGACCGACGATACGGAGCTGACGGCGGTTTTCATTGAAGACGCCGAGACCTACAAGTTGAATGCATTCATCGACCCATCCGGTGCGGGCACGATCCTGCGTGATCCGGTGGCGTTTGAATACGACCCGGGCACCGCGGTGACGCTGACGGTTTTCGCCAATGACGGGTTCGTGTTTACGGGATGGGTTGGCGATGTTCCCGAAGATCAGGATGCGAACAGTGACTCGATCACGGTGACGCTCGACTCCGACCTGGACATCCAAGCCACCTTCGCGGCAGGCTCGACGCTGGACGACTCACAAAGCGGGTCGATTGGATGTGGATCGTTGGGGATGATCAGTCTGGGCAGCATGTTCGCGATGATGTTCGCAACCGGCCGCTCACGGGCACGCCGCAACTAAGGCAAATGAAACCGGCGGAACGCTCCGCCATCAATGGATACAGGCTGCGAAGTCGTCAATCGCATCGAAGATAGTCGCAGTTCATCCAGGCAGTACCAAGCAAGGGTCCGGCGCGCTCGTGGGGGGAGCGCCGGACCTTTTTGCATGCGCGGGGTGTTTGTGCGTGTGCAGTTTGATTGCGCGTCAGTTTCCTGCATTGCCGTCATTCCCGCGCAGGCGGGAATCCAGAAGTGGTGTGTTGCTCGGCGTTTGTCCTGGACTCCCGCCTGCGCGGGAGTGACGGGTGTCGCAAGCGTTCAGGGTGGAGTTGATCGGGCTGATTCTTGCGACCATTGCACGTGTCGAAACCCAACCAAGTCGTTCGGTAGGGGCCCTAGGTTGCATGCGAATGGCACGGCGTCGAGAATGACGCTCAATGCAGACACCAGCTAAGCTGTTGGCAGTAGTATCTTAGAGTCGAGTTGCTGCATGAGAAGGGCGGTGCACCATGTGCTTACGAAGTGGCGATCTTGCGGGCTTGTTCGTCGTCGTCACGATCCTACTTCTACTTCCTCCGTTGTTGGGCTGGCTGGCGAGATGGTGTTTGAAGCGCAATGGCCGCGAGCAAGCAGGATGGGCTGCCGTTTTTGGAGCCGGATTGGCTGCGTTTCAATACTATGTTTGGGCGTACCCGTGGAAGGCTTGGGACGTCTTCGTGTGGGACCTACTCTACGTGCCTGCGGCTGGGGCTCCTTGGCAGATGTGGGCGGCTTGGGTTGCACTGATCTGGGGATTTGCCGATTGCACATCAACGCTCATTCGTATCTACCTCCAAGATATTCGGCGCGGAATGGTGATCGAGGACAATCCGGTCGTGGACGAAACGATCGACGACGAGTAGGTTTCTGGTTATTTCATCCGGAAACTCCACCTGGCCATGACAATGCTGCAGGTGGTTTGCGTTCGTCCTGGACTCCCGCCTGCGCGGGAGTGACGGGGTTGTTGGCGTGCATTGTCTTCGATAGAAACTTTTGCAATTCGTATATCAGCCACCTCCCTTTTGTAGTATTCCCAAGCTGAATTCCAGTTGTATCCGCGTCATTCCAAAGGTCGCTTTGGGTTGTAATCGCATCGGTGCAGCCGCTGGTGGATAATGTGCGTGTTGTCTTTCGCTACTTTGTGAAAGGAGCACGACCATGATCGACCTTGTTGACATTACCCTTCATTACAGCGTCAAGCCGGTACTGCGAAACCTCTCGCTCCACGTCGGAGCCGGTGAGTTGGTTGGCGTGATGGGCGC
Source organism: Phycisphaerales bacterium UBA1845 (assembly GCA_002338715.1). Classification (GTDB taxonomy): domain Bacteria; phylum Planctomycetota; class Phycisphaerae; order UBA1845; family UBA1845; genus UBA1845. Next base: position 29,974 of record DDIR01000112.1, on the reverse strand, counting down.
GAACGGAACGGGCAAGAGCACGCTGCTGCAAGTGGCGGCTGGCGTGTTGAGTCCGCTCAAGGGGTACGTCGAGATTGACGGCATCCGCCGACGGTCGACGGTTGATAACGAACTGGCTGTCCGTCAGCGGACGGTGTACCTAGCCGCCGACCCTTGGCTTCCGGGAAGCACGTCCGGACGCGAGTTCATGATTTCGGTGGGAACGCTCTACAGCATTGACGCCGATCGATTGATTGATCATGCCGAAGAGTTGATTCAACTCTTTCATTTGGAAGAGGTCGCCGACTCTCCGATCTCGACGTACTCAAGCGGCCAGAAGAAAAAGGCTGCGTTGTGCGCGACGCTCATCACGGAAACGCCAGTGATGATTCTCGACGAGCCGTTCGCAGGCGGACTCGACCCCGCCGGCATCGCCGCACTGCGCCGAATCCTGAAGCAAAAAGCCGAAAGCGAAGACATCACCGTGCTGATGGCGACGCCCGTCCCCGAGATCGTCGAACAAGTCGCCCACCGCGTCGCGATCATCCATCAAGGAAAGATCCTGGCATGCGACACGCCAGAAAACCTGCGCACAGCGGCGGGTTGTGATGGGTCGTTGGGCGAGGTGATGGAGCGATTAATTGATCCTGAATCAACCTCCCGAATAGAGCGTTACATTGAGCGAGAAAACCGATGATTGGAATCTTGCGTCGAACATTCCCATGCCGTTTGTTTGTCGCAGCAGTTGTGCTGTATGCGTTGCCATCGTTGCCCATGATTTTGGAAGGGCGTCCTTTGGTTGTTGAGACTGAGGACGGTCTACAGAGTACCGACCAACTGAGGGCTCAGCTGGCAATCGCGTTTTGCGCCTTGTATGGATTTCTTCGTGCATGTGCTGCAAATCAGCGCACCAATGATGGGTACTACAAGTGGCTCAAGACGACGCCCTGGCGACCCGGAATGGCATTTCCCATCTGTGTTCCGTACATGCATCTCTATTGGGCCGACGCGATGCTCGTTGGCTTCTTTTTTATGGCGGAATTGTTTAATCCGATGGGTTCGGAGTTAAAGCTGATAATTGCTTTGCTTCTTCCATACATCATCGTGCAGTTGCTCCAACTGGGCAACGCGGCTCGAGGGTGGTACGTGTATTTCGTTGTGATGGGGCTCGGATTGGTCACACAGGTGTGGTCAAACGTATACGTGACATCTGCGGTGCTTGGGTTGCTCTACTTGGTGGTGGTCAAGGGGCAACGGAGCAGCTTTGCCGATTTTCCGTTTGCCGAAGATTTGGAGGATCGTACGCGTTCTATGCAAGAGGCGCTTGAAGTTAAGTTGCTTCGAAGTCAGGAGATTCGCGCTTTGAAAAATGCTCGGGATACAACGAGTTCAACGGCGTTCAACGAACTTTCGGCGCATAGGTCTGATCCTGCATCCATGCTTTTCAAAATGGCTTTCGCGGCGTTTGTCGGCTGGTGGACCTTCATCATATTGGAGGCTGTTGATTCACAAAATCTCTATAGGCATTCGTTGATGATTGTGTTGCCTGTGATGGTAGGACCGTCGTGGTTGTATTCCGCACTGAGTCCCTCTTTTGCGAAACCTCCGATCAGCATCAGGGGCCGCATTCAGACGGGCGATCTTATTGTTCCGCGGTACGACATTGTATTTCTGTCGCATTTCATCTCAGCTGTGGTGCTTGTAGGCCTTCTGGGTTTGGGGAACGCATTGGGGGCAATCGCGCCGTGGTACGTTGCGACTTGCTGCACGGTGTATGTTTTGTGTTTGATGTTTTGCCCACCAACTTCGAACACCTGGAGGTTTACCGGGCAGTTTCACAATCGATTCATTCGGGCAGATTCCGCGTAGCGCCACGCGTTTGACTTTATGCGGTCAGGAGTGATGCGGAGCGTGAGTCTAGCAGTTTGTGGAGAAAGGGCAATGAAACATACACTTCAAAGAACAATTCCGCCGTTGGGTGCAGTGGTCATCTTTGGATTCTTCTATCTGCTTATTCTGGGGTTAGGATTTCTCGATACTCAATTTGGTTGGTTTGACGGATTCAATACACAATTGGCTAGGACGCTGCTGATTCTGGGATCAGGATTCGTCTATGGCGGAGTTCGCGCGTGGACATGTTTCCCACTATCGAATCAGTCGTTCTATAATTGGTTCAAAACGACGCCTTGGAAGAAAGGAATGTCGCTTCCGTTTGGCTTCGCACACATGCACTTGAATTGGGCCGACGCGATCTTTCCATTGATTCTGCTCGCAATCGAGTGGAACAATCCCTACATCCACGCGACATGGATGGTGAATGTGTTCCTGGGCGGTTACTTGTTGCTACATATGCCAATCTTCAACTGGTCCAAAGACTACGGGCTGAATTTTCTGCTGGCCGCTGGGTTCGGTTTGTTCATCTGGTTGCTTCAGTTCACCCAGTGGGCATTCCTTGCATTGGTGGTCATGTACGCCATTGCCGTTTGGGGGCACCGGCGATTGCTTGCCGAGTTTCCTTGGTCGGATGAGGCAAAGCCTGAGAAATTCGAAAAGCTGCTCGTGATTGGACAGAAGCGGAACCAGGCAGCGGAGATTTGCGCAACTTATCCTGTGGCGCGGTCGACCCATCTGATGAAGTCAGAGTTTGAAGTGCTCGCCCCGGTCAGGCCAGCAGAGCTTTCGGTCTGGCGTTCGGTTCAGGTTGCGGTTTTGACTGGTTGGTTCCTGTTTATCGCGCTCGACTTTATGGCGCGTCACGCTGAGCGATTGGTTCCGGGATACAACGGTATCACCAAGGCATCGGTAGGAATCTTTCTCACGATCGCGGGATTCGCCGCGTTTGTGCGGATCGTTGCCTATGTCTACGCCGCAAAGGCGCCGATTGGATATTACACGCGAGTACTCACGGGCAATCTGATCATCCCAAAGCATGACATCATGTTCGTTGGGCCGCTCGCTTGCTCAGCCTTGGGGATCGTCGTGTTCTTCATTGCAAACAAGATCGGAATATACAGTCCTGTTTGTATTGCAATCGGAACCACTCTCGTCATTTTCGGCATGCTTGTGGTGAAACCGACGATGATTGAATGGAGATTGGTTAGCCACAATCATCCGCGCATCTTACGAGGGCCGATCACAATCGGACAGAATCAAAAATAAGTTGCGACAGCATACGTACGATTCGTGTTGTCAGGATCGGGATTGGCTGCGCCGCCTGAGTCGAATCGTGACCAGCCCCGCCATTGTCAGGAACGTTGAAAACGGGACGAACGTGCCGCAGAAGGCGTTGCCTTCGAAGTAGAAGATGGTGCGGCCCGACAGTCTGGCTGAGTCTACGCAGTCGATCAGTCCCGCGTCGAGCAGTTCCTGTTCGCTGATGAGAGTTAGCTCGGCGATGGGTTGCGGTTCGTCGAGGTCGATGGTGTTGACCGTGGCGAACGCGACCTCCGACAGCAGCCACATGCGGCTGTCCTCGAATCCGCTGCGGCGCACGATGCCTTTGTGTTCGATATGCCCGCGTTCGCGCAGATTGGTGTTTGTCATCTGGATGATCTGCAAGCCGTCGATGAATTCGCCCGAGTCGCGATCGAACACCGCGTACGGCAGCAGCACAATACCCAGATCGGCCAACACACCGAGGGCTTTCTCATCAACGGTGGCCTCCGAACCGACGCTGAAACGATTGAGGCTTTCAACGATGATGCGGGACAGCAGCGATGGGTTCTCCGGATTGCTGACGTCGTAGAGCGAGACGGCTGGCTCAAACGCGGCTCCGGTTGCATAACCCACCCCCAAAAGCCGATCACCCAGCGGAACCAGATGCGTGCTAAAACCCGGGCCGGCCAACTCACCCGATACCGTGGGATTCGCGGGGTCAGATAGATCGATTACGTAAAGCGGATCGTCGCCACCCGAAGAAACCATATACGCGCGCTGCCCATCAAAGCGAACCGTCCGCAGCGTCTCCTGCGTGGTGATCGGGAGAAATGCCAGCCGATCAACGTTGTCCGGATCGCTGACGTCGTAGGCATACAGTCCAAGCGTTTGCGTGAAGTTGGCCGGGTTAAAGTCCTGCGTCACGATATAGTAGGCGTCGTCGCTGGCGTCCATGCTGTAGCGGTCGCGGACTTTGCCGGGCACGCGGAAGCTGTCGCGCTTTTCGATGAAGCCGTTGGTGCTGGAGATGTCGACGTAGGTCACGCGGGTTGTGTCGGCTTCGGTGAGGTCGTCACCGTAAAGGAAGATGGCCTCCTGGGAGACGTGGATGTCTTCGGCGTCGGCGCCGAAACGGAGGCTCTCGACGACGCGAATCTGACTTGGATCGGCTATGTCGATGGATACGACAAAGGTTGTCGAACCGATCGTGCCGGTGGCGTATAGGATCTCGCCAACGCGTCGCGTACCGACGACAGTCCCATCGAAATCGACCGTCCCGACCAACGCGAGTTCGTCCTTGTTGGACACGTCAACCACCCAGAGGCGCGTGCCGTCGTAGTCGGGTTCGGTGATGTCGCCAAATGCCGGGTCGTCGAACGCCACCGGTTCGCCCGCGCAGTATCCAAAGTCCGCGGCTGTAAACAGAAAGACGTGGTCGTCGCGCACGATCAGTTCGACGCCGCGTCCCCGAACGGCATAGGAGCCAGCCAACCGGGGATCGGACATGTCGTTCGCGTCGATGACCCGCAAACCCGTGTAGGGGTTGGAGATGTAGAAGTAACCGTCGATGAATTTGACGATATCGGCTTCCTCGATTTCGCGGGCGGTGGTAACGTCGCCGGGATCGTCGTCGTTGACGACGGGGTCGCTGGGAAATTCACTGCTGCAGCCGGCGACCATCAGGATGGCCAGCACTCCGCTGAGCATGCATCCGATGCATGCGTTGGTCATGAAACGTCGTCCGCGCCTTCGTCTGCTGATGAACATGGTTTGTCTCCACCCGTAGCCGAACTGATTGCAATTCGAGGGCGATACTGGTTGGGTCCAACGCAAACCCATTGGCGCTGCGATAGACGTCGCGCCAACCGTTGATGAAAGCAGAAATTGAATCGCCCAGTTTTCTGACATGCGCCCAAATGACGGCCGGATTATAAGCCGTCAAAGTGTCCGATCACGCGCTAACCGGATTTCTATTCCAGTGCCTCTGGATTACTACCCATCCAGTTCGATTAAGGCGTCACCATGGGGCTCAAATGTAACCGACCCGCAGTGCTTGCAATAGTCTCAAGTTCTTTCGCCGCGTCGAAGCGGATGTGCGAATCTGACCCGCGCCCCGTTCTCGCCTACGACTCCGGACACATCTTATTGGGACACGGATGGTGTCGGGGCCGGTCTTTTCGAGGACACATTATGTCACTTCTCGAGCAGTTAACCTTGGTCCAATACTGTCAAGTGTTCGATTGCGTTGCGCATGGGCAGGTGTCTTGCTGACCAACCTTCAACGGTGCGGTAACCGGGTTGTTTGGCATTGCCCGATTCACTATGATCGGTCTATTGGACCGGCTGCGATTTGCCGTGGGGTTGGACGGCATGAACAGTTGGAGTCGGTTCTCAATGCGGGGAGGCCGCACGCTCGGGGAAAGTTATATCCCAGCAGCATACACTCAAGTCTTGATTGTTGCTTTGGGCCGGGGTCGTTGACATCGCAAGTCCGTTTTGATGTCACGGGTGGGGTAAGTTGCCAAGTCGATAAATCCGTTCAGCCTGACTGATTGGGCCGAATCTCCACCTCCGCAGTAGGACGACCACCAGGCTATCGGTGTTATGGCGTCGCGTTGCAGGGAATTCCTGCACACGCTAAAGCAGGATCCAGTGAAGGGGAAAGCACATGGGATCATTCAAGTCATTCGGTTTAGGAATCTGCGCGCTGCTTTTTTGCAGCGGGGTGAGTTTCGGTCAGAACGCATTGTCGTTTGATGGTACCAACGATGCGGTCTCGTTTGGCGACGCTTCGCAGACGCCTGAACTGGGGTTGGCTGAATTCACGATCGAGTTTTGGTTTCAGCGGAGCGGAACGGGCCAAACCGCCAATACCGGTACCGGTGGTTTCGTCGGCATTCCGCTGGTGACCAAGGGGCGCGGCGAGGCTGAGAACTCCAACCTCGACATGAACTACTTCGTCGGTATCCGTGATTCGGATGATGTGATTGCGGCTGACTTTGAAGAAGCCGGCACTGGTCCTGAACCCGGATTGAATCACCCGGTGTTCGGTACAACAACAATCAGCAACGGAGTCTGGTATCACGTTGCAGCCACGTATGACGGTTCGGATTGGAACCTTTATCTCAACGGTCAGTTGGATGGGACGGTCAACGTCGGCCGCGAACCGCGCGCAGACAGCATTCAGCATTTCGGCGTCGGGACGGCGTTCAATTCGAGCGGGTCGGCATCGGGGCGATTCCAGGGGATCATCGACGAAGTCCGCGTTTGGGACCGAGCGCTGAGTCAATCGGAAATTCTCGCAGGCATCAACAGTGAAATCACGTCGGCCAGTGGTTTGGTGGGGCGATGGGGTCTCAACGAAGGTTCAGGAACGACGGCAGCAGACTCTTCGGGCAATGCCAATGACGGGACGGTGGACGGCGCATCGTGGGTTGGCGGTTCGCCATTTGATGCGAATCTTCCCCCAAATGCAGCAACCCTCGTCATGCCGGCCAACGGTGCGGATGGCATCGGGACTGACCCGACCTTGGAAGTGAACGCAACCGATCCTGATGGCGACACAATGGATGTGGCGTTTTTCGGGCGGCAAATTGACGGTGAAGCGAGCGAGAATTTCGCGATCGTCGCGATGCCCGATACGCAATTTTATGCATGCGGGGCGAATTGTTCGCAAAATGGTGACCCTGCAACCTTCAGCGCACAAACACAATGGGCACTCGATCAATTGAACATTCTCAATGTTGCGTTTGTGACGCAGCTTGGTGATTGCGTTCAAAATGGCGACAACGGCGGAGACGATTCAGAGTGGCTCGTCGCGCGAGATGCCTTCGCGATCATCGAAGATCCCATCGCAACGAACTTGACTGACGGTATTCCATTTGGCATCGCGGTTGGCAACCACGACCAATCTCCGATCGCAAATCCCGATGGTACAACCACGTTCTACAATCAATACTTCGGCGAAGCGCATTTTGCCGGCAGGGCGTACTATGGCGGTCACTACGGAAGCAACAATGACAACAGCTTCCAACTGTTCAGCGCCGGCGGTATCGACTTTATCATCTTGCATCTCGAATATGACACGACACCCGACGCGGCTGTCCTTAGCTGGGCGGATGGTCTCTTGCAAACCTACAGCAACCGCAAAGCGATTGTGACCGCCCACTACCTCCTGGAATCCAATGGCGCATTCAGCACGCAGGGACAGGCGGTTTATGATGCGCTCAAAGCCAATGACAATCTCTTCCTGATGCTGTGCGGTCATGTTCACGAAGAAGCCCGACGATCCGACACGTTCAACGGGAACGAAGTGCATACCCTTCTCTCAGACTACCAGAGTCGATCCAATGGCGGCGACGGTTGGCTTCGCATCCTGCAATTCGATGTGCAGAACAATTCCATCGACGTCAAAACGTACTCACCCACGCTGGATCAGTTTGAGTCGGACTCAAACAGTGAATTCACATTGACGTACAGCGGTGGTGGCTTCGCATCGGAATTCCAGCAGATCGGCAGCACACAACTCGGCGTTTTGGATGGGGCCAACGCCAGCGTGGTTTGGCCGAGCCTGCCGGTCAACAAGACATTTGAGTGGTATGTCGAAGTCAGTGATGCAACCGGCACGACGCAAAGCGCGACGTGGAGCTTCAGCACGGCCTGCACGAGCGACGCGGACTGCAACGATGACAACGGTTGCACGCACGATTCTTGCAACACCAACGGCATCTGCGAATACACCAACACGAACGGATTCTGCGACGATGGAAACGATTGCACCGATGACGCGTGCAGCAACGGCGTGTGCGAGTCAACGCCGAACACCGATCCGTGTGATGACGGCGACTTATGCACCGAGTTTGATGCATGTGCAGGCGGGGCGTGCGCGGGTTCGCCGGTCAGTTGCGATCCGGGAGACGTGTGCAATCCGGGATCGGGGCTATGCGCGACACCGATCACGGTTTCGTTCCAGCAAGGGGCATCAGGCTACAGTGGTAACGTGGATACGTATCTTGCCGATGATGCCACCACCACCGATTTCTCGGGCGCAACGACGCTGGTCGTCGATCTGGTTTCTGAAGACCACATTCTCATGCGCTTCGACGACATATACGGTGGCGGCGCCGGCTTGATTCCTCCCGGCGCGACGATCCTGTCTGCCGACTTGACGATCAATGTCACCAATGAAAGCAGTGGTGTCGGGGCGTCGCTCTATCGCATGTTGCAACCGTGGAACGACACCGACACCTGGGACACATGGGGCGGTGGAATCCAGAACGATGGGATCGAAGCCGCAACGACCCCCGACGCAAGTGGCAGCAGTGGCGTCGGTCCGTACACGCTGGACGTCACCACCAGCATCGAGACCTGGCTGGGCGATCCCTCGACCAATCACGGTTGGGCTTGGTTGCCACCGGCTCAAGACAACTCTTGGCAGTTTGATTCAGCCGAAGCGGCAACCGTATCCGACCGCCCACTGCTTGAGGTAGTCTACCTGCCGATGGGCTGCGTGACGCCGGCAGATTGCGACGACGCTGATGATTGCACGGACGACATCTGCGATATGGGTACGTGCAGTTACGATCCGATCCCGAACTGTTGCGTTGATGCGGGCGACTGCGACGACGCCGACCCGTGCACGACAGACACATGCGACGCGCAGCAATGCGTGAACACGCCAATTCCCAACTGCTGCGTCAGCGAGGACGATTGCGATGATGGCACCGCGTGCACGATTGACTTGTGCGTTCCCGGTAATGTCGCGGCGCTGACGTTTGATGGTGTCGATGATCAGGTCACCATGGGCGAGGCGACCGACCTCGCAACCGAGGACTTTACCGTTGAGTGCTGGTTCCGCCGAACGGGCGCCGGTGACACGGTCAGTACAGGCAATGGCGGATTGACCGGTGGCGATGTGGCCATTCCGCTGGTGACCAAGGGACGCGGTGAAGCAGAAGGCGACAACCGCGATATGAACTACTTCCTTGGCATTCACGCAGCCAACGGGATGTTGGCCGCCGACTTTGAGGAGCATTCATCGGGCTCGACGCCGGGCCTGAACCATCCGGTGATCGCGGACACGCCGATCAGTGACACGGACTGGCACCACGCCGCGATCACGTATGACGGAAGCTGCTGGCAGGTTTATCTCGACGGTGTCGATGACAATCTGGCGGCCAACTGTCCCAATGAACCGCCGAACTTCATCAGCATCCAGCACTTTGCGTTGGGCACCGCCCAGAATTCGACGGGATCATCCGACGGTCGGCTTCAGGGTTCGCTTGATGAAGTCCGCGTTTGGAATCACGCCCGAACGCCAGCAGAGATTGCCGATGGCATGGGGCGACAGATTGTCACCAGCAATGGATTGATCGGGCGATGGAGCCTCAACGAAGGCTCGGGCGACTATGCATTTGATTCGACGTCGACCGGTGCGGTCGGAGTCATCACCGGGGCAACCTGGGCGACGTCGGACATCGTCGACTTCGGCGGTGGCGTCTGCCAGAATTCGCTGATCGAAGATTGTTGCGACGGAGCCGCGGACTGCGATGACGGCGACGCATGCACGACCGACGAGTGCGCGTTGGCCAGCGTTTCGGCGTTGGAATTCGATGGCAGCAATGATGGCGTTTCAATGGGAACGGCACCGCTCCTGGGAGCCGCCCAGTTCACACTTGAAGCATGGATCAAACCAACCGGGTCCGGTTTGACGGCCAGCAGCGGTAGCGGTGGAATCGTCGCCGTTCCGATCGTCGCAAAGGGTCGCGGAGAAGCCGATGGCGACAACCGCGACATGAATTACTTCATGGGCATCGATGGAACCAGCAGTGTGCTCACCGCGGACTTTGAATCGGTCGATCCCGCGCCAAACAATTTCCCGGTCAGCGGCACAACCGCAATCGACACGCTCAATGTGTGGTATCATGTCGCCGCAACGTACGACGGCGCGACCTGGCGATTGTATCTCAATGGCGTCCTCGACGGTTCCAATACCGTCAATCGCACGCCGCGCTTCGACAGCATCCAACACTTCTCGCTGGGCACAGCCCAGACATCGACCGGTTCGTCAGCCGGGCGCTTCGAGGGCTTGATGGACGAAGTTCGCGTCTGGAACTACGCCCGCAGCGAATCGGCCATCCAAGCGACAATGAACATCGAGATCGAAAGCGCTCCCGGACTTATCGGTCGTTGGGGCATGAATGAGTCCGCAGGGGGCATCGCGTTTGACTCGGCTGGCAATGCCAATGACGGAGCGATCGACGGTGCGACTTACGTGACAGATAGCGGGTTACTTATCGGATTCAACGATTGTTCGAACGAATCAATTCCAGACTGCTGCGAGGAATCGATCGATTGTGACGACGGTTTGTTGTGCACGATCGATATTTGCAGCAATGCCGTTTGTGAAAACGTGCAAGTAGACTGCTCGCATTTGGACGATACGTGTAATATTGGGGTATGTAACCCAGGCGATGGCTTGTGCGAAATTGCACCTGCCAATGAGGGCGGTACGTGCGACGATCAGGACGATTGTACGGTCGGTGACGCATGCACGAACGGCCTGTGCGAGGGGACATTTGAAGATTGTGACGGCGATGGTGTTTGCGATGTGGATGACAACTGCCCATCGGTTGCCAATCCGGGTCAGGACCCAGCCGCCTGCAACGGGCCGTTCGACTTTGATCATGATGGTGACGTGGATTCGGATGACTTTGCGGTCTTCGCAGAGTGTCTAGCCGGTCCGGGCGTGTTGACGCCTCCGGGCGGATGCAGCCCGGGCGACTTCACCGATGCCGATCAGGATTCCGATGGCGACGTCGATCTCGACGACTTTGCACTGTTGCAACTGGAGTTTACGGGGACGATCGCATCGCCATGTGACTGATAGCGGAAACGATTGAATGAAGAAGGTATTTGGTTTCCAAATTCTTTGGGTATTGGTGCTGGGGTTGCCCTTGTCACTTTGGGCGCATCCCGGTGCCCATCATGACATCGAGCGCGTCAGCCGGTTGATTGAAGCGGAACCCGAGCGGGCCGAACTCTGGATCGAACGCGCCCATCATCGTCGGTTGGCCGGCGAGTACGATGCGGCGCTCGAAGATCTGAATCAAGCGGAACGTCTGGCTCCGGGCAACTGGGATGTGAGCGCCCACCGCGGATTGACCCTCGCCCGCATGGGCAAGGGCCAGGAAGCCGAAATCGAGTTGACGCGGTTTCTTGAACACACGTCGGGAACGGCAGCCGCCTTTGTAGAGCGTGCCCGAATTCGTCATGCGTCGGGTCGGGTCGAGGCGGGGATTTCGGATTTGACTGCATCGCTTGAATTGTCCCGCGACATCGGCGTGTATCTGCAACGTGGCGCATGGCAGGAGTCACTCGAGCGGTGGGATGATGCCGCAAATGGATACCAGGAGGCGCTGGAGTTTTTTGGTTCGCTGGGTTCGCTTCAGCGGGCGCAAATTCGCGTCGAGCTGGCCCGCGGTAACCGAGACAAGGCGCTCTCGATCGTCGATTCGGCGATCGCAACTGCCCGCTCCAAAGTACCATGGCTGTTGCAGCGAGCGGCGGTGTTGGATGCAATGGAAAAGTTCGACGAGGCACGCCGGGAACGATTGGCTGCCCTTGATGAAATCAATCGCATTTTGCAAAAGAAGATCACGGCGATCCAATTGGTCTTGAGGGCAGAAGTTTACATTGCGTTGAACCAAGCCGCCGATGCCCGCCGTGATCTGGAGTTGGTGCTGAAAAACTCGCCGAACTACTATCCGGCGCAGGAATTGTTGAGCAAACTTGATGGGCAAACCCATTGAGGCTTGTCACGAATAGAACACCAAAGAAGGAATTTGTCATGAATGGTCTTTTCGCGATCGAACGGTTTCGATGCATCAATTCGGTGTTGATGGCCGCCGCATTGTCAGTGGCGTTGTTTCAGGTCAGTGAGGTGCAGGCTGCCATTGTCCGGGAACCGTACCTCCAGCAGGTGACGCCCGATAGCATCACCATCGTGTGGCGCACGGACTTGGCGTCCGGAACCGACAGCCGCGTTCAATACGGTGTTGTTGAGGGTGTCCTTAACCTCGAAGCAACCGCGACGGCAGTCATTCCGCCATCCAATGCAAATGTGCGCGACCACGTCGTTACCATTTCAGGACTGTCAACTGGAACCAAGTATTTTTATAGCGTCGGGACGACCAGCGGCGGAGTCGAAGCTGGAGGAACCTCGGAACATTACTTTGTGACCGCACCCACACCCGGCGCGGGTTCCAATTTCACGGCTTGGATCGTTGGCGACGGCGGTGACAACGGTGCCAATCAGGCCGCCGTCCGCGATGCGATGCTCGCAGTCACGGGTTCAACACCGCCGGACCTTTTCCTGCACATGGGTGACATTGCTTACAACAATGGTACAGATTCCGAATTCACCAATAACCATTTCGGACCCTATGCGAACATCCTACGTCACACCGTATGCTATCCGACGTTGGGCAACCACGAAGGCGTCAATACCGTATCCGGTGCGTGTTGGCCCTTGCCATGTGCGCCTGGAGCGACCACCGGGCCGTATTACGAAGCACATGTACTTCCCACGGCTGGCGAAGCGGGTGGCGAGCCCTCCGGCACCGAAGCGTACTATTCGTTTGACTACGCCAATGTGCACTTTGTCGTGTTGAACTCGGATCAAGTGAGCCGATCGGCAACAGGCCCGATGGCCGAATGGTTGACAGCTGATCTGGCCGGCACAGCGCAGGACTGGGTGATCGCGTATTGGCATCATCCACCTTACAGCAAGGGTACGCATGACTCGGATAACGCTGGTGATTCCGGCGGACGAATGGTGGACATGAGGGAGGTC
>DDIR01000112.1:0-16876 GCA_002338715.1 Phycisphaerales bacterium UBA1845 | reverse complement strand
GACGGAGGTATTCCTGCCGATTCTGGAGGCAGGCGGTGTTGATGTGGTTCTCAGCGGGCACTCGCATGTCTATGAGCGCTCCTATCTTATCAACGGTGCATACGGATATGGCAGCAGCCCCAATTTCGTCACGCCGAGTTTTGCCACGCTCGATGCCAATGGCAACATCATCGATGCCGGTGATGGTGATCCGGCGGGTGACGGAGCTTACGTCAAACAATCGGGGCTCAGCGCCAACAATGGCGCGGTGTATGTCGTTGCCGGCCACGGGGGCCGATCGGTCGGCAGTTCTGGCAACCATCCGGTCATGATCGCCGGTGATGTCAATTTCGGCTCTTGTCTGCTAAACGTTCAGGGCAACACGCTCACGTTGCGCAATATACGCGACGACCAGACGGTGACCGATACGTTTTCGATCGTGAAAGGTCTCTGCGAAGATTTTGAAGCCGGATTCACGCTTGGTCTGCCGGTCGGTGACAACGCCGATTGGTTCGATGACGGCGGCGGTCCGGTCGTGACGGCTGGTATTGGGGTGGGCGGATCGGTGGGCCTTGCGCCTTCTCCAAACATCTTCACGTGGACGGCCAACCCGTTTGACTGGACGTCCAAGACGCTTGCGGGCGTCGTCATTCAGTTGGATTTGCAGACCGACGCAACCGGAGTGCTCGATGACGACCGGGTCGGTTGGATGATCTCCGACGCGAGCGTCGACTCCGATTTCATCTTCGGTGTACAGGTCGATCCTTCAGGTGGCAGCGACGATGGCGACCCGGCTGGGAGTACCCGACTCGAAGGCTACTGGGATGCGGTCATCAACGTGGATGAAGACCACCGGCCGTTCATAGACAGTGTTGCAGGCAACTTGAACCCCGACACGTTCTACCGACTGCGCGGCGAGTTTACCCGCATCAGCGCGACCTCGGCGCGGGTGGATGCATCATTGACCGAACTGGACGCTTCGGGCAATCCGCTGCCGGGCCCGCCCGTGCTTTCGGGAACGATTGTGGATACGAGTTTGCTCGGAGCCGATGCGCCGGACCCGGCGTACTTTACGGGTCCGATCTGGCCTGGATTCAAGAATCATTCCGGTTCGCCTGCGAATGCGGACAATGCGTGCTTTGAATTATTTGAAACCAACTTTGTACCGATCGTAGCGACCTTCCAGCAGGGGCAGAATGGCTACAGTTCAAACGTCGATACGTTCCTCGACAGCGGTAACACCGGTGCGAACAACGCCAACAACTCGACGCTGGTTGTCGACCTCAGTCCGGAGCGGCACATTCTCATGCGCTTCGACGACATCTTCGGAACCAACAGCGGGCAGATTCCGACGAACGCGGAAATCCTCTCCGCGACGCTGACCGTTCAGATCACAAATTCCAGCCCCGGCGTTGGCGCTGGTTTATATCGCATGTTGCAACCGTGGAACGATACCGACTCCTGGAGCACGTGGAGCGGTGGAATTCAAAACGACGGCGTCGAAGCGGAAGTGGCAGCCGACACGTCGGGTAGCAGCGACGTTGGGCCATACGAACTAGACGTGACTTCAAGCCTTGAGGCATGGGTGGCCAACCCGTCAAGCAATCATGGCTGGGCTTGGTTGCCGCCCGGTGCGGATAACTCGTGGCAGATGGACTCGGCTGAAGGTGCGACGCCTCCGGAACTTCGTGTGGTTTATCACGTGGTTTGCGGCGACGACGCCGAATGCGATGATGGTGACCCTTGCACCACCGACACCTGCAACGTCGGAACTTGCTCAAACGAACCAGTCGTTTGCGGCGTCGGCGAAGTCTGCAACGAAGCCACCGGCGGATGTGCACTGACGTCAACGATCATGTTCCAGGAAGGTGCGGACGCATACGCCGGTACGCAGGATACCTTCCTGCAGGTAGCCGCCCCGGGTAACGTTAACGGTGCGGCTGAAGTCTGGGAATGGGACGATGACGATCCCAGCGGCGGCGCGGTTGAACCGAACTACGGTTTGCTGCGATTCGGCAACATCTTTGGTGCGGGTCCGGGACTCATACCTGCCGGTTCGCAAATCGTGTCGGCGACGCTGACTTACACTGTTTTCGACGAAGGCTTTACCGCATCTGTTCGTGAAGTGCTCGTCGACTGGGACGAAGCCGACAACCTCACCGACGTGTGTGGCGGTACTTGTTCTGAAGGGGTTGAATACGGCGCGGCCGAGGTTGCTTCGGCGATCGGGCCGGTTGGTACGCATACAGCCGACGTCACCGCGAGTTTGCAGGCCTGGTCAGACAATCCCGCGAACAACTTCGGTTGGTTCTTCATCTCGCAGACCGGCGTCGGAACTGGCGGTGGTGTGCAGGTTCGTTCGAGCGAATATGTTGCAGCGCCCTCCGAGAGACCGAAGCTGACGATTGAGTACGTTGCCGGCTGCGATACGTCCGCCGACTGCGACGACGGCAACGATTGCACCGACGATCTCTGCAACACGAGCGGTTTCTGCGAATACAGCAACAACACCGATCCGTGTGATGACGGCGACTTCTGCACCGAGTCGGACACGTGTTCGGGTGGTGCTTGCACTGGTTCGCCGGTCGATTGCGGTGCGCAGATTTGCAACCCGGCTGACGGCGCGTGCGTTGACTGCCTGTCTGCCGCCGATTGCGATAACGGCGACGTGTGCGATGGGGCGGAAAGCTGCGTTGGCAACACCTGCCAAGTCGGTACACCGCTCGATTGCGACGATGGTGTCGCATGCACCGATGACTCGTGCGATTCGGTCGACGGTTGCATGAACGTCGACAACTGCACGGCTGGTCAGTTCTGCAACGTCAACACCGGGTTCTGCGAAGCCGGTCCGTTGTTTACCGCGTACAACGACATGAACCCGTCAACCGGTGACAGCAACGATACCAACGTGACTGAGCATGACTACAACACGGTCAACGGCGTCCTCGTGGATTACAACTCGGGTACACCGACGCCGGTCACGATTACCGGTTCGTTTGTCGGTGGTCTTGATGATGACTATCCGTCGAACGGTGGACAGGCCAATGGCGGCACCGATGCTGGTGATACATTCGGTCCGACCGGCGCGGTGATTGTCGACATGCTCAATACCATCGAACTCGATGACCCAAGTTGGGACAACGTGATTACGTTTGACAATCTTGACCCGACCAAGCGTTACGCAATAACGCTGTCGGCCAACCGCAACAATCCGGACTATTCCAACGCGCGCTATGCACGCGTGACCATCGAAGACGCTGACAGCTTTACCAATGACAGTTCAGCCGGCGTGGTGGTCAATGGTCCGGACTCGGTGTCGTTCAGCATTGGATACAACACGGTCAACGGTTACGTCGCCCGATGGACGAATGTCGTCGCATCGGATGGCAGTTTCTCGGTCAAGTCCGAATGGGACGATGGTCAGGGCAGCGGTGCAAGCAACACCAAGGGTTACGCGATGACCGCATTCAAGCTCGAAGAGTTTGCGAATACGTGTGGTATTGCGGGTGATTGTGACGACGGTTTGTATTGCAACGGCGCGGAAGATTGCGTCGGCGGAATCTGCGTAGCCGGTACTCCACCTTGTGGCGTTGGGGCGGCTGTCTGCAACGAGGACACCGACACGTGCGCCGTGCTCTGCGACTTGGATCTCGTTGACGAAGACTTCAACGCATACAGCGTTGGTCAGGATCCGACGGACTGGTACGACACCGCATCCGGCAGCGCAACGGTGGAAAGTGATTCGCTCTTTGACGTCAAACAGGTTGGCGGGGCACTCGTGCTCGGAACCGACTCGACCGACATCAACATCCATTCGCACTACGTCGGTGCGGGCGCGGAGAATTTCACGAGCATGATCTACACCGGCCGCATGCGTCTGACGAATGACAACGGCGGTATTGGCGTGACGTTCCTTTCCGGTTTTGCCGACACGCCGACACCTGCATACGACTACCATCGTTTGCGTCGGGCAAACTTCGCTCCATCGGCGCGAACGTTCCAACTCGAACCGCCGGACGCCAATGGTTTGACGGGCGATCTTGATTCCGGCGTCGATCCTGTGGTGAATACGTGGTATCGCTTCCGCATCGTGGTCGATGCAGATCAGCCGCAAGTTCGCATTCGCGCGAATGTCTGGGAGGATGGTCAGCCCGAACCGGCTGGCTTCCAGATCGACGCGACGGATACCGGTGGACTGAACCGTACGATCGGAACGGTGGGCGTTTGGAGCATGCTCGACGGCAGCAAATACTGGGATGACCTGAAGGTGGTCAACAATGTGCCCGATCTGCCGTGCGATGATGAAGACGCGTGCACAACCGACGACACCTGCGTCGATGGTGTTTGCATTGGAACGCTCGAAGACTGCGACGGGGACGGTGTTTGCGATCTCGAAGACAACTGTCCGACCGTACCGAACGCCGGACAGGACCCAGCCGCGTGCAACGGACCGTTCGACTTCGACCATGACGGTGACGTCGATCTCGTTGACTTCGCGGTCGTCCACGATTGTCTCGGCGGTCCCGGTGAACTGACGCCTCCGGGCGGATGCGCTCCCGGCGACTTCAGCACAGCCGACATCGACACCGATGGCGACGTCGATCTGGACGATTTCAGGCAGTTCCAGTCGGCATTTACGGATGAGATCGTTTCGCCATGCGAGTAGCAATCTTCGAGATTGCTGAATGACATAGCCCGACGGTAGGTGTAGGCTATTGGTATGATGCGAATCGCAAACAACCTGCGAGAAGCACCTGCCGTCATCGGCATCGCAATGTTGTCCATATTTCTTGGCGCTGCAGGATGCGCGAAGGAAGACAATTCAAAGAATGAACCACTGCCGGTCAAGGTGAGTTGGCCGGCAGTGGCACCCTCTGCCCTTCATGTGAGATTCGTGCACAGCCTTGGTTATGGCGGAGCGCGACTCGACCTCAACAGCAATGGTACGTTCAAGTACTCCGACGGATGCTGCATGATCGAACAAGAAGGATCGGGGACGTACACCATTGAATCGGGCGTCGTGGTTCTTGAGTCGGACGAGAGTGGGCCAAGCGAAACCACGAAAGAGACGTTTCCCAAGGCGACCAACATCGACTGGAAACCGAGGCGACTTGCGCCGATTGTTTGGGATCAACGCCTCTACTTGATTGATGAAGACAAGGTCATTGAATTCTGCAATCAGATAAACGCTGGTTTTGAACCTTGCAGAATGTTTATGTACGCATCATTTTTCCTGCGCGATCAGGATTGGGAAAATCCAGCGAGCGGCAAGCCGAACCTGCCCCCGAACTACGCTGAGTATTTGGTGGACGAACCGCTGGAAGCGAAAGTGGTGAGTCAGCGCGAGTACAAACTGACGATCAACAAAGGCTATGACGATGGCGTCCGACTCGGGATGCGGATGTATGCCGACTCCAATGGCGTGGTGTGTTTCCCGTCCGGCATCGAGGTCGTCAAAGTCGAAGATTCCAGCGCAGCCGCAGAGGTGCGATGGGGTCGCTGGCCCATGGCTGGCGAAGCCGTCTACCTTCGGCCTAAGTCTCCGAAAGACTAAGCCATTGCGCCGCACCCCATTGGGGGGCGAACCATTCCAATCACCATCCGATAACCCGCGCAACAACCAACCCGCCTTTAATTTCACAGCATTCACGCTAGTAAACTAGGCATTTTGGAGAGACGCCGTAACTTCATCGCTCGCAGTGTTTTGCGAGACGGTGCAATTCATTTGTTTCCATCGCCGCCCATCATTAAGATGTTCTATCGGACGCGGGTTCCTCGATTCTCCTATGAGAATTGACCGCGTCGCCCCTCGCAGGAATAAAGAAGCAACAAGAGGGATTTGTTCCCAGATGATGCTGGAGCGTCGTCGCGAGGAGGGACAAGGAGCATGATGATGCGCATAAAGAGTGTGCACGCACGTTGTTTATTCGGAATGTTGGCGATTGGCGCGATGACCGCCGCCCCAGGTTGCGGATACACGCCGCCGGAAGTCGAAAAATCGCCAAGCCCACGCACCGATGGGTCCGTTCAAGTCTGCGACAAAGCCCCATTGCCTGAAGATGCGCTCACGTTGGTCGTTCTTGATTGGGATGGCGGTCAGAGTCCGCTCGTCCGCGACAAGGTGCTGACCGGATTCGACGTGGGTTCGCTCGACATCGCCGAGGCGAAGTCCATTACTCAAGAAGAGTTCGAAACGATCGTTCTTGATCGCGTTCGTGAAATCCTCTGCGTGCTCGATCCGATGGATGTGGCTGTCATCATTGGCGACGGTGCCGACTATCAGGACTCGACCGTGGTCCACATCACCGGAGACGCGCCGGCCAACGATGCGAAGCAGATCGGTCAATCCCATTTCGACCTGTGCAATGAACATCTGGATGACTCCAGTGTGATCTGGGGCGGTGCGTTGGCCACCCGCGTCAAATCGGCGACCCTTGATGAGTGGGTGAACGCATTTGCAAACACCATCGCCCATGAAACGGGGCACACGCTGGGATTCTTCCATCCCGATCCCGATGCGGTGGAGCGGCTGCTGCTGACGCCGTCATCGGAAATCATGCGGGCCAACACCACGACCGAAGAATTGCTCAAACCACAGGCGTTCCTGCTTGATCAGGACACCTGCCCGGGCGGTGTTGGTGTTGGCGATACGTCGTACCGCGTGACCGGTGGCGTGCCCTACGAGTTGGAGTAGACGCTGTTAATAGTGGTGCGGCTTGTATCGCGCCGATTCAAAATGCGTCTTCCGATTTGATCCTCTTACAATTCCTGCTAGGTTACCCGCGAAAGCTGCGTGTCGTTCGCTTGCTTGATCGTTGCTTCTGCGGAGATCTGTACTTTCATGGCCGGAAGGAAGATCAATTGGCGCGTTTGCGTCCGGGCGACCGGCGACGAATACGACGCAAAAGGTCGCGATGCCCTGACCGAACTGCACCACCTCGGCTTTGATGAAGTCACTTCTGTTCAAACCACCCGTATCTATGAATTCTGCGGTTCGCTGTCGCGCGAACAGATCGCGGTTCTTTGCGATCGGCTGTTCGTCAACCCGGCGATCGAGTCGGCGTCCGTTGAGGCGGTGATCGATTGGCCCGAATCGAATGCGCCGATGGTGGAGGTTCACTTCCAACCGGGGGTGATGGACCCGGTGGCGCTCAGTGCGCTGCAAGCCGCCAACGATTTGCTTCTGGCGGACCGGGCAGCGTCGGATCGGCCCATCGAGCTGATCCAAACGGCGTGGCGATACGAAATCGCGGGCGCTACCAAGCTGAATCGCATCGAAGCAATGGCGCAGAGCGCGTTGGCCAACGCCTGCGTCGAGCGGGTATTCGTCAAGGCGTTCGATCGTTGCGATGTGTTGCCGACCGACTTCGCCATTCCGCCCGTTGTGGATTTTGAGTTGGTAACGGTTGAGTTGGTCGGCAAGGATGACGACGCGCTCACCGCGATTTCAAAGCAGGGGCGATTGTTTCTGTCGACGCAGGAAATGCAGGCGATACAGCAGCATTATCAAACGCTGGGTCGCAACCCCACCGACATCGAACTCGAAACCATCGCCCAGACCTGGTCGGAACATTGCGTTCACAAAACGCTCAAGAGCGCAGTCGAATACAAAGGTCGCGCGTTCGGCGCTGAAAGTACGTCGGATGACAATGTCGAGCAGCGTTACGACAACCTTCTCGTCGATACAATCGCCCGCGCCACCCGCGAACTAAACCGCGACTGGTGCCTGTCGGTATTTGAAGACAATGCCGGGGTGGTCGCGTTCGACGAAGACAATGGCATCGCATTCAAGGTCGAAACGCACAACCATCCATCCGCGATCGAGCCGTACGGTGGTGCTGCAACGGGCGTCGGTGGATGCGTTCGCGATATTCTCGGTTGCGGACTTGGTGCGAAACCCATCGCCAACACGGATGTTTTTTGCGTGGCTCAGCCCGACTGGGATTCGAATCGCCTGCCCAACGGCGTGTTGCACCCGCGGCGCATCTTGCGCGGGATCATTTCGGGCGTGCGCGATTATGGCAATCGCATGGGTATTCCAACCGTCGCGGGAAGTTTGCACTTCGACGAGCGGTACCTGGCCAACCCGTTGGTGTTCGTCGGGTCGGTGGGCATCATCCCGCGCAAGCACATCGCCAAAGCACCGCAAGCCGGTGATCGCGTGGTCGTCGTGGGTGGTCGAACCGGGCGCGACGGCATCGGTGGGGCGACGTTCTCATCGGGCGAACTGACCGATTCGCATGCCGACGAATTCGCCCATGCCGTGCAGATCGGTAACGCCATCGAAGAAAAGAAAGTGCAGGACGCGCTGCTGCGGGCCCGCGATCACGAAAGCGGTTGCCTGTACTCGGCGGTGACGGACTGTGGCGCGGGCGGACTCAGTAGCGCCGTTGGCGAGATGGCCGAACACCTCGGGGCGACGGTTCAACTCGAAAACGTCCCACTGAAATATTCCGGACTGCGCTACAACGAAATCTGGTTGTCGGAAGCGCAGGAACGCATGGTGCTTTCGGTTCCGCCGGCGAAGATGGACGCGCTGCGCGAGGTGTTTGAGCGCGAAAGCGTTGAGGTGGCTGACATCGGCGAATTCAACGACAGCGGTACGCTCGAACTTCGCTTCAATGACGATCAGGTGGGGCGACTCGAACTGAATTTCATGCACAACGGCGTGCCGAAAACGACGCGCGTCGCCCGTTGGCATGGTCCGCCCGAAGGCGTCGCGCCGGCGAACCCGACGCCGATCACGCCGCAAAACGCCGAAGAAATCATGCTGTCCAAACTCGCTTCGATCGATTCGTGTTCGCGCGAGCCGATCTTTCGCCAATACGATTTTGAGGTGCAGGGCGGTAGCGTGATCAAACCGACGGTTGGCGTCGGTGAAGGTCCGTCGGATGCAGCCGTCATCACGCCGAGGCTTGATTCGAACCGTGGTGTGGCGATTGGCATGGGGTTGTGCAGCGACCGCGTCGAGCCCGATCCGTACTGGATGGCCGTCCGCTCGATCGACGAAGCGATTCGCAACCTTGTGTGCGTGGGAGCAGACCCGTCGCGCATTGCCATCCTCGATAACTTCTGCTGGGGCGGGTGCGCCGACGAAACGGCGATGGGTGCGCTCGTGCGGGCGTGTCAGGGGTGCCACGATGCGGCACTGGCGTACAAGACGCCGTTCATCTCCGGCAAGGATTCGCTCAACAACCAGTTCTCGCTCTCGCCCGAAGATGCCGAGCGATTGAACCTCCCCAAAACCATCGCCATCCCGCCGACGCTGCTGGTCAGCGGCATCGGGCATATCGAAGATGTTCGCAAGTGTGTGACGTCGGATTTGAAGAGGGTGGATGAATATATCGTCGCCGTGGTATTCGATTGGGAATCGCCGGACCTCGAACAGTTTGCCAAGACTCACGCGGCTGTGGCAAATATGATTCGTCAAGGCGATGTCCTGGCTTGCCATGACTTTGGTGAAGATGGCATCGCCTGCGCCCTGGCCGAGATGTGCATCGGAGGCAATAGAGGTGCGAACCTGATGCTGCAAGACACGTGCAAGGACACGTTGAATCAGCTCTTTGGCGGTAAGCACACTGGCTACGTCATGCAAGTCCGCGAACCGATAAATCCTGCGAACATGGATGCAGTCGAAGAACTGACATGGACGCTCGATCTTTGGGGGCGGCCCAATGACAAACGGCTCAGGCTTGATATGTACGGCGACATCTTAATTGACGTTGAAATCTCAACATTAAAGCACTTGTGGCGCAACGGTCTGCGCCGTGATTTGGGAGGACGCGTCGATGGGTAAACCGCGTGTGGCGATCTTAAGGTCGGCTGGCATCAACTGTGACGAGGAGACGGTCTTCGCGTGGAACCTTGCTGGTGCGGATGCATCGCTTGTTCACCTTGACGATGTTGTGGCGATGCCGGCGCGCGTGGATGAGTACGATATCCTCACCCTTCCCGGCGGGTTCAGCTTTGGCGATGACATTTCTGCCGGCGCGATTTTTGCGAGTCGCATTGGCCAAGCGCTTTCTGATGCGATTCGCCGACTCGTGGATCGCGGCGGACTCGTGCTGGGCATCTGCAACGGTTTTCAGGTACTCGTCAAATCCGGGTTGCTCAATGTCGGCGTTGCCGATACCGCTTGTAGCCTCACGATCAACACTTCGGGCCGATTCACCTGTCGATGGATTACGGTGCGCACGGATGCGGACCACTGCGCGTTTCTCGAACCGGACCGTTCGTATTTTCTACCAATCGCACATGCCGAAGGGCGCTTCGTTTATTCCAAATTGAGCGAAGGAACCTGGGACCCAATTGCGCTTCGCTACACCGAGGGCGTCGAACGCATCGGCCCCATCAATCCCAATGGCAGCGCCGACGACATCGCCGCGATCACCGACGCCACGGGCCGCATCATGGGCTTGATGCCGCACCCCGAACGCTATGTCCGCCACACGCAGCACCCGTTCTGGACCACACTTCCCGAAGTCGCCGAGCCCGACGGTTTGGCGATTTTCCGCACTGCGGTTAAAAACGTCGGCTGACCCCTACCATCGGGAGCCTGACATTGCCAAGTCTCGTTCGATCACAAGATCGGTCTCGACCGTTGACGTGGGCCTGTTTGCTGACGGGCGCGTTGATCGTATTGCTCGTTGCGCCGACCGTTTTCGCGCAGGGTGATCCCGCGCAAGCGGTGACGCCTGCGGCTGCGTCACCGATGCAATATGGCGGTTGGGTGCTGCTACCGGCGCTGTCGGCGATTGTGCTGGCGATTGCGACGCGGCAGGTGATTCCATCGCTGTTCATCGGTACGTTGGTCGCTTCGATGATGCTTTGTCGAATCGCGCCGGACCATTCGGGCGGTGTGTTTTCGACCGTCATCGATGGTTCCGCTGACGCGATGGCCGTCTTTGTCGTGGGTGCGGTGGCCGACGCCGATCACGCCAAGGTCGTGCTCTTTACATTGATGATTGGCGGGATGGTCGGCGTGGTGAATGCGTCGGGCGGGACGCGGGCGATGGTGGAGATGGTCGCGCGGCGGGCGTCGACAAAGCGGCAAGGGCAATGCACCGTCTGGCTCGCCGGTCTCGTCGTGTTCTTCGACGACTATGCCAACACCATGATCGTCGGGCCAACGATGCAGCCGCTGTTCGACCGGTTGAAGATTTCGCGGGCAAAGCTTGCATACATCGTCGATTCGACCGCCGCCCCCGTGGCTTCGATCGCACTCGTCGGGACGTGGGTCGGTGCCGAGATCGGATACATCGACGGCGCTCTTCAAGATGTCGCCAGTTCGGGCACGCCAGCATTTCTTTCGTCGGTCGATGCGTGGGGCACGTTCATCAACAGCATTCCGTATCGGTTCTATGCGATTCTCGCGCTGGTGATGGTGTTCATCATCGGTTGGACGGGACGTGACTTCGGTGCGATGCGCCGACACGAACAACTGGCGGCTGATGGTCGCGGCGTCGAAGAAACGCATGCATCCGAACATCCCGTCGGGCGATTCGACTGGTTGCTCGCGGCGATTCCGGTGTTGACGTTGGTGGCTGTGACGGGCGTTGCGCTGCTGTATCCCGGTTATGCCAAAGCCCATGCCAACGGTGTGCCGCTGGCGTGGAAGTCGATGTTCGATGACGCCGATTCGTACAACGCGATTCTCTTTGGGGCGATGGCCTGTCTGATCGCGGCGATGCTGCTGGCCGTCGGTTCGCGCCGATCGAAGTTGCATGATGCGGTCGAGGGAATGGTCGAGGGGATGACGCGGATGTTCCCGGCGATCGTGGTGTTGGTGCTGGCGTGGTCGCTGTCGCAATCGTCGCAGGATTTGAAGGTCGGCGAGGTGGTCAGCGCTTGGCTGGTAGCGAAGAATTTCGCGATGCAGAATTTGCCGGTGGTCGTGTTTGCTTGTGCGGCTGGCGTGTCGTTCGCGACGGGGACATCGTGGGGGACGATGGGAATTCTCTGCCCGGTGGTTGTGCGGGTAGCAGCCGACATGGGTGCGGACCTGCCAGCCGACACCGCACTGCCGCTGTTTTACGGCAGCGTGGGAAGCGTGCTGGCCGGCGCGATCTTCGGCGACCATTGCTCACCGATCAGCGACACCACGGTCCTGTCGTCAGCCGCAAGCGGTTGCGACCACCAGGTCCACGTCTGGACGCAATTGCCCTACGCCCTGGTAACAGCAGCAGTATCGATGGCCACCGGCGATCTCCTGTGTGCAAGGCTGCAACTGTCGCCCTGGCTGGGACTGGTTTTCGGCACAATCATATTGGTGGTGCTGGTCGCCATGCTGGGTCGAAAGACAAATCATCGGTAGGGTGCGGTTCACCGCACCTGTTTCGGGCCGAGTATGCCAAACACGCTCGAATTCAATGGGCTCTGCCATTGGAATGACGAATGATCGGTTGGAGAAAATCATGAAGAGCAGAACAAGAATTGCACTCATTGTGTTCTTAACGATCACATTGACCAACTCCATGTTGCTCGCAAGCCAGCGATTTTGGTCGCTACATGACCTGATTGCATTTAGTGATGTCGTAGCAATCATCGAGGTTACCGCAGTTGAAGAATCCGAACCTCGCAAAGGAAACGCTGGAGACTGTCGCACAGGTGGAATGGTTCGAGATGTTTCGGCCACATTCAGTTGGACCGAGCGGATCGCGCAATGTCCGTATGCCAAGATTCCAGAAGGAGAGTCGCTGAAACTGACATTCGCGCGGGCTCTGTACGGCGAAGAGGTCGGTCCGGGCCAACATCTTGCATTCCTTCAACAGAATTCGGCTGATCAATTCACTTTGGCCGCATATCCGAGGTACTCGATTTTTCCCGTGACGAATGGCGGCATCGAGTTTCCCAGGTCTTGGCGCTACACCGAAGATGCGTTGGCCCTTTCGCCTTTGACCTCAGTGGAAGAAGCCAGATCGATCGTTCAAAAAGCAAAGATTCCAGATCAGCCTCAGACGTTTACGGCTTCGACGGTTCGCATTTGGAACAATTCGAGCGAACCTCTCGGTCAATCGATGTGTCGCTTCACGTCGAATACGAAAGAATCGCTGGGTGGAACAAGGGCGGATTCTCAACACGGCTTTCATACGATGCTTGCTGGGTATTTCAATTGCGCAATTCTGAACGAAATGCTTCATTTGAAGGCAATGTCTGTCGACCCGAAAAACAGGCGGTTTGTTGTTTCGGGGGATTGGATAGACGGGTATTTTGTCGCAACGAAAATCACAAGCATCCTTGACCGCGACGAGTTACTGAATGCCGATCCTGCAGTGCCGCTCGATGAGGCTGCCGCGATCAACATTGCAAAGGAGGCAGTTGCGGCGAATGAAAAGTGGGATCTTGGTGCCAAGTACGAGGCTCGGCGTGACGGCGAAGGCTGGTCAGTTATTGTATGGCGAATCACCGGATATGATCAGGATGGTTCGCCGCAGTTCACGCCTGGAGGGCATAGGATTGTTTCGATAGATGTTGATGGAAAAGTGACCCGGTACAGTATTGGTTGTTAACGCGCGAAGCGTGCGGCTTGCCGCAGCCTACAGAATTCAGCCGATGTATCATGTCAAATTCGCTCAATGAAACTCGGCTTTCGATTGGCGTCCTTGACGATTTCAAGGGTGATACGACGATCCTGATCCTCGGTTATTCCGATTCATTTGCGAAACTTGCGACAATGATGCGCGCCACCATCGGTGGGGAGGTGCCCGCGTTATCGATTACCGAACTTGATTTTGTGGATGTCTATGGCCCACTGAGTTTGACGCTCTACTGCGTTGGTGAAGGCAAGACCAAAGGCTGCATCAAGTCGGAAGGCCCCGGTGAGAATTCGTATCAATGGATTCTCGACGATGAAGCCTGCCTTGAATATTGCGAGAAGCTGGAATTGCTGGCAGGTAGCGATGGGCTAGGCATCAGCATCTTGAGACATTTTATCCCGAAGTTGTGTTGGAGATGGCGTCGTCACGCGAGTACAATTCAAGTATATTCAACTGATACCCGCAGGGTACGCATTGGCACGCTTCTTGCGAGACTGAATGAAAGGTGCGCCGAGGTAAACCGCACCTTTATATGATACTTGCTTGTGCAATTACAAATCCCGTTTTGCAAATTGTCGAGGTCGACCCATGAGAATCTGTCTGGATAGCAACTGTTTGAGGGACGAGGATTTGATCAACAAGGCGGCGAGTGAAGCTTCCGCAAGCGGAGGGAGTGTAGTTTTGCCCGACATACTACTTGGGGAAATTGTCAAGAGTTTGGAATGGAGAGAAACATTCAAGAAGTCATTAGATCACTTGAAGGCAATATCCAAGTCAGTCATAGTATTCGACAGTGTGGCCGAAAAAATGCGGCAAGAGGAAAAGGATGGAGTCGGATGTGAGGATCTGTACGATGAGGCACTAACGCTTAGTTTTCGAAAATTCCTGAAGGAACTGGAAAATGACGAAGATGCCGCGCTGGATTCAATCAAGAACAACATAAGTGAGGCCAAGTCTGATGTGCAATACCGATTAAGAAGTGCAGTTGCTGTACATGCAAGTACGCTCGATACACTTGATGTTTGGAAAAAACTACTACCGGACAAAATAAAGAAGGACTTGCGCAAGGGTAATGATGATACTATAACAATGATCCTCAACGACAAGGCATTGGTGGACATCTGTACACGTACGCTAATTGCAAATGGATTCGGAGACGAAACTGCAAAGAAATTAAGCAAGTCGGATTCGGTTTGTCGACGAAATGTTTTGGCTCATTATGCGGTGACATTGCGTTGGCTTGCGACGGGCGGTGCCGAATCGCGGCGTGAAGGTCAAGTCCAAAATGACTACATGGACTTGGAAGTCGTGGTTGCCGGCACGTATTGCACCGAAAATCGCTCGAAGGACAAAGTAGTACAGCAACTCGACGCAATACTCCGTCCGCTTTTTGGAGCAAGTAGTTGAAACAAGCTCCGCCAGCCTAGCTAACTTCTGATGGGCAACCGCCGGTCGAAGATCCTAAAGAATCGGCAAAAGTTGTTGCCGCTCATATTCGTTTATGCTGCGAGAAAAGTAGCGCATCTTCGTGTTCGGAATCCATGTGTCAATTCTCGTTGCTTTAGATTTAGCTGGTGTTTCTATATCGCGTCCATTTTTGGATCGCCCAGCCACGCAATCAAATCCTTCAAAAACTCATCCCGCTGCGGGCCGAATTCCAGGGTGTGGCGGGATTTTTCGTAGGTGCTGATTCTGGTGTTGGGCCAGTTCAGCGATCTTACGAGTTCTCTTGAGCGTTCGTTGTCGATGATGCGCTCGTCGCCGGCTAGGAACATATGGAGCGGGACGGGCGGGGCTTTGGTGATCTTTGCGACGACCTTGTCCATTCGTCTCGACGCCAGATAAAAGCCAGCCGTCGCCTGGTGCAGTTGGATCGGGTCGTTTTTCAGGTACTCGATGTACTTTGGCTGATCGGTGAAAAGCTCCGGATCGTTCAGCGGGATGTCGTACGAGCGCGTCGGTTCGGAAATCATCGAGAAGCCGATGCGGAACTTCTCCGCGTTTGATACCGAGATGATCGGATAAATCCCCGGGGCGATCAGCGACAGGCTCGCGAAACGCTTCGGATCGGTCACGTGCATCGCGGCTGACAATTTGCCTCCCCAACTCACGCCAACCAGATGAATGCGGTCCGTTCCGGAAATTTCGGCGAGGTATTTTGCGTAACGCAGGCCGTCCTCGATGAGTTGCGGTGAAGAATCGGCATGGCCGCGGGCCTGTGAGTTTTTGCCCGACCCGCGACGATCCGGCTGCAATACGGCGTACCCGGCATCGTGGAAGGCGGCAGCCGTCAGTTCATACCACCCGGCGTGCGATTGAATGCCATGCAGGTGGAGCACGGCTTCAGAGCAGCCGGGGCGTGGCCAATAGCGTGCGTAGGCTTCGTAACCGTCGTCGAGCGTGATGTGTGTTTCCTCAAATGAAGGCATCGCGGTATATTAATCCAATTCCGCGTGAGTGTTAAATCACGCCGAGAATTTGTAGGGTCGCCGATTTTTGAAACCGTTTACGAGTATGCAAAGCACTTCGAAACCCCAACACGTTAAGCGATTGTTGCAAGCCGATCGCTTGTTCGGCATGACGAGCGTGCCGACGCCATCGGTGCTGCGCATGCCGGCTGGCGGTGGGGCGACAGTTGCGGGCGGTTCGTCGAAGGGTGCGTCGATCGGCGCGGTGTCGGTTGAGTCGAAGCGCATGCAGTTGGATGTGCTTGATCGCGAACACGTGAAGGGCTGCAAGAAGTGTCGCCTTTGCGAAGGGCGAACCAATACCGTGTTTGGCGATGGCGATGCCAATGCGCGGCTGATGTTCATCGGTGAGGGGCCGGGTTTCGATGAGGATAAGCAGGGCGTTCCGTTTGTCGGCCGGGCCGGGCAACTGCTGAACAAAATGATCGCGGCGATGGGGCTAACGCGCGAAGAGGTTTACATCTGCAACATCGTTAAATGTCGGCCGCCAAACAATCGCGACCCTGCGGCTGACGAAGTGATCGCGTGCACGCCGTATCTGCACGAGCAGGTGAGGATTGTCGAGCCGGAAGTGATCGTGGCGTTGGGTTCGCCGGCATCGAAGTTGCTGCTCGATACGCAGACGTCGATCGGTCGGCTTCGCGGACAGTTTCACGATTATCATTACACGAATCTGTCGGGCGAGGTGTCGAGCATTTCATTGATGCCGACGTATCACCCGGCTTACCTGTTGCGAAGTCCGCACGAGAAGAAGAAAACGTGGGACGATCTGCAGATGGTGATGAAGCTGATGGGCTTGCCCCTGCCGCAACGTTAGACCAATCGCCGCGCGGGTAGGGTGGGCCGTGCCCACCGCCGTTCGAACAATAACGACATGGTGGGCACGGCCCACCC
>DDIR01000107.1:2652-3773 GCA_002338715.1 Phycisphaerales bacterium UBA1845 | reverse complement strand
TGGGCACGGCCCACCCTACTTTGAATGTCGAAGCGTGTCGTGTTGGATGACGTCGACTCTGGATATACGCGAGCACGCTGCAAACCGTTCGCGCTGACCTGTTCAGACTCAAACATATTCAAAAGGTTCCTGAATGTCGCGATCGTTACTGTTGCTGGCCGGCTACATGCTCATCGGCGGATTGACGCCGGTGTTTGGCAAGTGGGCGGTGGCTGAGATTCCCTGGGGGATGTTGGCGTGGTTTCGTTTTGGAATCGCGGGGAGCCTGCTCGCGATGACGCTTCGGCTGCGCGGGCGGAAGCTGCCGGTGACGCGGGCGAATCTCAAGTCATTTCTGGGCGTCGCGCTTCTTTGCGTGCCTCTGAATCAGTTGAGTTTTCTGATCGGTTTGAAATTCGCCAACGCGAGTCATGCGGGCATTTTTTATGCGATGAATCCGGTGCTGGTTTTCTGGGGTGGCGTGCTGCTCGGTCAATCGGTGTTCCGATTGGAATTGTTCTGGGCGTCGATGCTGTCGTTTGGCGGGGCAGCGCTGGTGACACTTTCGACCGGAGAGGGGGGCGGTTGGTCGATCGATCCGAAAATGCTCACGGGCGACTTGCTGCTGTTGATGGCGATCGTGACATGGTCGACATTCAGTTTATTGAGCAAACCGCTGATCGCAAAACACGGCGCGCTAGCGACGTTGGCTTCGGTGTTTCTGCTGGGCACGCTGATGCAGACGCCGTTTGCGGTCTGGGATTTCGTGCATCACATTGGGGCGATGTCGATCACAAGCCGCGGGGTTCTTGGGTTTGGCTATCTGACGCTGATCACCAGTTACGTAAACTATATGCTTTGGTACGTCGTCATCGATCGCCACGAATTGACCAAGACCAGCGTTCTGGTCAATGCGAACTTTCTCATCACGATCTTCTTCGGATGGCTGTTTCAAGGCGATCAGGTCAATGCCCTGTTCGTTGTCGGCGGTGCGTGTACACTGTTGGGCATCGTGCTGGTGATTCGGGATCGATTGATCTCCCGCAATCGGTCAGTCAATCGCGATCGAAACGTCGAACGTGCGTAATTTATTTTTCGAGAATGCCCATGTCGTCAGGTCCAAACAAAACACCCAAGCCGCC
>DDIR01000107.1:0-2562 GCA_002338715.1 Phycisphaerales bacterium UBA1845 | reverse complement strand
CAAACAAAACACCCAAGCCGCCGCGCAACGAACCCGACATCCGCGTCGTCATGATGCCGCGCGACACCAACGGTGAAGGCACCATCTTTGGCGGTGTGATCCTCAGTTACATCGACCAAGCCGCCTACGTCGAAGCGCGTCGTCAGGCGCCCTATCGATACGTCACCGTGTCGATGAAGGAAGTCGTCTTCAAAGAACCGGTGCACGTGGGCGATGTCCTCAGCCTCTACGGGCAGACCACGCGAATCGGTCGGACGTCGATGACCATCAGCGTGAAGGTGATGGCCGAGCGGTTCGCCAACCATCCGGAAATCGCCCAGGTCACCGAAGCCGAGGTCGTGATGGTGGCGATCGGCGACGACCGCCAACCGCGGGAAATCGAGATCGTCTGACTGGTTTGCATATCGGCCATTCGCCCATCTTCGCACCGCCAACCCGGTTGCGGCCTAGGCGGTTGTGGGACCTCTGCGGGCGGGCGGCGATATTGTTCTTGAGAAGTATGGTCGGGCCTGAAACAATAAGGGATATAGACGCGAAAACCGGTTAATTCGGTGAAGGCAATTATTTGATGAGTGGTTTCGATTCAACCCGGGCAACGCTGCTACTGCGACTCCGCGATCGGACGGACAAGCTGAGCTGGCAGGAATTTCACGAGCGCTATGGCGAGCTCTTGCTGCGGTATGCGCGCCGGCGCGGTGCGAAAGCCGAAGACGCCGAAGACATCGTGCAGGAAGTCGAGATGAGCCTGCTGTCGGCGCTCGATGGGTTTGAATACGACGCCAGCAAAGGGCGATTCCGTGCGTACCTGCGGACAGCCGTCGTGCGGGCGATGGGCCGAAAAGCCAAGAAGGACGAACGCCAGGGTGAGAACATGGACCCGGTCGCGTTCGACTATTTAGCGGCTGTCAAAGACAGCAACAACGACGAGAAGTGGGAGCAGGAATGGCGGATGCATCGCCTCCGCTGGGCCCTTCGCGAAATCGCCCCCGAATTCGAACCCCAAACGCTGGAAGCCTTCAAGCTCCACGTCCTAGGCGGCAAAACCGTAGACGAAACCGCAGAAGCCCTCGACCTGAGCAAAGCCAGCGTCTACCAAGCCAAATCCAGAGTGCTGAAAAGAGTTAAATCCCGCCTCGATGAAGTCGATCCGGATGAGGATATGTGATCGATCCAAATGCGAACTCCCTTGATTCATTTTCGATTGCATACCTTGTTCAAACCAACTTAGACTTTAGTCTGAAGCGAATACGTAGCACGGGAATCAGTTGCTCGCAAAATTATTGATTTTGTGTAAATCGGATATTGACCACTTATACCTATGGAGGAGACGACATCGCATGTCTGATTCATCTTGGAGGCACATCGCGCTACTTCCCCTCTTGAATGTCGGACGCGACGATATTGTAGATTTCGATTTCACGTGCGGTGCCAAAATCCGAGTCGGATTGCCTAAGCCAGTTGACGCAGCCTTGGCCAGTATTTGTCAGTCACACTATCTTTCCGAGCAAGAGTGCTCACAATTTCAAATAGCAAAAGCTTGGTTATGGCTTGAATCTACTGAAGTTCCGGGGCCAATTTCTGGCTCAAGAAATCTATGGGGGATATGTGGTTCCCTTGCAGAATCACTGTGGGAGATTCGATGTTTGATTGACCTAGTTGGGGCTGGGGAGAACGACTATTGGCGAGGGCAGAACATCATGCATTGTGTAGGGCCTTATACGCACTCGCTTGATTTTCAATTCCCTTGGCACCCAGCAAGGCGTCCATACATTTTTAGCCCACCGTCGTTCTCTCAAAGGACAGCACCATGGTCCGAAACTCGATTACGTGCAGCCGACAATATTCAGCTCGATCGTGATCGATTGGAGAGTCCGTTTGTACCCAGATTGAGCTTGGCCGTTGGTTTAAAAAACGCCATGACAATGTATCCTGCACGCAAAGTCGCGATTCGATTTGCGTTAGCAGTTTCGGCGATGGAGACACTCTACATCGCTCCGAATGAGCCTGGGCGAATGTATCTTTGGTCGCAAGAGATCCAGAAAAGAATCACTCAGATTTGCGCAGGTATCGAGGGACTCGACGGGGAGTTCTTTAATCAAATTCGTCAGCTACGTAACGATGCTGTACATAGGGGTGGGCATGATCACCTCGGTAGCCCAATTCGACATATCTACAATCACGCCAAATTTGAAGAAATGGTTCGGGCATCGCTCAGATGGGCGATCTCGAACAAATCAAGAATTGCAGAACCATTCGAGAACGACGAATGGCCGGTTCTCGGCGAAGATGACATCGACGCATGTAGAGCCATGAATTCTATTTTATTTGTTCAGCCGGCAAATCCAGAGAACCAGCAATCTCGAAATCAATTACAGTAATCCTCGCTCAGCGTGATTGAATTTGGTGTTCAACTTCACGAATGTTGTGGTAAAATGCTCCCTTCATTGCCAAAGTTCGATTGCCTTTGAGGAAGACAGCCCTAACTTTTCCCTTATTCGGGCCTTAACTCTGCGGCCAGGTTCACAGGCCTAGTAAGACTGCTAGTCTGCATATTTCATGAGT
>DDIR01000088.1:317-51229 GCA_002338715.1 Phycisphaerales bacterium UBA1845 | reverse complement strand
ATCGCCCGCCACGCGCGGGCGCGGATTGAAACGCCTGTATCGGCGCGAGCGGTATGTCGCAGTGCGGTATCGCCCGCCACGCGCGGGCGCGGATTGGAACCCAACGAACGTGTGACGCAGCTTGACGCTACTGCGAATTGAAGCCGTTGTGGTAACCATACTCCAGACCTATTTGCGCTGTAAGTCGTCAATCAGCTGATCAACAATCTGGCTTCATCGGCCTTTGCCTTCAGTGAAGTTCGCAATTGGATCCTTAGGTCATCAGCGAGTTGTTCAAAGGGCTCTTCAAGCTGATCGACTTGCCGCTTAACCTCTGATCGAAGCGTGGGCCGGGCATGACGCTGTTGTTCTGCTACGGTCGTGTCGCGGAGAATCATTTTGCGGATAGCAATCGGCATATTGATGCTCTTGAGGTAAGCCTCGGTCTTGGGTTTGCCCCAATAGGCTGCCGATCCGCCCAGAACGAGTCCGATCCCCCATCCAATCGGTCCCGCCATCAACAGCGCCCATCCGCCGCCACCCAGCAGCGATGCAACGAGCAGAGATGTCACAGCGGCGCCCACATTGAGAATCCGGGCGGTTGGATTGGCGCGCGGTAAACTCACCTTCGACGTGTCTAGGTTTGCCGTGCCCAACGACGCATCAAGCGACAAGACTCCAGCTGGAACGCGATGTCCCTGGCAGATTCGATCAGTCTGCTGATTGAGTTGTTGCTGAAGCGGCGAAAACCATTTGCCACAGTATTCGGCGATGCGATGTTGTGCGGCTTCGCTCTTGATCCAGGATTCCGCCGCCCTGCGCATGTGCGGTTCAAGCTCGGCCAACGTCGGGATATCGCCATCGCGCCACGCGAGCAATCCTGCCTGCACGACATCTTCCAGCAATCCTGTGGTGAGACAGGCGGCTAGCTGCTGCTTCAGCTCCGGGATGGATGCCGCGATAAGGCCATCCAGTTCTTCGTCCATAAATCGATTCACTTCCGCTTCGAACGCCGTGGTTCTAATGTCCACGCGTCCCCAACGGGCGAGCCCCCGCGCGATGCAGTATTCCGGCTCAGAATCGCGACGCACGTCGGACTCCGGGAAGATCACTTCACAAACGGACCTGACGAATCCCATTCGCGATGCGCCACCGGTCAGAAGCAGGGCAGCAGGCATCATTCCGTTCTGGTCAAGACGCTGCCGAGCTTCAGCGACGAGATCACCGAAACGCCCCATCCAGCTGCACCCCTCCAATTCAGGCCGCGGCTCGTTGAGAATCTGCTGCATAACAGCGCCATTCACGGCAGGATCGAATACAGCAACGTCCTGGATGCGCTCAAACCCGGATTGGACGGGGCAATCTGAATTTGCGTATAGATCTTCGTTGGCGAAGTACGTTTCCTTGGCTTTGCGACATTGCATCTCGCAGCGCGCCCGGTGAAGTGGGTGCGCGCAAAAAATCCGTTCGAGCGTTTCCCGCTGTTCGTGCGTCTCCAGCGTTCGCCGCAGGATGGCCCGGTCGATCAGCGCGGCGCCGAGGTCATCGCCGAAGTCCAGCGGAATCTCCGTAGCACCGCGCACCAGCGTAAAGTCCGTCGTCGACGAGCCCAGATCAACAATAAGCACACCTTGTTTTAGTTCTCCGAGAGTAAGCTTGCCGCATTCCTTTGCATGCAGCAGCGCCGCCCGTGATTCGCGAACAACGCGAAGCGAAGGCAGGCTGGCCGCAGCAAGAATCTCTGTATACGCGCCGATGATGTCGTCAGGCCATCCTGAAGGACATCCCACGTAGTAGCGCAGCGAAGCACCGTCGGCGATCTGCCCCTGGGAAACCAAGTGTGCGTGACAGGCTGCCGCGTAATCCTGAATGTTGCGGCGATAGAGTGAATCGGGTGAAGGTCGCTGTTTAAAGCATATCTCGAATGAAGTCATATCGGGCAGGATCAAAGCGCGTTCACCGATGACGACACCCTTGTCAGGGTGGCGTCCCACGGCGGTCATCTGGCTTTTGCGGCCATAAAGTTCGAGCATTTCCGGATCGGCCTCGCGATCAGAATACACTCTGGCCAGGGCTGTCTCGCCGTGGCCAAGATCGAAACCGATGATCTCAAGGGTTTGGGTTTTGGCGTCAGTCATTTTGAATGGTTCCCTCACATGCGGCATGCACGGACGACGTGACGATTGTTGAATCGTCGTGCGGCTACTCGGAGTGGGTACGGTCTACGGTATTGTCCATCGGCGTGACCAGGCGACCGCGCAACAGCACCTTGCCATTGCGCACCAGCGCCGGTTTAAGCATGACGGTTTCGGTTGCGTTGCGATTGAGATTCGGTTCGGTGTCGAACAGATCGTCGGGCTCCAATCGGTTTGGCGTCCCGTGTTCACCGCCATACGACCGCACATGAACTCCGAAGCGGGCGAGCACGCCAGGCAGTTCCCGAGATCGTTTGAGCGTCAGCCTTGCGTCGTTAAGCAGGGCTTCGCCGAGAATATCCTGAAGGACGAGCAGCAATTCCGGGAACGACTCGATGGAACTGGTATCAGCCGCCCTCGATTGGCTGTCGTAGTCAGGAACGTCCACCGTGGCGATGTTTCTGTCGATGATGTCCAAGGCGATGCCCAACTGATCGAGGAGGCGATTTACATCGACGCAGACTTCGATTCTCGTGTCTGCGTCGATCGCGCTGGTGCTGTGTTTCCGGTGCCACACGCGGGTTTCAAGGCCGATCAAGATGAGTACGAGCGGTATGGCTGGCCAGGCGGCTTTGGACTCGCTGGTTAAGAGGAATAATCCAAACAGCAACCCAGTGCAGATCAACCCCTGCATCATCCGAATCTTGAGGAACTCAGTTCGTATCCCGCGCAGACGACCCCTTGTCGCGGCATTGACGCCGCCGCGCTTAATGCTGATTGGATCGAACATTGTTTTATTGTGATAGGCGTGTTGAGGTGGGTCTGCGCGCCATACTGTGGTCTTATTCGCGGTCGCCAACAGTTCTACGGCAGCGCGGAGCACGGCCAATTGCTCGATCATCCGCCGTGCCGTTGCGGTCGTGCGGTGATCAATCTGACTTTGCTGAATCTCATCGAGGGTTTGGCGAACGGCGGCAACCGTTTCGGGAAGATTGTTTGCACGGTCGAGTCGTTCAGCCAACTTCGCTCGACGGGCACTGAATTCGGCCAGCAGCGTTTTAAATGCAGCGTTGCTCATCATCGTAATTCTCCAAATGGCTGCAAGTGTTTGAGGGTCAATCCTGCATTCGATCTCATGCAGCCAGCAGCGCGCCTGCCAAAGCGCCCAACAGCCGACCGATTGAAAACGCGCGGTCGCGCAGCGTTCCGTCCTCGGCATCCATCCGATCAAGCTCGTGCAGCAATTCGTCTAACGAATGAACATCGGGTGGGATCGGCTTGGCGAAGCTGCTGAGCGGGTAACGCCATGTCAGATCGCCGTGTACATGGCGTGAGTTTTCGTACGCTTCGAGGGTGACTTCTCGGAGATGCTCCAAGCGGTCGTGCAGGTCCCTGATCGGACTCTTGCCAGCCACCATGGCGGTGGCCGACTTGACGGCGGTCCGGATCGGGTGGTCCAGCATGTTCTGCCCGGCGTCGATCGCGATGCTTGCAGATGCGACTGCGGCGCGGAAGCGATTGGCGGCGTCCACGGCGCGCGGGTCAACCCCGGCAGGATCGAGTTCAGCCAACCGCCCGTCGATGTCGTCAAGTAGCGCCTTGGCGTCCTGTGGCGTGTCGAGATTCCGGACGCTATCGGCCTGTAAAGCAAGATCATGGACTGCGTTCCAATACCGGGCCGTCGGTCGATCAGACAGAATTGCAAACGCCAACGCTACCAACAGAACGATGACAATTCCCAAGCCAATTGCGCGTTTCGACGACATCCATCGTGCGGTGCGAACGGCGTTGATTTCGGTAAATTCGTTTAGGTTGTGTGACATGGCATTATCCAGGGCCCGGCCCAAATGCTAGTTATACTCTGTCGATGAATAGGCTACAACAGCCGAGCATGTGGGCATGGCATCCAAGGACCCCATGCTCCGACATCTTGGTGATTTCCTGCGGAAGACCCGCGAGGAATTGGGGTGGTCGCAGGAAGATTTGGCGTACGAATCTGGCCTGCATCGAACCTATGTTGGGGCGGTCGAGCGAGGCGAATACAATTTGACCTTGCTGACGTTGCGTAAAATCACCGACGCATTGGGGATCAGCCTTAGCGACGCCATTGGTAGCATCCCCCAGCGCAAACCTCGCCGGCGATGAACGACAATTGCGCGGGACTACTCTTTTCTTGGCCATCCCGCGGTCACACGAACGGTTAGCCCATCAATCTGGAAGCGTTTCGATCTACGAATCACTTCGCCGCTGGCGAACCGGACGGCCAGGCGCACTGCAATGCCGGCAATGATGGCTGTTTCAGCGGGACTCAATGGTTCGGGTGTCGTGACAGTGTCGGCGGCCTGGCGTGCTGCGCGATCGTACTCGATACGGATGGATGATCTACGTTCCGTATTGAACAAAATGGTCACACGGGATACCGGACCTGACTGACTACGACCCTGTCTACTGATACTGCTGCAGTTGATGACCACGTTAGCGCTGGATAGATCACGATTTGATCGTTTCCTACTGCCTGAGATGTCGACACAAGGGTTGATGTCGTGGCAGCGCTGCACCGCGGCATGGGCTTTGAGGCGACCGACGTCGATCGTGTCGTAGCCTTCACGAAGCTGATGTCGTTTTGTGACGAGGCGGCGATCGATGAGTCTCAATGACTGTACACCGGCAGACACCAACAATTGGGCGATTCGATAGCCCAACGCATTCAAATCAACCACGACGATACGACAATCTTCCAACGTCGGAGGATTGCGGACGCGGGCTCGCGACATCCTCGACGGAGTTTCTTTTTTAGGCATCAGAGTCTTCCTGTATTGAAGTGGGGGGGGGCTATTGGGTGACAAGCGCAGCGCAGTTGCTGCCCAATGACTCCAGACTGGGTGGCAAACCGAGATTCACCGGCATGATGACGTGAACGGTTGATTCAGAATAGCGCTCTCGAACACACAATGGGGAGCTTTTCACCGCATTGGACCGCTCGCACAGCGTGTTCTGCCGAAGGTCGAAAACGACTTCGTCACCTGCGAGTGATTTGATGGCATCCGTCAAGTATGCGGGATTGACGCCAATGATGACCGCTTCATCGCCGCCGCCTTCGAAGACGGCCTCCATCGATCCAGACGATTCTCCGGAGCCGGGAGACGCTGTCGAAACGCGTAGCGACGACTTTGAGAATCTCAGCAAGACGCTTTGGTTTGCTGAGTCGGCTGCGATCGACACTTCAGATACCAGGTTAATCAATTCGCCACGATTGACATTGAACTTCGAGCCGGCAGGGGGAATGACATCGCGATAACGAGGAAAAGTCCCTTCCGCTGCATCTGACGTCAGCATCCAATTGGCCCCGCAGACGTACACCCGGGCCGGCTTGGCCTCTTGTCCCTCAGACGCAGGTTGTTCATCGACGAACACCTCGATGGCGTCAGCGCATTTCGGACCGACGAACCTGGCAACAAGCGAAGCAAACCGCAACGGCAAGATCACACTGCCCGAATAGGCGCCTGTCGCACCATTCGCTTCGACGACGGACATCCGCCGACCATCGGTGGCCACAAGTCGAACGCCTTTGCCATCTGATTCCAGCAAGACACCGTTGATGGCGTAGCGCGTCGACTCGCGAGC
Source organism: Phycisphaerales bacterium UBA1845 (assembly GCA_002338715.1). Lineage (GTDB taxonomy): Bacteria > Planctomycetota > Phycisphaerae > UBA1845 > UBA1845 > UBA1845. The sequence goes on along the minus strand of DDIR01000088.1, from coordinate 45,491 downwards.
TGCGGTCGAACTGCAGGTCTTTAAAGCGTGAAGCAGCGCGCTTGCGGGTATTTGAATGGACCGGCCAACAGGGTGGCACGGTACGAATGGGAACTCCTCGACAGCCGCCATCCTGATGGCGTGCTCGACACGCCCGCCATTGAGCACGACGGTCGCATGTTCTTCGTCGTAGTGCAGGCTGCAGCGGGGGTTCTTGCTGGCGTTGATGCGCTGGACCAGTTCACGGGCGTTGACAACGCAGGGGCTCAATTCGCCTTCGCACTCAACGGTCATGGAAACGGATACGTCGCAATCCGTAGCCGACACACGAAGCGAGCCACGTGCGGCTTCGAGACGGACACATTGCAGAATCGTCTTCGTGGATCGGGTCGGGACCACGTTGTTGACTCGTTTCAAGGCGGCTTGAAGTGGTGCGCGATCGAGACGGATCGCTTGTTCGGTAGCCGTCAAGGTCGCGACCATCTAGTTCACCTCCTTTCCGTCGAGGTTGGAGGGTTCCAAATACGTCCACGTCGGGATCGATTCGTCGAGGCGATTCAACGAACGGTTCACTGCCGCGATCTCGTCGTGAACACGTGGGTCGCTGCAGTGCAAATGCTTGCGGTCTTCGGGTGAGATTTCGCTTATCTGCAGAATCATGATGGTCTCCTTGATCCGGCAACGGGGCCGGAGTCATTGGTTGTGTAAAAATGCAACGACGCCCAAATCTCCGGTTGAGTCTTCCGGTGAATCAAGCGTCACGATGTAGTGTTTGGGGTGGAGTAAAACGGTGTGCAGGGCTGCGCTACGGCAAAAGCGTCGTCATCATTCGGAGTTGTGGATCATCATGTAGGCGGCAGCCAACAACGCCAGCACCATAATGATGGCCATGCCTGGGGCTGCCGGGAAGATCACCGCAGCACAGAACAGGTACGCGACGGCAGCGAGGAATTTGTTGCCGTCCGTCATCGCGACTGCCTGGGTATCCGGCGTTTAATCGAACTGCGATGACGACGTGCGATCTGTCGGTCCCGGTGAACCAGCTTTCTCTGTGAGCGCATTCGGCGATGATTTTGCCGAATTACCATCACAACAAACCTGACTGAATCGACGATTGGTTTGGCGATGTATTGGCCGACAAGTGACAGCCACACGTCAAACCTGTCGCGCGACGTACGACGATCCGTTGGCGGATCAGTCTTCATGTGATTTCTCCCCATGCTGAGCAGGTCTCTTGAAACGGACAAGTTGAACAGTTCATGGCTGATGGAATTGCGTAGCCGTAGCGCTGCTGCATGGCCCGCCAAACTTCTCGGACCATCGCACAGGTGTGCCCGACGCGGTCAGGGTTGGGCGCCAAACAATGGGTCTCAATGCGCGGCTGTTTGTGTTTGGTGAGCACGACCCAGGCGACTTCCACGGGAAGGTCGAAGGATCTGGCGATGGGAGCGGCGAGTTTCGTGTAGAGCAGCATCTGGGGGGCAGACTCTTCGATCTTCGCAGCCGACCAGCTGGCCTTTGACGTCTTGAAATCAATCAAACGGATGGCTCGATCGGTTCGGACAATCAGATCGACGCGACCGAGGATATCGGGAACACCGTCGATGATGGCGCCGCGCAACTCTTCTTCGACGCCGATCAATTCGGCATCTGGCAAATGGTCCGGCGACGCCAGAAACGCGTCCAGCATGCGGCGGGCCAAATCGCGGAGGCTCTCGGTCGATTCGTTCTTGCCGTATCGGATCGGGCGGGTTTCTTCCTTCCAGACCGAGTCGAAAACCTTCAACAAATCATCGACGTCAGGCGATACCTTCCCGGCGAACAAGGCACGGTAGACCGATTCGACGGCAGAATGAATGGCCGATCCGAAAACCAGATTGGACGACACAAAATCCGGTTCGATGCCGTCGATATACTGCGATTTGAATCGCTTCGGGCATCGCAGGAACGTCGAGATGGATGACCAACTCAGATAGTCGCGGTGAATGAGTTTCTGAGCGATTTCGTTGGGGGTCGGTGGGGCGTTGGCAGCATCTGGCATGCGCCGTAACGCGTTACGGAACACAGGCGGCGAGGATGTGATTGGGTTCATCGTCGCCCTCCGCCGGTGCCATTGGACGCGCCGTTGGACTTGAGGTCGTCGATCAGACCGCTTGCCTGCCGAAGCGTCAACTGATCGAGGTCATTGATCCCGAAGCGATTTTGGATCTGTTGATGAGGGTCTAGTTGGCGATCCCGACAGATGGCTTCAATGGCCTTCAACTGGGATGCAGTCGCTCCGCGTTCATTGCGATGGCCGTTTGATTGGTGTCCCTGTGAACCGTTGGTTTGACCGTTGCCGCTTCCGTTCAATTCGTCGTCTACGGACTTGCGGGCCAGATCGAACAGATTACGGATACGGCACACGAGGGCATCGGGGTCGTTGACCAGGTTTGATTCGACTTCGAGTTCGACGTTAACGGATGCACCACGGCTTCCGTAATTGGCCTCACCGACTTTGCGGCTGAAGCCTGCGTTGAGTCTGAGCATGATGATTCTCCTATGTTGGACCAATGGACTTGACGTAATCGCGACTTGGTCGTAAGCGTATAAAAATTCGGCAGCAGAGAACTGAATACGCGCCGCAATGAGGGAGCAGAACCTGCTGATCGGACATCGGCAATAACGGGTGTTATGGGTGCTGATCTTCTTACATGCCAGCGCATCCGCGCGGTCTTTACCGTGTACACTGACTTATTGGTTGATCGAACGCGTGTGCATGTATGGCTGAACTTGACGCGAATCTGTTGAATCAACTCGCATCATTGGCATTCCAGTTCAGGCCCAGGACAGTTAGGGCCAACTGCTACTGATAAGGCGTTGGCGTTGAGGTGCAAGACTCAGTTACTAGAGGAGGCGCGATATGAATCTTGAAGAAATCAACGATCTCGTTGGCTACGCAGGCGTGAATCCAGAGATGAGAATGTGGATATGCCAGACTCTCAATCGGTTACCTGATGACGTTGCCCGTTATGCGGCTGAACATTGCCTGTTTCTATCTGTCGGCGACGTGGCCGGTATCACGATCCCGAATCGGCACAGCGCGCTTTATGATGTGGATCGATGGGAAAATGATCGTGATTCGCGACGTTGGATTATCGTTCTCAGCGATCAAGTTGAATCGGACGAGGCCCATTGCCTCATCGCTCATGAAATCGGACATGCTTGGCGGGGCGACGACTGTTTTGGTCCACCGTCAGATGACGATGAAGTTGAAACTGCGAAACTTGTCAAGAGCTGGGGATTTGAAGGTAGATGGGCCGATCCGGATTTCTGCGACGCTCCCCGCCGTGAGTCCTTGCGAGTTGAAGAAGGCGGCGAATAAGCAGCGCCGTCTATTGGTAACGTATTTTCATGGCAAACAAGCAATTTGGCTTGATTCATTCAAATAATGCATCACCAGTTACCGCTCTTAGTCAATCTGCTATTGGGTTGAACGCAAAAACATTCTGAGTCGAAATTGTCCGTTTCGATTATTGTCGGTGGCGGCGGCGACGATACGGGTCGACTCGCCGTTGCCGGTGGAGCGACCATCGCGGACCGTACGCCTGGCTCTTGCGGTGGGCTCGCGCGGATTGATGTCCGTCCAGCAGACTGCCGAGGGCGCCAAACAACTGCATCAGGATTTTCATGGTGATTGTTGGTATATGAGGTGGAAATATCGTGTTTGTGCCGCTTACGCGCGCGACGAGATGTGTAGGCAACGCTAGGCTTCGGCAATAGGGACCAGCGACGTATGTTCTTGCGCGCGGCGTTGGGGACAATGATCCGCTACTGGTCGGCCAGAGATCACTGATGCGAAGAGATCGGAAAAAATCAAAGCGAAATCACAAGACGGGACTGATGACCAAAAGGCGCCTGCAATTTGATCCGATCATTGAGCGATTAGGAATTGGGGCTGAGTTTAAACAGATTCCCGAAAGCGAGCGCGAGTACATTTATCTTAGAAAGTCACCTCGTCCTGAAATTGTGCTGGATAACTCGGCGGCCCTGCATCCACGAGGAGGGGATGCAAAAATGGCGCTGGACGCCGCGCTTGATTCCATTCAGTTAGAATTACCGCAGGTGAATGCGTCAGTTTCCCTTGCTGAATGCGGCATGTTCTTAGGGCCCATTCATGCCTGGTTGTGTCGTGCAGGACGCCGGGCGAACACTCCCGGGATGAAAGCTCTGGCAGAAAAGATCATCCCAGTGCTCGACGCAGCGATGAGTGAGCAGCAGATTTTCGTGCGCGCAAAGCTCCTTTGCGTTGCTTCTAGCTTCAGTCGAATCGACAATGGCTTCTTCTGCTGTTGTTTCGAACACAAACGCATGAAGGGGGGTCGGTTCCGCTTAGTAATTCCGGTCAAAGTCGTGCCGCCCCAAGTCGATCGCGTTCGACGATCCGGCCATGATTCTCTGAAAGCTTACCGGGTAGGGATACCTCTTGTGGGTAGAGACTTTCAGTGGTTACGTTGGGACCCTCGCGCATTGGGCTTGAAACGACCGGCAGGGGAACACCCTGTGCTCCTGACAAGTCACGCACTTCGACAGTACGAAAAACGAGTGCCATTTTATCGCGATTCCGATCCGATCCACGATTCTATTATGCTTTCGTTGTACGAACCCATTGTGGTAAGTCCGTCAAACGATCGACTTATGGTTGCCCATGAAATCTGGGACCGGCGCTTCGGCTATTGGTGTTTTCGATTCGACGGGCAACAATTTGTGGCTGATACATTTCTCTTCTTGACCATGGACGGAACGCCAGAGGGCGATCGCCTCAGGAAGCACCTCAAGCTTGAGCGGGCGGATCGCGAGCGCCTCATGTTAGACACGCTTGATTCATTCTTGGCGTCAGATATCCGGAACGACAATGAACTTGTTTTGATACTTACAAATTGTGGTTGCGGTCATCTCTTTGAATTTGCGAGAAAAGCTGATTTCGAGATTCTGATTACGGGCAGCGCAGAATATGCGCGGCAATTCATAGGTCCCGATCGGCTGAATAATGCGCTCACGCTTTTAAGTACGCCTTCGTAGATCATCGTTTGTACGACGTGACCCAAACAGTTAGATATCGAACTTGTTCGATTCTTTCGAGCAGGCGATGTTTGCCCTCCCGGGTGACAAGTTTTCGCCGGGTGCGTTTGGTGCGGGATCTGATTTTGCCAAATTTGGACACTACCCTCAAAGGGATGACAGCGAGCAGCATTGGCGTTAAGGTCTTTCAGGCAGCCCGAGAAAATTCTTTTTGGGGGTGATGACCTTGTCAAAGACTACAATCGCTCAACTCGAATCGCTTGTTCGCAAACTCGACACCGAACGTCAAGATCACGAGAACGCTATCGCTGAGATCGATCTCGTTTTCGAGCGTCTTGGAATGGAGGCTCCAAGGCCAAAGAAAGGCAAAAGGCGCCCAGGACGACCGAAGAAATCAGCGACAAGGAAGCTGGGCAAACGCAGAAAACGACGGAAGTTCAAGACAACTGCAGCCAAACTGGTTCTGGCCACGGTCAAGAAGGCGGGGAAGAACGGGGCGACGGGCGCTGAAATTACCCAGGCATGAAAGGCCGCAAAGCGTCCAGGCGATGCGTACAACACGTTGGGCGAACTGACCAGGGCCAAGAAGATCAAGCGGAAGAAGGCGAAGGGCGAAAGAGGTAGCCGGTACACGCTGTTGTAGCGCGAAGATCAATCCGGACCATAAATGGACCCCGGCGTCAGGCCGAATAGAATCCAAAGGAATGATCCCGGTTTAGGTATACCCATTCCCGACAACCAACCGGTCAGCCACCAACCTCTGACCGGTTGTGTCAGGGTTTCCTAATCTTGTTCGACGCCTTCAAATTCTTCCAACTCCCCGATTGAGTCGTTGTCGCTTGCTTTCTTCTCGGGTGGCTTCGACACACATTCACAAACAGGTGTTGCTCCGCGACAATAGCATATTGCGGCTTTGCCTTTTGGGCATGATATACTGCATGCGTAGCCACTGCATAAAGCACTGCAGCTTCTCCCATTTCCAGGTCCAGGAATTGGATTGTCTTGCATAAATTCGATTTGCGTTAGCAGTCCATTTGCATCCGTGGCCGTAATGACGCCGTCGGCGCTGTCAGTAAGCCCCCATTCGATTTCGAGATCAACATCTTCGAGCGACAGGACTGCAAAAAACGGTTCATCAACGGGCTTTGCCGCTTTTGTTCCGAAGACAACAATCTCGGGGACAGTCATCACTATCTCGTCGTTCTCGTCTCGGTAGACCTCTCCCCCCGTCCGAACGACAATGGCCCCGTTATTGAGAATATCGATAGTTCCTTCGCCGACATAGTCAATCTGAAACCCGGCAGCGGTTTCAAGATCCATGCGGTCTTGAACAGCGATGTCCCTCGCTTCACCTCCACTTTCCGCCGTTGCTGGTTCGTCAGCCATTGCGACGGAGCAGAACAAAAGTGCCAGAATTGTTAAGTGTCGCATCTGATTTCCTTTCATGTAATTGGCAAAAAACGCTCATGGATCAAACACTCAACGCTTCCACTCCTGGCTGAGATCTCGTGCCAAAGTTGACTACGAAAAGCAAGTTTGTGAGCAGCACAGTTTTTGAGAAGTTTCTTGAAATGTTAATGCGTAGGCCGAATTAATCAGAAGGGGAGCACATTCAAGACTGCATTTTGAACATGAGTTGCGTTGCACTGAATCGCGTCAACCTTTGAAAAGGCATTGACGTAGAACGTAAACTTGCGGGTGATGATATATCGATCGTTGAAAATTGATCAGAAAGGGCAGGGCCAGAATCGTGTGGGGAATCTCAATTCGGGGGAATACGCCATCTCCAAGCGCCCAGTCCCCATTGTAGGCGCTTCACCTTCGTTGCCTTCGGCGTCTATAACGCGCGACGGTTCGGTACCGATGCCTTGACCATCGCGGACCATAAGCCTGTTGCTTTCGGTGGCCTCGGACGCGTTGATGTCTGCCCAGCAGGCGGCCGAGGGCGCCAAACAACTGCATCAGGATTTTCATGAGCTTGTATCGAAAGTGAATTGAGCTCAGGCAACGGCGAGATTAAGAAGTGAAGACGCTTGCACATCGAGCTCAGCACGACGACCAGCAAAACAATCGTGGCCCGACAGTTGCGTCAACGCATCCACAACGGCGAAGATTGTAAATGCGCCCTTCTTCTCTGCGATTGAAAGAGCTTCCTTCGCCAACTTGCGTTGAATGCCTTTGTGCTGCAGCAGCTTGAGCACGTCGTCCGCATCGTCGCCCAGTTTGGTCTGCATCGCCGATTTGATCACTACGGCAAAGCCGTCGCGACGTTCATCACGTTTGGCCACGAGACGTTCGATGATGCGACGAATGTCGTCGAGTGAATCATAAACGTTGGCGGTGTGCTTACGCGAAAATTCCACCACATCGACGGCATCCCAGACGATGTGATTCTGGCAAACTTTCTGAAACCAGAAACTTTGAATGCCGACAGTGCGACGACCGACTTCGCTATTCCAAACGAAGAAGCCAGGTGCGAAGGCTTCGCCGTTGATTTCAATCCAACCGGTTGGGTCGATCAGGAACACAAACATGTCCTGCTCGCCAGCATACAAACCGGTTCCGCCCGTCGCCGCTTGCTGTGGCGGTTGAAAGTCCGTCGCGAACTCGCTGATGACGGCGAGCAGATCAGTGTTGAACAATCGCGTGTACGAAGCACCGTGAATCGAGCGCACCTGCGCTTCGGCGGTGAACACTTGGAGCGGCTTCTTGCCCGGAGCGAGTGTTTCGTCAAAGACCTTGGCGGCTGTTTTGGATGACAAACGGTTGATGGTGTCCTTGTTGACATTCGCGAGCCGACACAACTGGCTAAACGACCAGTCGTTTAGCGATGCACTTCGACCTGCTCCGAGGAACAAATCGAGGCGGTCGCCTTTCGGGACAAGTTGCAAATCTTGCGGCATCGGCCAATGATCGCGGGCGTTTTCACGTTGCTTCTGGCAATGCTGCCAGAGATCGGACATCGTGGCGAATGTCTCGTCGGGGCTGCGGCGGAAGAGTTCGTTGTGGGCTTTTTTGAGTGTTTGCATGGTGATTCTCTTTCAAAAATGTCATGAAATAACGAACGTCAACTGACCAGGCGGTAAATGTGTGCCTAAAGGGAGTTGATCGCGTAACGCGTTACGTGCTTGGGCTGTGCGAGGCTGATTGAATGCCGGGCGGTGTGACGATTTTTTCGGTGCGATCGACAAATCGGATGCGGATGTTTCCGTCAGAATCTACGGCGACGCTTTGCCAGGGCGGTTTCAGGCCCGCTAAGGCGCCCATGACTCTTCGACGAAACCGTTCGTCCGAACTGAGCATTGCAGACCAGAAATCGTTTAGATCCTCTTCGAATTGGTATTCCTGGGTCTCGTAGGTGTCGCCGTCTTCGTTCCAGCCGCCCAAATGATGCCAAAGATTTTCTGAGCGCATGCGGGTTTCGGCATCCGGCGTCACCACGACGCTGTGGTCGGACCAGGCGCTGGCTTTCTTGGAAGGCGGTACCACAGCTGCGAAGACAGGCGACGTGAATACCTTGCCGTCGCTGGTCCACACGGTTGTGACGATCGATTCGACGCAGATCAGTTCGCACGACCAGACCAGGTCACGATGAAGTTCTTTGCCGCATCGGACCTCGACTCTTTCGATCGTGGGCAGATCGGCCCAGGAATAGCCGTGAAAGGAAGGACTGATCGAGACCGGCAGAAACGGTTCTTTCAGATCGCCCAACGCAGCTAGAATATGGGCATTGGCCTCGTCGTAATGGGCGTTTCGGGTCGTGCGGTTGCCGCACCGATAAGACTTGGCCAGACAAAAGTCATTCGGCTCGGGCACTTCGACTGGGTTAGGAACATCGCCCGTCGGCAACAAGCCGATCGTATACGTCGGTGTCGCTTCCGGCAGTTCGATCCCACGTCGGCGTGCATGTCGGTATTGCTCATACGACAGCCGGTGATGCCCCCGACGAAGGATGACGCGATAGACTTCCAGCTGGATGGCATCGCATAGCTGCGTCGAGGCATCGTTCTTCACCAGTTGCGTTCGGGCGGGCAGCATATGACGAATCAGCGTCGGCTCGCCGGTGAGATCGACAAGAACAACAAGGTTGTTATCGATGATCGGTCCATAATCGAAGGCAACGACTTGGCCGTGGAAATTCACCAGGGCTGTTTCGGATCGAGCGTAACTGTGCCCTGGCGGTTTATGCCATCGAGACAGATCAGCTGTTTCGCGGACCTCGATGCGACAGCCCAGCGACGGATGGTGCGATGCCGAATTGCTGACGAAGTTTTCTGATGCGCAGCGTACGCCATCAACAATTACACCTATTCCGCTGAACACTGCCAGAGGCTCGACAGCATCCAGTGACCAGAGTTCATCCTCAAATTCGATGACCGTGCCGATGCACGGATCTGATTCGATGGACACCTCAACCGGGGAACCAGTCCAGCCGTCCCTATCGATGTGAACGACTTGACCTGACGACCTGATCATGACTCGTCGCGGCGACAGACAATAGATCCCCACACCAGCAGGATCTTCGCTGGCTTCCACATCGTTCCAGCCGGAACCGCCCATGTCCAGCAGCGTTGCGAAGTCCGAAATGCCGCTGCCGTTGTCATGGACGGTTACAACACCGTCGCAATTGCGTATCTCGACGCATGTCGCATTTGCCCGGCGGGCGTTTTGCAGGATTTCGATGATTCTGCCGTTGACCGATCCCGTAAAGAGTCGGCTTGCTTTGGAAAGAAGTCGTGGATTGACATTGGCTTGTATCGTTTGCATTTGCTGTTAAACCTCCGATGAAAACGATTTTGAAGGTGATCGGCTTTGACGAAGAGCGGGATCGCAGGCGCATGGGCAAACCCGTTTGGGTCGGTTCTTTAATCGGATTAACGAATGTTTCGCGCGGAGCGAGGGCCGGGCGGCTACTTTGTTTTTGGGGCGATCCGAATTGGTGACCTGTGCAAGTGCCAGATGGAATCGATTTGAGTACGGGTATCGGCGGCGACTCTGAAGCCCACTTAAGGGTTCCTAGACTTTGGCTCGTAGACCAAATACCCAACGGTCATCTCAACACGCCAAGTCGCTTCACCGCAATTCGACTCATTTGTTTTCGTTCGATTCTGAATTCGAAGAGATTGAATCGACAGCGTCGGATCATTCTGCAGCAGTGCCTGCGTAAACACCACAATTTGTCGAATTGTCACACCGTCAAACTCTAATCGGGTCGCCACCCGCAGGTAATCCGATCCGTTCGCTCGTTGCGCAGGCTGCGGAATGCTGTCCTGCCACAACTCGCGTGGTACGTTGGATTCGGATAACGCCGCTTCGACCTGTGCAAGCAGTTCGGCGTTGGGTTTTTCGCGATCGACGGCTCTTTGTGGCCTCGACTGTAGTTCGATGATCTGGTGAGCATCGGATTTCATGCGGGTCAGTTTGGAAGCAGAAGCTTGGAGCGATCGACGAGTCATCGCCAATGATCGGTGTTGGAACCACACAAAAGACAATACAACTGCGAATACCGCAACGGCCGTGATGGCTCGCGGTTTCGGATCACGCAATCGTCGCAGAGCGTTCTCAGGGATTTGCACGGTCGCGCCTCCCTTTCAGGCTGAACTCGACGCCGCCACTTTTGAGACGTGACGTTCGTGGTGAACCCACGTTCAAGCCATTGACGGCTCCAATGGCGTCTGCAATTCGTTCGGCGTCGCGATGACTGGCCGTATGGCCCCGTAAACTGAATTGCCTTGCATCCACAAGGACTTCGTTGGCCAGGATGCGCACATCGTCCGGAAGTGCCCTGACAAATGCGCCGAGATCATCCAGAGGTTGGTTCGCGGCGGTCGGCGCTGGGCCAGCGGAATCGGTCGTCGCGAGCACTTCAATGCGTTTGCGCTCCGAAGCAAGTCGTGTGGCAGGGTTGCGAGGAACGGTTCCTTCCGGGAACACTCCTCTGTAGACCTCGGCTTGTTCGCGCCGCAAATCATCGAATTGCCGCTGCAACGATTCTTGCTGCCTGTACCCTCTGGCCCACAGAATCGAACACAGCACGATCCCTAAAACAGCCAGCTGTGATACGCGACGGTACATGTCAGCGTATCTCTCTTGCTGCGCCAACGGGCCAATGCGCAAGTTCGGCACATCCATTTGATCCAGATTGGCTGCGACAAGTGCCCTGGCTCCGATGTTCTCGTCGTCGGTATCTGCTGCAGCATCGCATTCCGGTGAAGGTCTTGTCCGCAGATCAAATTGAACCGAATCATCCCGCAGCGGTTTGCGATCTGCAATTGATTCCGAAACAGGTCCGGCAACGCCATTGGAGCCGATTCGATTGCGGACATGGATGCAATGTTCGGTTTCGTGGTCGAACTCGATCGACGAAGTCCGCCCAGCGTCCAGTACGCTTGCCCCTGAGACTCCCTGCGCAGTTGCGATTGCCGATGCAACCAACACATCTACGCAGACATTCGCAACTCCCAAGCCGCGGTTCTCCAGTGCCGTCAACAGTTTGCCAAGCACTTCCGTTTCGACGGCGATACCGACCACGCCCTCCTCGCGTACGGCAAATGCCGACGTCACCGACTCAAGCTGGACAGGGAGGGTCTCTTCCATCTCGTACGACATAGCCATCGGATCAAGGCGTTTGGCCGGTTTGCCGAGACGACACAAATAGCACCAACTCGACGGTATGATGAGCGATACGGCCGTACTGGGCGAGCCCAGCTGCTCCAATGCGTCGATGACCGCTTGGATCAGATTCTGCCACTCAGTGTTCGGTCCAATCGAGACTGGGACTTCTACATCTTCGATGGCAATTCGATTAGACGAAAAGGATTTCGAGCGTGCGATCGATGCTGCCACCACATACTGCTGCGTCATCAGGATTTGGATGGTCGGTTTCATGGTCGTTGGGCAATGGCGTTCTTGGGCCGTTCGATTTCGAGCCAGCGGGTTTGATCCCGCCAGCTCAACTCCACGCGGCCGGGCTCGATGGCGCTGATCGTGAACTCATCAATTCCTGCGTGAAGTTGCAACACGCGAACGCCGACCTCCCGCGACATCAAATGTGCCCACGCGTTGTCGCCCTCCACGAACGTCCCCATGAGCTTTGGAAGTGGCGGCATCGGGATCGGCTTGGGCGTCGCAAAGGGCTTCGGAGTCGCGACAGGTGGGATCGGTGGTTGCCTTAGATCGCGCGTCCAGAGTGGTTCGTACCATTCGAGTGGTTTCAGAGAACTATTGGTTGCTATTTCAGGTGCGGTCTCGTCAGACTTCGTCGTATTCGCTGAGTGCGGTCTGAAATCGTCTACGTGCACAGGTCGAACAGCCAATACGACGGCCCACGCAATCGCACCCAACAGTGCGAACTGAACCAAACGGAGGGCCTTTTCGACGATCCGAATCGTGGAGGGCTTTACCATGTGATCCGCCCTCGATAGAGAACACCCGCGATCTTGCCGTCCTGCGCACCTGCGACGACGTACCAGCGTCGGCGGTCGTTGTCGATGGCGGTCTCAATCGTGAATGCGTACCGTGCGATATCCAGCCCAAGCCTTTTGCGAATCGCATCCCGCTTGTCGGCAGGGCATTTTGCGAGGGCTTTGCTGAGGTTTGGATTTGCGCCATGCTGCTCGCGGCAATCGATCAGCTGTCGAAACGCACCCGGAGCAATGTCATCGAGCAGGCCCCTGAGCACTTCGGCCTTGACATACCTGAGATCGACTCTGCCGTCACCGTACAGCGTGACAACATCAGACCAGGCGGGTTTGTTGACCTGTTCGCCCCAGCGGTCTGATTGGTCCAATCGGAAGACGCCATCGACGGTTCGGCGTCCGAACAGCTGATCATAAGTAATGTACGCCGGGAGATTGATGCGTTGCCCGGTGGCGTTTTCGATATCGCGTTTGCGAACAGGTCTAAGCTGAACCCGCACATCGGGAAGATCCAATCGCTGACCAAGGCGAATGAGCTTTCGTCGCAGCGTTGGTCGATCTTCATCGCGCCCAAACGCGTTGGCGTTGAGCTTGCCAGCATCGCTGCCGATCCGGCAGCGCACCAAGCACTCACCGAAGCGATCTTCCAACAGCACGAAGCCGTTCCGCCTGAGATCAGATAAAGCAGTGCCCTTGTTTTGCAGCTGATCGGCGGCGACGCGAAGGATGCTGTCGACAGCCAATTCGTGCTGCAACGTGTTCGCGCGCGATCGGTTGCGGATGGACGTGCTGGCCGCGGTTGTGGCCATGCGACTCGCGGCGGCAATCAGCATCACAATCAGCAGCAGCGTGACGATGAGAGCAAGACCGCGCCTGCGATTCGGGCACGTTTGCGATACTGGATGTCGTTTTCTGCATCTCATGGTGCTGCATCGTCCAACCTGAATATCCGAGTTTGCACGTCACCGCTGTTCCATTGAATGGCCAACCGCAACGCGTCAATGGGCTTGCCGTCTGACTTGTCGATTGGCTCCAACGGGTGCCACTGCTCTTCCCGGAACACGTCGACGCCGAATGACTCTAAGCCGCATCCAACGACTTCGGACCGTACCGCGTCATGTCCGATCAACAGATCCGCGTCTCGAACCAAAATGAACAGGTCTGAGTCTCCTGCGACTTCGATGCGATAGGTCACGCGAGCCGGTTCTTTGACGGTGATCCCGTCATGGCCTGCCAATTGCTCGCGCGTCAGCAATCGAATCGTCGGGCGATGGCTTGCATCTGGGAACGCTTCGACTGTGGCTTGTCCTTCCAAACGCCCGTTCCAATCTGACACCAGCGAGTCCATAGCAACGCTCCGGCGTAGGGCATCGTGGCTTTTTTCTGACGCGGCTGCCTCTGTTCGCATGACGGCAACAGTGATACGGCCCGCAGCAGACAGCACCACGGCAGTCAGGAGAAGCGCAACCAACATCTCCACGAGCGTGAACGCCTGCTTCCATGCGGATCGAGGGTTGCGATTATTTCGTTGATTCGAGTGCGTCTTCATTCAAGCCCTCAATCCACTCAAACGCATACGAAACGCTGGCCCCGTCACCTTCCATTTGATGCGATAACACCAGTTCGATCCGCGCCCAATCGCCTTTCTCGAAACGCGGTGCGGTTGACAGAATATTGCGTTGCCAAATCCAATTCGGCTCGCCGTCGATGACGCCTTCGTCTGAGCTAAACGTGATTGTGTCATTGAGCTTCCAGTATGCGATCAACTCGCGAGCCAACTCCGAAGCATGTTCTGCATGAACGCCGTCGGACAGCGCGCGAAGCGATCGCGCATGGGCCACCAGCAGACCACACGCTACCGTGCTGAGCAGCACGATGGCAGCCACTACTTCGACGAGGGCCAACGCATTGCAGTGAATAATCGAGTTTGGCTGGACGCGAACTATTCGCATAGCAACCCTTCAGTATTGAGCGATGCGATGTCAATATCGTCGAACGCCCCGATGTCTACGATGCGGCTCAAGCCGGTTCGGCCGTCGATGACCACCGCACCTCGAATGTTCTCGGCGGCTTCACACAAAACTGCGTACGTTGACGATCTTCCATCGCCTCGGATCGTGATTCGATGGTCGGTTTCGGCGTTGGAGTCGGCTTGCTCCACTTCAATCGTCAATTCGAGTTCCGTACTGCCTTCGATAACCAATCCAACGACACGCACTTGATCCGGGAAACGCAATTTCAGTTGCGACGCCCACTTGATACTCTCATCCGTTAAGACCGGCCCCCGAATCTCCGCACGGGAATTGTCGCTTGGAAACACCAACATCCGGGGTCGACCATCCGCCAGCGCCTGCGTTCGCGCGATCTGATCGGCGTTCGCAATGATCGCGAGGGTCGCATCCAGGCGTTGACGCTGTGTCGCGCCAGGCATGTTGACCACGGTCGTACCGATGAGCAGTGCCAGCAGCACCGTCACGGCGAGCGTTTCGATCAACGTAAAACTGCCCTGATTGCGCTTCGCAAACCAACTTTGATTCGACGCAATGATTTTCGTGTCAATCGTCATGGTCGGCCTCGTCCAGATCCCAGCTGACGATGTCGGCGTCAGCCCCTTCACCACCTTCCTGCCCGTCTCGGCCGTAGCTGACCACGTCAAACGTTTCGTTGAGACCCGGAAAGACGTAGCTGTACGGGTGACCCCAAACATCGGTAAGCTTGCCCTGCAGGATGCCGTTGGGATGTTTGCGGGTCTTCTCGGTCAGGACGGCAAGGCCCTGATCGTTGGATGGGTAGTGTCCGAACTCAGTGTAGAACAACTCCAGGGCGTTACAGATTTGGGAAATCTCGGCTTTCACGGTGGTTTGTCTGCCGGTCAGCAAATAATCATTGACGCTGACCGTCACCAGCGACGCCAATAGCCCCAGGATCACGAGCACGACCATCAACTCCACCAATGTAAATCCGCTGCGCCGCCAGTTCGCATTCGCATGCCTTGTTTTGTTTTTCATCGCATGGTCTCCGTCACCTGCAGGATCGGCATCACGGTTGCGAAGATCACGAACCCGATCATCCCTGCCATCAGCACTATGAGCATGGGCTCCAGCGCCGCGGTGAACTTAGTCAGGGCAAGCTTCACTTCGGTTTCGTAGCCAGCCCGCAGTTCGCTTAGCATTTGGGGGAGTTCACCGGCGCTTTGTCCAACCGCCACCAGATGCACCACCAGCGGTGGAAACACGCGTGAGTTTTTCAGGGTCGGGGCGATGTCGCTTCCCGCTTCGATGGCCTTGGCGATGCCGTCGAGTTCGTCGCGCAAGAGCAGGTGGTTCTCGCTGCCACGGACAATGCCAACCGCTTCCAAAAATGGAATGCCGCTGCCCAGCAGCATGGTCATCTGTTGGGCGAATCGCGCCACGAGCGTTCTTCGCACCAAACTGCCTACGATGGGCAGACGCAGTACGAACGTCTCCGCGAATCTGCGCCCGCGCTTACTTTTGAAGGTCAATACGCCAGCCGTTGCAATGATTAGCGCCGCCGCCAGCAACACCAGCCAGTGATTCACCAGGATATCCGTGCACGACTTCAGCATCGCCGTCGCGGCAGGAAGGGGTTTGCCACTGCTCACCAGCACCGTCATCAACTGCGGGATTACCCGCATCATCAAGAACAACGTCACCGCAATCCCCAACACCATCAGGATGGCCGGGTACGTCAGGGCGGCCGTGACCTGTGAGCGCAGTTTGGACTTGTCTTTCAAAAAATCCGCCAACTCCGTTAGAGCATGTTCCAGGCCACCGCTGCGTTGACCGACACGCACCGCCGACAGAAACGTTACGTCAAACCACCTGGGATGATCGGCCAGGGCATCGGCCAATGACACGCCGCCGCGGACGTGGTCCAGCGTTGCGCGCAGGACCGTTTCAAAGGGGACGTGTTTTTCCTGGGCGATAAGGACATCGATGGACTCTGCCAGCGGTACGCCGCTACGAAGCAGCAAAGCCAAGTGCCTGGCAAACTCCGCGACCCGATCGGCCCGGCGAGCCGAGCGATCAAGCAAACGACTGGGCAGTGTCCGGAGACTTCGCAACGAACCGAGCCATTGGGATGGACCGACTTCTGCAACCGGTTCGAAGCGGTGGATGCGTAGACCATTCTCGCGAAGGGCGCGACGACCCTCTTGAGGTGTATCCGCCGTCATCGTCCCGGCGATCACGTCGCCGGAGGCGTTCAGCCCTTTGTATTCAAACACTGCCAAGGTTCGCCTCGAATAATAGACCATGGAACTGAACCTAACCGTCTACGCCTGTCGGTGTCGCGTGCGCTTCGTCAACGTCGTCCTGGCTGGCCTGCGTGACCCGATTGACTTCGGTAACGGTCGTCTCACCGGCAAAGAGTTTGTCGATCGCATCCTGACGCAGCGTCTTCATGCCCTCTTTGATGGCCGCTTCCTTGATGGCTGCGGCTTCGCCGCGTTGCACAATGAGGCGTCGAACGGTGTCGGTCACATGCAGCATCTCAAAAATCCCCACCCGCTCGAAATACCCCGTGCTCATACACGAGTCGCATCCCGTGCAACTGGCGACATGCAGACTTGCATGAACGTGCGGATTGACGTTGAGTGCAAAAATCTCCGGGTCGGATAGCGGTGCCATCTGTTTGCAGCCCGTACAGGCGCGGCGCACCAACCGTTGGGCCAACACCGCCAGCAGCGAACTCGCAACCAGGTAGGGTTCGATCCCCAGATCCAACAAACGTGTCACCGCACCGGCAGCGTCGTTGGTGTGCAGTGTCGACAGGACCAGGTGCCCGGTCAGGGCGCTTTGCACCGCCATGCGGGCCGTCTCTTCGTCACGGATTTCACCGACCATGATGACATCCGGGTCTTGGCGTAGCACGGTGCGCAGCCCCGATGCGAAAGTCATGCCTTTCTTGGCGGACACTTGAGTTTGGCTGATCCCGGTGAGTTCATATTCAATGGGGTCTTCCAACGTGAGGATATTGAGTTCTTTGGCATTGAGTTCCTGCAGCACCGCGTACAGTGTGGTGCTCTTGCCCGAACCGGTTGGACCCGTGACGAGGACGATGCCATGGCTGCGTCGCACCGCCTTCACAAATGCGTCGCGCACGTCGTCCTCCATGCCGATTTCGGACAGTGAATACAATCTGGCAGATTTATCCAACAGGCGGATGACCACTCGCTCGCCGCAACTGGATGGCAGCGAACTGATTCGAAGATCGACCACCCGCTCACCGATGGACACCGTGGTGCGCCCGTCCTGGGGCAGGCGTTTTTCGGCGATGTCCATGCAGCCGATGATCTTGATGCGGCTGACGATCTCGTCGAGCAGGTGCAATGGCGGCTGGACGTAGTCGTAGAGCACGCCGTCAATCCGCAATCGAATTTGCACATGCTTGGCAAACGGTTGAATGTGGACATCGCTAGCCCGGCGCTTGATGGCCTCCAGGAGCACCATGTTGACGATCTTGATGACGGGGGCGCTGCCGGAGTGGTCGAGCAGATCGTTACCGGTGCCCAAGGCATTCAAATGCCTGATGGACTCGCCGTTACCTGCCGCATCGATAGCCAGTTCGACGCCGGAATCCTGTGCACTGTAGGCGCTGTTGATGTGTCGTTGGGCTTCTTCGGATGGCGTTTCGACGACGCGAACGGGGAGGCCCAGACGGATGGATACGTTGTCGATGATGTTCACATCGACAGGCGGCGCAGCCAGCAGCGGCATCGTCCCATGTTCGTCGGGTTCCAGTCCGATGATGTTGTGACGACGCGCAAACGCAATTGGTATGCGCGTGACATACGCCTCGCTGACAGCGCGATTGTCAGACGCGTTTGTGCGGCCGTTGTGCTCGGCAGATTCTGCAATGTTGCTGGTTACCGCATCCACATCTCGTGATCCTGTGGGAAATCTTCGTTCTCGACGTCCGCCGCTTCGAGCGATTCGGTGCTGATGTATTTCAGATCCGCAAACTGATCGTCACGCAAAATCACCGGCCTGATGAAAGCGAATATCCGTGTATGTGTGCGTGACGTTGACGATGATTGGAACAACGGCCCGACAATCGGGATGCGTCCCAGGCCGGGGATTTCGCTGACGGTGTCGGAATCGTTCTCGACTTCGAGGCCACCGACGATGACGGTGTAGCCGTCGGGCAATTGAACATCGCCCGTAAACGAATTGGTCGTGCGGGGCGGCGGTACGGTGGCGCTACCGGCTGCCCCGGAAAAGTTACTGAAACTCAAATCGTAGTTGAGGGTCAGATGATCGCCCTGGGCGACATGCGGGGTGACGGTCAGCGTTGTACCCGCCGACGCGAACCCCGCAAACGACGTGGTTGCGACCGTATCGGACGCATTGACGCTGGTAAATGGAGCCTCTTCGACATTGCGCAACGTGGCGGTGGTGTTGTCAGAGACTACCATCCGCGGCGAACTGATCACGCGACTGTTGCCGTGGGTGGCGAGGGCCTTGAGGATGATCGGCACTTCGGTTGGGCCGATGAGCACACCGTTGAGGCCCACGCCGGGCGTCAAGACCCGCTGGCCCGTCGCCACATCAAAACTCGACAACCCGAAGTTGGAAAACAGCAAATAATCAAACCCGTCGCCCAGATCGAGACCTTCCAGTTCGATGCCCAAACTGACCGAGTCGCTGAGTGTCACAGCCACAAGGGTCATCTCGATGAGCACCTGGGCAGGACGCCGGTCCAGCTGTTCAATCAAGTCAGCCAACTGGTTGTGGAACTCGGGTGAACCCACTGCGATGATGGCATTGGTCGCCTCGTCTTCGGTAAGCACATAATCCGGACCGGTGATGCGGCGCACTGGTTGCGGCTGATCCTCAGGCGATTCGATGGGCTCTTGCGCAGGCGGACGTGGCAGCGGTTGACCATGTCGCTGCGGTGTAGGCGGTCGGTTGCGACCTGGTGGCGAGATGTTACCGCTGCCGCGCAATCGATTCGATGTCAGAAGTTCGCTGGTTGAAGCCGTTCCTCCCGACCCAAATTGCTCGCTGTCGGCGACGTCGCGTGTGTCCTGCAACAACTGCGTGAGCGTGTCGAGGATCTCGCTGGCTGGTCGGTTCTGTGGCCTGTAGATCCGCGTACGCTTGGCGCTGGCAGGTGCAGGGACATCTTCCCGTTCGAGCAGTTCGGCAATGCGACGATGTTGTGCTGGCGACGCGGACACGTAGAGGCGATTGACCGACTCATCCACGTGGATCTGCATCGCGCCCTCGCCCGTCGAGGCCACGAGACTTTCGATGAGTGATTTGATGCGGTCCGCCGAACTGTGTTTGAGGCTGTAGGTTTCGGAAGTTGAGTCGCTGTGTGTGGGGACATCGAATCGCCGTAATAGGATTGCAGCCTGCCACACGGCGCTATCTGTGCCCTGGATCACAATCGAACCGGGAGACAATCCCGCCGACAATCTCGCTGGCGCTGCGTCGCCAGATGTACCGGCCTCCGCTGGCAACAGATCCGAAACATACTTCATGAGTCGTGGCACCGGTTGATGCTGTACGTGAACCGTTTCAGTGACGATTGGTGCCGACGGCTGATCGATGAGTTTGATGAGGTCCAGCACTCGGGCAATGTTGGTCTCGTCGTCGGTCAGCAGGATCGACCGCTGTTCAGGCAGTTCGATGATCGACGCACTGCCGCCCGAAACGAACGACTGAACCGTACCCACCACGCGTTTCAAATCGCCCGATGGAATGCGGATCAACTGCGTGATGATTCGTCCGGATTGTGGCTCAATGGGAGGCGATGTCCGAATGCGCCCTGTCAGCTTCGCCGCGTTAGCAATCGGAACGATCCGATAGAATGTTTCGGTGGGATCATCGATCAGCGCCAAACCTTTGACCGCCAAAACGGATCGCAGCAAATCCAGCAGCTTGGCTTTCGGTAGCGTGA
Organism: Phycisphaerales bacterium UBA1845; assembly: GCA_002338715.1. Classification (GTDB taxonomy): domain Bacteria; phylum Planctomycetota; class Phycisphaerae; order UBA1845; family UBA1845; genus UBA1845. The sequence goes on along the minus strand of DDIR01000088.1, from coordinate 25,107 downwards.
CCGTACCGGGTCGAAGAATCACGTTCTGATTCTTGATCTCTTCGCCATACAAGATTCGCAGGTTTAGTGTCTGGCTGACATAGTCGGCCAGCACCGCCACTTCCAACCGATCGGGATAATCGATCGTGATCTCGTCGCGGGCGGTGTCGGCTTCGGCACCACCATCGGCGCAAGCTGAATGAGGAGAAGTCAGCACCGCACAACCCGCGACGATCATCGCGCACGCCCAGCCATGCTTTGAAAGCATTCGCATTGCGGTCCCCAGTCGATCAGCCAATCCAGCCAACCATCAAGCGACTCTCATACTGCTGTCGCAACTGAATCGGTTCCTAGCCTTCCGAACCGAACGCGCTGGCCATGGCATCGTTGACGGCTGCATAGGCTTCGGCGGCGTTCGTTTCCCAATCGGTGATGACTTGGCGATTGTCCGGTGTCAGAATGGTGTTTACCGTTTCAACCCACGCCGCTTCCAGGGTGTTGCGCTCATCCTGACTCTGCGCTGCGGCCATGGCGAGTTCATGGTGACGCAATCCACGGGCGTAGTCCTGCCGCTGTTGGTGTGACAATTCCAGCATGCGCACGGGCATGTTGCCTCCCCATCCGTGCTGGATCACCGACCACGTACTCTGCTGCGTATCTGACATCAATGATGCCAATGTGCTGCGCAGCGAGTTTTCGTGGCTTTTGGCTGCCGAGTTAGCGGATGCCAGTGCAGCCCGGGCAGTGGCGAGATCCTCTTCGTGGTGGCCGTCGGCTGTGCCCATCTTCGCAGCACGTTCGAGTTGCCTGACCGCATTACGCTGATGGGCAGCGTTGGCATTGAGTCCCTTCCAGGTCGCACCGTCCGTCGCCCACCAGTTCACCACAGCGCCCATCAGATCCGACGCCTGCTGGGCCGATGGATTCAGCGCCGCCATGCAATCTCGATCCAGATCAATCGTGGCCAATAGCGTTTGGATGTCCGACTTGTCGACGACAGTCAGTTCGCCACCACCTTCACCAACCTGCGCCGTGGACATCGTTCCGAAATGCAGAAACGACCAACCGAACACGGCCGTCGCGCACGACAACACCGCCAACGTAAGTACTTTCCAATTCTGTTTTAGTTGCGACATGACAAAGTCCCCTTGAAAAAAGTAGCTTCGGGTTTGAATTCAAAACGGCCAACATGTCAGATGAGCAAGGTAGGTTTTGCGTCGCGTCACATGATCGCTGTGACGTTGATTCAAGACTAGCCCACGAATCGTGTCGAGGCAAATTGTTTTGTACAAAACATGCGCGCGTGATTGTTGCAACGAATAACTACCATGCTGCATACTGACTTCAATTCTTTCCCCTTAATTCATGGTGGGGAGAACTACCTAAGTCGCTTCGAGCAAGAACTGAAGCGTTTTTGAAAACGCGCAAGCTCGCAAAAATTATTTTACGCCGCGCACGTTCGGTAATTCATTTTGAAACAACAACGTTGCGCGCCGACGTGCTAGTCAAACGTGTTCACACGCGTCGGATTTTACTTGATCGCCGATTCATCTCGTGTACACTTGTTTTCGGTAGCAAGCTGCACGGCTTTCCTACAGCAAACAACATGTGCAGTGATCTATCTGGGCACACCAGGATCGAAGAAAACTCAGCCGTCTAACAAAAAAGAGCGTTCACGTTGCGCGTTATGTCCAGTGCAGCACGCCGGTGCTGACTGTTTATGCGGAGATGAACTGCCGTGTGTGGAAGATGTGCGCCCATATCGATCCTGGTGCTGGTCGCTGCCGTTAACGGTTGCAACGCACATCGGTACGCGACCAGCCCATATTTAACTTCACCTGAGCCGCGGACGCGGAACACCGTGTTGGCCCAGCAATTCAATGACGACGGGCTGAAGCACATCGAAGCCGGTGAACTTGATGAGGCGCAGGCCCTGTTCAGGCAGGCTTTGGACGCCGATCTGCTCTACCCGGCTGCGCACAACAACCTCGGTCTTGTTCTTCTGCGTCAGGGCAAAATGTATGAATCGGCGTGGGAGTTTTCGTATGCGGCAAAGCTCATGCCGCACTCGGCGGAACCGCGGCACAACCTCGGGACGCTGATGGAAAAGATGGGCCGGTTCGATGAGGCCGAAACGCAATACGAAGCGGCACTGGCCATCGATGACAGCAACGTCGAAGTGATGGGCCATCTGGCTCGTGTTTATGTGAAACAGGATCGCCGGGACGAAAAAGCGATCAGTTTGCTTAGGAAGCTGGCGTTTCAGTCAGACGTTGGTGATTGGAATCGCTGGGCTCGGATGTGGTTGGTGAAGTTGAAGGAATAATAAACGCGTTGTTTCCGTTGTTCAAAGTTTTTGAAACGCGACGACGCATCTATACGAATTTGGCGTATCGGCAAGATCGAATTAGGAGCCAGCGATGAACTATCAACGAATCTACAAAAGCATGACACGTGCAATTATTGCGTCGATCTTGACGATTGTCTTTTCGTCAACCAACGCTCTTGCCCAATGCAAGGGTGGCGACGAAGGCCTGACCAACGAGGGGGGCGCAGGCATAACCGGTTCTGCAGAAACAGAAGGATGCCCTCCTCTCGTCGCCGACGGTACAAGCTTTGGAGACGCCCAGCCATCTGATTCCGCCCCCAAGGACGAGGCAGGTTGCGGATGCGGTGGCCCTGTGACGTTTTGCGGCGGATCGACTAGCGACCCCAGACCATGTTGCATTGAGGGCGGTGGTTGTCCTGAAGGCGACTGCCCCTCTGGCAGTGGAGCCGGTTCAGGGGGAGGATCGGGCGACAGTACTGTCCTACCCAGCCCGGTGCGCCCCAAGACAGGCGGGGCGTTCATTTTTGAAGAAGATCTGAGCATGCCGACGGTTGGCCCGCGCTGGTCGCACATCAGGTCTTACGACAGCCTGCTGGACGCAACGGACAGCGACAACGACACCGAGCAGGGCTGGCAGTGGCGACATTCCTCGATCCCAGAGCTTATTTCGGACAATGAAGGCGACTACGAAAATGCAAATCTGACCTTGATTATCGACGCGCTTCATAAACGCTCGTTTACCAACACCAGCGAGGACAACTGGACAGTTGACGACTACTACTTCATTGACATCACACACGACGTTTCAGAAGGAGCGTTTATTGTTGAAGCGGACAATGGTTGGCAATGGTGGTACCGCGATTTCGATTACGGAACAGCGAGCGAACGTGGAAAGCTCTTTGAAATCCGTGATAGCTACGATAACAAACTGGAGCTAACTTACGCATCAGGTATTCTGACCCAGGTCGATGACGCCGGTGGCCATCGGATGCTTTACAATTACATTTCGGGCGGCGTGAATGATGGAAAGTTGGAATCGGTCGAAATGTTCCACGATGTTGACACCAATGGCTCCAATCTAGTCGGCATGGTTGAATATGAATATTTTAACAACGACACCAACACCAACGGCGGTTCCGCAGGCGACCTGCAGTTGGTCACGACCAGTCGGCGAACCACGGCGGATACTGGCGGGACGCTGTCAATCGTTACGAAACAGCACTACCGGTATTGGGAAGGAACATTCCACGTCGACAACAACCCTGGAACCGACCACAAGATCAAATACATCCTGCGCCCCGAGAATTTTCGGCGGTTCTCAGACGCAAATGGCGCGACCGCTTACAAGACCGCCAGCGAGGAGGACTTGGCGGACTACGCCAACGCATACATCGAATACGACAGCAACTATCGCATATCACTGGTGGATGAACGCAGCAGTGGGTGCCTAAGTTGTGGAGGCGGCGGTGGAAGCGCAATTGGTACAACGCTGATCGACTGGAATACAAATGGTACGGCACCTGACGATTACAATACTTGGGTACTCCATGGGCAAGTCGATAGGCCGAACAATACTCGGATCATTTATGATGTGAACAAGAAAGGCGATGTTCTTACCTGGGTTTTTCAGGACACAGATGACGGTTCGCCCACCTTGGAGTGGATCAAACACAACGAATACAACGACAGGGGATTTGTATCGAAAGCATTTAACCCATCGGCCTGTGAGGCTTACGACGAAACGCAGCCCTTCGAAGTGACGACTAGGACGAGCGAGGGCATGGTCCGCAAGCTCGATTACTATTCAGCTGGAAGTTACGAAGGGTATTTGCAAACAGTTTCAGTCATGATGGGCAGCAATGGCACTCCCATCAAGCTCGTTGAATACGGACGGACGATCAGCGAGCGCCCCGCACTTGTGACATCAACAACTATCTATGAATCCGATGCGAGCGGTGGCAGTTCACCGCAAACTGGCAGCACCGTTTATACATTCTATGACGACACAAACAAACGGGGCATCAAGAGTGCTACGACAACGCGCCCCACGGTCTCGACCGGCAAGAATGGCCCGGGAATCGCTGCAGTGGGCAAAGCGTTTAGGGACAGCTACGGAAAACTCCGCTGGCGACTAGATGGCGAGGGTGTGCTGAATTACTTCGGATACGATGACGCCAACACAAATGGAACTTTTGCCACAGGCAAACGGACTTTGACAGTGCTTGACGTCGATTCCAACAGTCTTCCTTCTGTGGTCAGCAGCGACTGGGACGGGACAGCGTTCGGGTTTTCAAGTGCCAGCGATGGACCGTTTGCCCGAACAGCGTCAACGACACCGCTGAACATCGATTCCAGTCAGGTCGTCGATCAATTGGGACGTCTTCGTAAAGTCGTTGATCCTGGCGGCAGTGAAACCTGGTTTGTCTACAAGGACAATGAAAAACGCGTGTATCCAGCATTTGACTCGGGAACGTCAAAGACACTGCGCCCTGCAATGGTCTCGATTACGGACGAGGAAGGTCGGCCGCTCGAATCAATCAGCTTGAGCACGGACACGACAATTAGCACAACGAGCAGTGAGCCGAATGGAACCGAATCGCTTGCGCAGAGCGATTATGTTTCATGGTCGAAGCAGTCGTACAACCTGGCAGGTCAACGAACAAGCAGTGTTCAATATCACGATATTCCGTCGTCAGGAGACGGAACGCGCTACAGCAATTACTATCAGACAGATTATGAATACGACGAGATGGGACGTTTGGAGTACACCGCCGCCGATGTTGCCGATGAATCGCCCAACGATCGCGAACAAGTCACAAAGTTCACGTATGACGCAATGGGTCGGCGCATCAGAACCGGGATTGGGGTCAGCGACAACACACATGACATCGACAGTAACGGTATCGATTCTGTCACGACCCGCACGCAAACGAGGATTTTCTACGACGACCCGGACGACGCCTTGACGGATTCCGACCAAGAAGATGGCGTTGGGGACGGTCAAATCAGCTGGGTGCGGACATTTTACGCAGTCGGGCAAAGCAATAATACACGTTTCGATCATGATTGGCGGAATCGACGCACGACAACGATTCCACCGCTGCCGCCATATTCGCTCGTCAAATACGACAACCTAGGCCGAGTCACGGCATCGGGCACATTCAGTGCAACGACCAGTCTTGATCCCGGTGATGATCCGTCCGACAGCGCTTTGGCCAGCAACCGTTTGTCGCTGTCGAAGACGCATTTTGATGAGGTCGGCCGCGCATACAAGACCGAGCGCTTCATGGACCCGAGCGCTTCAACACCTGCCGACGCGCTAGTTTCGAACACTTACCATGACAGACGCGGGCTCGTTTGGGCTGTCGACGCGCCCAATACCGGTGTGCGTTTCACGCAATTCGACGGCGCGAGGCGTCGTGTTGCGAGTTTCTCGGGAACGCAATTCGATCCGGCAGGTAAGTTCAGTAGCGGTGCTCCAGATTATCCGGACGACGACGAAGGCATTGTCGAGCACACGACGTTCACGCTTGATGATGACGGCAAGGTCACTCAGACCGTACGCAAGGAACTAAACCACGACGACACCAACGGCATGGACTTGGATGGTAGCGACTTCATCCGCACTTACACCTACACCTGGTACGACGATGCCGATCGCGTCAGTGATACAGCCAATTACGGCACCAATACCAATGGCTGGATGAATGCCGATCCACCGACCTATGGCGCTTCGGCTCCCGCATCCAGCGATACCGTGTTGGTCACGACGTATTCGTACGACACGGCTGGAAGGCGCGACACCGTCACCGATGCGCGTGGCATCATCACCGAAACTGAATTCGACGATCTAGGTCGAAGCATCGCCAAGATCGAAGATGCGGGCATGGGAAATCTCAACCGCAAGACCGAATACCAGTACAACGCCGCCGGATCGATGGTGCGCATCATGCACGATCCGGATGCCGACAACGATTACGCAAATGGTGTTTGGACTGAAGACGGCAGCGATGTCGATCAGATCACCGAGTATGCCTACACCGACGATCGAAGCAGCAAACTTGTCACCGAAATCCGCTATCCGACCGGCGACGGCACTGTCGGCAGTGCGTCAACCGACAAGATCGTGTTCACTTACACGCAGAATGGGCAAGTCGCAGGGCGAACCGACCAAAACGGCAGTTGGGTCGTCTACGGATACGACGAACTGCGTCGAAAAACATTTGAGAAAATCTGGACCGTGGGCTCAGGTGTTGATTCGGGGACCCGGTTGGTGAGTTGGGATTATGATGACGCTGGACGTGTGGAATACGTGACAACGCGCTCAAGCACGTCGGCCTACGGCCCGACCGTTTCCACAGACGCTGTGAACCAGATTAAGAACACGTATGACGATGCTGGCAACCTGATCAAACAAGAACAGGAGCACGACGGGATTGTTGACGGTTCCACACTGGCGGTTGAATTCAATTTCAACACGGACTTCAGCTCCGACAACTACAAACGCTTGGAATACGTCGAGTATCCTGATGGCAAGCGCATTTACCGTGGCTACACGCATACGGGATCGGGCGGCACGTTCCAGGACGACATCAACGATGCGTTTTCGCGGGTGGGCCAACTGGCGTTTGAGGGTACGACGCCGGGAAGCATCGGAGATGTGTTCGCCGAATACGATTTCAATGGGATGCGGCGAATGGTGCGGCGCAATCATGCTTCAGGTTCGGGACTCGCCGGAAACGACACGCGCACCGATTTGTGGCATGGGACAACTGGCATGTACGCCGGGCTGGATCAATTTGGGCGCATTGCCGACATGAAGTTCACCGACTTCAGCGGGATGAGCGATGTTGATTTCGATCGACGGGTGTACGCGCATGATCGGTCAGGCAACCCCACTGCAATCGCGAACGCCGTATTCAAGGGGCGATCGCAAGTCCTGACCTATGACGATCTCAACCGGCTGACGCAGCAGGATGAAGGCATTCTGGTAAGCGGGAATATCGAACTCAGCGATCTCGTCCGCGATTATGACATGGACCTGTTGGGCAATCTCACGCCCACCGCCGGTGGCTTCAAGCAAAACAGTGCCAGTGCGACATTTACGCATTCCGTAAATGCCACGAATGAAATCACCACGCTCGCCCGAGCCAACTCCGCAGGCCAAGCACAAATCGTCCATGATGACTTTGGCTCAACAATGTCGCCGATATGGTCGACTCAAGACGGATCCTGGAGTGTTTCTAGCGGGAAAATGTCATCTACGGGATTGGGTATATTCGATCTACCTGCAAGGATTCTGGGAGACGCAATAGTGGGTGATTCCCACATGAGCGTTACTGTGAAGCTACCGGTTGCGAGTGTACCAGCGGGCTCAAAGGGAGGTGGGTTGATTATCGCCAAGAGCTCGGGTAGCGGCTATAATAAGTACGCTGTGACGATTAGCGCTGGTTCACCTGGGGCGGTCACGTTGTCGCGGGGCAGCGGAGGAGCCTTCCAATACATTCAGGGTTCGTCTGTCACAATCTCGACCGGGACGACATACAGAATCGACGTGGAGAAACGTCAACGGCACATCGAATACCGGATTTGGGATGGAAGTACGCTTGTTCACGCAGATTCTTATGATTCGACTGAAGATCTAAATGATGGGTACTTTGGACTCGTTGCTTTCTGCCAATCTGTTGATTTCGATGATCTCAGTGTGACGCGAATCGATCAGGTCAATGCGGCCGCGCCGCGTTGGGCCAGTACGGCCAAGACGACCTTGGACGGCACGAATGACAATTTCAGGGTCGAGTCCAACGATTGGGGTGGCGAGGCACGTCTGGAGTGGGCTGGTGACGATGCCTACATCGCCCAAGCCGACATCGATCTTAACGGCGGCGAAGATGCCGAACTGAAATTCCGATACGTTGATCCGGACAATTACTACGCGGTGCGACTCGGTGAAGACACTGGCGGAGGTTCCGGGCCGATTGAGTTGATTCAGGTTGTGCGCGGCAAGGAATCCGTCGTGGACAGCACGACCTATACGACTGCATCAAACGTTACGCTGAAAGTGCGCGTGGATGCCAATGACGATGTCGAAGTTTGGGTGGACAGTACGTCGAAGATCGTCAATACCAACGGTCTTGACATTGAAGCCGGTTCGGTGGCCCTTGCAGGCGAGAATGCCATTTTCGACAACGTGAAAGTCGGTTACGACGGCAATTCCGACGACGACATCGACGATGCCGGGGACGATCTCGTCATCAACGACGCATTCGGCAGTACGGACATTACCCCCACGTACGACGACAACGGCAATCTGACCTTCGACGGGAACTTCAAATACACCTACGACGCCTGGAATCGACTTGTTAAAGCCACGCTGGACGATACGGACGTGACCATCCACGAAGCCGCCTTCGACGGTCTTGGGCGGCGCGTCGTGAAAACCGTGTCGAATTCCGGTGACCTCGACGGCGTGACGGAGTATTATCACAACAGCAATCAGATCATCGAGACGCGGGACGGCAGCGGGAATCTGAAGACGCAAGTGTACCACGGGACGCAATACATCGACGAGGTCGTCGGGCAACGCATTGCCGACATGGGCCGTGTCTACGTCCACCAGGACGCCAATTACAACGTCACCGGCACGACCGACCTGACGGCCAGGCAGATCGAACGCAATTACTACTCGCCATACGGGCAGCTTGAGGTGGCGGTGGATTCGCATCCGTTTGATTATGATGATGATGGTGATGTGGATGCAGATGACTTTGCCGTCACAACCAACGGCACCTGCACCGGCACGGCCACCGGCGATTGCCGCAGAATGGATGCCGATGCCGATGGCGATGTGGATAGCGCGGATCAAACCGCGATCAGTGATTACATCAACACGCTGACCACCGACAACGAACTCGCGAGAATCCCTGCAGCAACGGAGAGTCAACGCGGGAATGCTCATGGACACCAAGGTCTCGTATTCGATGCCGAAATTGCGTCGTATCAGAATCGTGCTCGGCAATACATACCGAATCCAGGAAGGTTCCAGCAGCGGGACCCATTGAAATACATCGACGGCTTAAATGACAAAACAGCACTTAGTCGAAATCCAATAGTCGTCCGAGATCCATTAGGCAAGAATGGCATGATTATTATGCCATGCTGTTTTCTTTGCTGCAGCTGTGGCGAGGTAATCACAGCTCTCCTGCACGTCGGACCGTTAGACGCAAATAAATGCAGGGAGAGAGGAAGTTGGGCTACTATGCTCGCCAAAGGGAGATTTCCGGACCCAAGCGACGAACGCACTCGTAGAAAGGCGTTTCGTCATTGCTATGGTCAATGCATAGCGGCGAAAGCGCTCGGTGCGTCAACTGCTCAAAAATGTGGTGATGTCCACGAAGCTTGCGGCAAAGCTAATAATCAGAGTGCGGGTTTTGAACAAATGGATCAACACAATAACAGACTTGGCCGAATGATTGCGTCGGCTGGGGCCGATTGTGCTTCAACATGCTTTGACAAGGTGACCACAGATACCGGTGCCAATTGTCCGACGGCGAGTTCACCGCTACCTCCTCCTAGTCAAGCATTTACGTGTGAAGGCCCCGGTCCGGCACCGCCCAATCCGACTTTTCCAGGCTGCTAGCGTTGATTCATGCGTAAACTCACAATGGAGTTTTCTATGACTGTCCGGCGTAAGCTGCTCTTCTTCACGTCTATCGTGATACTGATACTCTTGATATTCGCTGGATATCCGAGATATGGTTCTGCGCTTTCGCAATTGAAATCTGATTGGAGGCGGGCGTCCTGGGACGAACGACGGAAAATTGCCGAGTACGTAAAAACCAGCCGTTGCATGATTGCCAAGAGTCAGGATCAAGTTATCGATATTTTTGGTATTCCTTCACAGACTGAATTGACTTTCGAGTCAGATTCTGATGCTAGTGAAATTGTGTGCATGCGGTATTCCAAAGACAGCGAAACCTTGGATATTTGGATACGCAGACCTAGTGGTGAATCGGTACCAATTGAAGATATCGAGATGCTCCTGAGACACATTCCACAAGTCATACGCGATTCAATTGACTGTAGGCGATTGCTATCCTACAAGAATCAGGATTTATCGAAGACAGACACCCAGGCGCTAGTGGCTTGTATCGAATCGCTGGGGACAAAGAGATTGTCTTACTCTCCAATCTTGTTCGATGTCTTGGTAAACAATGGCATAGTTACAGGTGTTTACTACGAGGAATATTAAAGCCTATTCCAATACCAGACAACTACCAAATAAGTCAGGACAGTTATTACTTTCTGGACATTTATCCGACCCGATGTTAGCCTGTCGGCATGACGCGTGAAGCGAGGGCTGTGGTTGTCGGCGTTCCTCATCACATCACCCAGCGGGGGAACAACCGGCGGGACGTTTTCTTTGTCGATGACGATCGGCATCGATACCTCGGCATGCTGCAGGCCAAAGCCGAGCAGTACGGCCTGACGATTCACGCGTACTGCCTGATGACCAACCATGTGCACATCGTGGCCACCCCGGAGCGTGAAGATTCGCTGGCCAAGGGCATCGGCCGCGCACACTATTTCTACACGCGCTACGTCAACAAACTGCACGGCCGCAGCGGACATCTTTGGCAGAATCGCTACTTTTCCAGTCCGCCGGACGAGTCGTATTTCATGAACACCGTCCGCTAGGTCGAGCGGAATCCCGTGCGGACTCGCATGGTGCGAGCGGTCTGGCGGTAAGCTGTTTGGTCGAGACAGTGTCGAATGCTGTAAAATGTCCGCATGAACAAATCTGAGTTCGTTGATACAGGCCCACTCCAGCCCGGCGATGCGGTCCGCTCGCTTCAATTCGGCTTGGGGCGGGATGCAATCGGGGGCGACGATCCAGCCGTGCGCTTCTTGTGCGGAATTGAACGGCTGGTCCCAAACGAGACCTTGGACATTGTTCCCGAACAGAAGTTTTGCGATACGGTGGCGAGCACCGCTGCGGTGGAATTGGTGACGCACCGCTGGGCCACCGACGCGGGAACGGCGAAGTGGATGGCTTTCGGGATTAGGCGGCAACTGGGCGGTTTTCATACGGATGACCAGGACGAGATAGTTTAATGATCTTCTAACTCGGCAGGCAATTCTCAACGATGTTTACATCGCAACTGCCAACGAGCCATTCGCAGGTGACGGACGAGGCAGGCCGTCGGGAAGCAATGGTGGTTGTGCCGGAGACAATAAAAAGCCTGATGGCGCTGAGCAGAGAATTGTCCATTGCCATTGCAGAGCTGGAGGCCATTCCTGGCGTGTGACTTGGCAGCCGATGGGTGCGATTCGGTTATTTTTCCGATTGACACGTACGGTCGCCAGGCGGCCGGTGCCGCATCATGTTGTGCCGACGGTTCGAGGATGATGTGATCTTCTGACGACCGAAATTCCTGAAGCGTAAAGCCCCTTTCTATACTAGCGCCGGAAACGCTGGAAATTAAGCTGCCGTTGCGTTCCGCCGTGGAGTTCTTAATAGGCGGTAAAGGCGATCGGCTTGAACCGCGAAGCTAGTCACTCGCGGGTGCATTTCATTAGGCACCCGGTACCGACCGGATAAGGCAATTATTGATGCCTGGATCACCGTGTGCGATACTGAATGCATGTTCTACAGGGGCGAATCGGTTCGATCGCGCTTCCACGGCCTTGGCGAGGTTGTCTTGTCGGGGGATACACCTCGCGTTCGATTTCTCGACGGATTGGAAACTTTCGTATCCGAAGACACGATCACGTCCGTCCCATCAGACGAATATGATGCTGAGATCCGTAACCGAATGGAAATCGAGCGTTACTTGACCCTCAGAATCAACGGCGTCGCTCCGCCACTTTCTCCGCCCACGCCCAAACCAACGTTCGACCTCACATCTGCAATGATTATTTTTGCGCAGTCAGCACAGCGTCCAGCTATTGAAGTGCTGTCGTGCGACAGCTGTGTCCTCAGTTTCAATTGATCGATCGCGCGTCTGTGGCGAACGAATGTGAACAGAAAACTGGCAACAGTCATACCGGTTAGTCTAACCGCAATCGGGTGCAATCGCGCTCAATCAATGCAATGATTGCAATGAGCTAACCGCTTTGGTATACCAATAAGCGAGGTTTCGGCGTTGGTAAGCACGGGATTCGGCCCCTGGGGGTCAAGAGGTCGGAGGTTCGAATCCTCTCGCCCCGATTTTTTGCCACGCTTTGCTGGCAAAAAATAGAGCAGGTGAGCACAGGAACAGGTGAGCAGGTGAAACGACATACACCTGGGCACGCTGTGCGTTCGCCGCACGATGGCCTCACCTGCGGTCTCCTGCTCAACTGATCACCTGCTCAGCCGTTGTCGTTCATCCGTTCCACTTCTCCGGACTTCGCCATGCCATTCATGTTCGAAAAGCTGGAAGTCTACCTGAAGTCGGTCGATCTAGCCGACGAAGTTGCCCGATTAACAGAAGCGTTTCCAAGAGGCTATGGATATTTGGTCGATCAATTGAATCGTGCGGCGCTATCAATCGCGGCCAACATCGCTGAAGGCAACGGTCGTTTCACGAAGCCGGATCGCCGCAACTTCTTCACCATCGCACGAGGCTCAGCGCAAGAATGTGTCCCCTTGATTGAAGTTGCGCGTCGTCGTGGTATGGTCAGCGATGAGACCGCACTTGGACTGCACGAGCGCTTGGAGGTCATTGCCAAAATGATCAGCGGATTGATCAATGGGCTCGATCAACGTGTCCAGTAATACCGAACAAGAGCGGACGATGACACGCCCCAGTCACAAGAAGTTCAACTGGTGTCCTCTCGCCCCGATAATTCAAACCAAATAACAACAAGGACTTGCGTCAACAATTGGCGTGAGTCCTTTGTTGTTTGTACCGTCGCCGCGCCACCCCAGCGCCACGGAACGATTCGATCCGACTTCGAATTCCTTCGATCAGCCTCACTATCGAGCTTCGGCATTTCGTGGCCAATGCGGTGACGGAATGCGTCAAGACGCTGCCGAAGCGATGCGAGATCATGTTCCCGGTCTTCGATACGTTCAACCACAGCGGCAGCCACGTGCGTTGGAAGGGCAAAAGCAGGAGGACGGTCGAGCCGCGTCGTGCGGACAAGGCGAATCGCCTGTTCAAAAGGCGGGTGAAGGGTACGGACTTCAAACGGCTCGACGGGTATCGCGCCCTGCGTCCTTCATTCGTCTCGGTATTGATGGCTCAGGGGAAGACATGGGATCAGATCGCGGCGTTCGCCGGTCACGTGGACCAGCGGACCACCCAGCGGTACACTCACTTCATGCCCAAGGACAAGCGGGAGACAGCGAACTCGATCCCATTTGACTTCTAGCGTGCAATGTCGTTAGGGCATTTGTCCCGCAAACCAACGCAATGGAGCCACAATGGGTTCTATTTTCTACACCGTCGTGCCCTTGTACGTTCTTATTGCCATCGGCGCTGCTCTTAGGTTGACAGCAGCAGACGACAAGTGGATCGAGGTGTTTAACAAGTTCGGGTTGTACCTGGGGTTTCCTGCCATCGTGTTTTCAAGCCTCATGAAGATACCGGCAGGTGGCATATTGGAGACCCGCACCATCGCCTGTAACATTCTATTTCTGTTCGCAGTCGTGATTCTCATGCATCTAATCGGGCGTCTCTTGCCGTTATCGACTTCTCTCCGCAACACCTATGTCATTTGTGTCTTCTATGGCAACGTCGCCTACTTGGGGTTTCCGTTCATTACGTCGGTCATACCCGGATCCAATGCTTCGGTCAGCATCCATATCGCCATCTACGTTGCGTTCCTCTTCACCGTCGGCATTTTAATGCTCGAACTATCGAAGGGGCGAGGCGTCGCCGGTTTGCCTTCCATCGCCAAGAACATCGTCACAAGCCCCTTGCTATTGTCTGTCGTGGCGGGTCTTCTTTTTCGGTCAACCGGTCTTCAATTGCCGCTATTTATTGAGCGATCCATCGATCTTCTGGCATCCAGCGCTGCACCGATGGTCCTGTTGGCAATTGGGATGTTCATGGTCAGACGGATTGAACTCGATAAAAGCCTTATACACGTTGCGATACTCAGCAGTCTAAAGCTCATTGCCCTGCCACTGTGTTTCCTCCTATTTGCAAGACTTGCGTCTTCGAATGACACATTTGCCGTATCCATCATCGAGGCCGGCATGCCCGTTGGAATAACGGTCTTTGCTCTTGCGGAGATATATCCCCTGGAAAAACAAGTCGTTGCCTCGGTGATTGTCATGAGTACGATTTTTTCAGCAGTCACGCTGCCGATACTGACCGGCTACGTCGTCTAGGGAATTGATTGAGTATTCAAGGGAGCCGAAACATCGTGACCTTGATGGACCGTTGCCACAAAAGCTGCACATTTGTTTTCAAATTGACGGAAAGCAAGAAGCGGATTGAGTCGTTGGATATTCGGTCTTTCCGCGGATCGATGAATGTTGAGATCATCTATAACGATTTTAATCCACGCGTAGCGTTTTGCTCGTCCACTCTTCACAGCACGGGCGCCAATACCCACGTGGATTGACTTCGTTTTGCCCCTGGATTCCCGCCTTCGCGGGAATGACGGCGCTGTCGCGCCGCTACGTTTGGACTCAAGGTGTTCCATGCGTGCGCGCACACCTACCGGCCCCCATTCGCGCATCCATTTGAAGGTTTGGTCGATTGACCTCGAAGTTCCTTACAAACTAAACTTCGGATCGACTATATTTTTTCGTACTGGGTTGGTTTAATAGAATCGATGAAAACGGAGCGATCTTTGACCCACGCCAAGCCGAAGACATCGCCCAGGGCGCTGGATCCTGCTCAGTGGGTTCGATTGCACGGTGATGTTTTGTTTGGCTACGCGATGTTGCGCGTGCGCGACCGCGAAGTGGCTGAGGACTTGGTGCAGGAATGTCTGATGGGCGCGTACGAAGCGCGCCATCGGTTCACCGGAGAAGCGGCAGAACGAACCTGGCTGGTTGGAATCCTCAAACACAAGATCATCGACCATCTTCGTAAGCAATCGCGTCGCCAGGGCGATCAGGCATTACCCCAACAGGCTCTCGGCGAAGCGCATTTCGATCGAAAAGGACATTGGGTCGAACACACATCCGCCTGGAACGCCGACCCCAAGACTCTGATCGAGAACCGCGAATTCCAGGAAACGTTGGCGGGTTGCATCGCCGCACTGCCCGATAAACTGGCGATCACGTTTATCTTGCGGGAAATCGACGGCGTGGAAAGCGAAGAAGTTTGTACGATATTGGGGATCACATCGACCAACATGTGGGCGAGAATCCATCGGGCTCGGTTGAGCTTGCGCAGTTGCCTCGAATCAAAGTGGTTTCGCGATGTCAGGTGAACGCAGTCCAGGCGAGCTGTGCTGAAGTTTGGCGATGAAAGAAAGCGTATGTTTGAATTCTTCAAATTACTGAACGCAGGTTGCGAAGACCACGCCCGGTTGATTTCGCTGTCGATGGATCAATCGCTGAGCCGATCGCAGCGCTTGGGCCTCAAGTTGCACCTGATGTACTGCCGTGCCTGTCGCCAGTTTCGCCGCGATGCCCATCTGATGCGCGAAACAATCAACCTGGGATGCGAACACGCCTGCGAATTTCCTCAATCAAAAGAGACGGCCCTCCCGCCCGAGTCAGCTGACGCAATTAGCGCATCGTTGAACGCGCGCATGTCGCAAGAGAAGTAGCTTGCGCTCGATCGACGATTGTCGTCAGTCCAACCGATTACTTCAGCTTGAGCTGCCAGTGGATGATTCGATCCAGCAGGCGATCGGGCAGGTGTGACACGAGGTGGGGGACGAACTTCGCCGGCGCGGTGATGCGGTATCGTGTCTTCGGTCGCTTGGATTCGACGGCTTTCTGGATCGCGCGGGCGACTGCAACAGGCTTGGCCGCCGTCTTTCCAAAACTGCGATTCCAGTAACTGTCCATGGCGTCGCCCAAACGTTTGTAGGGGCTGTTGTCGTCACCTTTCGCTTCAAGATGGTGATCGACATTGGGGCGGAATTCCGTTTCGATCGGACCCGGCTCGATCATGATGACCTTGACTTTGAAAGGGGCGAGTTCAACCCGCAATGCCAGCGACATCGCGTCGAGCGCGTGCTTGCTGGCGCAGTATGGCCCCATCATCGGCAGCGACAGATGGGCGACCACGCTGGATACGTTGACGACTCGCCCGCTGCGCTGTGAGCGCATCATCGGCAGCACCTTCTGCGTGACAGCCGCGACGCCGAACAGGTTGGTTTCAAATTGTCGTCGCCATGCGTCGAGCGAAACCTCTTCAATCGGACCGGCTTGCCCGTAACCCGCGTTGTTGACGACGCAATCGATGTGCCCCTGTTCGTCCTTGATTCGAGCGACAACACCTTCAATGCTCGCCGGTTCGGTGACATCCAGCCGATCTGCAATCGCCCGTCCCGAAAGGGCTTTGCTCCATGCGTCAAGTTTGGCGACTGACTCGGTTCGCCGGGCAGTCGCGTAGACGGTGTGGCCGGCATTTGCCAACAGGTCTGCAGTTGCGAATCCGATCCCGCTGCTGCAACCGGTGATAAGAATGACCTTCTTGGATGATGGTGATGGATTGGACATCAAGGCATCGTAAGCGGGCGCCGGCCAGATGTCGACGCAGGCAACGATCGACCGTTGGCACGGAAACAATTCGGGTAGAACACTTTAGTCCAAACGGAGCGGCCGGGCAGCGCCGTCATTCCCGCGCAGGCGGGAATCCAGGGGGAAAACGAAGTCAATCCACGTGGGTACTCGCGCCCATGCTGTGAAGCGTGGACGAGCAAAACGCTACGCTTGGATCAAGATCGCAATAGCGTTTCTTGCGGGGGCAATCAATTGCCTGAAAGGTCGTCGCCTGTCACGATGAAGTTGGCTGGATTAAGCAGCGTGTTCAAAATGAAATTCTGCGTACCGAATACGAGTGCGTCGCGTGCTCGCAGTTGGCAGGTTCCGGCAAAGCAGGTGCCGACAACCATCATTGCGGTCCAGATGGTCCGGCGGATTCGTCGTTGGGAAGCGTT
The DNA here is from genome assembly GCA_002338715.1 of Phycisphaerales bacterium UBA1845. Taxonomy (GTDB): domain Bacteria; phylum Planctomycetota; class Phycisphaerae; order UBA1845; family UBA1845; genus UBA1845. Next base: position 7,739 of record DDIR01000088.1, on the reverse strand, counting down.
CATGTTGTGCGATCTTTTAAAAAAACGGTTACTGGTCGGTGATTCGCTGTTCTTCCAGCAGCGCACGGGCATTGCCGAACGTATCGAGGCCGATGATGTCGCCGCTGAAGCCTTCGTCGTCGAGAACGAATGACCTCGCCACGATACCACCCGCGGTATTCGGCGCTTCCTGCGCCTGGAAAACAACCGTATCTCCGCAATCGAAGTTCGCTGAGTCGCTGTTGAGCGGATTCACATTGGACGGAACGCCAAATCCGCCAGCCCCAACCGCCGTCGCGCCGACGAACAAACCGGGATCGGTATTGGGCCGATCCAGATCTTCACCCAAACCGAGTCGGAACACCGGGCACTCGATCAACACGCCCAGATCGTTGGCGGCTTGTTGTGGCTGGGTGAGGAGGCGATACGTTTCCTTTTCAACGGTGAAACCAGCCGGATCGTCTTCAGATGGCAACCGTCGTTCCGCCGTGATGACAAACTCGATGGCGACCGACGAAGAGTTGTTCGCACGAACCAGGACGAAACCCGTACGGTCGCCAGGGACCAACGGAAACACCTCGCCTGTTTGCTGGTTCAGGAACGAAGGGTTCAGCAGCAGCGATGCATTGCAGCCGACCATCGTCGACGCGAACAGCATCAGCAGGGGCAACCCGAAATAAGTCATACGCTTCATTATTAGATTTCCCGCTAACGCACTGCCGTCTGGAATTCGAATCGACCCGGATTGGATGCTTCTGCCGAATCGTCCCCATCAAGAAATCCGGGGGCGGTCTGGCCCAATTCGTCTACGACAAAGGGTACGCGCAGCGTTCCGGTCAGAATGAACGCAGCAACACTACCGCACTGCACACCGCTGGCCGGCACCGGCACGTCGCGGATGTCAAAGTTACGCTGCAACGTGACGTTGAAATTTTCGTCAACATCGTCGCGCTGGAGCACGGTGAATCTTGGTGGAATCGTTTCGTTCAGCGTGCGCACGTTAAACAAAATGTTGGTGCTCTCAAACCCGATGACTTTCAAGAACACCGGGACGAACACTTCGATACTTGCATCCGGTTGAATCGACCCGACGTTGCAGATCGCCACCACGCTGGTCAATGTGTTTTCCGTCAACTGCCTCGGGATCAGCGGATTTTCCTGGATGCCTTCGTCGGTGAGCACCGTTCCCTGAACAATGTCCGAACCGTCCAGGAATTCGATTGTGTTGGTGTTGCCGTTGACATAGTTGATCGTCGTACGCACGCGAATTCGCGGGCGAAGGTCGGGATCACTCGTGTCGATGCCGATGCTTTCCATGTAGTCGATCAACGCCGTATCGAACCGCGTGTTGTTGATCAGGAAAATCGGCACGTGCCCGGGCGCATTCGACAGCGTCACGTCGTTGACGATACCGTTGTTGTCGGGCGAAGGTGTGGTGACAAGACTCAGGAATGATGGATTAAACAGGCTCGCGCAACCCGTCATCGCAGAGACGCAACCGCAGACCATCATCAAGGTCAGCGACTTGCGGATTCGATGGCGTCCGCGGCGTGTCGGCTGATGCTCGGAAGCGTTGCGGCCCATTCGCCAACCGCCCGCGTACTGCATACCCCCAGACCTTCGGGTCACATGTGTGTCAGTTGAATGCAAGGATAAGTCTCCCGGGCTACAGATTGTGCAGGCGAAGAAGTCGGCCAGTCGCTCGTTTGAACGATGTCGCAACCCATCATAAAGCTGGTCGTCTATGATTCCGACAAGCAACCGATTATTGCGGAATCAACTGACCGGTCAAGCCCCAAACCCGCGCGTCAGCACCCGTCGATCGGCCTTGACGGGGTCAAAATCGGCGAGAACTTTACCCTGGCTGAAATCGTACCTGGCCATGTCACAACTTCGAATCAAACCAGCGGCTTCGGTGATGATTGATCATCGGCAATTGGCCGCAGGTCAAAAGTATCGGTCGCATACGATTCGAATCGGCACCTTGACGCTTTCGCGGCTGGCAGTAAGCTTTGGCACGCAATTCAAAGCAGAGCGGATGTGGCGGAATTGGCAGACGCGCTGGCTTCAGGTGCCAGTTGGGGTAACCCAGTGGAGGTTCGAATCCTCTCATCCGCAAGTCATGCGATTAAAGGCAGTTAGGGTGATTCCCTGACTGCCTTTTTTCTCAATGACATCGCCCCGACAGTGCCCGCATGCATCTCGCGTCACCCATCTGCCTCGCAATCAGGAAAGCTCGCCAACTGGCAAATCGTTGGCCGCCGTGCTTTGAATTCCAACAGGTCTTGGGCGGTCGATTACCGCGCAAGGTCGATCCCATTTTGAAAACGACACGTGCCCGCTGCGTTTTGAAGTGCGGTTGCGTCTCGCTGTCTGGCGATAAGTGCAAAAAAAAGCCGGCTTACCGAGTGGCAAGCCGGCTGATTGATTTCAATTGGCAGTTGCGTCAACCAATCGGTCGGACGATTCGGGAGCGATGTCGCCCCTCAACGCCGAATGACGTATTGGTTGTTGCTGTCGAACAGCGACATAAGGCCTGCGCCTGCACTGTCGGCCAGAGCGTCGATCGTCCGCGTGTTTAGGTCCAGAAATCCGATTTTCGTGCCTTTGGGCCACCAGCGATCTGGGAGGCGCGATTTTGCCGCGGTCATCCATTCGCCGTGGCCGTCCCAATAGGACACGACCAGTCCGTTCGATTTGTCGAGCTTCCCTTGAGATGCACCACCGGTCTTGCGGCCTTTTCGATGTCTGTATGCAAAGAACTTTGACGGTTCGTTGAGTCGGAATGACCGCGTGTATTGTGACTGGACTGTTGGTCCGCCATCCGAAAACGCGCCGCCATATCCGGCTTTCCAGTCGGCGTCATAGTCAAGAATGACCTTGCTGTTCAAGTCACTTTCATTCTCAAGCTTGGTGAATCTCGATCCGTCTGAAATGAAAACCTTCTCAGCAGGTGTGCCCAATCGATTCAGCTTGGGTGCATACCCAGTGGGAAGTTGCGAGGCGTCGGGAATGTTGCGATGCATGACGACGCCCGAATTTGCGGGGAAGGATGGTGCATCGGCCGAGTTTTCCCACCAGATCATGTTGCGCATCATGTTGTAGCTGATCAGCTTCTGATTCGGGAACAACTGTTGCGGGTCGGTTCCGCCCCAGGAGGGCGCGACGTATCGGTTGGAAGGGCAGACGAACGCGCCTTCAACCAGTTGCTTCCACCGCTCGACTCGGTTGGCAGGAAGACTGAAGCTCATCTGCACGCCGGCCAACGACCCCATCCAGTCGTAAATCTGCACGGCATTTCGAGGGACGTCGACAGCGTTGGCCGCCCCCCAGTTCTTTCCGAGAAGCATTGAACCAGTCGTTCCGGGCGAGCCGGGAAGCCAATCGTTCTCTTCTGTCGTGTAGGTGATCGCGGCTTTTGCCAATCCGCTTTGGTGTGCGAGGCACTTAACCTGCTTGGCCTGGTCCCGTGCCTGTTGAAGCGATGGCAGCAAGATTGACACCAGCAATGCGATGATCGATACAACCACCAGCAATTCCACCAGCGTGAACGCGAATTCTCTCTTTTGTTTCATGTCCTCGATCCCATCAGTCAAACCCGCCGGATCCAATTCGTTCTTTATTTATTGCATCTTATTGTATCAAACGGACCGTCAAAGATGCCAATAGTTCTGCCACTATTTCCAGTTTCTGCCCTCAAACGCCGTTCAGCCAACAGCCTGAATCGATCGGCCAACCAACAAGCGGCGATTTGGCGGATGAGCACTTCCCTTAATTCAGGCTTCAAAATCCGCTCTTGAAACCTTCCCTCGGGGAACTACCGGGACGAAACCAACGCCCCGCACTTTGGGCATAAGGTTGGCCCGGGTTTTCCCAAAAGCGTGTTCAATATCACACGCGTTCCGCCCGAATTTCCGCACTCGTTCTTGAAGCAGATTTCCGTCGGGTAAAGCGTCATTTCGCCCGTCTTGGGATTCTTGGCCGGGAAAGACTTCTCGCCGGGCACGAGTTCTACCTTAAACAACTCGCCCGTATCCTTGTCCATATACTCGCGCGAACCGACAGATTCCGCCAATTCGTCGCGGAACGCTCCCCTGACCATGAACAATGCAACAACCAGCAAGAGGAGCGAGCCGCCCAGCATGATTCCTTTTTTTGCGGAGTCACTCATATTCAATCCTGACGTTTCGATTGCTGAATCGGTGCCACAGATGGCAGCCGGGCCGCTGATCCTTATGTCTGCAGGAACTGTGCCATATCGTTGGCACTTTCCTCAATGCCCGCCGCAGTCACACTCGCCAGGGGCACCGCAGGACTGGTCAGCCGATCGCGCCGCACTGTCGCTCGATTCGCGATGTTTCCTCTACAATAGTCTAAGCCCTTAAATGCTACCGTAAACCGCAGGCAACGTAAAAGTTTTGTTATGGTTCTGAATTTTACCGGTGTGCCGTCGTACGCGCAGGTCTTGCAAGAATACACAATTGGCAGACTTTTCGTTTGCGGCTGTACTCGACGCCCCGTATCGCCGGAACTGCGTGAATTGCCTGTCTAACTCACAGGCACAACGTCCAGACTTCGCCACAAGTACCATGCCGCATAGCTTCTAAAGGGTCGCCAGGGTTCGCCCAAGTGTTTCAGGTCGTCCAGGCTCGCTTCAGTTGAAACGGAAAACGACCGCTCCAGCGCCCGGCGGATGCCCAGGTCGCCCGTCGGCCAAACGTCGGGTCGGGCAAGCACGAAGATCAGGAACATCTGCGCCGTCCACACGCCGATCCCCTTGACCGCCGTCAGCGACTCGATCACCTCGCCATCGGTCATGCGACTCAGGCGGCGATTCGGGATCGACCCTTGCGAAAAATGGGTCGCCAGGTCGATGAGGTATGCCGTCTTTTGATTGGACAGACCGACCGCCCGGAGCCGCGGTTTGCTGATCGATAGCAACGCATCGGGGTTCGGTCGACCGGCTGGAAAAAGATTGCGAAAGCGTTCGTAAATCGTCGCCGCCGCCGCGACGGCCAACTGCTGTCCGATGATCGCGCGACACAGCGCCGCGAAGTAACCGCGTTTCGGTTTCATGGTGTAAGGACCACATGCATCGATGATCTTCCGCATCGACTTGTCCGTCTTGCGCAGCGTGACGATCGCCAATTCATGATCGACGGTATTCTTCACTGCCGGCGCTGAGGCGCTCCAGTATGCGGTGGTCTTCTTCTTGGTTTTTGTTTTCTTCGCCATTGCTTTGCGCCAAAGCGCCCTCTTCGTCGCCGCTTCAGTTGCGCCAGAGCGTCTTGAGGTAATTGTCCACGCTTTCGACCGATGCCTTGATGGCGGCTGGGTCGTCGCGCACCTGCGGGGTTTCGATCGTGTGCTGCTCAAACGTCGGCAGGACATCCTTCGAAATAAAACGCGACAGCTGCGCGTACGAATGGGCGTCGCTTGAACTGTTCGGGCGGTGGTAATAGCGCAGCGGGAAGTACGCGTACAGATGATCCTTCGCCCGCGTCATCGCCACGTAAAGAAGCCGGCGCTCTTCTTCGATGCCTTCGTCGTCACCGACGGCCATGTCCGATGGAATCATCCCGTCCGCGCAGTGCAGAATATGAACCGCATCCCACTCGCAGCCCTTCGCCGAATGGATCGTGCTGAGGATCAGATAGTCTTCCTCAAGAAACGGCGGGCCAGCCAGGTCGGATGTCGATACCGGCGGGTCGAGCGTCAGGTCGCTGATGAAACTGCGTCGCGATCGGTAACCGGTGGCGATGTGCTCGAGTTGCTCGAGATCGCGCGTCCGCATCGCCGCGTTGTCGAAACGTCGCTCCAGCAACGGCTCGTAAAACTCGCGAATCAGCTCGATTTGCTGCGAAATCGGCGGGGTGTCTGTCGACGCTTCATCACTCTCTGAACCGCCAAAACCGCTGCACGTCAGCAACAAATCGCGGAGTTTGTCGAACGTTTCGCGAGCACCAGCCGGCACTTGCGGGGGAGCTTCCGCCAATCGTTTCAGGGCGAGATTGAATCGGGCTCCTTCCGCGTTTTCGTCGTCGGTCGTTTGCGCTGAATCATCAGCATCGACCAGAAGCGCATCGACAATGCGGCGTGCGGTAGCCGACCCGATTCCATTGAGCATCAGCAGAATCCGAAACCAGCTGATCTCGTCGCGCGGATTCTCCAGCACGCGCAGCAGCGCCAACACGTCCTTGATGTGCGACGACTCGATGAACTTCAATCCGCCGAACTTGTGAAACGGAATGTTGCGTTTGGCCAACTCGACTTCGAGCATGTCGCTGTGGTGCCCCGTGCGAAACAGGACGGCTTGCTTCATCAGCGGGATGCCCTCTTCGAGGTGCTTGAGGATGCGGCTACACACTTCGTTGCACTGGCCTTGCTCGTCGACGCAGTGGATCAAAAGCGGTTTCTGTTCGCCTTCAAGATTAGACCATAATTCCTTCGTGTAGCGTTCGCGCGCTTCGGCCATCACGGCGTTGGATGCTTTCAGGATCGGTTTGCGCGATCGATAGTTCTGTTCGAGCTTGACGACTTTTGTGTTCTCGTATTGCTCGGGGAAGTCGAGGATATTGCGAACGGTTGCGGCGCGGAACGAATAGATCGACTGGGCATCGTCACCGACGACGCACAGGTTCTTGTTGCGCCTGCGCAAGTGTCGCAATATGGCACTTTGCAGCGCATTCGTGTCTTGGTATTCATCGACGAGCACGTGATCGAAACGGTCTGCAACCGCATCTGCCGCCGGCGAGACATCGCACAGCACATTCCAAAACAGCAGCAGATCGTCGTAGTCGAGGAGGCCATGCTTGCGCTTGCGATCGACAAATGCCTCGAACAACTCCGCGATGCCGTCGGTGTCGTCGGCGCACCAGGGATAAAATCGTTTGACCACGTCGCGCAGGCCTTCTTGTGCGGCGATGGTGCGCGAATAGATCTTGACGAGCGTTTCCTTTCGCGGGAAGCGGCGGTCGCCTTTGCCCAGACCCATGTCCGTCCGCAAGACGTTCATCAGGTCGGCTCCGTCCGATTGATCCATGATCGTAAAGTCATCGGGCAGCCCGACAGCCGAGTGATAAATCCGCAGGATTCGGTTGGCCATCGCGTGGAAGGTCCCGCCCCAGACCGATGCCGCGTCCGGGCGGTTGGTGATGTGCCGCGCTCGGCCAATCATCTCAGCCGCTGCCCGTCGCGTGAATGTCAGCAATAAGATGCGTTCTGCTGGCGTCCCGTTGGCGATCAGGTGTGCCACCCGGCAGGCGAGCGTTTTGGTTTTTCCGGTGCCAGCCCCCGCGATGACCAGCAGCGGCCCATCACCATGCGTGACGGCTTGTCGCTGCTGCTCGTTCAGCTCGGTGAGCCATTGATTTTGGACGGGTTTATCGTCAGACATTCGCTGCAAACGCTTTCAAACGATCAGCATGGCGTCGCCATAACTGA
>DDIR01000088.1:0-217 GCA_002338715.1 Phycisphaerales bacterium UBA1845 | reverse complement strand
GCATGGCGTCGCCATAACTGAAGAATCGATACTTTTCGTCGACGGCATGCTGATAGGCTTTGCGGATCAAATCGATGCCGGCGAAGGCCATCACCAGCGCCATCAGCGTACTCTTGGGCAGATGGAAATTCGTCAATAGCGCATCGGTGCCGCCGAATTCATACGGAGGATAGCAGAAAATGTCGGTCGAACCGCTGGCCGCTTCCGTCAAACGGTT
>DDIR01000032.1:46142-46633 GCA_002338715.1 Phycisphaerales bacterium UBA1845 | reverse complement strand
CCCGCCGCCCCTGCAACCGCCCCGCCACCGGGCGTCGAAACCCGTGCGGCAACCGCGTCGAAGAAACCCGACATGGTCATATCAACAAGCTTCGCGTCGCCCGACTGTGTCATGCTGAATCTTTCGTGGTTAGCTGATCCGACTTTGCCAAAACGTCTCTGATCGTACGGGCTAGCTCGCAATCCGGTTCAAGATCCCCAAGCGCCCGGTGCAAGTCCTCGACCCTGTCGATGTCGTACCCTGATTCTGCACGCCAGACCGACAATTTCAACCGGTCGGCGATGCTGAGTGTCTGCTCGAACACGCGCGACGTTCCCCAATCGACGCCCGCGAACAACTCCGGAATGTGTCGCCGAGTCGCCAGAAAATAATAACCGCCATCGGCGCACGGTCCGATCGCGACATCTGCACTCGCCAGCGAACCTGACAATCCGCGAATCACATCCCAATCCTGCATCGGGCTGTCCACGCCGAGAAACACGACCGCCCGC
>DDIR01000032.1:45163-46023 GCA_002338715.1 Phycisphaerales bacterium UBA1845 | reverse complement strand
CCCCGCCATCAAACGCCGACTTCGACGCACGCACCAAGCGCTCGCCCAGGTCGCCGTCGCCCTGTGGCCAACAACAAATCCGCGAGCCGTCCGCCGTATCGGGATCGAGAATCGTGGGAAAATCAGCCAGCGCATCATCCGGCGATCCGACCAGTACCGGACAGCACCAATCACCAACCGTCAGTTCCGACCAGATGTGTCGCATGCACGCACGTTGAATCCGGGCAGCCCCTTCGGGCGAAAGCGGCGGGCACAACCGCGTCATCACCGCGCCGGGTGTTGGATACTTCGCGAACAGCAGCGCCGCAAAATTGTCCTGAATCTCAAACTTCATACGAATTGCGCAAGCTGTGCCACTGCTCTGTGAGCAGTGTTTCTAGGGAGAATCGTCTCGGGCCCCGCACTGCTCACAGAGCAGTGGCACACGTTGATCTACTTCGTTCTATTCCTTTGAACCTACAGCACCACCGCCAGCGCGAAGATCGGGATCGCGACCAGCATCAAGAGCGCACAATACCCCATGAACTCCCGCGCGTTCACTTTGGTCATGCCCATCAGCGGGATCGCCCAGAACGGTTGAACCATGTTCGTCAGCTGGTCGCCATACGCGATGGCCATCACCGTCCGCTCCAGCGAAAAATGCAGATCATACGCCGCCCCGCACATGATGGGCCCCTGCACGATCCACTGCCCACCGCCCGACGGCACGAAGAAATTCACCACGCCCGCACTGGCCAACGTTGCCAACGGAAACGTCCCCTCAACCGGCACGTTGAACATCTGCGCCGCAATCTGCGACGACTCGACAAACCCATTCGAGATGGCGGCTGCCAACCCCGCACCAGCCATCAACCCCTGAA
>DDIR01000032.1:0-45064 GCA_002338715.1 Phycisphaerales bacterium UBA1845 | reverse complement strand
CCAGCCATCAACCCCTGAATACCGCTGTAGAGCGGGAACTGAATCACGATCCCCACAATCGCGGTCCCACCGCTGGCGACCGCACGCAGGTACGACATCAGATTGCCATGAAGCACCAACCCCATCGCCAAGAACAGACTGTTGACGAAATTCAGGTTGACGGATTTCGCGATCGCCTGCATCCACCCGACATCGACATGGCCCGATCGAACCTGCGCCACCTGCTGAAACAACCCGAGAAAGATCAGCCCGCCGATCAGCCAGGGCAGCGCCGGCGATTCGTTGATCACGCTGGCCCATGTTCGGTTGGAACCCATGGATGCGTTGGCCGGCGCTTCGACGTCATCCGGTTGACCGGTGAATTCCTCACCGCTTTCCACGCTGCCTCCCGTCGGATGGGCCAGCAGTCCGAAGAACATCGGAATCGCCACGAACAAGCCAGCCGTCAGCAGCAGATTCCGCCCACTCAGCAACGTCCGGTCAATCGTGATCGGCGAGATCAAGGTGGCGACCTCGGTGTCGCCGCTACCGGTCTTGACCGTCATCCCCTCCGACGCAACCTTCAACGGCGCGGAACCAGACAGTCCGCCGTGCCAGATCATCATCCCCGCATACGCCGCGGCGACGATCAACGCGTATTGACAGGACTTGCCGCGACGTTTGAATTGACCACGCAGTTCCGACGCCAAGACGCTGGCCAATATCAATCCGAAACCCCAGTTGATCCAGCACCCGACGCTCGAGACAGCCGCAATGAGCATCACAGCCCCGCGGTTGGATTGAGGTATCGAAGCGATGCGCGTCAAAATGCGCCGAGAGAGCGGTGCCTTCGCCAATCCAAACCCGGTCAGCAGCACCAAACACATTTGAAGGGCAAAGGTCAGAAAGCCCTTATTCCAGATCGCATCCAGCCACATCCCACCCAACAAAACGGTCCGCGCACCGAACGCTTTGTCGCTGACGGATTGGTCCTGAGGAAATATCAGCGCAACAGCAAACACCCCCAGCGTCAGCAGGCAAGCCAACGCCATCGGATCGGGCAGAAACCGCTGCGTAAGATTCGTAAAGAAATCACCCAGTCGACGCATGCGTCCATGTTACTGCAATTCGCTGCCGACGCATCTGCAAACATCTGGCGGCAGAACTTGGCGATATTCCGCTTGCGAAAATGGGCTATGGGCACCGCTCAGCGACCGAGATTAGCGGCTCGGTTTATGTGAATTGAGTACGATTCCGGTTTCAAAGCGCCATGGGACACCGAGTACACATAATCGTATTGACTGCCCTTTCGAAGCTTCATCTGAAGGGTCACGCGGTAGGCATCCTCACCCGTTACCTCCCAGGAGACATCGACCGATTGATAGTCGGTGACGTCGTCGGGCCATCCTTTCACGGTATCCTTCCAATTGGCGATGAGCGCTTGGGCGTTGGGAACATCGGGCACGAGCGTCAAATGGCTTTCCGCCACTTTCAGTTCGCGGTTGGCTTCCCACACGCCGATGTAATCGCCGCTGTTGCGCTCGGATTCCGTACAAGCCAGTGCACGATCAAGCATGATCCCCGCGGCTGATCCATCTTGATTAAGAAGCGGGACTTCCGCGTTCACCGGAAACGCGACATGACAAAATTTCCTCGGAAAAGGTTCGCCACTCGATGCGGTCCAAACCACTTTGGGTTGGGAGTCGTCCACGCCAAACGAAGCGATCAACAGTCCGAGGGCAATCAACGTTAGCGCCCCGAGGGACAGCAGCGTCAAGAGCGCGATGCCCCAGGCTAAGTTGCGCTTCTTGCCTGACAGTGATTCGTCCTCGATGTCGATCATGACCACGATGTTCCTACGTTTGTTTGAAGCACTGCAACCATACGTCAAAGACGTCTACGAATTAAACTTGCTTACCGAAATTTTGTCACGAAGTCGCCTTGAATCGCACCTGTGATTTTTGTTATAGTCGCCACGCTGCGAAACGGATTTTCGCTTCTGCCGCACCGGTGCTGCAAATCTGCTGACATCTATCTTACACCCGAGCCATCTGCTCTAGAGCAGCTCAAGGAGGAGCGCCATGGAGTACCGTGTCCGCATACAGTTTGCCAGTGCCATCGTCGTCATCGCCCTGGCTGTCGCCGCGAGTTTCGTCACCAGCACGTACATCGCTGCCGGCGCCTACGAAGGTCGCAACAAGTACGACCACCGCCAGAACCAGACCATCACCGTCAAAGGATCAACCCGCCACCGCGTCCGCAGCGACCGCGCGGTCTGGTGCATCGTCGTCAATGGCGAAGGGGTCGACCTGCAATCGGCGTTTGAAGTGCTTGATTCGGGCGTTGAGCGCGTTCAGGAATTTCTCACCCAAAACGGTTTCCCGCCCAATCAGGTTGGACTCGGAGCCATCTCGACCACGACCAAGTATGCCCGCGACGCAAAGGGCAACCTGACGGACGAAGTCACCGGCTACAGCCTGCAACGACGCTTCGGCATCCGCACATCCGACGTCGATCGTGTCGCCCGGACGGCTGGCAATGTCACGCAACTGCTCAAAGAGGGCGTGTTCGTCATCTCGCAATCGCCCGAATACACCTACACGGAGCTTGCGCCGCTGAAAATCGAGTTGATGGCCAAGGCGTCGGCTGACGCCCGCGACCGTGCAGAAAAAATCGCCGACAGCACCAAATGCCGGCTGGGTGAGTTGCGCGATGCACACATGGGCGTCCTGCAAATCACCGCGCCCGACTCCACCGACGTCAGCAGTTACGGCATTTACGACACGTACACGATCGAAAAGGACGTCCGCGCCGTGGTCACCGCGACTTTTGGCATTGAAGCATCGTAAGAAACCCGCGATCATGCCGGGCTGATTTCAATCCCCATCGAAAGGTGATGATGATGCCCAGGTCATTGACGGAAAACGGTCGAACGTCGAATTCTACACACAGTCCGCGCGCATTCGCAGGACTCGCTTTGATTGCGATCGTTCTTGCCTGCGGCATGCTGGTCGGCTGCTCTGGTACACATGTTCCCGATGTGCAGATTGTCGCCCGGGCTGACTGGGCTGGTCCCGATGACAACCCGGTGATGGAGCGGTTGGTCGAACATGAACCTGACCGTCTAACGGTTCACCATGCCGGTGTGATGGACGATGGTTCGGTGGCGGGCGATGAAAAAATGCGCCGCCTGTACAAGTTCAGCGTCAAGCAGCGGCCGTGGGGTGACATTCCCTATCACTATGTGATCGACCGTGTCGGCTGCATTCGCGAAGGTCGCGAATTGAAGTACGCCCCAGACACCAACACCACCTACGACACGCGCGGGCACATCTGCATTTGCGTCAATGGCGACCTGACGAAGCAGCCGCTGATGGAAAGCCAGTATCGTTCATTGGTGGATCTGCTCGTCAAGTTGGCGGCTGACCTCGACATCCCCAACGACCGCATCGTCGGACACCAAGATGCCGCCCCCGGTGAGACGACATGCCCCGGTGTGTTGGAAAACTACATCAAGAACGGCTGGCTCATCGAAGACATGGAAAGTGTCCGGGCCGGCAAGCCATACGAATTCCGCACAACTGAATACGTCAAAGCAAAGCCGGCAGACTAGAATGTATTAAGTTCAAACGCAGGGATGCAACCAAGCCGTCATTCCCGCGAAAGCGGGAATCCAGGGGAATGCGTTATCCTCGCTTGGCAACGTGCAAACTTGCAACCAAGCATACGCGGATACAAAAAGACCGGACGGTTTGAATCGTCCGGTCTTTGACTTTGTTTTAAATGCCACGAGGTTTTCAAATACCTCAAACAGATTTCACTACGAACGACGTTTGCGACGCAGCGCCACCGCCCCACACCCTGCCGCCAGCAACATGATCGATGCCGGTTCGGGAATCGGCGTATCGGCGATGAACAGGAAATCCTGCGTGCCCGGTGCATCCTGACCAATGGGGCTATAGGTTACCCAGCCGCGTCCAACCAACGGATCGAGCGCCAACACGCCGGGATGCCCAGCCAGACGGTGTTCGTCGCGGATGACGAGGAACGAATCGTTGTCACCGTTGACCTGATCCCAGATGGTCCATTCGGTACCGGCAGTGATATCCGCATTGCCAGCCAGCGCGGTGATCGTACCATTGTTCAATGCGTTGTTCGGAGTAACCTTCCAGCCACCGTCCGGACCCAGCACCGGTTCAACATTCATACGGTAGGTAAAGTCAATGGCAAACAAACCTTCGCCAAATCCATAAGTACCACCTGTATCAACACCGCCTTTGGCTACGCCGGAAATGCTAATCTCGAGATCGCCACCAAGATCGCTCACGGTCATGAACATGCTGGCGCCGTCGGCAGGGTCGAACGAGAAAGTGGTGATTCCACCGACACCGCCAACCAGACTGCCGGCTGACGGTGTTTGCGCAAACAGTTCGTCCATGCGCAAACCATATGGTGGCGGATTCACGTCGCCGTCAGGATGGTTCAGAATGGGTGTGGTAAAGCTGAACGCAGACGCAGGAAGCGCCATGCAAAATGACAATAGAATCGCGCTGGTGAGAGTTCGCATCAGTTCTTTCCCCTGGTGGTAGAAACCGACCCCACGAGGTCGTTTCGCCCTGAAGACTCGGCCCTTATCCCCAGGTACAAACCCGGGGATCACTGTGCTGCAGGATCTCTCAAACCCGCCCGACTTGTCCTGATTCTAGCGAAATCGAAACCCGCAAGTCAATTGGTTCGGTTACCATGTTGGTAATGGCGAATGTCCTGAATGGGACGGTCGATTGCAGTGTATTTTTTGCGACCTGGGATTGTCCATAACTATCGACCAATGGAATGTTTAGCTACCAACTGCCCGTCAATTGGCCGAGGCGAATCGAACCGAAGTACGCCCGGATTCGTGGCCAACACCAGTTTCCGACGCAAACGTGCCATTGGCCGAAAACTCGAAAAACCGCATCCATCGATCGACGCAGGCATCCCATTGAAAATGGCTTGCGACGAACCGTTGGCCGCTTCTGCCCATTTCGATACGACGATCTTCATCGGTCAGTAGACCAATCACAGATTCAGCCAATTGCTCGGGGTCGCTTGCATCCGTCAGCATGCCCGTCTTGTCGTGAATCACGGTTTCGGGCAATCCGCCAACATTCGAAGCCACCACCGGAACCCCGCAGGCGCTCGACTCCAATGCCGCGACGCCAAAGCTCTCGACCACCGATGGAATCACGGACACCTGCCAACGCTGAAGCAAGCTGGGAATCTCATCGTGTGGTTTGGGTTCGATCCAGGTGATGCGTGACGCGATGTCCAAATCAACAATACGACGCTGAAGGACTTTCGCCCGATCGCTGGTACCAACCAATTCAAAGCGAACATCGGGCACGCGAGCGACGATCTCGGGCATCGCATCGATGAATCGTTCTGCACCGTATGCCGGTCCAAATCCTTTCAGGAAACCCACGATCGGTTCGCGCACGGGTTGGCTCGCTGGCTTGAAAAGATCCATGTCGACTCCGAGCGGAATGACATTGATTCGCGAAGCATGGATGCCGGCGTAGTCTGCGACTTGTTCCGCAAACCAGTGGCTGCATGTGGCGATTCCGTGTGCGCCTTCAAACATCGCCATGCGTCGCTCGCGCAGCCGCGGGGTCTCTGGTGGCGCTCCCGGTGGCGCGTTGATGTCCGACCCCCAGGGCCAAAGCGCGAGGCGGCCATGCTCGATGGCTTCGTCGTAGAAACCCCAGTCGCTCAGATAGAAAACGGTGACGAGATCATGTTCTTTGAAGAACTTCGAGAGATACCGAGCGCGGCGAACGCTGCGTCGCACGGAGTTGCCCAGGCTCAAACCGGGAACGCCAAAGCGTTCGTAGGTCGCACCTTCGGGATTGTGGTCACCTTTGTAGACAAGATGCACGGTTGCGCCGCGCTCGCGGAGGGCGGCGACCATGCGCTTCGTGTGGGTCGCACCGGGATGGGCAAAGATGCAGATTCGCATGGGATTGCAACTGCGCTTATGGACAGGTTTCAAGTGGTGCCGGGTCGACGGATTGCTTCTGATTGGCCAGCATCGGTTCGATGGTCTTCAGCGCCGACCATTCGTGCGGCAGGGTCAGCAATCCTGTTCCCTTGCCTTCATCGTCGACTTGCAGCATGAATTTGTAGGGTGTTTCGGCCAACAGCTCCGTGCGGTCGGCATCCCAAAGTCTGACGATGGCAAAGTAATTTCCCCCACCCAGCGGAAACGCCGGAAGTTCAATGCGCACGTCGTGTCGGCCTCTTGGCGCGTTGAAGGTGATCCCCTGATGGCGCGAGTTCAAACTCACCATCATCTCACCGCCATCGCGACGAATCGCAGTCTCGACCGTCAGGCGTTCGACGTCGCGATCGAGTTCAAATCCGATCTCCATCGTAAGCGGCTCGGAAGGTCGAACGCACTCGACTTCGCCTCCATCCGCGCCGCGAAATTTCATACCGAGGACGCGGCCGTCGGTCTTGCCAGTGCGGGGATTGTCGACGTACGACATTTCGCCCACGCGGGTCATGGTGGCTTTGAGGTAGTGACCCACCGCGTCAGTCGGCGAACCGACGAACGCATTCTGACCGCCATCGAGCACGAGCGTGCGATGACAAATGCTCCGCATCTGCTCAAGATTGTGCGTCACAAAAATCAGGGCCACGCCAGAATCGACCATCTCGCGCATCCGCTCTTCGCAGCGATGACGAAACGCAACGTCGCCAACTGAAAGCACTTCGTCAACGAGCAGCACATCGGGCGACACGTGGGCGGCTGTCGAAAATCCCAACCGCGCCTGCATCCCCGTGCTGTAGCGTTTGACGGGCGTGTGGATGAAGTCGCCGATCCCGCTGAACTCGATGATGTCGTCGAGTTTGCTTTTGATCTCGCCACGGGACATGCCCATGATCGCGCCGGTCAGGAAGATGTTTTCCATTCCGGTCAGGTCGCCGTGCATCCCTGCATTGACTTCGATCAGGGCGGCCAACCTTCCGTTGACGTGAATCGTCCCTTCGTCCGCGCGCAGAATTCCCGCGAGCAATTTCAAAGCGGTGCTCTTGCCGGCACCGTTAGGTCCGATGATGCCGAGCGCTTCGCCGGGTGCAATGTCAAAACTCAAGTCGCGCAGCGCCCAGAATGTCGGGCGCTTGTTGTGCACTTCACGCCCGATGAT
This sequence comes from Phycisphaerales bacterium UBA1845, assembly GCA_002338715.1. Classification (GTDB taxonomy): domain Bacteria; phylum Planctomycetota; class Phycisphaerae; order UBA1845; family UBA1845; genus UBA1845. The sequence goes on along the minus strand of DDIR01000032.1, from coordinate 37,898 downwards.
CCGCCGGCCCGTGGAGGCCAACAGGTCGCGCAGGCTTTCGTGTACCGCGCCACGACGGAACTTCTTTCCCACGTTTGAAAATTGAACAGCCACGGCCATCAAATGCACTCCGCGAATTTGTGCGACATTTTGCGAAACGCCCACCAACCGATGACGAACGTGCAAGCCGCCGTCACGCATGCTGATACAAACGCCCCGCCCGCAGGAATCGTCCCTTCAAGAATGCACTGGCGATAGGCTTTGATGATGGGCGTCATCGGATTGCACACCGCGACGATCCCCCACCACGATCCATCGTTCTTGATTGGATAGACGACGCAGGTCAGAAACATCCACAGTTGGATCGCCACGCCGAGAAGCTGACGCACGTCGCGATAGAACAGGTTGGCCATCGCGAGCAACATGCCCAGACCGGCTGTGAACACCGCCTGCACGAGGACAATCACCGGTACAAACGCGAGCGCCGTCGTCGGAACAAATGTCCAGCGCGTGCCGTAGTGGAAGTATCCGATCAGACCGACGAGAACGCTTCCTGCGATGAAGAAATCCGCAAACGCCGACCCGATACTCGAAAACGGAAACACTTCGCGCGGGAAGTACACCTTGGTGACGAGGTTGCGGTTGGCGACCAATGAATTGACCGAGCCCAACAGCGACGCGGAAAAGAACGTCCACGGTACCAATCCGGTGTACGCGAACAACGGATAAGGCATGGTGATATCAAGTCCGCCGACAACCTTGACCGCCCGCGTGAAGACGAACGTGAAGATCAACATCATCGACATGGGCAACAGGACCGCCCACGCCATCCCCAACAGCGACTGCTTATAGCGCACGCGAAGGTCGCGCCATATCAGCGATGCCAGGAGTTGGCGGTATCGAATCAATTCGGAAAACGGGTTGGACGCAGATGCTGCATGCATGCAATTGTCAATCCAAACTGAACACCGAGCGCGCATCGAGACCCCAAACAAATGAGGGCGAAAATCATGCACACTTCCACATGCTTTTTCGGACGTTTGACGCCGCTTCTTTTGGGCAGTGACGGCCAAAAACCGCCGGCATCGCAATGCGTTCATTTCAAATTGACGATTGGATGAACCTCTTGAAGCGCAAACGCAGACTTTATCCGCCCTTCTGATTACATGCGGTTCAAAATGCACCGATAACAGTATGAGCGGACGCTGATTGGAACTCGCCCGATAAGCATTTCGCCCGCTCGGCTATAACCAGCCGAGATAATCCCAGTTTCACCAGTCCAATGGATGGATTAGGCCATGACGCAACTCGTGCAACTGACGCTACCGGATCAACCCAAACCCGATGCGGTCATGGACTTCACGCCTCTGCCCGATGGGGCATCCGTCAAATTGATGCTGGTGTATCCCAACGTCCAGCGTGTTCGCACACCGCAACTCGGCGTGGCTGTCCTTTCTGCCTGCGCGAAACAAATCGGCGCGGACGTCTGCCTCTTCGACATCACTGGAATCAAGCGCGGCACCGAATTCGACGCATTCAAAGCCATGGTCGAACGCGAAAAGCCCGACATCCTCGGTTATTCCGTTCGTTCCAACGAGTGGCCGCTGACTCAAAAAATGCTTGCCTGGGCGAAGTCGCTTGGCATCACGCAGATCATCGGTGGACCGCATCCGACGCACGCGCCGGGCGAAACCATCGGCGACTGCGACGCGATCGTTTTGGGCGAAGGCGAAGGCGCGATCATGGACATCCTCCGCGCCGTCGCAAAAAACAAACCGCTGGCTGGCATCCCCAACACATGGGTCAATGTCGATGGCGAAGTCGTCAAGACCGACAAGCGCAACCTCATCCACAACCTCGACGAAGTGCCGCTGCCCGATTGGAAAATCTTCGGCGACATTCACTATCGCGACTCGTACATCGCCGGCATCATGGGCGGTGTTGACATGGTCGCGGCCATCGAAGGAAGTCGCGGCTGCCCGTTCACGTGCACGTACTGTTCAAACCACGCACTGATGGATTCGTACTCGGGGCAGGGTCGCTGGCGGCGCGAAAAATCGCCGGAGCGCATCGTCGAAGAGTTAGCCGCCTTTCGCGAAGCCTTTGGTTCGCTGGATTTTGTCTATTGGGTCGATGAAATCTGGCTGACGGGCGTCGAACGCCTCAAACATTTCCGCGACCTGTACAAGAAAGAGATCGCCGCGCCCTTTAGCATCATGGAGCGGCCCGAATGCATCACGGAAGAAAAGATTGAGATCATCGCCGACGCGGGATTGCACTACGTCGCGATCGGTCTGGAAAGCGGTGACGAGGACCTGCGCACCAGCCTGCTCGATCGCCGCACCAAGGTCAACGTCCTCATCGAAGCGTTTACGCTGCCCAAGAAGTACAACGTCAAGGTGCACGCATTCACCATGCTGGGCCTGCCCGGTCAGGATGTGACCTCGATGCTCAAGACCTGGGACATTATGCGTAACATCATGCCGACCAGCGCCCAGTTCAGCATCTTCTATCCGCTCAAGGGCACCAAGCTATACGATCAGACCATTCAAATGGGCATGTACGATCCATCCGACACTGCCGACAACTATTATTCCGGCACTGTGCTGACACAAGATGGCATCGACAACGCCCTGCTGCAGCGCTATCAGACGCTCTTCGATCGATACGCCAACAAACCGGGTTGGCCGGCGGCGGTTGCGTTTCACTTTTATCGCAAGGTCATCCCGGCGTACAAACTGCGCTTCGTGACAGGCCCGGCGATCAAATCAAGGCTGCGATACTATCGTGCGCGCTGGAACACGCTGCGGGCGAAAGGAATGTTCGCCGTCGCGAAGCGGTTAGCGAAAGCAGTGGTTGAGTCGCCCCAGGCATTGTTCACATCGCGCGGGGCGGCCTAGGCCTGACGCACAACAAACCAGCGCCGCAGTTCAGCGCACTTGGCCTTCGTTTTCTTGCTTCTCCGCAAGAACAATCAAGCATCGCCACACATCGTCCATTATCTTGTACTAAGCGGAATCGTAGGAAATCGCCAATCCTGCAGGCGCAAGGGCACTTTTGCCGTATGTATAGTCCCAACGCGAATGAACCCATGCTTTACTTGACGCTTTGTTCTGATTTTGTTAGGGTTGCGTACGTCTGACAAAAAATGACAATCTGCCCGTTCTTATCGGGCTTGGCAATGGAACCGTAATCAAATTTGAAAGGGTCGCGAGATGAAACGTTTTGGATATCTGTTGGGGGCGATGGCTGTTTGCGGGTTTGCGTTGATGGTGCCTTCCGTCATTGCGGACGAACCGAAAGCTGACCACGGGCATGATCACGCGGGTCATGACCACGCCGATCACGAACACAAAGATGGCGACGCCGCGGCAACGGATCCCATGGAGGAGATGGCCAAGTACGCCGCCCCCGGACCGCAGCACGCCATGCTCCAAAAGGCAGTCGGTACGTGGAAGACCGAAATCAAGCATTGGATGGAACCGGGCGAGCCGATGGAATCAACCGGCAAGTCGGTCATCAAATCGGTCATGGATGGTCGCTACATCGAAGAGCACTTCACCAGCGACATGATGGGACAGCCGTTCGTCGGGCGCAGCATTTTGGGATACGACAACGTCAAGGGTAAGTATGTATCCATCTGGTTCGACAACATGGGCACCGGAATCTCGCAGATGGAAGGCACCTACGACGAAGCCACCAAAACCCTGACGACCTCGGGCATTTCTGAAATGACGCCAGGCGAAAAGACGAAGATGCGCATGACCGACAAGGAAGTGGACAAAGACACGCACATGATGGAAATGTACATGTCGATGGGCGAAGGCGCTCCAGAAATGAAAGTCATGGAAATCAAGTACACCCGCGAGAAGTCCGTCGCCAACGCGAATTAGTCCACGCGTCAAAATCGCAGTCGCAATTGACTGCACCATCAACGAAACAAAAAGAAAACGGCATCCTCCTGATTTGTGAGGATGCCGTCTTCTTTTTCAGTTCCGCGCTTTGCCGCGCCGGTTCCGTTGTAGAGCCAAGGGTGCCCCGCCCTTTCAGGGTGGGAAACTGACCGATGACCTGTGACGCTGCAAGGTCAGCAGAATAAATCGGATCAAGGACCAACCAACGCGCCGACAAACCCGGCTAAATCTCCATCATCAACGTCGCCGTCCGCATCCGTATCCAGCGCACCGCAGCCGGCTGTCACTGGTCCGATGCATTGCTGCATGACCATGTAGTCGATGAGATCGACGTCGTTATCGTTATCCGCATCGCCATCACCCGCGGGCACGCCCACTTCGATACTCAAATCGTAAAGCTGAATGTCATCCGTGGAGGTCGAAGCCGAAACGCGCAGGTAGTACGTCCCGGCGCCGGGCAGCGAATAACCATTGATCGATTCACCTTGACCCGAACTGTTGTTGGCCGCAGTGATCAATGTGGTCGAGCCATTGCTATCCAGCAGTGTCATGTTGAGGTTATGAATCGACAGGGCGTTCACCGTGACGGGGCTGATGAACAGGCATCCGAAGAACACCTGTTCGGCTGACTGATAGCTGTTACCCACCGGGGTGAGCGAGACGTCAAGCACCGCATTGTCCGGAACCGTAAACGCATACACGTCAACATCACTGTTGTCATCGATACTCAAATCTTCGTAAACGTCGGTGCGGTTGTGAAACGTCCCAAGGTCCGACGCACTGCCAACCGAATCGTTTGCTTCAAACACGTCGCCATAGTGGCGCTGCGCCGACCGGACATCATCCAGTTGCGGTCCCACGAAATTAAGGTTGATGGCTGGCTCCATCAGCTTGCTGCTGTTGTCCGGGCAGACGTGCATCAACCCGATTCCGTGCCCATGCTCATGCATGATGGTGTTGCGAAGGAATCGATAGTTGTTTGCGGAATTGGCCCAGTTGGGTCCATCATTGGCATCGAGCACCATGTCGCCGCCACCGACCGTACCGAACACCGCGTTGGGAAACTGGTTGTAGGCCAGCACACCGTTGAAACCGTCGAGTGGGATCGAAGAAATTCGCACATCACCGCGCGAAGCCGAACCGGCTGACCCGAATAACGACGCACCGTCATCGCCAACCTGTGTGTAACTCAAGCCTGTCAAATCACCCCACGACTGAAAGCATTCCGAAAAGATACCCTGCCATGCTGCGGTGCTTCCAAACAATCCGCCAAAGAGTGAATGGATCTGATTGCTTCCACCGGGCAGGCTGCTATCGGCGGGGACGGCTGTCCCATCGGGCACGAAACTGTAAGTCAAATTGAATGGGCTTCCCTGTGAACCAGGCCAACGAGTCGTATGCACGTATCGCTGCGAATCGTCGACGCCCGCAAACATCAAACGGTCGAGCAGGTCAATGTACTCCTGCGACGTTCCCGGCGCAACGCAAAACGAACCGCGACGTTGGGCGGCGGGCACCTGCATCAAGTGCTCGACGAACTTGCGCTGCGACGGCGTCAGGTTCGACAGTTCGCACTCACTGACAACAGCTACGCTCTCTGATGGCGACAGTGTGCTCGCGGATTCCCTGGGCATCTCGGCGTGCGCGACATTCAGCGCCAGCGACACAACAGCCACGCCAACCGATGCGTGGATCGGACGGATCATCATGCTTTTCCCTTCCAACTAAGTTATCATGCTGAATTGTGAGTTTGCCTGAACATGATCGTAACGAAATCACCGAACCAAACCAAGCCGCCCATGAGGTCACAAATCCGCCGAAACACGGATGCAAACGCGACACACTTGAGGGTTGGTCGACGAACTTATTCGTTGGTGAGTTCGCGGGTCATCAGCGCGCTGATCGCTTCGCGTGGAGAGGCTGTTTGATCGAGGACGGCTGCAACAGCACGCGTGATGGGCATGTCGACGCCGTGCTTTTCGGCCAACTTGAGGACCGCGTGGGTGGTGGCGATGCCTTCGATGACCGAGGTGGTGTCGGCGATGGCTTCCTTCGCCGTCATGCCGCGGCCGATTTTTTCACCGGCGCTTCGGTTGCGACCAACCGGTGAGATGCAGGTGGTCACCAGATCACCAACGCCAGCCAACCCCGAAAACGTTGACGCCTTTGCACCTAGTGCTTCGCCAAGGCGGGCGATCTCCACGACACCGCGCGTCAGCAGCGCCGCTTTCGCATTGCACCCTGCGTCAATGCCATCGATGATGCCAGCCGCCAGCGCAATCACGTTTTTGGTCGCGCCCGAAATCTCCACACCGATGACGTCGTCATTCGTATAAACGCGGAAGTAGTCGTTGCTGAATGCCCGTTGAATGCGCGTCGCCAGTTCGGCGTCGGCGGCTGCGGCTACAACCGTGCAAGGCTTCTTCGCCGCAAGTTCCGGCGCGATGCTCGGTCCCGAAAGAGCCGCCACCGGCGTTCTTGCGTCCAACACGCTTTCGATGATCTGCGTTGAAACCATCAGCGTTTCAACCTCGATGCCTTTCGACACCGCGACCACCGGTGTTGGCGCTCGGTGAAAGCTGGCCAGCTTCTTCCAAACGCTTCGGATGAACTGACACGGAATCGCCGAGACAATCAGATCCGGTTTTGCCAGCGCAACCGCCGGGTCAGCCGTGACCGAGATGTTGGCGGGAAATTTGAACCCGGCGAGGAATCGCCGGTTCTCGCGATGTTGCTGCAGGTCGGCGGCTTGCTCTGGAAAATTGCTCCAGAGCGTCACGTCAAACCCGGCATCGGCGAGGATCAACGCGCACACCGTGCCCATCGCTCCATCACCAAGGACGCTGATGTTTTTCCATTCTGAAGGCATCAAGTGCGATCTGGTGGACGCGGCTCGGGCGTTGCAGAAACCGCGTTAGAAACCGAATGGTGATTGGGCGACGTTGAACTGGTCGAAAACGTAATCGGTCACGTACACCGACGCGATCGAATTGAGCAAGCCCGTCCAAAGCGCCTGCTCATTGAGCGTACATTGCCCGGTTTGGAACACCGCGCCCGCCGACAACACAACGGCTACCTTCTTGACCTGTTTCCGATTGTTTCTCTTCATCACCTGCCAACTCCAATCCACGAACAACTGTTTCCGTTGGCCCCAACCTTCAGGACCGGCGCGAAGCTTATCACGGATTGTACGTGGGCACCATCGGGCGAATCGCGATCTGATCGGGACTGCTCGAATTGTCAGGATTTGTAATCCCTGGGGCTGGCGGCAGGCTCTGCGACGTGGTCGTCGACACCGATGCACTGGTGTTGCTGCTGACCGGTTCGATCGAGCTGGCCACCAACACCGAAATCGGATCGACGTTGCCGGTTTCGACGTAATCGCGTGACGCCCTCACACCGACGATCCGCCCAAGGTACTGGCTGACGTCGATCGCTGAGTCGCGGGGAATTTCGACGTAACAAAGCGTACGCGGAACCGCATCGTTCGGATCAATGAGGCGATAGCGACGCGGACCCACCGGCGAAGAAAACACCATGCTTTCGCGCAGTTCGCCGACAGCCGCAAATCCAACGCGCGGTTCTTCAACCTGTGTGATCGTAAACGACGATCGTTGCTGCGATGCCGACTGTCGCGTCTCGACAACTTCGGTCACCAGATGGTTGATCTGTCCAACCGCGTTGATGCGAATCGCCAGCACTTCCAACTGATCGATCCGGCGCTCGGCATACAACCGCGAGGCTTCATCGACATCGGCTTGCATGATGCCGCGATACTTGGCCATCAACTGACCGAATTGTCGCTGCTCCAGTGGCTTGTCCAGTTCACGCATCAACTCATCGTCGATCAACTTCAATTCTGCCCGCGGGTCAACACCGGTGTAGGGAATCACCGAAGGGACGTTGGATTCAACGGGCGCCGACGTCACCACTTGGCTTGTTGACATTTGGCCGACCGATTGGCTTGAGGTCGTCGAGCTTCCGTTCGGCTGAATGTACAGCGGCTGCGTTGTTGCAACCTGCGTATTGCTGAGCGGCTGGGCGTTGGGCGTCACATTGGCCGACGTCGTCGTCATGGTCGAACCAGTTGTCATGGTCGAACCACTTGCCGGCATGGACTGTTGCGGCTGAGATGGCACGGTAGACATCGCGGTCGAAGTCGTGGTGGTATTCTTGGCTTCATCCCACTTGATCACCGCCACTTGGCCGGTTGAATCGTTGGAAAACTGCGATCCGCGCGAAGACGACTGCGGCATCGTTGTAGCAGACGGCTGGGACACTGCCGGCGAATGAGACGCCTCAGGAGCAACTGCGGCTGACGTTGTTGGCGGTGTCATGGCCGGCGCAGTGGCTGTGACGTGTTCACCATCCGCACGCACCGTGAGCGTCGTACTGGTGTGCGTGTCTGGCTTTGCCGTCACCTGCGACTCGTTCGACGCATTTTGTGAAGTCGAAGGTTGTGATGTCGTTTCCGGTTTGGCGACGGTCGCCATGCTGGTGTTGCTGCTGGTCGCGGTGGTGTCGGTCCGTTTGATCTTCCCGCCGGATTCTTCTGACCAGGTGTAGACGGCAACGCGATCGGTCGATTCTGGCGTTGGCGTCTTTGGCTGAGCGACCGGTTCGGCTGATGCCCTTGCAGGCAACGTTGATACCGATTCGCTGGCGCGTGTTGATGAAGTCGCTACGTCAGGAGTCGTGTCCGCTTTTGCAACGGCTGGTTTTGAAATCGGTTTCGCCGTTGAGGTTTGCAACGTGGTCGAAGCAGAATCTGATGCCGAAGGTGCAGAGACGCCGGTGTTGAACGTACTCATGTCCACGCGTTTTTCGGAAGTGCGCGCGACCAACTCCCCATGAATCCAGACGTATGCGCCTTTCGGCGGTTTGATTTTCAAGAAGCCTTCGGGCCCGTCTTCCATGACTTCGACCGGATCGCCTTCGCCGAGCTTGACCTGCACGGCGTAACGACTGGGGCTGCGATTGGAGCCCGCACGCACGCGCACGTTGTTGCCATTGACGACACCGCCGCCGTTGCCATCGAGGTCGACGTAGTGCTTCGAGATCAAACTGAAGCAACCAGGCGGCGGCACGATGCCAAACCAACCCGCGTCTTCTTCGCAAACCTCAACGCGATCGCCGGCTTGCAACTTGGTGACGATGTAATAGTTCGTACTGGGTCCGCTGCGAACGTTGACTTCAGTCGCGGTGACCGTGGCAACGTAGGGTTCGACGGCCAGCACATGGGTCGCGCAAACCGAAAACGAAAGGGTGGCTAGAAGTACGGGGCAAAATCGGGCGCGCAGAAATGACATGATATCCAATCCTTTGGGCATCTGCTGAATCGATCCATCGTTGGCTTCTCGAACGCGACATTCAAAGTAAGCCGTCCGCAAACGCCAGCCCACAACCCGGGTTTACCGCCCCATTTGATCCATCGGGGGGCCGCACGAATCCCGGTCCGCAGGCCAAAAAACGCTTGCGCCAGCCTAAAACTATCCCCACAACGCCACAGTGTCAATGACCAACTCAACCCACTTTGACATTCACGTGACACGTCCGGTCGCCGACTATCGGCGTTCGTATGCTCGCCACGTTCGCCTTCGCTTCGACGTATGTACCCTGTGTTTTGTTCCACGCGGGATGTGAATTTGCGTGTCGCGAGTTGCTCCCGATCTCCCGACTTCCCTCGTGTTTGCTATACTCCCACCGATGGCCAGCACCGCAACCAACACGATCCGCCAACCGCTGGCGTGCGGCGTCGAAACCGACTGCACCGTCGGGCAACTGCTCGCGTCGCTGCGGGGTCAGGCCGGGTTGTTTGCACTCGAAAGTTCTTGCAACACAGGTGGTTATGGCCGCTACAGCATCGTCGGCGCCGATCCCATCGACGAGCTTGGACATCATTTGCAGTCAACAGACGCGGGCGAACATGACGCGTTATCCATCCTGGCGTCGGTGACTTCCGCCATCCCGCGAATCGAGAATCCAGGTTTGCCTTTTGTGGGTGGATGGGTCGGATTTATCCCCTACGAATCCGGAGAAGCCGTCGTGGGCATCGCGTTGTCGGATGCTTCGGCGATGCGCTTCGCCCTTTACGACGCTGCCGCGATTTTCGATCACGCGACCGACCAATGGACCGTGATAGCCGTCGATTTCCCGCAGAGTTTCACGCCCGCAAGCGAGCGAATCGACCTGTGGAAGCGTCGCCTGACCCGAGCGGCTGGCGTCTCGACCGAACCGGGTGAAAGCAGCAATCGAAAATCGATCGCATCCGCCCGGTCGAACATGACCAAAGGCGAATACTTCGACAAGGTCGAGCGGGCGATCGAATACATCCGAGCCGGCGACATCTATCAGGTAAATCTCACCCAACGGTTTACCGTCGAGGCAGCCGTCGATCCGCTCGATCTTTATCTGCGTTTGCAGCGGGTCAACCCAGCCGACTATTCGGCATTTATTGCTTACGACGATCAAGCGATCCTCAGTGCGTCACCGGAACTGTTCGTGCAACTGGCTGCCAATGGTTCAATCGTTACCCGCCCCATCAAAGGCACGCGCCCACGCATCGGTGATGACGGCGCGATGCGCGACGAATTGAAAAACAGCGAGAAGGATCGCGCCGAGTTGACCATGATCGTCGATCTGTTGCGCAACGACATGGGACGCGTGTGTCGATTCGGTTCGATCGATGTCACCCATGCCGCCCAAGTCGAAACGCATCCGACGGTGCATCACCTGGTCGCGACAATCGTCGGTTGCGTCAATGAAAATGTGACCGCAGTCGATGTCTTGCGGGCGATGTTTCCCGGTGGATCGATCACCGGCTGCCCCAAGATTCGGGCGATGGAAATTATCCGCGAATTGGAACCGACACCGCGCGAAGTATATTGCGGCGCGATCGGATTCCTCGGCGCAGATGGTTCGATGAACATGAACATCGCCATCCGCACGATGATTCATCGACGCGACCGCGTGCACGTGTATGCCGGTGGGGCCATCACCGCCGACAGCCGCGCCGACGACGAATACAACGAATCGCTGTCCAAGGCGAAGGGGATGTTTCGCGCCTTGGGCATCGGCGAATTTGACTTACTCGAAAACCAACTGACCCCGAACGGAAATTAGTGAGCATGGACCCAATCGTTTTTCTCAATGGCGAGTTCATCAAGGCGTCGGATGCGACGATCAGCATCTTCGATGGTGGATTCCTTCACGGAGCCGGTTTGTTCGAAACCATGCGGGCTGACCATGGGCACGTGTTTCGGTTGCACCCGCACCTCGATCGCATGATCAATTCGGCTACTGCGCTGGGCCTGCCCATCACGCTTGAGTCCCTCCCGACAGCCGCCGACTTCGACAAACTCATCGCCGAAAACGAACTCAAGACCGCGCGCCTGCGGATGACCGTCACCGTCGGCTCGATGCATCCGTCGGACGTGGCCGCCGATCGACCGATCCTGACCGTCTGCGTCACCGCATCCTCATTGCCCGCATATCCACCGGAGCTTTTCCGTCACGGGATGAAGGTAATGATCACCACCTACACCCAATCGACGGCCGACCCATTGATCGGACACAAGACGATCAACTACCTGCCGAGGTTGTTGGCGCTTCGCAAAGCCCGCGAGTTCAACTGCGGCGAAGCGTTCTGGTTTACACCGCAAAACTACCTGGCTGAGGGGTGCATCAGCAGCGTCTTTGTCGTCAAAGACAACGCCATCGCAACACCGCCGCTCGATACGCCCGTCCTGCCGAGCGTCACCCGCAGCGCCGTGCTCGAAATCGCCGAGCGCGAAGGCATCGAACATCACGAGAAAGCAATCAACATCAACGACCTGCTCGGTGCGGACGAAGTGTTCATCACCAATTCGAGCATGCAGGTCGTTCCGGTGTGTTCGGTTGAAAAAACCGACATCGCGGAAGGCAAACCCGGACCGATGGCCGCACGACTGCGACAACTCTACATCGAACTCGTCGACCAGGAATGCAAAGCGCAGGGATAGAATCAAAAGGGTAGAAACGCACCATGGCCAAGTCGATCACGAAACGCCCGTCAACCGTCTCGGATGTTTGCATCGCTCTCGAATCCATCGCGCCGCGCCGACTCGCGCAAAAGTGGGACAACATCGGACTGCTGGCTGGCGACGCCGACGCTTCGGTTTCCAAAGCGCTGCTCTGCATCGACCTGACGCCCGAAGTCGCGACGGAAGCGATCAAATCCGGCGTTGAGTTTGTGATGGCCTACCACCCGCCGATCTTCAAACCGGTCAGTCGCTTGACCGCACAATCCAGCGGACCGGAAGCGGCGATCTTTCGCTGCATCGCCAACGGCATCGCCGTCTACAGCACGCACACCGCGCTCGATGCTGCCGACGGCGGGACCAACGATGTCATCGCGAATCTCTGCGGCATCACCGCGACCGAACCGCTTGAATACACACCGCGCGGTGCGGCTGACTGCAAGATCGTCACGTTCGTTCCCGCGAAAGACGTCGAATCCGTCGCAAGCGCCATGTTTAAGCAAGGTGCGGGCCGCATCGGCGACTACGAGCAATGCAGCTATCGCATCAGCGGACAAGGCACGTTCTTCGGCACCGACAGCACGAATCCATCGACGGGCAAACGCGGCAGGCTTGAGCACGTCGACGAAGTTCGATTGGAAGTCGTCTGCCCGCAGGGTCGCGTTCCGAAAGTCACCGCAGCGATGTGTGCGGCTCATCCGTATGAGGAAGTGGCGTACGACGTGTATCCAACGCAGGCGCGTTTGGAGCGCGGTATCGGGCGCGTTGGTCAACTGCCCCGCCCGGTCGCACTTGAAACCCTCGCCCGCAAACTCAAGCAATCGACCGGCGCTCCGAGCACGCACATCGTCGGAAGCGCCAAGCAGAAGGTGACCCGCGCCGTCATCGTCGTCGGTGCCGCGGGTTCGCTGCCGTTTTCGATTCCGCTCGGTAAATCCGACGTCATCGTCACCGGTGAAATCCGCCACCACGACGCCCTGACCATCCGCCGCCAACCGTGCAACGCGATCGCCCTGGGGCATTGGAGCAGCGAACGCCCAACGCTGCAGCATCTCGCCAAGCGGCTTGCCTCGTTGACGAAAGGCGTTTCGTACAAGGTCAGCCGATCCGATTGCGAGCCGTTTCAACCCGTTTAAGTCGAATCGTGCGCCATCCAGGCATTCCGCAAGAAACCCGCGAGCGTCTCCGTCACCACATTGTCGGTTTCTTCGACCGGATGCTGAATAGTCGCAGGCGATTGATTCAAAGGAAGCGCACTACAAGACGATGCCGGCGATGGTGGCTGTCATGAAGCTGGCCATCGCGCCGCCGATCATCGCACGAAAACCAAGCTTGGCCAGATCCTTGCGTCGATCGGGAGCAATGCCGCCAATTCCGCCGAGTTGAATGGCGATGCTGCCGAAGTTGGCGAAACCGCAAAGGGCGTACGTCGCGATGATGCCGCTGCGGTGTTGCATCGGTTCCAATGAATGCAGGTTCTTGCTCAGCGAGTCGTAGGCGATGAATTCGGTCAGACAAATTTTCTGACCCAGAAGACTTCCGACCGCGCGAATGTCCCCGCTCTCAACGCCCATCGCCCACGCCAGCGGTGAAAACAAGAGACCGAGAACGCTCTGCAGGCTCAACGATTCGATGCCACACTTGGCCAGCATCGGGTGAATCATCGACGATTCGCCGATCCATCCAAGCACATAGTCCACCCCGCTGACCAAAGCAATCAATGCCAGCAGCATCGCCCCGACGTTGGCGGCCAACCGCAGCCCATCGCTCGCACCGGTCGTCGCGGCATCGAGGACGTTGATCGTGGTTCGTTCGAACTTCTGATTGATTTTGCCGGATGTTTTGGATACTTCGGTCTCGGGTATCATCAGCTTGGCCATCACAAAAGCTGCCGGCGCGGACATGACCGAAGCCATCAGCAGGTGGCGGGCGAATTCGATCTTGCTTTGAGCGTCATCCCCACCAAGCATCGACACGTACGCGGCAAACACGCCGCCCGCAATCGTGGCAAACCCACCGGTCATCAGCGTCATCAATTCCGACCGCGTCATCGACGACACGTAGGGTCGTACCACGAGCGGCGCTTCGGTCTGACCCACGAAAACATTGGCCGCCATCGCGAGCGACTCGGCACCGCTGACGCCCATCGTGCGATTCATCACCCAGGACATCGCGCCGACCACGCGCTGCATCAAACCGATGTGGTAAAGGATCGACATGAATGACGCGAAAAAGATAATCGTCGGCAGCACGTGGATCGCGAACACAAACCCGACGGCTTTGTTGGTGAACAATTCCTGACCGAAAATGTACTCCGCGCCGGCATTGGAAAATTGCAGAATGCGGGTCGCGACAGCCGCGATTTTCTCGAAAACGACGGTGGTGGCTGGCACTTTCAAGAACAACACGACCAAAAGGAATTGCAGCGCCACGCCGCCGATCACGATGCGCCAGGGAATGCGTCTGTGATCGCTGGACAGCGCGAAACCGATGCCAAGCAACACGATCAACCCAATGATGCCGCCGAAATGCAATTCCATGTTCACCTCGAACCCTTCGCGCTGCCGCGATCGAAGCAGCTTTCACAACGCGGCTCGTAATCACCCGCGCCGCCGACCACGATCCGATCGTCGCTTTCGACCAGGCGCTGCGTGAATGTCGCCACGGCCCCGCACGCCGCGCACGTCGCCGTCAATCGCTCGACATCATCTGCCTTTTTCGAAACGGCTTCCATCACGTCAAACATCTCACCGCGATGGTCCAGATCGACACCGGCGCAAATCGCGCGTTTGCCTTCGTCGGCCATTGCGATGCACGCGTCGACAACCGGCATGTCGAAAAAATGAAATTCATCGATTCCCACCACGTCCGCATCGCGAGCCCGCCCCAGCAGATCATCGGCTCCCGTAATCTCGCACGCGGTAATGCCCGCACCATCGTGGGTCACGATGCGATCCGTCGCATACCGCGTGTCCCGCGCCGGCTTGCATGCGATCACCGTCGCGCCGCCGTCCGCAGCGGCTGACAGCTTTCGAATCAATGCGGTCGACTTGCCCGAAAACATCGGGCCGCAGATCAATTCGATCCGTCCGACCGATTCGCCTGATCGATTCGCTGGGTTGGCCATGGGCTTCGTCGCAAGTACCTGTGTTTACCGTCGGACATGCTAACGCTGGGACGCCTTCGCCGCTATCCAGAAGCCGTTTGCTTATTCAGCCCCCATCCGAATACGATACAGTGCTGCGAACGTTTTGCTCACAGACCACAAACAAACGCCACAAGAATGTCGGGGGCTGTCATTGATTCTGCATCGACCTTTGTTTGAAAAGATCCTTACCGACACCAAGTCGGGCAAGCGGACCATGCTCTGCGCCGTGGTCAAAACGAGCGGGTCTACGCCGCAGTCGCCCGGTGCACTGTTGCTCATCGACGAGACGATGCACACGGTCGGTACGCTTGGCGGCGGATGCGTCGAAGCCGAGGTGCGCAAGCGGGCGTTTGAACTGCTCAACAAGGGCGAATCGGGCCTGCTCAGCTTTCAGCTCAATCACGATTACGGTTGGGACGACGGGCTGATCTGCGGCGGCGGGATGGATGTCGTGGCCACGCCGATTCTTTCGCAGACTGACTGCACGCAATTCGCCGACATCCTCGACGCGATCGATGCCGGCGACCACGCATTCGTCACCATGCGGGCGATGCACGACGGCGCACTGTGCGAATACAAAATCCTCATCGAAGCCGAGCCGAAACTCGTCATCGCCGGTGCGGGCCACGTCGGTGTGGAACTCGCAAAGTTGGCTGTCGATCTGGAATTTGACGTCACCGTCATCGATGATCGCTGCGACTGCGCCAACGAAAAACGCCTGCCGCCACCGATCCACATCATCGTCGGCGACATCGAACAATCGCTTCGCAATCACAAGATCGACAAGGACTCGTACGTCGTCATCGTCACCCGAGGGCACAACCACGACGAACAGGCGCTGGCCGCTGTCATCGAATCCGACGCCCGCTACATTGGCATGATTGGAAGTCGTCGCAAGATCAAGCTCATTTACGACGACCTGGCCGCAACCGGCATCGACCCGACATTGTTCGACCGCGTGCACGCACCAATCGGCGTCAAGATCAACTCCGTCACCGTGCCCGAGATCGCCATCAGCATCATCGCGGAACTGATTTCGGTCCGCCGCGAAAACACGCGCCGCCTGGTGGAAGGACCCATCACCGTAGAGAGCTGACCTCACCATGACTTCATCCGACGAACTTCGCGACGATTCAAACGCCCCTCGCGTTTTCAATGTCATACCTGCCGCCGGCAAATCAAGGCGCATGGGAACGCCCAAGCAGCTTCTGGAATTCGGCGACTCGACGATTCTTGAAACGATCATCGAAACGATTCTCTTTGCCGGAACGGACGGACTCATCGTCGTGACCAACCGCGACATCGAAGACGCGCTGGAACTGTCGGAAGATCCGCGATTTCTGACTGCAATACTCACCGATCCCCGCGCCGAAATGCTCGACTCCATCCTGCTGGGCCTTGATCGATCGACCAAGCAGTTTACCCCGGGTGATTCGGATGCGTTTATGGTCTGCCCGGGTGACATGCCAGCGATGTCGGCCGAGTTGATCCAATCGTGCGCGGGCGAATACCAACGTCACGTGGGCGACATTGTCGTCGCGTCGCGCGATGGCAAGGACGGTCATCCGATCGTCGTGCCGTTTGGCATGCTCGATGAAGTCAAGACGCTGCACGAAGTTGGTTTGCAGGGAATTTTGGAAAAGCAAGCCGCGCGGGTGCATCGCGTTCAAGTCGAATCCGCGGCCACGCAGATCGATGTCGACACGCCTGAAGACTTTGATGCACTCAACGATCAACTGGAATAACTGGCTAAACGCCGAATTCCTTCGAACGCTGCACGTTGCTTCGAAAGAGCGTTTCTTCCGGTTCGGACATGTCGGCATTGCGCCGCGACATCATCACCTTGGCCGTGTGCAAGGTTTTCTCCAAATCTGCTTCCGCTCGGCCGTCGGCTGTCTGCCACGCAAAGGATGGCACGAACTTCGGAGCCAAACCACCGGTCGCAATCATCGCCCCCATTCCGACCACCGCACCGGTGGGTAGAAGCTGACCGATACCCAACCGCGCGAAATCGCCAACCGTCGAACCGAGAAACTGCAACCCGCTGCTAACCTGACGCGGACCCAATTGAACCTTGACGTCGCCATAGGTGTTCTTCAGGTTCGAGTTGGTCGTTCCGGCTCCGAGATTTACCCAACTACCGATATACGCATCGCCAATGAAGCCATGATGTCCCTTGTTGCCGTAGCCACAGAAAATCGACGCACTGATCTCGCCAGCCACCTTGCACATCGCCCCCAGCGTCGTGCCGGAACGGATGGCCGTGTGCGGTTTCACATGACTGCCCGGACCGATGTAAACCGGACCTTCGATGTAAGTGTGCACGTCGATAATCACGTTGTTGCTGATGAACACCGGACCGCCATCGGCATCGATGACAGCCGTCGGTTTGACGACGCTTTTCTCGCCGATGTGAATCTGGTCGGGATTGATCATAAACGCCGAACTGCTCACGTCGCCGTTGTTGGAACGGTCGTCGCCTTTCCAATGATCACAAAGCGTCTCGCGGTTGCGCGAGGTGATGTCCCACGGGTAGCGTAGGAGCGCCGCTTCAACTTCGCCGGTCGGGGCTTGTTGCTTCAATTCGGCACAGCCTTTTTCGTCGCAAAGCATTGCCGGCGACACGGTCTTTGCGAGATTTTCATCGCACGAGATGTAGACGATGTCATCACCGCAGACGCCGATAAACGGCGCTTCGTGAAACTCGACCGACTCGTTGATCAGCCAGCGCCCGTTGACGAGCACATCACCGGCAGAAACCGGTTGGTTGGCAGGTATCTGGCAGCGCTCACCGCCCACGTCGGCGATCCATTCGCGCATCCAAACGCCATCGACCGATCGCCCCAGGCTGACTGCCGCGTTGTCGAGCAGCGTCTTGCGCCCGGCAATCAGTTCAAACACCGATCGCCAGTAGACCATCGGGAGCAAATCAACCCAGCGGGCATCTTCAAAAAGAATCAAAGAGGACATGCACGTCAGTATACCAGTCCCCCATCCGGTTGCCATATTGTTGAGACGTCGGCTGGCGTGATGGGGCGATGCGACTGTTGCACTCGCAAGCGGCCATAAAAAAAGCCCACCGCAGAGCGATGGGCAGAAAAGAGTCCAAGCGGTAACCGCCGATGTCGATGGTTTGGCGTTTTGGCGAACCCTAAACAACTAAGGCGGGTAGACCTCCGTGGCCAGGACGTCCCGTCATGCGGGCTTGTCCGCGAGCCATGTATGAGTGACTCCCTAAGGTTCGCTTCACGGTCCGCGCAAAACATTGCCCCCTGTCGGGCATCGCAGTCGAACCGATTGGACGTCTTAACTATAGCATCGACACACGGGCAAAAAAAGCGTGAGTTCGATTTAGCAGAGGTTTCACAATCGCCCGCGGCCGGACAATTTTTTCGGCATAAAAAATTTGCAATTCGCCAAACACGTGACGCGCCCGCTTGCCACCGAGACTGAATTTATTCTAATCTCATGTGCAAACTGATCTTAGTGGCGCATGATGCAATTTTGACAAAGATTCAGGATTGTAATGAGCCGATCGACTCTTCACAGAACCGATCTATACTCCGTTGCATTTGGCACGCATTGACGAAAGGCCCTTGATGCAGGAAAACCGACTCGACAAAAATATTCTGCAAACGCTTGACGCCAAGCGCAAGTGCCTGATGCCGTACGTGACTGCCGCCTATCCAAATCTGGACGTCACCGTCGGGTTATTGGACCGTTTTGATCGAATCGGCTGCCCTGCGGTCGAAATCGGTTTTCCGTTTTCCGATTCCATCGCCGACGGTCCCGTGGTGCAGGATTCATTCAACCGCGCCCTCGATGCCGGTTTCAAAATCGATGCACTGTTTGACCGCATCGCCGACATCCGCCCGAAACTCAGCACAGCCCTCATCGCCATGGTGTCGATGTCGATTGTTCGCCGCCTGGGAATCGACCACTTCATGAAACGGGCAAGCGAATGCGGATTCGACGCGGTGATCGTTCCCGACGTGCCGGTCGACGAATCCGAAAGCCTCGATCAAACGAGCACCGCCCACGGACTGCGCTGCATCCTCATGTGCGCACCGACATCGTCTGCAGAGCGCCAAGCCGATATCGCCAAACAAGCGTCGGGTTTTATATACGTCATCGCGGCGAAGGGTATCACCGGTGAACGCAGCGCCGTCGACAGCCAACTGCCGACGATGGTCGGGCAATTGCGAAACGTAACCAAGACGCCCTTGATCGCGGGGTTCGGCATCGGGTCGGCTGACCAGGTGCGCGACGTTTGCAGCGTCACCGACGGCGCCATCGTCGGTAGCGCCATCATTCGCAGAATCACCGAAGCCGTCGATCAGAAACTTTCCGACGACAAGATCGTCCAATCAGTCGGCGATTATGTCGAATCGCTCTACGCCGGCACGAAGTAGGCAATGAAAAAACTTATTCACACAGTCGTCTAGAGGATTTCGCCGTGAACGCAGAAAACAACCAAGCCGCCAATGCCCCAAAGAAAAGCGGTCCGCTCTCAACCATCGCCCTCATCGCGTTTGCGATCGTCGCCGGTATCCTCGTGCAGGAATCGACGTCGATGCCCGAAAGCGCCGTCAAATGGGGCAAGGATCTGCAGGTGGCGATGGCCGCTTCCGGCGCAGAAAGCAAACCGATCCTGCTGAATTTCACCTCGCGCGGCTGCAAGTACTGCGTGCAGATGGAAAAGGAAGTCATCGTTCAGGACGACATCAAATCAACGATCGAAAAATACATCCCCGTCAAACTCGATGCGTTCGACAACAAAGAAGCGTCGGCCCGCTACGACATCGACGCGCTTCCGGCGTACGTGATCGTCGACGCCAATGGCAGAAAGCTCGGCATGGTCGATGGATTTCAACCGGCAAGCAGGTTCAAGGAATTTCTAGACAAGGGCTTGGCGCTCGCCCAAACGAAAACGCAGTAGGCGTCAACTGATAGGGTGATCTTACCCGATGATCGCGCCGCCCTTTAGTCGCCTGGCCAAATATCGACCGGTGTGACTGGTTTGAGATTTCGCGATCGCCTCGGGCGTGCCTTGCGCAACGACACTCCCACCGGCATCACCGCCTTCCGGTCCCAGGTCGATCACCCAGTCGGCCCGCTTGATCACTTCGAGGTTGTGCTCGACGACCACGAGCGTGTGTCCAAGATCAACCAATCGATCGAACACTTTCACCAGACTGTCGACGTCGGCGATATGCAATCCGGTGGTCGGTTCGTCGAGGATGTACATGGTGTGACCGATGGCCGACTTGCCCAACTCTGCCGCCAACCGCGTGCGCTGCGCCTCACCGCCCGAAAGGGTCGCGGCAGACTGCCCCAACTCGACGTATCCAAGCCCAACATCGAGCAATGCGCGAAGCGGCTGATACACCTTGGGAATGTTTTCGAAAAACGACGCGGCTTCCTCAACGCGCATCGCCAACACATCGGCAATGTTTTTCCCGCGATAGCGCACCTCCAGCGTCTCGCGGTTGTAGCGCGTCCCGCCGCACGTTGCACACTCGACGAACACATCGGGCAAGAAGTGCATCTCAATCCGCCGCACGCCCTGCCCCTGGCAATCTTCGCAGCGCCCCCCGACAACGTTGAAGCTGAACCGGGCGTGGGCGTAACCGCGAATCTTCGCCTCGCGGGTCAACGCGTATTGGCGGCGAATCTGATCGAACGCCCCGACGTAGGTGGCTGGATTGCTGCGCGTGGTTCGACCCAGCGGCATCTGATCGATTTCGATCACGCGGTCCACCAGATCGAGATTGGACACACCATCGCAAAGCCCGGGCCGAGGTCCGCTGCCATTGATCGACCGCGCCAACGCCCGCCAGAGAATGTCGCCAACCAGTGTGCTCTTACCGCTGCCCGACACACCCGTCACGCAAACGAGGCAGCCGAGGGGAATCGTGGCATCGACCGACTTGAGGTTGTTCGCGCGGGCGGCTGATATTTTGATGGTGCGCTTGGGATCGATTGCGCGGCGCTTCTTCGGTGTCTCGATCGAACGCCGACCCGAGAGATACTGAGCGGTCAAAGAATTTTCGGCGGCTAACACGTCAGCCAGCGTCCCTTCGGACACCACTTCGCCACCGGCATCACCCGCACCGGGACCGATGTCGATGACATGGTCAGCCGCTGCGATGACCTCTTCGTCATGCTCGACGATCAAAACCGTGTTGCCCAAATCGGTCAGCGTTCGCAACGTGGCCACCAACCGTTGACTGTCGCGCTGGTGCAATCCGATGGTCGGTTCATCGAGTACATAGCAAACACCGGATAAGCCGCTGCCGATCTGCGTCGCCAATCGCAAACGCTGCGCTTCACCGCCTGAAAGCGTGTTGCTCGGTCGATCAAGCGTCAGGTATTCCACGCCGACTTCGCACATGAAGTTCAACCGCGATCGGATTTCACGCAGGATCGGCTGAACAACCGGTTCCAACGCGGGATCGAAAGTCAGTTCGTCGAAGAACGTTCGGGCCTGTTCGATGCTTTGTGCGCAGATTTCGGCGATATTCAAACCGGCGATGCGGACGGATCGAGCGGCTTGTGCGACCCGCTGCCCGTGACATTCGGGGCAGGGCGCTTCCGACATAAAACCATGGAGACGCGCCTTGACCGAATCCGAATCGGTCTTCTCCCAGCGTTTCCGCAAGAACGACGCGACACCTTCAAAACCCGCACCGTCACCGCGAAGCAGCATCTTTTTCTGGTCGGCTGACAGCGACCCGTACGATGCGTCGGGCGACACCTCGAACCTGTCGCAGAACTTCTGAATGATCTTGGGTATCGACGCCAACCGCTGGGAAGCGGACCCCAGCGCGGCAATCGCCCCAACGCTCAGCGCCCGACTCGGATCGGGCACGAGCAGCGATTCCTCGAAATCCAGAAAAGTGCCAATGCCATGACACTTTTGGCAGGCACCATGGGGCGAATTGAAGCTGAACATCCGCGGCTTGAGTTCTTCAAGCGTCACTTCGGGATGATCCGGGCAAGCGAAGCTCGTGCTGTATGCGGCATCCTGAAATTGACCGCGGGTCGTTTCGGTCGAGATGATGATACGTCCCTTGCCAATCTCCAACGCCAACTCGATGCTGTCGGCGATGCGGGTGGCAACGTCCGGCTTCGCCGCGATGCGATCAACGATCACATCGATCTTCTTGAGGCTGTCGATGTTCAGGTCAGCCGCGTCTTCCAGATGAACGGTTTCGCCATTGATGCGGGCGCGCACGAACCCTTGCTTGGCGATATGCTCAAGCACCTCTTTCGCTGAATCGTCGGCTCCAATCGCAAGCGGCGCAATCACCAGAAAGCGCGTGCCATCCGGCAGACGCAAAACGGCGTCCACAATCTCCGATGTGCGCTGTCGCGTGATCACCCGATCGCACACCCAACACGACGGCGTCCCCGCTCGCGCAAAAATCAATCGCAGGAAATCATAAATCTCGGTTGTGGTCGCGACGGTGCTGCGCGGGCTGCCGTATGCGATGCGTTGTTGAATCGCGATTGTCGGAATCAACCCATCGATGCGCTCGACATCGGGCTTGGGCATTTGGGCAAGCATCTGGCGGGCGTGCACCGAAAGCGATTCGACGTAACGCCGCTGCCCTTCCGCATAAATCGTGTCGAACGCGAGGCTGCTCTTGCCTGACCCGGACAACCCCGTCACCACGGTCATCTGCTCGCGCGGGATCGCCACGTCGATGCCCTTCAGGTTGTGCTGCCGGGCGTTGTGAATCTGTATGAACTTGTGGGACATCAAATGAGACCGTCGAATCAAGCAATTGGTGGCAAAATCCCGATGAGGGAACAATGTTCTGTTTCAGTGGACAGACCTGACGGGTGAATAATCGTCACAAACCGGCTGTTTCCGCCACGAATCACCGCTTTCGCGTCGGATCATTGGATTTTTTTGCGAACCTGACAGCGGCGCGGACCCCGTGCGGCGGGTATCAATTGTGGATGGACAATTGCGGGACGCAACGTGCGACTTTGACAACCCTCTTGCCCCCGGTAATGGGTGTATTGTAAACAAGCTGTAACAAATAGTTTAGGTGTAATAACACAATGGACGGTCCAATTTGACCGACCTATACTTTATGCGTTCGAGCCAAGTCTTCCCGGAGGGTAAGCATGCGCGACGCCGTTCACCAAACCGCGCATCTTTTTTCAATCGTGGCTAGGTTCCCCAAGGAGAAGTTTATGACCGGAAAGCGATCCCGAGTGCTAAACCTGTGGTCATTCGCAGCCGCGGCTGTCCTCTTGTTCGGCTCCGTAACGACCAGTTTGGCGAAGGAACCGGACGACACAACTCGGGCCTCCGCGCTGGACAGCAACAAGACCTGGAACGCAAGCCTCGAACACATCCGCCACGGACAGTATCGAGAAGCCGAGGATCTTCTCAAGCGGTTGGCGAATCGCAGCGGCATGCCGGAAAAAGCCAACCAATGGGTGGCTGACTGGATCGAATCCGAAAAGAACCGCCAGGAACTCACGCAGCAGGATTATGAAAGCTACGTCAAGCGGGCGACGAAGGAATTCGCCAAGCCCGAAGACGAGCGCGATTACAACGATGCGCTCAAGTGGACCTATTGGGCGATGCTCAACACGCTCGACCAGGACACGTTCAAGCATCTCGAGTGGGTGCAGGAACTCAAAGAAGCCGCAACGCATAAAGCCGACAAGCTCCGCCGCGAACACGAGTGGCGCGACAGCCACGCCATCTACTATTCGCTCAGCATCGTCTTCGAGAATGACACTGACATCGAAAAAGGTCGCCGCGAATGCCTCGAGCACGTTCGCCTCGATGAAATCTATAAGAAACGCGACGATTACGACTGGACGGAATCGCTCGAAGGCATCACCAAGAGCACCGTCGAAGAAGCGCTCTGGCGCATCGATCAAAAGTACGTCGAAGAAGCCGACTTCAAAGCCATGACTGCCGCGGGATTCCAGGAATTGCTCCTGCTGGCTGAATCGCCGACGCTTCGCGATCAATTCGAGGGGTTGAAGAACGAAAGCGGTGAGGACTACGTCAATCGCCTGTCCAACCGCTACGCCCAGATTCAAAAGAGCGACAAGCTGAGCTATCGCGAAGCCCTCCAGCACTTCCGACGCGCACTGAAGATCAACCGCCAGACGGCTCAGTTGCCCGAAGAAATGGTGATCAAGGAGTACATGTCGGCGGCATTGGAGGAACTCGACGAATTCTCGTCGATGATTTGGCCGTCCGACTTCCGCGAGTTCGAGAAGCACACCCGCGGCGATTTCGTCGGCGTCGGCATCCAGATTCGCAACAAGTACAACCCCGAACTCAAAGACAACGAGATTCTCGTCGTCTCACCGCTCGATGACGCACCGGCATATCGGGCGGGCATCCTCGCGGAAGACATCATCACCAACGTCAACGGTGAATCGCTGCTCGGTGTTCCGGTTACCAAAGCGGTCGGGTTGATCACTGGCCCACTGGGAACCACCGTCACGCTGACCATCCGTCGCGAAAATACAGACGGCGAAGTCAAGACGTTTGACGTCCCGCTGAAGCGAGAAATCGTCAAGATTCAATCGGTCAAAAGCCATCACCGCCGCGACGACAACGAAGAGCAGTGGAACTTCCTGCTCGATGATGAGTTGGGCGTTGGTTACGTCCGCGTCGGCGCATTCCAGGAAAACACCGTCGAGCAGTTGCGACTCGCCTTGTCTGAAGCGACGAACAACGGCATGAAAGGATTGATTCTCGATCTGCGTTTCAATCCTGGCGGATTGCTCAAGTCAGCCGTCGAGATGTCGGAACTGTTCCTCGATCGCGGCGATCGCATCGTCAGCACCAAGGGACTGCGCAGCCCCGAATGGGCGGTGGACGCGGAAGGCAGCGGCGAATTCAAGGATCTCCCGCTGATCGTGCTGATCAATGAATCGTCGGCCAGCGCTTCGGAAATCGTTTCGGGGGCGATCCGCGACCAGCACCGCGGTTTGATCCTCGGCGAACGGTCGTTCGGTAAATTCAGCGTGCAGAACCTGATTCAGTTGGCCCACAGTGAAGCCCACCTGAAGCTCACGACCGCACGTTACTATCTGCCCAGTGGCAAATCGCTGCATCGCGAAAAGGGTTCAGAGACCTGGGGCGTCGAACCAGACATCACCATCCCGCTCGCGCCGAAGGAACTCAGCAAGGTTCTGTTCATGCGGCGCGATGCCGACGTGCTCGGTTCCGTCAAGACGTCGTCGGAAGATGAGATCAAGGAAAAAGTCAAACCGCGCGACAACGATGACAAAGACAAAGAAGATACCGCCAAGAACGATGAAGACGATGACGTCGACGTCAACAATCGACCGCGTCGCGATCCGCAATTGGAGACGGCTCTTCTGGTCATGCGACTCCACCTGCTCAACAATCAGATGGTGCAGATGGCCGACATGACGCCAACGCCCGTCGAAACCAAGGTGAAAGTAGCCCACGAATAAACGACGCATCGACACCCGCGTCAGAAGAAAATCACGCACGGCCAACGACACGAGTTGTTGGCCGTGCGTTTTCTTTGGTGCATTCCCAATCCAATCGAGCGAACGAACACCGCCGTCACTCCCGCGCAGGGCCGTCATTCCCGCGCAGGCGGGAATCCAGGGGCAAATCGAAATCAACCCAGGTAAGTACCGGCCCCAGTACTGTGAGGAGTGGACGAGCAAAACGCTGCGCCTTGATTGAGATCGCTACAGGTCAATCAAACCGCCCACGAACCGCTCAATTCGCAGCCAAGCGCGCCGTTGACGTGGGATGAGCATCGCGAAGTTGACGCTGTTCGTGATCCAGCAGGAAGCGCTTGCGCCACAATCCCCCGCCATAACCCCGCAACGCCCCGTCGCTCTGGACAACGCGATGACACGGAATCACGATGCCGATGCGATTGGCTCCGTTCGCACGACCAACCGCCCGCTGCGCCCCCGGCTTGCCCATGCGCTCTGCCAACTGTCCGTACGACAGCGTTTGTCCGTATGGAATCTCAAGTAGCGCGTTCCAGACCTGCTGCTGAAAGGGTGTGCCGGAGCGATCGAGCGGCGTCTCGAAACGCATCCGCGTGCCTTCGAAGTAGTCGGCGAGTTCCTGCACCATCGCATCGATGAATTCGTTTCGGCCCGGTACGACCGCGCCGCCGTAGGCTTTTTTGAGATACTTGATTTCGGTTCCGAGGGCTTTGCGGTCGCCAAACTCGACCATGCACACGCCGCGATGCGTCGCCCCGATCACCAGCGGCCCCACCGCACTTGAAACCGTGTCGATCACCACCTGCTTGGATGAGGTGAAGCGCCCGGGCGTCGTCCCGAAAGTCGCATAAAACGCGTCGCGAAATCCGCTGTCCGACTCATACCCAAGGTTCATCCCAACCTTTAGAAGCGGCGTGCCGTTGACGATTTCTTTCGCCGCACTGACAAGTCGCCGATTGCGATGAAACGCGTGGAACGTCACGCCATGGTGTTGTTTGAAATAGCGACGCACGCGGACAGGGTCGAAACCAGCCGACTTCAACTCGGCATCGGTCAGGCGCGTGTCGGGGTGCGCGTCGGCGTGTTGGAGTAACTGCTGAATCCATTCGGGAGGACGGCCATCGACTTCCATGGGCCGACACCGCTTGCACGGTCGGTACCCGCCAGCCAGCGCCTCGTTGACCGCGAGAACATAGTCGGAATTCTCGTCGTTGGGCATCCTCGCCGAACACGAAGGCCGGCAGAAAATCCCCGTCGTCTTGACGCACACCCAAAACACGCCGTCGTAACTTCCGTCACGGGCTTCGTGGGCGCGGCGCATTTCCGTTCTGGTTGGTTGTTGTATGGCCATACAAGCGGTTTACGGCGACCACCGATCTGCTTCCACCGCTGTTTGGACATCCATATCGAATGATGCCCACCACCCGCAGCGGCTGCCCGCTAGAGGCCCAGCGAGAACGTCAAATCGACCGGAATCTCCAGGTCTTTCATGTCGGTCCAGTAGCTGATTTCGATGGTGACTTTGTCGACCTTCTTGGTCAAAGCGTAGCTGCGCTCGACGGAGACATCATCCCCGAAAGCCATCGTCATGCTTCCGCTCACGCTCGATTCGATTTCCTTACCATCAGAATCCAGAAAGCGGATTGATGCGACTTCGTCCAGACGCTTCTTGGCTTGCAGCACGATTTCGAGAGGCTCTTCGCCCCACTCGGGTTTGCCGGCGCGACCAATGGTCATTTCGATGGGACCGGCTTCGACTTTGGCGTCGGCTTTAACTTCGATGTCTTTGTGCGTGTAGCCCTTCTTCTGGGTGGCGGCTTTGAAGATAAGCTTGCCTTTGACGTTCAGCGAGGTCGCCCCCTTGCTTGGGGTTTGTCCGCCATTGACTTCGATGATGACGGCTTTTCCGTCTTCGCTGATATCGGGAGACATCGGGATTGCGGGCATGCCGAAGTCACCGGTTGATTTCAAGAGGTCTTTGCCTTTGTCATCGGTGAACGATTCGATCTTGCTGTTTTCGGAATCGAACGTGATCAGTCCGCCGTTGGGTTGATGCACGAGGATCGCGACCGACGTTCCTTCAAACGCATTGAACGCCCGCATCATGTCGTTTCCGTCATACGCCTTGGGCACGACACGCAGTCCGAAAGGGGTCAATTCGGTTTTCGAACCCGCATCATCCGCGACAGCCGACGAACCCATTGCAAACGCGCCAATCAAACCGGCGAACAACGAACGATAAAAAATCGACCGACCGCAAGTAAGGACCATCTGATTATCTCCTCAACCGTAATGACCTACATCCGTAACAACCAGTGAGGAAGATACTAATGCGGGCAACAGATTCGCACCAGCCAATTGCCCTGCTGGTGCTTTGATCGGAGGGTTAAAGGCACGGGGGCGAAAATCAAGGTATGCACGAACTGCGACGACTTACTCACGCAGTTCGCCAGATTCCACCCTATCAGTGACAAGCCAGGGCGCAACCGTGTTAAGATTCCACCCGTAGGTCAAAATGCCCGTGTGCATGCCGCCGTGCCCTTTTGAGATCAAATCCGGCGTCCATTTCTGCTGTTGGAAGTGTGCCCCCAGTACTGGATCGTCGAGGATCAAGGGCTCCGTAAATCCGACCTTGCCTGCCGCCGACACGTATTGCCGATCCATCGTTCCAAACAGACTCGTCCCCAGCCCCAGCATGAACCAGTCGTTGGGCGCGTAGAGATTCACGAGCGTGCCATCGATGCGCCGAAGCGCCTCGCTCAGGTTGTACGCCGGGCTGATTGCCGGCTGACATAGGATGACATTGTGCAAACGCACATCTTCCGCCACCGCTTCAGCCACCATGACAGCCATCCCGCCACCGCCGGAATATCCGACGAGGTCGATCGGTGCATCGGGATGCTTGACGCGGTACTCGAGGATCTGGGCGGCAATATCTTTGGCAGCGCGGCGGTTGCTGTCGTAGGCCATCAGGTTGGCGAACAATCCGAAAGGTCGGCCATAGTCGTGCGTACGAATGCGCGACTTCACCCCGGCATCGCGAAACGCCCGTCGCGCATCGGTCAGCGCCAACGGACCACCCTCAACCCCGGGAAACATCCAGATCAGCCCTTCGCGCTCCTGCAATTGAATCTCAGACAACGTGGGTGCGCATCCGCAACACATCGCTGCAAAAAGGATTGCAACGAAGGTCATCGTTTGAGCGATCGGTTTCATGGTGAGCACCGAATTCGGGTGAATTGTTATTCGTGTCGCAACGCTTCGACCGGATCAAGGCGCGATGCCCGAAACGCCGGATACAAACCAGCCGCAACGCCCGTGAAGAAGGCCATTCCCAATGCCAACAGGATGCTGCGACTCGTCGTGTGGGTTTGCAGGACGACGGTGACGTTCTCAAGGATCTTCGTGAATCCCCGACCGAGCAGCACGCCCAGCCCGCCGCCGAACACGCTGACCACGCCGGCTTCCAGAAGAAATTGAAGCAGAATGTCGCCGCGCTTGGCCCCGACAGCCATCCTCACGCCGATCTCGCGGGTGCGCTCCGTCACCGAGACCAGCATGATGTTGGTGATTCCGATACCGCCGACCACCAGCGATATCCCCGCGATGCTGTAGAGCACGATGGCCATGATGTCGACAAATCCGCCGACGCTCTGGGTGATCTGCTCTTTGGTCATCACGCGAAAGTCGTCTGGTTCGCCGGCGCGGATGCTGTGTTCGACCCGCAGCTTGCGTTTGACTTCCTGCGTGACGCTCTCCAACTCGTTGCTGTCTTGAGCCTGGATGGTGATGAACTGCACGTACTTATTACCGAACAAACGCGTCAGCCCGGTCGTCAGCGGAATGATCACCTGTTCATCCACGTCGCGCATACCGAGAAAACCTTTTTTCTCCATCACGCCGACAACCGTAAATCCCAGACCGCCGATGCGAACCCGCGCCCCGATAGCCGGCGTCTCACCGAACAGTTCCTTCGCCACCTTATGACCCAGGATGCAAACTTTGCGTCCGCTGGTGACATCCTGCTTGGCCAGTTCGCGACCACGTTCCGGTTTGTAGCCGTTGATCCGCGTGTAGTTGTGGTTGGTCGCGAGCAGTTGGATGCTCAGGTTTTTTTCAAAGTACTTGATCTGCGCGGTGATCAGCGATTCGGGAGCGGTGTTTTCAACGGAGTCCAGTTCGCCGAGTGCGTTGGCGTCGGATTCGGTCAGCGACAGTCGTACGACGCTGCGCGAACCGCGTCGACCGTCGTTGCCGTTGGTCACGATGATCTGATCAGCGCCGAGCGTTTCGAACCGTTTCACCGCGTCGCGGGTGGACCCTTCAAGAATCGCCATCGCCGACACGACCGCGGCTACGCCAAAAATCACGCCGAGGCACGCCAGAATCGAGCGCATGAGATTTGCGCGAAGACTGCTGGCGGCCATCATGCATATTCGAAGTAAAAACATGGCGTACTCTTAAGCCTCTGTTGGCCATCAAAGCGCCGCGGCGCTTTCATCAAAACTAGGTCGAACTTCCCAGGGCGTGCGATCCGGCATGTGCTTCAGCCTGCAATGCGGATCGTTTCAAATCGTCCAGGATTTCGTCGGCTACGATCTTCCCATCGCGCATGCGAATGATTCGCTTGGCCTGTGCCGCGACATCCATCTCGTGCGTCACGAGCACGATCGTCGTGCCAGCCGCGTGCAGTTGATGGAAGATGGCCATGATCTGATCACCGGTTCGCGAATCGAGGTTTCCTGTCGGTTCGTCGGCGAGGATCAATTTCGGTTC
Organism: Phycisphaerales bacterium UBA1845; assembly: GCA_002338715.1. Taxonomy (GTDB): domain Bacteria; phylum Planctomycetota; class Phycisphaerae; order UBA1845; family UBA1845; genus UBA1845. The sequence goes on along the minus strand of DDIR01000032.1, from coordinate 7,575 downwards.
GTTGACGATTGCCCGGGCGATGGCGACGCGCTGTCTTTCGCCACCGGACAATTCGCTCGGTTTGTGCGACGCACGCTTGGTCAGGCCCACTTTTTCAAGGGCAGCCATCGCCGCCGCTTTTGTGCTGGTCTTTCGACTGTAGATCAACGGAACAGCCACATTGTCCACAGCCGACGTGCGGTTGATCAGGTTAAACGTCTGGAAAACAAACCCGATCTTGCGATTGCGCACGATGGCGAGCTGGCGATCGCTCATGCGATTCACCGCGATGCCGTCGAGCTTGTAGCTTCCCGAAGTCGGTCGATCGAGGCAGCCGATCAGGTGCATCATCGTACTCTTGCCGCTGCCGGAAGCGCCGGTCAGCGACACAAATTCGCCCGCACCGATATCGAGGTCGGCTCCGTCCAGCGCATGGACGACCGAACTGCCCATCTTGTAGTGTTTGCGAAGTTGACGAAGTTCAATCATGCGACGTTTGACCTGACGTTGGCGTTAGTCTTCCTTATCATCCTGACCGAAACGTGCCGGCAGCTTGGTGTACACTTCCACCCCGTCGGTGATGCCTTCCCCTTCGAGCAGCTCGGCGTACAAACCGTTGTCCAACCCAAATCGGCAGGACACGAAACGTGGTTTGTGTTCTTTGGTCTGCGGATCAAGCTCGCGAACGTATACACCCAGATCGTCGTTGGGTCCGCGATGAATCGCTTCGTGCGGAATCAACGTCGCATCGGTCACCGCCTCAGCCGTGAACTCAACGTCGGCTTGCATGCCGGGCACGAGTGCGAGCATCATCCGGTTCTTGCTGGTGACGCGAATGTGGACGATGTAGGTAACGATGTTCTGCGCCTTGCGCGGTTCCGGATCGATGCTCTCGATCACCCCCGAAAATTCCTGATCGCGAAACGAGTCCACCATGATCGTCACCGGCACGCCTTCCATGCCGATCTCGGGAATGAGGCTGTTGGTGCTCACCAGCGGGACCACTTCATCGTCGGCCAACTGCTGCGCCAGTTCCAACCCACCGGGCCGGGCTTTCGGCGGCGCCAACCACATCACCGCACCGATGTCAGCATCTGACACTTCCGTCGTCACGTACATATCCGAGATGTCCGAGACGACAGCCAACTCGGTTCCACCGGTAAACGTGGTCTTACCACCTTGGACAACCGCTCCGACGGACACGTTGATTTTCGAAACCATGCCGTCGATCGGGGATCGGATTTCGGTTTCCCGCAGGCGTTTTTCGGCGTCGCCTAGGTTCGTCTTGGTGGTCTCAAACGACTTTTCTGCCAAGTCCACGTCATATTCCGACAACCCGATCGCAATCTCAGCCTGCTCACGGTCGGCTTTTAGACCGTCAAGCTGGGCGATCAGTTGATCGTAGCGTGATTTCACGGTGGTCAGTTCGTCCTTGCTTGCCCCGCGCCCGGAATCGAAAAGCCGTTTGGTCTTCTCGTAGCTGAACTCGGCGTCTTCGATTTGGGCTTCGACACCTTTGATCCGCGCGTCGATTTGCGCCAGCGCACTGGTCCGACGCTCCTGGAGTCGGAGCTTCTGTTGCTCCAGGGTTGCTGATGCACGCGCCACATCATTCTTCATGCGTGTGACGTTGCGCTGTTCTTCCTCCTGGTCCAACCGAATCAGCAGGTCGCCGGCTTTGACGAGTTGGCCCGGATCCACCGGAATCTCAATAACCTCGCCACTCGCCTCCGGTTTGATCACGCTGCGGGATTTTGGTTGGATTTCACCCGTTCCGGTGATGGGGATGGTCAAGTCGCCGCGTCCGACGATCGCGGTCTGTTCCTGCAGAAACGCGAGATTCACGCGGGTGTTGCGCAGCTTATTCCACCCGAGGTAGGCCAGCACGATTAAGACCGCAATGATGATCCACTTCTTCAACTTGGCACGCTCCTTCGTCGCGCACGACAATCCATTGACAGCGCGATAGGCTCGACTTGGACGGTTTCGATTGACCCAGCTACTTCGACCAACCGCACGTTATACCGCTCTGATCGATGTCCAACAACGATACGCATCTTGGGTTCTCGTCGCTGCCTGTCGATAGTTGTCCCATCGATTCAAAATCGTAGCCGACCGCTTCGGCATCGGCGCGGTGCTGTAGACACCCTTTCGTGCGCCTGATACGATCGTGGCCAATCCTACCTGATTCTGTCGCTTTTTGTGGGGAAACCATCGTGATCAACGACATCATCAGCCATATCGACGCCTACCGCGAAGACGCTCTCAGCCGACTCAATGAACTGCTGCGAATCCCCAGCATTTCCACAGACCCGGAGGCCAAGCCCGGTATCCGAGCCGCGGCCAACTGGATTCACGGATTCTTTGAAAATTGTGGCATCGAGTCGATGATCCTCGAAACCGAAGGACACCCAGCCGTCATCGCCGACACCGGCCCCGTCGATGGCGGCGGACCGACCGTGCTCATCTACGGCCACTACGATGTCCAACCCACTGGCGATCCGAGCCTTTGGAAGTCCGAACCCTTCGCCCCCGAAGTGCGCGACGGTCGCCTTTACGCCCGCGGATCTGCCGACGACAAGGGTCAGGTCTTCACCCACATGCTCGCAGCCGAAGCATGGAAAAAGGTGGCTGGCAAACTGCCGATCCGTGTGAAATTCCTGATCGAAGGCGAAGAGGAAATCGGCTCCAAGCATCTGGGCAAGATTCTCGAAGAACAAAAAGACCGCCTCGCCTGCGACTATGTCTGCCTTTCCGATACGCCGAAGCTCAGCGAAGAGAAACCGGCGATCACCTATGGCACCAAGGGCATGGTCTATAAGGAAATCAACTACACGGCTCAGACGCAGGACCTGCACAGCGGCGCGTTCGGCGGAACGTTCCCCAATCCCGGTAACGCGCTCAACGAGTTGATTGCCAAAATGAAAGACGGCGATCACCGCGTCACCATCGAAGGATTCTACGACGATGTGCTCGACAGCACGCCCGAAGAACTGGCATCACTCAAGTCGCTGCCCTTTGACGAAGAAGCGTATCGCAACTCCGTCGGCGCGAAGGCGCTCGTCGGCGAAAAAGGCTTCACCACCTTGCAGCGCCGTTGGTTGCGCCCGACCCTCGATGTCAACGGGTTGCTCTGCGGATTCACCGGTGAAGGCTCAATGACCATCATCCCCGCGAAGGCGATGGCCAAGGTCTCCATGCGACTCGTCCCCAACCAGTCGGCAGCGAAAATCAGCGCGTCGTTCGACAAGTTCGTCGAAAAGCACACGCCCGCCGGCATCGACTATAAGATCAAAACCTTCACCCTGTGCGACGCCTACATGTGCCCGCTGACCAATCCCGGATTGAAACAAGCGGCGGCCGCGGTCGAAGCTGGTTTCGGCGTCGCACCCGCATTCACGCGCGAGGGCGGGTCGCTTCCGATTCTGCCGCTCTTCAAGAAGGTGCTCGGAGCCGAGTCGCTGATGGTGGGTTTCAGCCTGCCGACCTGCAACCTGCACGGGCCCAACGAATTCATGGTCGTCGACGACTTCTACAAGGGCATCCGCACGTCAGCGCACCTGTTCGACAAGATGGCCAACTAAAGCGCAGCAAGAAAATGCCGTCATTCCCGCGCAGGCGGGCATCCAGGGAAAAACCAGAGTCAAACACGGCGAGTACCACCCCAAGTACCGCAAAGAGTAAACGAGCAAACCGCAATCAAGGACAATGAACCGGCTTCATTGCCCTCTCAGACCCGAAACGCAAAATCGTTTCAGACGCCCACACCCTGCGCACAATTTAATCATGGAGGCCCGCGAAAAGGCTCGCCATCGTCCTGACAAGGGCCGCCCCACCCGTCAGCACACGCAACGTTGTGGAGACATACGCATGCGATTTTCCAAAACACCCATCGGTGTACTTGCCGCCCTCTTGCTTGCGACGATGATCGGATGCACGCCACCCGCGCCCCCGGGGAATGGCGGTGGCGACGGAGGCGGTTCGGGCAGTGGCGACAATACCGGCATTCCCAACGCACCGGGTACGGGCACGGTTGGCGACGGTTTTGTGACGGAAAATATCTTCGCGCAAGGCGTGGTCCAAGTGCCTCCAGGCGTGTCGTTTACGGCGCAAAATCTCCGCGTTCATTCCAACATCGACAACGCACCGGTCGCGGCTGACGGCTTATTTACCGTGGGAGCGATCTCTAATGAACCGACACTGCTTCAAGTCGTGGACCAGAATGGAACCGTCGTGATGCTGAGTTGGCATCAGTACCTGTTCTTTCGCGATCCACCGACGATCAACACAAAGACAACAGCCGCTGCTCTCCTATACATGGCCGTCGGCGGCTGGTCGCTCCCCCCGGAAGCAACGGGCGATCTGTTGTTTGAAATCAACAACTCCGAATCGGTGCAGCGGTTGGCTGACGTGATCGCCTTCGCGCTCACCAAGGATCGCACAGCCCTCAACTGCGACCCCGACGTCACCGAAAGCGTCGAGATGGAAACGATCAACTTCATCAACGAAGTCAGCGACGGCATCGCGGGCAACCTCGACGGCAAGTTCGCGGCGAAAGCACTCGGAAACGTCGGCAGGGATGCACTCATTTCGATCACGCCGGAAAGCGTCCTCGGCGGTATTCGCATGATTCCCGATGAGAACACGCCGACCTTTACCGTGCAGAATTCGTTCGCCCGTTCGGGATTGCTGTATCTCCTCGAAACGGCGTACGAAGACCTTGAGGGCAACCGCACCGAACACGATGTTTATCAGCCGATCGGCGACCCGATTCCGATTCCCGATGCGCGGACCTTGTCGCGCCAGTTTTCGGCATCGGTCGCCATCGCCTCGATCACCGTGACCGATTTCGACAACACCGTCTGGGACAACCGCGAGGTTGGTCCAATCGATCTGCCGCAACACGAAGATTCGAGTCGCACGGAGTACGAACTCGTATTCCTCGGTCCATCGTTTAATCCCATCGAATCATCCATCCTCAACGACACCAGATACGCCAATGTTCGCAGCGAGTGGGAATCCAAGCTGGAGGAACTGCGCCTCGAGAGTTTTGTCTTCAAGGTGCTCATTCCATTGAGCGAACAAATGGGGCTCGGCGCGAACGTCTCCACCGTTTTCGATCAGGCCCCGGAGGTGGGCCGAACGCTTGCGCAATTGATTTCTCCTATTCTGGAAGGGGCAGGCGTCGAACTGACCTCGCGCGATGGATACCTGGAAGCACTTCGCGTTGTCATCGATCGAATGATGAACAATCAGGCGTTTCGATTTGATCTGATCAACGCATTGACGCTGGCCTACGACGAACGAACGGCCCAGCAGATCAGTACCGTGGAGATGGCCACCGGCATGCAGCGCCTCGCCCGGATGGAAAGTTTTCTACTGGCGATCTACAACAGCTTCGACAACCGCGACGTCGCCCAGGTTGTCGACCACCTTGCCCGCTCCAAAGACGCAACGTTCTGGCAGGCGGAAGTCGCCTCGGTCAAGCTCTCGCCGTCGCCGGTTCGCTTGACCGAAACAGTCCTGTCGAAGGATCTCTCCGCGTTCGTCGCCGGCAACCCGGCGCTTCCTGTTACCTACGAATGGAGCACCACCGGCAACAACGGTTTCATCGTCGCCGCGCTCACCGATGAAGACGACGGCGACGATACAACATCGTTCACCACCACCGAGAGCACCGCGCGCTACCGCGCCACAACGTTCGTCATCGGCGACATCGACACGGTGACGGTCCGCGCAACCGACGCCAACGGCGTATTTCTCGGTTCGGCAACGACACGCATCGAAGGACTCGACGTTCCTGAAAACGAATGCCCCGATTTCCCTCAGGAGGATTATCAGCGCGGCGATCGCCTCCGCATCATCGAAGCCGACACCGAGATCATTGGCGGAAGCAGAGTCAACGTGCGAATTTCGTACGATATACCTTCGCGCGATTATCGGGGTGTGACGGTCTTTATCTCGGCCGTCTGCCCGCGCTGCAATTATGGATGCCGCTGCTACTATCAGGATGAACGCGCCGGCATCGAAGTTGACGGGCAACCGGTCGGTTCGCGGGATTACGGTTGGATCCTGTGGCAGCACAAGGACGGACCTGACTTCACGCAAGTACAAGCCAACTGCATGGTGAGCGCATTCAAGGCTTTCGAACTGCCAGAAGGTGTTGAGGAGGCAACGATGGAAGCCGAGTTCAGCTTCCCGATTTCACCGGATTGGCCCGGCTGCCCGCCGGATGCGGAGAATTGTGGTTGCCCATATCTGGATGACATCTTCCTTGACGCCGAAGGCAACACCGACCCCAGGCTCAAAGTCTGGCACGGATATTTTATTGTTGCCAAGGCGGGCATTTCTGATCAGGCCGTGCAGACGCTGACTTTCGCGAGAGACCCATCTTTCGACTCAGAAACGGCTTATGATTGTCCTGACGAAGAGTAATATCGGCGCTGCCGCAAGAGGTCACTCCAAAAAACACAGGCAGACTCCCCACCCTTTCGGGCGACTTCTGCCTTGCCGATTGGCCACTTGTCGCTAGCATGTCTCCACGAGCGATTTGACAGGCAGCAGCAGGCCGTCATCCCCGCACAGGCCGTCATTCCCGCGAAAGCGGGAATCCAGAATCCGCACATGGCTAAGCGTCTGCACTGGACGCCCGCCTGCGCGGGAGTGACGAATCAGACGAGCGTCCAACTTGAAATCAACCGCCCATGGCGGACTGACAAAGGATTCAAACTGTGATCAATACGATTGTCGATAAGGTCAACGACATCTTGCGCCTTGAAAGCGTCAAGGATACCGTCTCCAAAAATCTCTACCGTTACCTCAACAAAAAGATCGACAACTCTGCCGACGTCTGTTTCCTCAACTACGGCTTCTCGCCGATCGGCACCGAGCCCGTTCAACTTGAGCCAGCCGACGAACCCAATCGCATCTACATCCAGCTCTATCATCACGTCGTCAGCCGCGTCGATCTGACGGGGCGCGACGTTCTCGAAGTCAGCAGTGGACGCGGCGGTGGCGCGAAGTACATCAAGCGCTACCTCAAAGCCCGTCGCATGTGCGGGATCGATCGTCAGCCGCGTGCGGTGAAGTTCTGCAACAAGCAGCATGGCGAACCGGGATTGGGATACATCTGCGGCGATGCCCAGCGACTTCCGGTCGATAGCGAATCGTGCGATGCCGTCGTCAACGTCGAAGCATCCCACGACTATACCGATGTACCGAAGTTTCTAAGTGAAGTGCGGCGCGTGCTCCGACCGGGTGGCCACTTTCTTTACACCGATTTCCGCAACGAAGAAGAAGTCCCGGCGTGGATGAAGCAGATCGCCGACTCGGGCCTGACAGTCATCGAAGACGAAGACATCACGCAGAACGTTGCCAAGGGGTTGGCTGACAACACCGAACACAACAACGAGTTGGTCAAGAAGCTCGCGCCGACGCTACTCAGGCCGCTCTTCCGCCAGTTCGCCGGCGTCGAAGGTTCATGCATCCAGCAGCGCTTTGCCACCGGCAAATCACGCTACCAACGCTTCCTGATCCAAAAGCAGGCGTAAAGCAAACCAACCGTGCAACGTCAGAACCGTGCCACTGCTCTGTGAG
>DDIR01000102.1:91862-115846 GCA_002338715.1 Phycisphaerales bacterium UBA1845 | reverse complement strand
CCCACTTTTTTGGAGGAGAACCCTATTTCCCGTCAACACCTCCGCGAACAGTTCCGCTTCGTATCAGCGTGTTCGACCAATCAGGCATGCAATTGGAACCTCCCGGTATGGGGAATCAGCGGCCGGACCGGGCAAAGGTGGCTAGGACGGGACGATGATCCGAAGACACCGAATCGGGCAGTACACGGTAATCGATGCATTTCAGCGCTGGATTATGGTCATACATGATGTAATCGATCCGTCGATCAGGATGATCAGCAGGAAAGCTGAATAGCGGTAGTTGCATGATCGCACCTGCATCGCGCAAGAATGCCGTAGCGTTCTGGATCACCTCACTGCTTGGGATCGCGTTGAAGTCACCCGCGACAATGATCGGGCATCCCGAGTTCTGCGCAATCAACGTTCGCATCGATGCGACAGAAGCCAGCCGCTCACCGTCATCAGCCTGATGATCAAGATGCGTGGCGAAGAAGACGACGTTTTGATCGCCGACCGCCACATGGACTTCAAGCAATCCGCGTTGCTCGTTGGCACCTACTCTAGGCAAGTGATGATTTTCAGAACGCTCGATGGGGAATCGACTCAGGACAGCATTTCCATACTCACCGCCTCGCAGATCGATGTTTGGCCCGAAGACGAAGTGCATGCCAGTCAGCTCCGCCAGCCGTTGTGGTTGATCGATGCGGTTGGTCCGTTCAACGCCGCAGTCAACCTCCTGGAGGGCGACGAGATCCGCGTCGGCATCGAGGATGACACTGGCGATCCGATCCAGGTCGGTGCGATCGTCCATGCCCTCGCCGTGGTGAATGTTGTAGGTCAGCACCCGAAGTTCTGAGGGTTGTGTCGAAACGCAGCCAACCACGCTCATGGCCACGACGACGAAAATAATGGAAACAACATGCGTCAGTCTGGTTATGGAGCCCACGTGATTCGTTCCTGCCGACAGTAAGAAGTGTCACGCCCAACAACATACACGACCCAGGGAACCACTCAAGATAATTTAGGCGACCCCGATGAGTTGTCCGCTCCACAACAACGGCGTCCACCTGACGTCGCAGGCAGTGCGATCGAAAACACCCCGCACGCCAAAGAGGAATGGTGGACGGGGCGCGTTGCGGATCGGCTTATTGACTATCCTTTCAGCTCCTACAGGTTCAGACCAGTGAATCGCTCGTGCTTGATGGCACAATCGACCAAATCAACATCGCAATCTCCGTCGAGGTCGCCGAGCACGCCGCCATCAGGCTCGATGATTGTGCCCACCGGCGTGAAGTTGCAGATGTAATCAACATTGGGCACGCCATCGTTGTCGATGTCATCGTCGCATTCGTCGATTGGGTCGGCCTCCGCGAATCCCATTAATGACGCTGCTAAACTTTGCGGAACTGCGAGGCATCCGCCTCGACGCTTATTTTTTCCTGTGGATTTTCTGCCGTTAAGGCGAGCAATATCACGGCGATAGGCATGGACCAGCAGACAGCGATGACTTCGCGATAACTGCCCGTCAGCTCATACGCTTTGGCGAACATCACGGGGGCCATCGCACTGGCCAGCACCATGGTTGACATATTGACGCCGCTGATCGCCCCCAGGTGTTTGCGTCCGAAGAACCGCGGCCATACCACGGTCAAGAGAACTGAATAGAATCCACCAGACACACCAAACCCGGACACCAGCAACCACCAGCCGAACGACTCGCCAAACCCCATCATCCCGACGCTGCCCACCGATTGGGCGACCAGCATGACGATGAGCATCCATTTGAGTTTGATGCGATCGCTCAACCAGCCGCAGACGAACGTGGTCGCGACGGTGAAGGCCGACATCGGCAAGAACAATTCATAGGCCTGTTCTCGCGAGAGGCCCACTTCTGCCCCCAACGATGAAACGTTAAACGTCAGGCCCGTGACCACCAAAGCTTGCGTGCTGACGCCAAAGTTGAACGCCCAGAATGCCGGTGTGCGAAGTGCCTCGGGTCGGGTGAATTCTCGACGTGTTTTCGGAATCTTCGCGGCCATCCGGCTATGCCAAGCTTCGTCATCGACACCATCCATCACCAATCCGCACTCCTCGGGATTGTCGCGTAGGAAGATCAGTCCGACGATGAACATTGCGATGCCGACGGTGCCGGCCAGCATCAGGCACGCCCCGCGCCAACCCCACGTACGAAGCAGTTCGTCCAGTGCTCGGGGGGCGACACTGAAGCCGAATGATACGAACACGCCGGAAATGGCTGTTGCCAGACCGCGGCGATGATTGAACCACTTGCCAATGGTCACCCTTGACACCATCGCCAGGCAACCCTGCCCGAAGAAGCGCATGAAGAGAAAGCACGCTGTGACCACAAACATGACCGCATAGAACGAATCGGGGGCGAAGTAACTGGCAACGCGATCGGATTGCGAAAGCAGCGCCGAACTGAGCCCCAATCCGAAGGACGAAATGGCGAGCATGACCCGCGCTCCGACGCGATCGAGCACGGTGCCGCCAAACGGCAGCAACAGACTGCTCCCAATCGTGCCGAGCATGTAAGCCGTGCTGAGCTGTGTGCGCGAAAGGTTCAGGGCAGAAATCAGATTGTCGGCAAATACACCGACACCCATGGTCTGTCCTGGGATGCTGGCCAACAGCGCCAAGGTGCCAATGATCACGATCACCCAACCGTAGAAGAATGGCCAGCGTCGCGGCGAAAAAGGGATGTCACATGCTGCGGTCTTGATGAAGAAGTCTCCCCCCAGAACAACTGGCAGGTCGTGTGCTCAATAGGTTTTTTCGTCTCACTCGGACCAGAAGGTGCGGCATGATAAGGGCTTTATTACCGGTTGGCGATGGTAATTCTTGTGGACCGAATCTTGGGCTGTTCGTTACTATTCGTGGCATCAAACATGCACCGACCAGTGCTCAGAGGTGGGCGGGTTTCACTCGGTGCGGCCTAGACCAGGTAAACCGCGACGCGGCCACGAGCGATGTCCAGATGGTCCTGCGCATCGGGATCGGTCAAGGCAGCCCATTCGAGAAACGGTGCCTTTGGGCAAATGATGACGGCAGTGCGATTCATCAGTTTCATTCGGGCAGCATGACGCGATCGCAGGGCAGGCAGTAATAAGACCAGAAGGTCCACGCGCCGAGGAGGATCAACGGAGATTCAGGCCGAAGATAGCCAGCACGGCGCGATGATCCGAGGACACCAAATCGGGTAGTACACGGCAAGCGGAGTTCTTTAGTAACCTGCTCGAACGCTCTTAATCCAAGCGTGCCGGTCGACCACCCACAAACTGCTTTGTTAGTTTCCATTGAAGTTGGTTTGGAAGCTGGCAAAGTCGACTGCGTCCACATCGCCGTCGTCGTCGAGATCGAAGCAGTCGCAGTTGGGGTCGGGTTCGGCTGATGGGCCATTCATGCAGTCTGCGAATCGCGCGTAATCGTTGATATCCATCTCGCTGTTGCAGATGCCGACGGAAACGATGCCCAGGACGTAGTCGTAGTTGATCCACCACGGCTGGGCGTCCGGGTAATTGACGTTGTCAAAGGCGGTAAGCAACGTTGGAGCCGTCAGAATGATAAACGAGTCGCCTTCCTGAGCTGTGAAACCGTTCGCGTAACTGATATCCAAGGTTCCGCCCAGGTTAGAGGTGCCGGTGGCTACGATCTTGTCATGGGTGTCCGTGTCGGCGAGTTCGATCTCCAACGTTGAGCCGTTATGGAATGCAATCGTGCCTGCGTTTAGTTCACCAATCGGATTGCCAGGCGTGACCGTTCCACCGTTGTAGACGACGGCCAGGTTGGAAACACTGCCATCGCCACCAAGCGTGCCCCCGTTTCTTATGTGAACGTTCGAGCTACCAGTGGCGGTTCCCATCGTGTTGTTGGCAAGCAGTGTTCCGCCATAGACGCTCGTATTGCCGGAGTACGTGTTGGCGTTGCGCAATTCCAGGACGCCGGAACCTTCCTTGCGAATCGACCCCGCACCGGCTGACGAATTTTCAATCAAAGCCTCAACCGTAGAATTACCGCCGTTCACGCCAACCGTTAGCGCCGTGCCGTTGAAGGGATCCGAAATCGAGATCACTGGCGAAATGTTGTTGTCGAACCCGAGGATATTGGTCGAAAGGGTCGCCTCCGTAATGTCAACGTGACCGCGGCGAGAGAACCACAACATGTCCGTTTCTACCGAGCCACCTGAGAGAACGGTTAACCTGCCTGCCGCCCCATTATCCGAGGCGAGATCGCCAACGCGGATGCGTTCCGCAACAATTGCGCCGTCGTTCTGCACAACCACTTGGCTGGAACCTGCACCCGATGGACCGATGTCGAGTCTTGGGGAAATCAGCATCGAGCCGCTGTCTTCGATCGTCAGATCCGCGTCGTTTGTCAACACGGTCCGATTCGTAACCCCCGAACTGGGGAGCGTGACGACGGCTCCGTTTTGGATGCTGGCGTTGCCATCGCCGCTGATGTGAAAGACATTGCCTTCCTCATTGTTCATGTTGAGTGCACCCGATCGAATTGTTGTATCGCCCGCAGGCACCAACAGCTGCCGAATCGCTCCCCCACCGGAAAGACTCAACGTGCCACTGCTGTTGGTGATTACATTGAGGTTGTTCATACTGCCGCCCAACGTCAGTGAGCCCGTGCCTTGTTTGACGAGCGATCCGGTCCCATTGATATTGCCGTCAAAAACGGTGTTACTGTTAATGCGGCCTACGGACAGAGTCGTGGCTCCGATATTGAGTGTGCCAACCCCGGACAACGCGCCGAGTACTGCATCCAAACCATTCACGCGCAAACCTCCCGGATTGGAGTAGGTATGGACTGTGCAGTCCTGTAGTGCATTGGGATGTCCCAGGATCACTTCCGTAAATCCAATTCTGAGCGTCCCTGAATAGGGGTTGATCGCACTGAACGTGATGTTGCCGTTGCCATCCAAGGTGATGTTCGCCGAACCGACAAGCTGGCCTTCCATGATCACGCTGGAATCGTAGATGTCCCAGTAATCATTGTTGACCTGTTCAATGGTGACATCGCTGCTGAACAGCGTGTCACCTTTGACGAACGTTGACAATCCCTCGTGAATTCGCAACGTACCCTGGTGAAACTGGAACGGCGCGAGTTGGACGGTCATGTCACCGATATCATATGTATTGCCGTTGAGATCGACGTCCATTCGATCTGCCAAGAAATCGAATGTCACATTGTCATTGGGGGTTTCGGGGATGTCTCCGGAACCCGAGTTCTGCTCCCAGTTCCCTGGGTTGACCCAATTGTCATTGTTGTCGCCTTGCCAGAAGAATTCGACGGCTGATGACCGAGTGGTTGCGGCGACCACCAGCAAGCCAGCCAACATCAGGGTTCGCGAACATCGAATACGCTGCACGTCGATTTGATTCAGTTTCATTTTTGGTTCCTCCGTCGGTTCGCCCGAGTTTTGATTTGGATTCCAATTGGCCGATCGCCAGCCCGTCAGCCGCATCCCCTACCACCAACGAAACGCAATCGGTTGTTGGCAGGCTCAGAAGAAAAAGATTTCTGGGTCAAAATCGGGCTTTGCAATGCAATAAGGCGTACCGACTGCCCGATCGAAGTCGTCGAGTTGCCGGTACGCCAGATGTTCAGAAGGTTTGTTAGTTGCCAGTGAAGCTGACTTGGAAGTTGGCGAAGTCAAACGTATCCACGTCGCCGTCGTCGTCGAGATCGAAGCAATCGCAGTCTGGATTCAGGCCACCAGCCGGGCCCAGCAGGCATGCGCTCATCGCTTCGTAGTCGGCAAGGTCAACATCGCCATCACCATCAACGTCGCCGCTAGCCGCTCCGCCCGCACAAGCATCGCAGCCATTCGGCAAACCGTCGCCGTCGGTGTCAATGTTGTCGTCGAATCCATCACACACGTCGTCTTCGTCGCAGACGCCATCCGAATCGGCATCCGAGCAAATGCCAACGATCACGTTGTCGGTGTTGGTGTTGTACTTGATGTACCACGGCTGATCGTCGGGGAAGTTGATTGCTTCAAAGGTTCCAAACAAATCCCCCGAGTCGACGATCCGGAACGAATCGCCCGGCGATGCGCTGAATCCATTGATGTAGGTCAGATCGAGCGTACCATTCAGGTTGACTGGCCCGGGGGCGTTGAGTTGACTGAAGTCATTCAAACCGCCAATAGCGATCGCCAAAGTTGCACCGGGCTCGAATGTTGCATCGAAGGCAACCAGCACACCGGTCGGTTGGCCGGGAGAAACCACACCGCCAGTGTTCACGATCATTGAATCGACCCCTCCAGTGCCTGCAAGCGTTGCCCCGGAACTGACAAAAACATCGCCCAAGCCGGTAGCATACCCGTTGGAGTTGCTGATAAGCAGCGTTCCACCATCTACGAATGTGTCGCCGGAATAGGTGTTGGCGTGGGTCAGTTCCAGCGTACCGGTCCCTACTTTTCGAATTGAACCCGAACCGGTGCTGGCGTCCTCGATGACAGCATTCACCAGCGAGCTACCATTGTTTGTTCCGATGGTGAGCGCCGAACCTGATACAGGATCGCTTATTCGGATCGTATTCGGTGAGTCAACATCGCTAAGTGTGTTCGTCTTAAGCGTACCGCCCGAAATATCGATGGTGCCGCGACGAAGGAGAGCCGTCTGGTCGGAAACCACATCGCTACCCGCGCCAATCGTCAGGGTTCCAGCCGCTCCATCATCGCTGGCAATGTCCCCGATCCGAATGCGGTCCGATTGAATCGACCCGCCCGACTGGACGATCACTTCGGCGCTTCCCGCACCTGAGGGGCCAACATCGAGGCGTGGCGACACAAGTGTCGAGCCGACTCCCTCAATCGATAGTACGGCGTTGCCCGTAAGAACAGTGCGGTTTACGCCGCTGTTTCCAGTCAGCGTCACCGCTACGCCGTTTTGAATGGCGGCTGTACTGTCGCCGCTGACGAAAAAAGCATTTGCGGCATCCCCGGACAAATTCAACTTCCCTCCTGCACCACTGACATTCAAGTGGCCACCGCCGCTGTTGTGCAGCGTACCGAATCCGTTGCTGTTACCGGCGAGGACGAGTGTCCCTGTTCCATCAATTCTAAGGTGGTTGTCGCTGGCTCCTATGATTTCGGAGTCGATTTGCAATGTTTCGCCTGCGATAACATGTAGGGCGCCATCGACGCTGGCGTCAGCGAAGTCGAACGGGCGTTCGGTCGTAAACGAATCGATGGCTGAAAGTGTTCCGCCGTTGAAGGTGACACTACCTGACGCATCACCCAGCGAGTTGTTACGATTGACCTCGAGAATGCCATCGGTCAAGGCGGTTCCGCCAGAGTAAGAATTGCTGAACCCGGTTACCGTTAGCGTGCCGGTGCCAACCTTTTCAAGCGATCCGACACCTTCAAACGTACCGCCAAAGTTCGTATCGCTGTTGTTGTTTCCGACCGAAAGACTGTGCGTGAGGTGAACGTCGCCATTGCCTGTTAGTCCACCGATCGTCCGGTCCGCACCACCCATCACCAATCCGTCAAGCGTTCTAACGTTTACGGTGTTGTTGACCAGGGCATTGTCGCTACCGATGGTGATGCTTCCCAAGAGAAATGCGCCGTCACCAATGGTGACTGTGCCGGTGAAATTGGTGTTGTCGCCCGAAAGCGTCATATCACCGCCACCAACCTTCACCAAGTTCCCGGTGCCGCTGATGTCGCCGGAATAGACCGTATCGAGGTCGTTGCCACCAACCGTGACGGTCTGACTTCCGAAATTCAAATTTGCCGTGCCAGCCAGCGCGCCAACGTTTGCGTCGATGGCGTTGTCGGTCACGTTGAGACCCATGTTACGATTGACCGTAACCAATGCATTGGCGACAGCATTTGCGTGTCCAAGAGTGATTCCCCGAGAAGACGGATAAACGAGCAATTCTCCAGAAAAAGAATTCGCCGCATTGAATGTGACGTCTCCGGAGTATAGTTCGATCAAGCTATTACCCGAGAGCGTGCCGTCGAAGATAAGGTCGATGCCCTGCAATGACCAAAGCCCATCTGCGGCCTGAACCAGATTCACGGAATTCGCAAAGGTCACTGAACCGGTATTTGGACTGGACCCCAAAGCACCGAGGATATCTCTGTTGATGCGAAGCACACCCTGTCCGCCGCTATTGCTCTCAATGATGTAGTCAATACCCACAAGTGGCCCCACTGATAAGTCTCTTACATCGCGATCGCCGCCACGAAGATCGAGATCGAATCGGTTGGCACTCGCATTGAGTAGAACGTTATGGTTCGGAGCGTCGGGCCAACCGGACTGACCTGTCCAATTGCCGTTGTTGTCCCAGTTGTTGTTATTGTTTCCTCGCCATTCGAACTCGGCATGGACCCATCCGGGCAGTCCCAGCAGTATCAGAATTCCGATTGTCGCTTTTCGCATGTTCATGGGCGCTTCTCCAATTGGGTTTTGCGGGCTGGTTTCTCGCGTCGCT
Source organism: Phycisphaerales bacterium UBA1845 (assembly GCA_002338715.1). GTDB lineage: Bacteria > Planctomycetota > Phycisphaerae > UBA1845 > UBA1845 > UBA1845. The sequence goes on along the minus strand of DDIR01000102.1, from coordinate 107,395 downwards.
GTCAAGTTCGATGTCGCTTGCTGCTCGGAGGGTGGAGGCTGGATTGCCCCAAAAATCAGCACCCTTCCGGTCCTTCCAGCAACGAAACGCAATTCCTTGGCCGCAGGCTCAGGAGAATTGGAATTTTTCGTAGAAATCCCCTCTGGCGGTATACTGAGGGCATGGAACACGGGCCGAACACCAATCCAACCGAGTTGCTCCAACGGCTGGCTGATCGCGACGAGTCGGCTGCGGCGCAGCTCTTTCCCGTGATTTACGAAGACCTGCGCGGGTTGGCGTCCGACTACTTCCGGCGTCAGGAGGGCGGCCATACGCTTCAACCGACCGCCCTCGTCCACGAGGCCTACGCCAAGCTCGCGATCAGTGGAAGTCGCTGGGAAGACCGGGCCCATTTCTACGCGGTGGCTGCGACGGCAATGCGGCAAATCCTGATCGACCACGCTCGCCGCAAGAAAACCGACAAGCGCGGCGGCGACCGGGACCGCGTCACCCTCAGCAACATCCTGACGCCAACCGGCGGCGATGAGATTGACGTGTTGGCGCTCAACGAACTCTTGACGCAGATGGAGCAACTCGATCCGCGCCAATACAAAGTCGTCGAGATGCGATTCTTTGCGGGCGCATCGGAGGAGGAAGTGGCGGAAGCGTTGGGTGTATCTCGAACAACCGTGCAGAGTGAATGGCGCAGCGCCAAGGCGTGGCTGGGAAAAGAGCTCCGAAAAGGTGACACACCGTGACGCCCGATCAATATCAACGCGTCAAGGAACTCTTCACGCAAGCGCTGAATCGACCGGCCAATGAGCGCGCCGCGTGGCTTGCAGACGAAGCCGCGGATGATGCCGACGTTTTCCGCGAAGTGCGCGAAATGCTGGCTGAAGAAAGCAACCCGAACTCAGCCGCCAAACAACTCGATGCCGGCGCGGCGAGCATGCTCGACGACTCCCCCACCATGCCGGAACGAATCGGCAAGTACCGCATTGTTGGCCTCAAAGGCCATGGCGGAATGGGCATTGTTTACGAAGCCGAGCAGGATTCGCCCAAGCGTCGCGTTGCGCTCAAGGTCATCCGAACGCCAATGGTGTCGCCCCAACTGCTCGCTCGCTTCAAACGTGAAGCCGAAGTCCTCGGAAAACTTCAGCACGCTGGCATCGCCCACATCTATGAAGCCGCCATCTCGCAGGACGAATCCGGCGAGCAGCCGTTTCTTGCGATGGAGTTGATTCAAGGCGAGCGTATCACCGCGTACGCCAAGGCGCACAACCTCTCAACACGCCATCGCCTCGAGCTTGTGGCTCGCGTCTGCGATGCCGTTCAACACGCACACCAACGCGGCATCATTCATCGCGACTTGAAACCAGCCAACATCCTGGTCGTTGAACCGGAGTCGTCGCTGACGGGTTCGCTTAAGAGTACCTCCAGAATCGCAGATGCCGTGGGGCAGCCGAAAGTGCTTGATTTCGGCGTCGCCCGACTGGTTGAAGGCGATGCGAGTATCGCAACACTTCAGACGGAGGTTGGCCAACTCATCGGCACACTCGCTTATATGAGTCCGGAGCAGGTCACCGGTGATTCGTCCAGCCTCGATACGCGTTGCGACATCTACGCCCTCGGTGTGCTGCTCTTTGAGTTGTTGAGCGGCCAACTTCCACACGATCTGCAAAACTGCTCGATCGCCCAAGCCGCCCGCATCATTCAGGAAGAAGAGCCAACAAAACTCAGCGAGGCCGGCGCTCAGTTGCGTGGCGACCTCGAAACGATTGTCGCCAAGGCGTTGGAAAAAGACCGCGAGCATCGTTACCAATCAGCCAGCGAGATGGCGGCTGACCTGCGGCGCTTTCTTGCCGACGAACCCATCGTGGCAAGACCGGCCAGCGCCGTTTATCAGTTTCGGAAATTCGCCCGGCGAAATAAGGGGCTGGTAACAGGACTGGGTGTGGCGCTGGTCGTGCTCATATTGGGTGTCACTGGTACGGTCTTTGGGTTGTTGTCGGCGCTGCAAGCCAACAGAGAACTGGCTGACACAAATCGCAAGCTTGAAGAATCCAATACCGACTTAAAGAACGTCAGCCAGTTTCAATCTGACCAATTGACAGGAATCGATGCCGCGGGCATGGCCCTGCAACTAAGGAGCGATCTTCTCAGTGGTATTCCCCAAGAAGAACGGTCCACCTTCGAATCGCTGGTTGGCGACGTGAACTTCGTCGACTACGCCCGAAGCACCCTCGAACACAATTTCTTCGACCGCGCGGTCAAGAGCGTCGAGTCGCAATTTGAAGATCAACCGCTTCTTCAAGCCACGTTGTTGCAGGATCTGGCCACCACGATGCGCGAACTCGGATTGCTCGATTCTGCAGTTGCGCCCCAGGAGCGATCGCTGGCAATTCGCCGTCAAGAGCTGGGTGACGAGCATTACGATTCGCTTGCGTCGTTGGGCGAGTTGGGAAACCTCCAACTCAGCCGTGGCGAGTTCGAAGAAGCCGAAAGTCGTTTCAGACAGATCTTGGAGGGGTATGGCAAGACCCTGGGGGAAAGCGCCCGCGAGACATCAAGTGCAGCCGTCAACCTTGCGCTCGTCCTTCAGCGGCTCGGGCGCAATGAAGAGGCGGAGGAACTTGCTCGCACGGCGTACAATGGACTAAGCAAAGCATATGGCCCCAATGACATCGACACACTGCATGCCATGGCAACACTTGCGAGTATTGTCAATTTTCAAGGTCGATACGAAGAAGCCGAGAAACTCGCACGCGAAACGCTGCAAAGGCGTCGCGAAGTTTTGGGTGACGACAATTCATTAACTGCTGCGTCGATGTTAACGCTTGCAACAGTCCTGGGTAACCAAGGTGCATACGAAGAAGCGCTGAAGTTGACCCGCGAGGCATTCGAGGTTCGATCGAAACTACTGGGCGCGGAACACCCAAAGACACTCGCTACACAGATGGAGATCGGAACCCATTTAACCAGTTTGGCCAAACTCGAAGAAGCCGAACCAATCCTTCGCGACGCCCTCGAAAAACGCCGACACGTCCTGGGAAAAACCCACTACGACACGATCAATTCGGTCGATTCGTTGGCCTCATTGCTGGAAGAACGCGGACTATATGCAGAAGCCGAGTCGCTCTTTCGCGAATCGCTCGAAGGTCGTCGCCGCACGCTCGGTAACGATCATCCGGCCACGCTTCGCGCCCTGGGGAATCTCGGATTCATGCTGAGCCAAGAGGGAAAAGCCGAAGAAGCCGAACCGCTGTACCGAGAGACGCTGGCCGGTCTGCGCCGCGTTTACGGCAACGATCATCCGCATACGCTAACAAGCATCGGCAATCTCGCCGCCCTTCTCAGCGGACTCGGCAAGCACGAAGAAGCCCTACCACTGTATCACGAATCGCTCGAAGGTCGCCGTCGCCTGCTGGGCGATGATCACCCGTCTACTCTGAATGCCATCTACAACATGGGCGATATGCTTTTGCGCCAAGGCAAGCTCGATCAGGCCGAAGGGTTCTGCAAAGAAGCGTATGAAGGATATCAGCGCGTTGGCGGTGATGATCATATCGGTACGCTCTACTCGCTCACTTTGATGGGACAGCTTCGCATGGCACAGGACAACCCTGCCGAAGCTGAAACGTTTCTTGAAACTGCAGTCGAACGCCGGCGCCGCGTTAACGGTGACGATCATCCCGAGACGCTGGGGGCGGTCCTTGGATTGGCCGACGCCCTGGAGGCTCAAAATGACTGGACGGACGCGGAGCAGTGGCGGCGCTTTGTGATTGATGCCGCGACGCGCAACCATCCCGATGATGGCACACGACGCGCCGGAGCGCTTTGCGCGCTCGGGCACAATCTGCTGCGACAGAATCGACCCACCGAAGCCGAAGCATCGCTGTCCGAAGGCCTCTCACTCTATAAGGACTCGGACCAGTCCGAGAGTTGGCCACGCTGGAACGCGCAGGGGCTGCTTGCCGAAGCCATTTCGGCCGATCCGAATCGATACGCGGAGGCCGAGCCATTGTTACTTGAGTGCGCCGAGCAGTTGGCCTCTGCGCTCGAGGAAAACGAACGGGCCCGATCACGCGTTGCCGAAGCGCGGCTGCGGCTCGCCGACTTGTATCGTGCCTGGGGCAAACGGCGGGAAGAAACGAAGTGGCGATCCCTGACAGGCGCAACCGACTGATTGCCACGCACCAGCGCGATAGCAATGGCGATGCAATCCACCGAGGAATCGCTCGCAGCGAATCGGTTCTGATTCAGGTTGGTTTGGCGGAGGCGAGTCGTTGCCAAGCGCGGCTGATAGTGTGCGATTTTCGAGGCCCTGGTGAGGTCGATGCTAATTGTGGAACCGGGCGGACTCATTGGGGGATTTAGTTGAAGTGGGCGGCACTGCCTCCGTTCACCGGCCCAATCGCCCGCTCTAGGCACCCTGGCGATTCGCCATTTTTCGAAAAGGGTTCCGTTCGGGGAAACCGAAGCCCGCGAACGAATTTCGCGGATTTTTTTGATGACTGGTTGGGGCCGAAATGGATTCCTGCCAGAACGACCTCCACCCGCTCAAAAAACCAACCGATTGCGCGCATCACGGAAATTGCCCGCCCTCTCGGTTTTCTTTGCACCGATTGCACGCCCGAAGCCAACCGTACTGCTTGCCACCGCGTCCCCGCGAGAAACTCTCAGACTCTCTTCCCTTCGCGTTTAACAGGGTCGATCAGTCAACGGACGGCTTGGATTGTTCTGCACAACCCTCTAGTACGCGCCGCCATCGCTTGGCATCATCCAATCGTTTCTGGGCTTCAAGCGAATCGACCAGTCCTTCAATCGCCTTGATTGTTTCCGGGTGATCGTCGCCGTTGATTTCGCGGCGACGTTCAACGGCCTCATTGAAATAGACCTGCGCGCCAGCCGGATTGTTTTGTTTCATGCGTAAACGACCTACGAGCGTTAAGGAATAAAGCGTCCCGATATGATTGTCCCCTCCGATACGGCGATACCCATCGAGCGCCTGGAGGCAAAATGGTTCAGCTTCATTCAATTTATCCTTGCGCAAGAGCATATCGCCCATGTTGTAGATGGCATTAAGCGTCGACGGATGATCGTCACCGAGCAGACGCCGTCGACCATCCAGCGATTCGAGGAAAAGGCCCTCGGCTTCTTCGTCTTGGCCCAGACCAGATAGGAGAGCAGCGAGGTTTCCGACTGCGGTCAGCGTGTTTGAATTGTCGTTGCCGAAAACGTTTCGAAGTCCTGCAAGCGATTCGCGGTAGTATGGCTCGGCGTCTTCACTCTTGCCTTGCTGATTCAGAATGTAGCCGAGATTTCCAATGGCTCGCAGGGTCGACGGGTGATCGTTACCCAAGGTGAGCCGCCGCCCTTCCAGGCTCTCACGATAGAGCGCTTCGGCTTCGGTGTATCGTCCCATCTCCTCGAGCAACGAGGCCAGATGATCGATTGAACTGAGCGTGTCGTAGTGCGTGCTGCCCAGCAACCGTCGGCGTTTTTCCAAAGCTTCGCGCAGGATTGGTTCGGCGTCCGCGAGATTGCCTTGCCGCGCCAGGTTGGACCCCATGCTGGTCATCGTCCGAAGCGTATCGGGATGGTCGGCTCCGAGCACCCGCCGGCGCAACTCGAACGCCTCGCGCGTCAGCGAAATGGCTTCTTCTAATTTACCGCGATCCTTGAGCACCGTGCCAAGACTTGCGATGGAACCAATCGTTTTCGGATCGTCATCACCGAGCACCTCGCGGCGCTGCTTCACGACTTCGCGAAACAGCGTCTCCGCCTCGTCGTACTTGCTGCGGGAACTCAATACGAGCCCCAACGTCGCCATCGCGTCAATCGTCTCGGGATCGCTCGGACCGGATGCTACCTTCAAACCGTCCACTGCTTCGCGGACGATTTGCTCGGCTTTTTCAAACTCACCGAGGTTTTGCAGATTTCCGCCTACGTTAGCCAACGCGGTCAGGGTGGCATTGTCTGTCGGCCCCAACAGTCGGCGATTCGCCTCGAGCGCTTCGCGAAACATCACGTCGGCTTGTTCGAAATCGGTGAGCGCCTGTGCGAGCAAACCCGATGCACTGATTGACGCGACGGTTTCAGCGTTGTCATCGCCCAATTCGCGGCGCCGGATTTGGAGTGCGAGTGTTTGCGGATCGACGGCTGCCTTGAACAATCCGAGTTCGCGCATCGTCGTCGCAAGATTTTGAAGCATACCGGCTTGCAACGCGGGTTGATCTGCAAACTGGTCTTTGACTGCGTCAATCGCCCGCTCAAAAAAGTTGCGTTGAAGCGTGGACATTGCCACATCAACAAAATTGATTTGTGCGAGTTCGGACTCCAGGGACGACACTCGCTCCTCCCCAACGCCGTCGAGAAGATCCTCGCGAAGCCGCATGCCCATCAGCGGAACGTCGATCCCGGTAAGTTGCGCGGATTGAAATGCGCTGACCTTCTGCAGGTCGGCATTGGATTCGCCAAGCTGCCGATTCGTTTCGGCAAGTTCCTGGTTGGTGGATTCGAGTTTCTCGTTGGCATGCAGCGCCGAAACCAAACCAATCGTCGTCCCGATCGCACCCAACAGCAGCGCGAGGAACGTCGCAACCAACCCACCGACGAGCGGTTTGTTGCGACGGGCGAATTTGCGGACGACGTAAATGGTGCTGGCCGGTCTGGCGACGATGGGTTCGTGGCGCAGGTGGCGGTTGATGTCGGCTGACAGATCCGCGACCGATGCGTATCGCCGCGACTTGTCCTTCTCCAGCGACTTGGCCACGATCGTCTCAACATCGCCGCGAAACTTCCGGTCAATCGTGCTGAGCAGCGTCGGTTCTTCCTCGCGAATGGTGCGCGCGCACTCGACAATGGGAAGGTTGTTGACGACGTACGGAAGCTTGCCGGTTAGCAGTTCAAAGAGAACCACGCCCAACGAATAGACATCGGTTTGTGCGTCGATCGATGCGGGGTTGCCCGAGACCTGCTCAGGGCTCATGTATGGAATCGTACCGACGAGTTGCCCGGTTTCGGTCTGAAGCGTCACCGTGTGAATGTCCGCATCGGTGGCGCGGGCGACGCCGAAGTCGAGAATCTTGGGCTGACCGGTTGCAGTCACGAGGATGTTGCTGGGCTTGAGGTCGCGGTGAATCACGCCGCGCCCGTGGGCGTGTTCGACGGCATCGCAGATGTTAGCGAACAATTTGAGGATGGCTCGCACGTCGAGCGATCTTGTTTTTACGTATTGGTCAACGGTTTGACCGTCAACCAATTCCATGGCAAGAAACGGTTGAACCGCCGTCATGCCACTTTGCGTTTCCAACTCGCCCGCACCAGCTTCCAATACTTGCGCGATACCGGGGTGTTGCAGTTTCGCGAGCAGGTTGGCTTCGCGCTGGAAGCGTTGCATCGTACTTATCGTGCCGACACCGGCGTGCAGCACCTTGACGGCCACGGTGCGCCGCGGGTGGTCCTGCTTCGCTTCGTAGACGATGCCCATGCCCCCTTTGCCGATCATGCGCACGATGCGATATTCGCCGATGCGTTTGGGGAGTACGTTTTCTTCGCCGAGGGTAGCCGCAGATATCGCCCGAACGCCTTCGCCCTGCTCGCCAGCCCGAACCGCATCACACGCTTCACGATCGTGCTGCACAAGCTGTTCGACGGCGCGCCGTAATTCGGCATCGTCACCGCAGGCGTCAGTCAGAAACTGATCGCGCTCCTGATCCGGAAGATCGCAGGCCTGGTGAAACAGGTCCATCACATGCTTGTAGCGCTCAGCCGAATTCAATGCGTTTCATCCTTCGAGAGGCGGAAGCTCAACCAGGCGCGGGCGGCGCGCCACTCACGACGGGCCATCCCAGCCGAGATGCCGAGGATGTTGGCCATGTCTTCCACATCCAATCCGCCGAAGAAGCGTAGTTCGATCATGCGCGAGTGACGGGCGTTGAGTTGGCCGAGTTCGTTCAGCGCGTCATCAAGATCGAGCAGGTCGAGGGGCGACGCGTCGGTCGGTGTTCCCATCTGGTCCACCGAGAGTTCAACGCGGCGACCGTCGCGTTTGGAAGCCCGCTTGCCTCGCGCGTGGTTTGAAAGGATCTGCCGCATCGCGGTGGCCGCAACGGCGCAGAAGTGGGCGCTGTCTTTCCAATTCGATTTTGAACCAATCAGCTTGAGATACGACTCGTGAACCAACGCGGTCGGTTGCAAGGTATGGTTCGAGGGTTGCGCCTGAAAAATCGCACCCGCGATCTGGCGAAGCTCGTCGTACACCAATGGCAGCAGCATCTCGGCTGCGGCTGGCTCACCCGCCTCGAGACGGGCGAGGTATAGCGTCGCCTCGCCTGACGGAAGGGGGTCGCTTTGCTTTTCTCCATTGGTTCCGGGCACGGTTTGATTATATCGAACCGCCCTTGGCAATCCAAAAACGAGGATTTGTCCGATCCGTTAAGAAATTCTGAGATTTCCGGTTCCGCCCTGCGCGGGTTTTGGGGTGTTAAGGGGTGAGGCGGGTTGGCGTCCCCGACAGCCCGGGTCCGGTAAGTCGGGAAACTCCCTCAATCGCAACATTGGTTGGAGTTTGCATTCGCGGATGGCTCCGCGATCTCAACCGCCGACCTGGGCCATGGATTTTCACGGACATCGTACTTGCTTGAGCTGGTTGGCTTGAGGCGACACTGAGGAGCTGCGTAATGACTGGAAAGAGTCGAATTGGAAACGGAGTCGAGGCGGCGATGAAGACATCGGGCTTTGATGTCAACGTTGGCCTGTTAAGCGGGGCTATTGCAAATACGCGGCTTCGCGGTCGCGCGATGCTAGCATGCATCGTTGCGATGTTCACCATCGGCACAATTCCGGTGCATGCTGGCGACTCCATCACCTTTCAGTGGAACCCGCAGACCAACGACAACTGGGGTCAATCGTCGAACTGGATTCAATTCCCCGGCGCCGGCGATATTCCAAACGCCTCCAATCACCAAACGACTTTTTACGGCGATGCCGGGTTCGGCAAGGATGTCGACCTGCAAGGCAATACTCGGGAGGTCGAATCCATCCATGTTTATGGCGGTGACCAGTACCACTTCCGGGATGGTACGCTTGGCAATTGGGGCAGGATACACGCTGACAAGCAGGTCATCAAATTCGGTCCATCCCTCACTTATCGGCAACTCGGCACCCAAGATTGGCACATTCAGGAAAAGGGAGGCGTGCGCATGGACGCCGTCATGGAGGGTAGCGGCAACATCACGGTCAATGCCCATCCCGAGGTGACCGAGGTGACAATCCTGCTGAATGCCGCCAATACTTACAACGGCGTTTTTAGGATGGAGATCGGAACAACCGAGCTCGGCGATGCACTCGCATTGCAGAATGCGAAGGTTGCACTGGCGTACGATGATCCGATTGATTTCAACGGTTTTAACCCGACCTTTGGTGGGCTCAGTGGCGCGAACGCGCTCGCATTGGGCAGCACGGTGCTCACGCTCGACGGGTTTGATAGTGAACTCTCGACTTATTCGGGCGCTCTCACTTCCGACGGCATCGGACAGATCATCTGCGCGACAGCGGATCGATATCCGCAGGAGTTTACCGGGAGCATCAGCAACCTGGGGGTCTTTCAAGTAGACAGCGGGTTGGCCAGCCTCGCCACGGGGACGTTTCAATTCGTCAGTCCCGATTTGTCCGGGGCCATCGACATCAACGGCGGTGAGTTGTCGATTGAAGACGGCGCTGAAGTCACGGCCACTTCTTCGAATGCCAACGGCGGAACGGTCAACATTTCGGGCGGCAAGCTCTCAATCGAGGATGCGGAACTTTACGCGGGACGCATCACCAGCGTCGGTAGCGGAGAGGTCGCTCTCTCGAATACCGACCTTGGCGCCCCCGGTTTGATCATCGGAAAGAACGGTTCGCTGAATGTTTCATCGACGTTCGCAGGCAAGTTCACGGGAACCGGCAGCTTCAAGAAAGTCGGGACCGGTGCACTCACGCTATCCGGGGCAAGCACACTCACCGGTGAAGCGATCATCGATGAAGGCACGATCGTCTTGGGAACAGCAGACACATTGCAGAACACCATTTTGCGATCGAATGTCACGGGCGGATTGAATATCAACGGGTTTGATCCGCACATCGGCGGTCTGCGCGGATCGACGACGCTGGACTTGGGCAACGATCACTACACGCTCGGATCGGACGGTGAGGACGCGAGTTATTCCGGCACTCTGACAGCCAGTTCAACCAACCTGCAAAATCCGTCCCTGATCAAGACCGGCTCCAACACGCAGGAATTCACCGGCGACAGCGTCTTCTCGGGAACCGTGTTGGTTGAGAGCGGTAAACTTAGCATCGCGGGCGGCGGCAGTTTCGCGCCGACCGGTTACAACGAGGTCCAAGCCTCCGGCCAACTCTATGTCGTCGAAGACGCCACTTTTGCGCCCGCGCCTTGGCTATACGTCGGCGGGCTGGTCGTTGTTGATGGCGGTACCTTGGACGGGGATATTATCTCCTTGGAGCACTCCACTTCCTCTACCCTTGACATTACGCCGGAATCGACCGTGACAGCTACGGAGATAGTGGTGGGCCGTTTTGGTGGCGATGCTGCATTCATCGGCGCACGCGGTCTGGGCACAACCCTCAGCGCCAGCCGCTTGAATCTGGGCCTTGATGGCGGCAACGGATTCGGCATTGCCGGTATCGCTGACTCTGCCGAGGTGAGCATCAGCGATTACTTGAAGACCAATTCAAGCCTCTGCCGGCTGAGCATCGACGATGCAACGGTGCGTACAAACAAGCTGATCGGTGTCGGTAGTTCGAGCGGGACAGTCGAAATCAGCGACCCAGCCGGCGAGTCCGCTCTGACGGTCGGTACTCAGAATGGCTCGTCGACTTTTGACGGGCTGATCAACGATTCGTTCAACGGTCCCGGCAGCATCACCAAAACGGGAACGGGCAGCTTCACCCTTTCCAACGCCAACACCTACTCAGGCGGTACGGTGATCGAAGGCGGCAAACTGGTGTTGGGTAACACAGCTGGATCAGCCACCGGTAGCGGCGGCATCGCCGTGGCGAATGGCGGTACGCTTGCCGGTAACGGGTCGGCCAACGGCACAACGACGGTCGCATCCGGCGGAACGGTTGCACCGGGCACATCCATCGGTGACATGACGCTGCAGAACGCGACATTCGAAACGGGCTCGACGTTGGAGATCGAGTTCGACATGGACCAGCATGATGGGTTGTTCGTCACCGAAACGGCCGAGCTGGCTGGTACGCTTGAGATCGTTTCTCTGAACGGACTACCTACAATCGGGGCAAGCTTTGTGGTGCTTACTGCGGGGACGCTCACCGGTTCGTTCGATGCGGTCGTAGGACCAACTGGCTCAGCATGGTCGGTCGACTACGACTACGTCGCTGGCACGGTCACGGTCAGCCGTTGTGACGACGCGGACAACGATGGCGTTTGCGACGCTGACGATATCTGCCCGGGTTCGGATGACAACGTTGACTCGGACAGCGATGGCGTGCCCGATGATTGCGATAGTTGCGAAGGATTTGACGACGCTGACGATGTTGACGGTGACGGTACGCCGGACGGCTGCGAAGTGTGCCCGACGTTCCCCGCAACCGTAAGCACCGCGCAGGAACTCATCGACGCAATTCACTGCGCCAACTTCAACCCGGATTCCAGCACGATTTATCTCGACGCTGACATCACGCTAACGGCGGTTAACAACAGTGACTTCGATCAGGGCTCCAACGGTTTGCCCAGCGTGATCAGCCCGATCGTCATCGAAGGTCAGAATCATGTTATCGAACGAGATGTCAACGCACCGTTTTTCCGCATCTTCAGGGTAACCGACGTACCATCTCAGGGGAGCTTGGCCGTTCACGACACGACATTGCGCAACGGACTTCTTGATGGGTCCGTCACGCTTTTTGCTCGCGGCGGCGCCGCCGTGCTATTGAATGCCGCCGAACTGACCATGAACAACTGCTCCTTATTGGACAACAATGGCTTTGTTCAAGGAGGCGCCATCTTGATACGCCGCCCGACCGCTACAGCAACGCTCGACAAAGTCGTCATGGCGGGAAATAGCGCGAATAATGGCGGCTACGGTGGAGCAATTCACATGGGGGATGGACATCTGACCGTTCGCAACTCAATCATCACCGGTAACGGCGCCAATATTAACGCTGGTGGGATCGTGATCGCTTCTAGTTCAGCCCAGTGCACCATTGCAAACACGATCATCTCGGGTAATCGAGGTGGCGCAAGTGGCAGCGGCGGCATTTCGAATAGCGGTACGCTCACACTGGTCAACAGTACGTTGGCCGGCAACCGAGGCTTGCTAGGTGGCTTGAGCACGAGCAGCAGCGGACATAGCACCGTGGTCAACAGCCTTTTCTGGGGCAATGTGAGTTCCACGGAACTCCAAATGCAAATCGATGGCACATTGGATGTGAGCTACAGCGGCATTGAGGGCGGCATCGCTGGCATCACTGGTTCCGGTACGGTCAACGATAATGGCGGCAATCTTACTCTGAGCGATACGGACTCGGTTTTCGCCGCACCGGTTGACGCTTCCCTGGCACCGACCACCGACGGCGACTACCACCTCGCACCGGGAAGCCCTGCAATCGATCAAGGCGATAACGCAGCCGCCAACAACGCCGGCTTGACGCTCGACATCGACGGCGACGACCGCATTCTCAATGGTCAGGTCGATATGGGAGCCGACGAGTATACGTCGTGCCACGGCGATGGTGACGATGACGGTGACGGCGTCTGCAACGCCTCCGACGCCTGCGAAGGCTTCAACGACGCAGATGATGTTGACGGTGACGGCATTCCGGATGGATGCGAAGTGTGCCCGACGTTCCCCGCAACTGTGACCACCGCGCAAGAGTTGATCGATGCGATGCACTGCGCCAACTTCGACCCGGATTCCAGCACGATTTATCTCGACGCTGACATTACGCTAACGGCGGTCAACAACAGCGACTCCGACCAGGGCACCAACGGATTGCCCAGCGTGATCAGCCCGATCGTCATTGAGGGCCAGAATCACTTTATCGAAAGAGATGCCAATGCACCGTTGTTCCGCATCTTCAGGGTAAGCAACACACCATCGCAGGGAAACTTGACCGTTCACGACACGACGCTGCGCAACGGACTTATTGATGCGTCCGCCGCGAGTATTTTTCGCGGTGGCGCCGCCGTGCTGTTGAATGGCGCCGAACTGACCATGAACAATTGCTCACTAACGGACAACAACGGCTTTGGCTTCGGAGGCGCTATCCTGATGCTCAACGCGGCCGCTACAGCAACGCTCGACAAAGTCTACATGGCGAGAAATAAGGCTAATAACGGCGGCTTCGGTGGTGCAATTTACTTGAGATCTGGACATCTGACCGTTCGCAACTCAATCATCACCGGCAACAGTTCCAATATCGAGGGTGGTGGGATCGTGATCAGAGCTAGCTCAGCTGTATGCACCATCGCAAACACCATCATTTCGGGTAATCGAGGTGGCACTGGTGATGGCGGAGGAGGCATCATGAATAAGGGTACGCTCACACTGGTTAACAGTACGTTGGCCGGCAACCTGGGCCCTGGAGGTGGCTTGCGCACCAGCGCCAACGGGCACAGCATCGTGATCAACAGCGTTCTCTGGGGCAATGCAGATTCGACTGAACTTCAAATGCTAGTCGATGGCACATTGGATGTGAGCTACAGCGGCATTGAGGGCGGCCTTGCCGGCATCACTGGTTCCGGTACGGTCAATGACAATGGCGGCAACCTGACCCTGAGCAATACCGATTCGGTCTTCGTCGCACCGGTTGACGCCTCCCTGGCGCCTACTACTGACGGCGATTATCACCTCGCAGCAGGTAGCCCGGCGATTGATCAAGGCGATAACGCAGCCGCCAACAGCAACGGCTTGACGGTCGACTTCGAAGGCGATGACCGCATACTCAATGGTCAAGTCGATATGGGGGCTGACGAGTATATATTTTGCCCCGGAGATGGCGACGATGACGGCGACGGTGTCTGCAATTCTGTCGATATCTGCCCGGGTTCGGATGACAACATGGATTCGGACAGCGATGGTGTGCCCAACGATTGCGATATTTGCGAGGGCTTTGACGACGCCGAGGATGTTGACGGTGACGGCATTCCGGATGGATGCGAAGTGTGCCCGACGTTCCCCGCAACAGTGACCACCGCGCAAGAGTTGATCGACGCGATGCACTGTGCCAACTTCGACGCGGATTCCAGCACCATCTATCTCGATGCTGACATCACACTCACGGCGGTTAACAACAACGACTCCGACCAGGGTTCCAACGGATTGCCCAGCGTGATCAGCCCGATCGTCATCGAAGGCCAGAACCACTTCATCGAGCGGGACATCAATGCTCCGTCGTTCCGCATCTTCCGGGTACGCAGAACCCTATCCGGAGGAAGCCTGACCATCAACGACGCAACGCTGCGCAACGGCCTTCTTGATGCGTCCGTCCCCAACTTCTACCGTGGCGGTGCGGCTGTGCTTGTCGCCAACGGCGACCTTATTCTGAACAACTGCGCTTTGACGAATAACAACGGACTCGCCCACGGTGGTGCAATCCTGATTCGTCACGACAATACATCGGCAGCACTTGATAAAGTCGTCTTAACCGGGAACCAAGCCGGCGACGGTGGGGCCATTCTCATGGGCTCCGGACAAATGACCATTCGCAACTCCGTCATCGCGGGTAATACATCCCAGTCCGACGGGAGTGCGGTCTATTTTGGCTCAGGTCAATACTCCATTGCAAACACGATCATCTCAGGCAACCAAGGCACCAGCGCCATCACGAATAGCGGTACACTCACACTTCTCAACAGCACATTGGCAGGCAACAACGGTGCGAACGGTTGCTTGAGCGGCAGCGGGCAAAACACCGTGATCAATAGCCTCATCTGGGGTAATGCGGTTTCGCCTGATCCGCAGTTGCAAATTGATGGCACGTTGGACGTGAGCTTCAGCGGCATCGAAGGCGGCATCGCAGGCATCACTGGCTCCGGTACGGTTAACGACAATGGCGGCAACCTGACCTTGAGCGATACCGATTCGGTATTCGTCGCACCCGTTGACGCTTCCCTGGCACCGACCACCGATGGCGATTATCACCTCGCTTTCAACAGCCCGGCGATCGATCAAGGCGACAACGCAGCCGCCAACAGCAACGGCTTGACGTTCGACCTTGAAGGCGACGACCGGATCGTCAACGGCCAAGTTGATATGGGGGCTGACGAGTATGCCGCGTGCTCCGGCGATGGTGACGACGACGGTGATGGTGTCTGCAATTCCGCCGATGTCTGCCCTGGCTCCGACGACAATGCCGACGCCGACAACGATGGTACGCCGGACGGCTGCGATGCATGTGCGGGCGGTGCGGGAAGTGGTGATGCCAATGGAGACGGCGTCGTAAATCTCGACGACTACCCCAATGTCAGCGCCTGCTTGACCGGACCGGGCGATGGCCTGGGCGCCGGCTGCGAATGCTTCGACTTC
>DDIR01000102.1:91329-91769 GCA_002338715.1 Phycisphaerales bacterium UBA1845 | reverse complement strand
GCTGCGAATGCTTCGACTTCGACAGCGATGGCGACAACGACCTCGCAGACTTCGCCGAGTTTCAGATGGAATTCAGCGGACAATAAACAAGCGGATGAATCCGCAAGTGATCCAACAGAAAGCGGGCGGCGGTCAGTACCAACGTGCTGAACGCCGCCTGCTTTGCTGTTTTAGAACCCTTTCCGGTTCAAAGTTCGGATCGTGTTATTGAATATGACTGCACAGGCCCATCGAACAATGATCCAGAAAGTAGACTTCTCGTTTAATTGACTTCGGTCATGATTCAAGAGTTTTGGAATACGCCGGTGGCACTGTGCTCAGATGGGCGATATCACGGACGCCTGCTTTCATTGTTCAACGGCTGTTGTCACGTTGCTTTTTGAAATCGTCGGCGCGCCGATATTGATCGGGACTCTGTGAACCAGGCTCGCGAACAATTA
>DDIR01000102.1:18957-91207 GCA_002338715.1 Phycisphaerales bacterium UBA1845 | reverse complement strand
TGGGAGCCTGGTTTCGATTAAAATGCTTGAACAACTCGGTTCGATTCGCCTACCTTGATCCGGTGAAGCTCAATTGGAATTCGGCGAAGTCTCGCGCGTCGATGTCGCCGTCACTGTCCAAATCAAAGCAGCCGCAGTTTGGACCCTGCCCACCCGATGGACCACTCACGCAATCCGCGAAACGCGCATAGTCGGCAAGATCCACGTCACCGTTGTTCCCAAAATCTCCGCCAGTACCGCAGGACGTCGCTCCCTGGAATTCATACGCGCCCATGTCCAAGTAAGTTAGAGAGCCGGCGCCCGTGTCGGCGATGCCGGTGTCATCGTGCGTACGCGGACCGCCATTCAAATCCTCTTCAGCACCGCCAGCCGCAACGTATGCATCGTAGTCGGCTGCATCAATGCCCAATGAGCCAGCCGCCAATCGATAGTCTCCGTTCGCCGCATCGACAAACGCTGGCGTGCCGTCGATGTTGTCGCCGGTCGCGCCAGAGAACAAGCAGCGCGAAGTTGTGATTGTCGCGCCATTATCGACCACCAACGCATCTGTGCTCGCGTCGAAAACAGAGTTGTTGATCTCGACCAATGTCGTCGCCTCAGCCGCACCGATGACTGCCGGCCCGCCGAAGTCCGCGAACGTGCAGTTGGTGATCTGAACGGGCGGCACGTTGGACGTATCAAGGACGAATATCCTCAGGTACGCATTCTCGCCGTTTCCCTCGAAAAGACAGTTCACAAAGGTCGCCTCCGTGTATTGCACACCAACGTCCGAAGCGAAGCCGCCACTTATCGTTGAATTGTTTCGGAACTCGCAAGCCTCGAAGTGCACCTCTGCCTGTTGCGCGAGCACCGCCCCCACCGAATACGTGACGGTTGTCGAGTTACCCTCAATCCTGCAATTGCGGAAATTCGCAACGCAGCCGGGCAAGATAAACGCCGCCGATCCGCCGTTTGCGGTATCAAAGCCATTTTGAAGCGTCAGGTTCTCGATCGTGACGACGGTATTGTTGCTGAACTGGAAGATGCGAGCGGCAGTTTCGGCATCGATCACAGTGGCATCTGGACCCCGTCCGCGAAGTGTAACGTCCTTGTTATTAAGCATGATGTTGCGCTCGAGGAACGTACAGGCACCGAGTTCAATGACGTCGCCGGGGGCAGATGCGTCAATCGCCGCTTGGATCGTCGGGTAGTACGCATCCTGCGTCGCGTTGTAAATGTTGGGCTCATTCGGACAATTGTCGCAGGCATCGGGGATACCGTCTGTGTCCGAATCCATGGCATCATCCGCACCGGGACAGGCATCGCAGGCATCGGCAATCCCATCACCATCAGCATCCGACATATCGTCGCCAAGTGGACAGATGTCGCACGCATCGCCCGCACCGTCTCCGTCCCCGTCAATCTGGTCGGGATTCGTGGCATCCGGACAGTTGTCGCAGGCATCGGCGAAGCCATCACCAATCCCACGCTCAAACGTGGTGGCGATTTCCTCCGGCGTGAGTGCGCGATCGAAGACGGCCAGTTCGTCGACGAGCCCTTCAAAACGTTCACCACCGAAAGTACCCAGGCTGACGCCTCCGCCTGACGCATCAAGCGGTGCGAACACGGTCCCCTGGGAGACATACGATGAAGCTTCCTCGCCGTTGACGTAGATTCGCAGGACGCCGTCGCCCAGACCGTCCCACACCGCTGCGAGGTGCGTCCATTCATTGGCGTTGATCGCCACATTGGCCCGCGCGAAGGTGAACGCGCCATCTTTCTTGACGTAGAAGTGCGGGTTCTGTCCCACGAGACGGAAGACGTAGTCTCCATTCGAGCGTGTCAGCAATCGATTGACGTTCCCCGGGAACGCGCTTGGATTGATCCACAGCGAGATTGTCAGATGATCGGTGATATCGAATTCGGTGGACGCTGGGACCGACATCGACGAACCACCGACCGGAAACTCCATCGCCGCACCACGGTAACCTACCGCGTTCCAATCGGTACTGTTGAGCGTTGCGTTGTGCCCGCCAACAACGTCGATCGCGGTTGTTCCCGCTGCCTCGTCGAAATGCCACGCAGCCACCGGTGACAGCGCCGGATCGGGACCATCGCTGTCGAGTTGATCGGGATTGTAATTGTACGGACAGTTGTCGAAATCATTGTCGATGCCGTCGCTGTCGTAATCCGCGATCTCCTGCTGTTCGTACGCCCCCATGTCGAGGTAAGTCAGCGCACCCGAACCAGTGTCCACCGTGTTGGGATCATCGTACGTGCGCGGATCGCCGTTGAGGTCGATCGGGCCGCCGATGGTGGCGACATAGGCGTCGAAGTAGGCGGCATCGACGCCCAGCGAGCCTGCTGCCAGACGGTAGTCGCCGCCAGTTGCATCAACGAACGTCGGCACGCCGTCAATGTTGTTGCCGATTGCGCCGGGGTAAAGGCATCGCCACCAGGTCACAGTTGCACTCCCCGTGGTCGCCACAATCGCACTGTCATCGAAAACGGTGTTGTACAGTTGAACCGTCGTCCCACTGTTGTCGGCTCGCAGGAAAGCCGGCGTCACGAAAGTGGAACCGTTGTACTCCGCGAACGTGCAGTTCACGATTTCGCTACCCGCGGCTCCCTGATTAACTGCAAAGACAACGACGTTTTTCCCATCCTGGTGGCCTGCAAAGAGGCAATTGATGAGTGTCGCAGACCCTTGACCATATGTGCCCATCGCGGCGATTCCAGAGGCCGAACTTGCCTGATTGTTCCGGAATTCGCAGTTCACAAACCATGCCCTGCCCTCATTGTGCACCGCACCGATGAGATTTCCGTTCGACCGGTTGTTCTCAAATCCACAATCACGAAATTCCACGTTGGTTCCAGCCCGGATGATGGACGCGGCACCGCCAAGGCCGCCGGACGCACGGGCGTTTCGAATGGTCAGGCCTTCCACCACGCTCCCGTCCTCGTTGCGGAATTGAAGAACCGTCCCTGCAACGTCGTCACCGTCGATAAACGTAGCGCCAGGTCCCTGCCCGCGAAGTGTGATGTCCTTGTGGTCAAGAACGATGCCTCGTTCATAAAACGTGCAGGCACCGAGTTCAATTAGGTCGCCCGAAGCGGCTGCATCGACCGCCGCTTGGATCGTCGGGTAGTACGCACCCTTGTTCACGTTGTAGACGTTCGGTTCGTTCGGACAGGTGTCGCAACCATCCGGGATTCCGTCACCATCCGTGTCAATCGTGTCGTCGGAATCTGGGCAACGATCACAGTCATCTGGTACGGAGTCTCCGTCGCTGTCCACGTTGTCATCTCCACCTGCGCAAACATCGCACGCGTCACCGAACCCATCCGTGTCGGCATCAATCTGATCCGCATTGGCATCGTCAGGGCAATTGTCGCAGCCGTCCGCAATGCTGTCACCGTCGGCATCGGCGCTGTCATCGAAACCGGCGCAGAGATCGCACGCGTCGCCGAAACCATCGTTGTCGCTGTCGGTCTGACTGGGGTTGGAAACCGACGGGCAGTTGTCCGCCGAGTCGTAAACGCCGTCGCCGTCGCTGTCGGCCAGCGTATCAATGCCACCGAGCGTTATGGTGATATCCCAACTTGCGTCATTCGAGAAACCACTCGTGATCACCAACCGCCAGACGCCCACACCGCTTAGCCCGAACGACGCGACGTTGACCGGACCGTGAGCATAGTTGCCGTTGCCGTCGGTGCGCCAGCTATTCGGGAAGTTGCCGGCATTTGAAAAGGTCAGTCCACTGTAGCCATCCAATGTTCCCGGGTCGCCGGCAGCCGGGCCGATTTCGATCGCGTTTCCGCTGGGATCAATAATGCCGATGATCAAGTCGCTGGCGAACGCAAAGTTGCCCAGGTTGTTGTACGCAACACCAATCGCAACGCTGCTCAGGTTTCCGTTGGCCAGAAAGGCGAAGTCCTCGATGTCGCCCGAGTTGCCGGCAAACGACACGTTCTGAGGAATTTCTTCCGAAGTCGTGGCCTCGATACCGCCCAAGGATACGCTGAGGTTCCAGCGCGCGGTTTGCGAAAACCCGCTGGTCATCACCAACCGCCACGTCCCCGCACCGCCCAGACCGAACGATGCCAAGTTGACCGGACCGTGGGCGTAGGCACCGTTGCTGTCGGATCGCCATGATGCCGGGAAGTTCGCCGCCTTGGTAAAAGTCAGGCCGGTGTACCCATCAAGCGTACCGGAATCAACCGCTGCAGGACCAATCTCGATCGCGTTACCACTGGGGTCGACAACGCCAATAATCAAATCACTGGCAAATACGAAGTTGCCTTGATTGTTGAAATCCACATTGATCGTTATGTTGCTCAGACTACCGCCCGCCTCGAAGGAGACCTCCTCAATAACACTTGAGTTGCCGACAAAGTTCACACTCTTGAAGACTTCTGCCTGGACCGTCGATGCGCCTGACAATCCACCGGCGAACAACACCGCGCATATGACGAACTTCCTGCATCCCAATATCGGTTTCATCTTTTGCGTGTTCATGATTACTGGTTGCTCCTGTTGATTCATGTGTTCTTGTTTCTAATCCGCGCTCATGCGAATCCCGTTCGCCCAAAGTTCCCCAACTGCGGCGACCTCAAAGTCCCCGTTCACCCCGTAAACAGGCGAGCCGGCCCGCATCCTTAATTGTCTGCGTGGAAAAACATCTCCCAGTCCATAACTTCCACTGGAATAAGGGTTTGCGAACTGCGGGGATGAATCTGGTGCGGAACAAGAAACGGTGACGGCGACACGTACCGAAGCACGCGCCGCCGCCAGATCGCTCGCAGGCACTACAAGCGCCCGCAGAACACACGAAACCTTTAGTTGGCTAGATCAAACGCACCGCTCACGACAACCGTGTTGAATCCGCCGAGCGGGAATTGACCGACCTCATCGTTCGGCCAAGGTCCTGGCGTGTTGTCCACGAGAGAGATATCGTACTCATGATCTTCCTGGATAATCGGACCGAT
Source organism: Phycisphaerales bacterium UBA1845 (assembly GCA_002338715.1). GTDB lineage: Bacteria > Planctomycetota > Phycisphaerae > UBA1845 > UBA1845 > UBA1845. Next base: position 86,239 of record DDIR01000102.1, on the reverse strand, counting down.
TGATGCATGCTCAACACCGCACGCCGAACAACCCGGCTGCCAGGCGGTGTACGCAAACGCACCGGCATCAAACGTACTACCGAATTTGCCGAAGAACTGACTGTCATTCCCGAATAACGTGTCCACGTCAAAGCGGATCTCGTAGTCCACGCGACCGTCGCCGTTGACATCGGCGTCTGCCGGGAGCGTGATTTGCGTTGGTGCATCAAAGTTGAGCAGGAGCACATCGTCGTTTTCGAGCACCATGGTGGCGTCGAACTGCTCAACGGCCAGGCTGAATCCCTGCTCGACGCGCATCGATCCGTGGAGATTAAACGTCCACGCGATGTACTCCGTCAGGACCCTGATTCCAAACACGTCCACTTCAATTGAGTCAGTCGTGCTCGGCAGACCTGCTGCACTAAGAGCCTGCGCCAGGTACGAATCCCAGTTGACCTGATCGGTGTCGACCAACGTGTTGACTCTATCCGACGTCGTGCCGGCCAATCGATCGTCGGCCACGTCCGCGCTCCAACTCTGCGATTCCCCGATCGTCAGTCGATCGCTCGGGTACACGGTCACCGTGTATGGACCAACGTCATACGTTGTGGACTCGATTGCAAAATCCGTCACATCGACCTCCATCTCGAAGATCATGCTGGGCGTTCGGCCTCCAAGAACGATGCTGTCTTCGGGTGTGCCGGAATCAAGCTGCACAGTGATCGGTTGACCGAGGACGATTTCGTCCGGTACGCGAAGCGCGGCTGCGAGTGGAATCGAAGCGTCCACGCCGCCTGGGTCCCACCCGACCGTCGTGATGAGATCAACCGTGCCAGACACGTGTGCGTCAATTGTGTGGCCGAACAGGTCGATGCCCTGATCCGGTGAATCCAAATTAAACCGAAGGTCCCAGAGAATCGGATCCAGTCCTTGAGCGCCGTCGGTGGACCACATGCTGGCGTCGGTGGTGACAAACCAACCGCCGATTGGCGTCGTCCACTCCGTCACGTCGGTCAGCGCGATCGATACGTGCGCTCCATCAGACTCAAGCCCCGACGCGTCGATGGCGTGAACGATGAACTCAAGTACGCCAAGCGATTCATAGTCGAGTTTGCTGCCATCGGCTACCGTCAAGATTCCGTTGGTATCGATCGCAAACGATCCTTGAGGCGCTGGCGATGTCAGGCTGGCGTCGTTGTAGTCGATCACAAAGCCGATCGTGTCGCCGTCGTCTTCATCCGTCGCGGTGAATGCGCCGACTTCGGTGCCGTTGGGGGTGTGTTCCGGCAATGACGTCGCAAACTGCTGATCCGTCAGCACGGGTGCTTCATTCACGTTGTTGATGATGATTTCCACGGTGCGAACGGTCACGTCACCTTCTCCGTCCACCACTTCAAGTTCGAGGGTGTAGGCGTTTGCGGTTTCAAAATCGAGCCCCGCCGTGACGCTCAGTTCACCAGTTTGCGCGTCGAGATTGAATACACCCGCTCCGTCGCCGCCAATGATTGTAAAGCTGACGATGCCGTCTTCGTCGGGGTCATAGAAATCAATTGCACCAGCAACGCTACCCAGCGTCAGACTTTCATCGATCTGCAAAGCACCGGTCGCAATTACCGGCGACATGCGCAGCGCCGCATCAGCCGAAACCCAAAGTTCTGCGCGACCGTCGTTGAACTGTTTGACCGAACCATACGGGGCGATGGACGCGATCTGTTCAAGCCGCCATGATTCGCCGAGCGACGTCACCTGATCTTCTGACGACGCTCGCACGACCACGCGATTCGAGGTCGGGCTGAGGTTGAGTACGTCGATCCGCTCGGCGAACAATTGATCGGAACCGCTCGCCGTCAGATCGATTTCTTCGATCTCGTCGATGCGGCCTCGAGCAGTGGACAAGTTGAGGTCGATTCCGCCCGTTGTCGCCAGCACGTCGTATCCCGTACCGCCGCGAACGCGATGGAATCCGTTGTCGCCGATGACGATTCGGTCGTCGCCCGCGCCGGCATAGAGAGTGTCTTCGCCGCCGTCGCCTATCAGCGTGTCGTTGCCGCGGCCACCGACGAAGTTGTCCGCGCCGCTGGTGCCGTTGAGTGTGTCGTCGCCGGCGTCGCCGCGATGCGTGATCGCCGACGTGAAGTCATCGCCATACACGACGCAGGCCGCACCCGCGTTCTGCCCCATGCGATCGTCATAAGGGGCGCCAATCGCGAGATCGCTCAGGCCATCGCCGTTGAAGTCGCCTCCGGCACTGACGCTGAATCCGACCCTCGTATTGGCGAATTGATCGAAAATGGTCAAACCGTCAGTCCCATAGACCATGGTGTCAAGGTCGATCGACTGGCTGCCCGGTCGGCCGAAGACCACAATCGTGCGACGACCGGCGCTTCCGCCAACTCCCATCACAAGGTCATCAAAACCGTCACCGTTCAAATCACCTGAGAGGTCCAATTCTGTCTCGCCTGACATAAACCATTGGCTGGAATGAATCCGGACACCGCCCAGCGGCATATCGAACGGTGCGCCGTCCGGTCCAAAGAGCGCTGCGAGGTTCATCGGACCGTTGGGTGCGTCGAAGAAGACCAAGACCTCTTGCTCATTCAACGTATAGTTGCGGACGGCCTGAACAAAGTCGGGCAAGCCGTCGCCGTTAAAGTCACCGCGCCCTCCAATGGGTTGGTCAAACGCGGCTCGCCCGACGGCGCAGTTGCACAAGTCTTCGCCGTCTTCATCTTCACCGAATTCATAGCTGAAGTCCCCTATATTAATCCGCGCGATGTCGGTCAGCGGACCATTCCAGGCAAGCGACGCGGTCCCGGCTGAGTTGCGTCCATTCACCAGATAGGAAAAACGCGAGAACTGCGTTTGTGCGATCCCGACTTCGCTCAGCCCGTCTCCGTTCAAGTCGCCGACGCTGATGGCGCAAGCGCCAAAGCCGGTGGAATTCTGCGGTGGGATAACGTCCAACAAAACGCCAGCATTATCATTCAAGAAGTTAACTAGATTCACTGGAGCGACATCGGACTTGCCGAAGACCACATGACCGCGGCCTCGGTCGTAGTCGCTGAAGTTCGGCGAGCCGATCAGCACATCGGCCAAGCCATCCCCGTTGAAGTCGCGGATACCGTCCGCCGCCCATCCGCTCAAATCACCGTTAAGTTTGGCGGTTTCGGGCCCAGGGCAACCGTCGCAGGCGCCGTGTTCACCCTCGATTGGCATACCCTTTCCGAGAACCAAAAGGTTGCTGAGAAGGTGCGGGCTGCCTATCTCGGATTGTTGTCCGCCGAACAGGACGTAGCTTCGACCGCCCCAGATGTCGCCGTTCGCCGGTGCGTACGGCGCGGTGATCAGCATGTCGTCGATGCCGTCGCCGTTGAAGTCGCCGGCTGCGTTTACATCGAAGCCGAATCCCTCGCCCTGCGGTCCGCCGTCATCATCAAAGTAGTCCTGCACGACTAGCATGTGGCCGATTTCATGCACGGGATAATCATGATCGTAGTTCCCAAACATACCTGTGATGGCGTAACCGCCGATGCCTGCGGCGATTTCCGAAAGTTCCAGACTGTCGAAGTTCTCGCTTCCGTAGACGACGTAAGCTCGTCCGGCTTGGAGATCGCTGCCCGTACCCGCGGACGGCGCGCCGATCAGTAGGTCGCCCAGCCCATCGCTGTTGACATCGCCGATCAGCGCGACGGAATAACCGGCCAAGTCGTCGGCGAATTCGCCACGCAAGGCAAGACCCTTTTCACTCTTGTTGATCATCATGTTGGCGAGACTGATTTCGCCCGGACCTTCAATGAATGCGTCGCCGCTGAAGCTCAATTGGAACTTCGCGTAGTCTGACATCGTTACGCGGCCATCATGGTCGAGATCGTAACAGTCGCAGCCGGCATTCATGGGCGCCCCCGGCCCCGTCAAGCAATCGCCAAAATCGGTGAAGTCGGTCAGGTCGATGTATTGGTCGCCATTTAGGTCGCCATCTGCTTCACCGTTGCATACGTCGCATGCATCCGGAATGCCATTCGTGTTCGCGTCCGGCCCGGCAAAGTCGTCTGCACCCTGGCAAACGTCGTCACTGTCGCAGACACCGTCATTGTCGCCGTCGCCACTTGCATCGTCGCCCAGGCAAACGTCGCACGCATCAACAACGCCGTCGCCATCCGTGTCCGGTCCATTGTCGTCCGCGCCTTGGCACTCGTCGCAATCATCGGGCACACCGTCGTTGTCGGTATCCAACTCGCAGGCATCCGGCACGTTATCGCCGTCGCAATCGGGACCTTCACCGCAGAAGGCCAGCGTCACGGTCCCGGCGCCAAAATCGTAGTCAACGTACCACGGCTGGCTGTCTGGAAATGTAACGTTGGCGAACGACCCGGTAATCGATGCGCCTCGCATGATCGTGAAGGTATCACCCGGGTTGGCGGTAAACCCATTGACATAGCTGACGACCAGTTTGCCATGTGTGAGATCGATGTTGCCGTCGATTAGCAGCTCGTCATACTCGACGCCGGGCGTTAGACCGCCCACGTCAATGGCGAGCGAGCCGCGGTTGACGGGAGGTTCATTCGAAAACGCCAGGCTTTCCGCAGTAATCGTGCCAATGGCATTCTGCGCCGCGCCCGGTTCGAGGACTCCACCACTGCGAACGACCACCTTCGGCAAGTCGGTGGACGCCATTGTTCGCCCGCCCCAAACGCGGACTTCTGCGGCGCTGTTGTTACCGAAATCGCTCAGGATGGCGTTGTTTTTCCAGAGGTCCATGCTGCCGGTGAATTGCGATACGTCGGCGTCAAAAACATAGAACGCGGGATCGGTAAAGCCTGCGCGTTCCAGTCGAAACGCGCCCTGCAACGTACCGCTAAAGCCGGGTGAATCCGCCAGCGGCTCGTAGAATGTGAAGCATTCAGAAAGGTCAACCAGACCTGTGCCGCCGAAGCGAATGCATTCAACATTCGATCCCGTCAACGTCGCATCGGACGCCAGGAAGACATCGGCATGTTTAAGCGCGCCGGCAAAATTGCTCTCGATAGCGCCATCCATGATGTTGAGTCGCCCCGAGATCACGCTGATGTCGTGGTTGAAGATCACGCGACCGCTTCCGAATTTGTTGACGGTCACGTCATGCGCCTGCACCACGCTTTCAAAGCTGATGCTGACGCCATCAATGTTCAAGTCTGCGTCACTTTCAAGGGTAACGCGGGGATCGATCTGGTGAGATTGCCCGCTACCTACGGCTTCGATGTCGCCGGACTCAATTGTCAGCAAGGACGTCGTCGACGAATCAAGCAGCCAATAGTCCGCTCCCGCTCCGAACACGAGCTTCGCAACCGTGCGATTCCCGCCGATTTCCACACTGAATCGCGTCGCAGAACCATCGAACAGCACGTCGTCGCCCGTTCCCGGAACACCGACTGGATTCCAATTGGCCTCGTTGCTCCAACTTTCGTTCTCCGCACCGGTCCATTGATATTCGATCGCCATGGCGCTGCATGGGACGATCAATGCGGCGGCGGTCGCCAGAATCAGAATGATCCGGAGCCGGCAGGTTTGGTGTGGCATGTTGTTCCCTTTCGTGTGCATGACGCGGCTTGGCGATGACGCCTTGTCGATCGCCCTCACCCCGTAAACAGGCAAAAAGGTTAGATCCCGTAATCAAAACTCATTTTTTGAGGCAATGGGAAGTAAGTCGCTAACTGGAAAGCACTTACGGCGGTCTTTGGGAGCCGGTATACTGTTGCCATGTCCACCGACTCGTCCGACTACCCGAGTGACGCAACGATTGCGGAGACGACGCATTTGCTGGTGCGTTTGTCTGGCGGCGACAACGCGGCTGCGGATGATCTGCTACCTTTGGTCTATGCCGAGTTGCGAGCCCGGGCCGGCGCTTACTTCCGCGGACAACCCGCCAATCATACGCTGCAACCCACGGCACTCGTTCACGAGGCCTATCTCCGTCTTGTGCGAAAAGCCGATGCGGATTGGAAGAGCCGCGCACATTTCTGCGCGGTTGCAGCGACGGCCATGCGACAGATCCTGATCAACCATGCTGAGCGAAGGGCCGTCGCTCAAAGAGCCCGGGGGCAAAGCGGCGAGGGCAACACCGCCCTTTTGACTCCTTCACACAATACCGCAATCGATCTCTTGGCATTGGATGAGGCGTTGACTCGGCTTGCTCAATTGGATGAACGCCAGGCGCGTTTGGTTGAGTTGCGTTTCTTCGGCGGTTTGTCCGTTGAAGAGGTGGCGGGCGTGCTGGACGTTTCCAAGTCGACCGTCGAAAAAGAATGGCGTCGGGTTCGTGCCTGGCTCATTGATGAATTGAGAGACACCGCATGAACGCCGCCGAGCGACACCGTCGCGCTATGGCCATCTTCGATGCGCTCTGTGATCTTCCACAGGAACATCGGGCGACCGCATTGGATGAGCAATGTGCGGACGACGCCGAACTACGTCGTAAAGTGGAATCCATGCTTCACCGTGACGGTGAAGCCGACCCGTTCGTCGCGGCTGCCGAGTCGGGCAGAATGATCGCGGAATTCGCCGCCGAAGACGACGTGCACATTTCGGGCGGCGACGAAATTCCTCAGCAAATCGGGCCCTATCGAATATCACGGAAGATCGGCGAAGGCGGTATGGGGATCATCTACGAAGCCCAACAGGAATCGCCGCGCCGCCGAGTCGCGCTGAAGGTGTTGCGCCCCGGGATGATTGACCGGGGCATGCTGAAGCGCTTTCAACACGAAGCGCATGTTCTGGGCCAGCTTCAACATCCCGGCATCGCTCATATACATGAAGCCGGCATCGCCGACTTGCCCCAAGGACGCCAGCCTTACTTCGTGATGGAATTCATCGATGGCGAGCGCCTCGATCGATACGCCGATTCGCACGAGCTTGATACAAAGCAGAGGCTTGAGTTGATTGCCCGGGTGTGTGACGCCGTTCAGCATGCCCACCAAAAAGGCGTCATCCACCGTGACTTGAAACCGAGCAACGTCTTGGTCGTAAACCACGAAGTTGCAGACAACACGGTTCTTACGCAAACATCATCACAGACCGGGTCGATGATGGACTTCATCGGACAACCCAAAGTACTCGACTTTGGAATCGCGCGGGTCACCGATGCGGACTTGCAGACCGTCACCGTACAAACAGAATTCGGTCAGCTTGTGGGCACGTTGGCCTACATGAGTCCCGAACAAGTGTCGGGACACTCAGATGATCTGGACACGCGTTGCGACGTGTACGCATTGGGCGTGATGCTCTACGAGTTGCTTGCCCGCAAGCGGCCCCATGATCTGACGGGCCTTCCGGTCACCGAAGCTGCCCGCGTCATTCGTGAGGTCGATCCAGAACCAATCGGGGCCATCGATCGGAAACTCCGCGGTGATGTGGAAACCATCGTCGCCAAGGCAATCGAAAAGGAGCGAAGTCGGCGCTACGCATCTGCCGCCCAATTCGCTGCCGACATTCGCCGCTGCCTGTCCTTTCAACCGATCGAAGCCCGCCCCGCAAGTACGTTTTATCAGTTGGGCAGGTTCGCTCGACGCAACAAGGGATTGGTGGCGGGTATTTGCATCGCATTCCTGACCTTGGTGGCTGGCGTCATTGGAATCGGCGTCGCGCTCGTCGAAGCGCGTCATCAGCGCGATGTTGCCCATGCGGCCAACGATCGGCTCACGTCTGTGGTCGAATATCAATCCGCGATGCTGAAGGAACTCGATGTCGAGGAAATGGGCCGGCAGATCGTATCCGACCTACGCACCGAAGCGCGGGCGAGTTTGAATGAAGCAGGTGATGCGGTCGCGCCGCAAGTTGAGGCTTTTGAACAGGTGCTATCCCGCATCAATGCGACGACCGTTGCCAACAGAGCGCTGGACGTATCAATCATGTCCCGCGCGGTCACTGCGCTCGACGACGGATTTTCCGATCAACCGGACCTCAGTGCCGAACTGCGTTCCAACCTCGCAGAAATCTACGACGACATTGGACTTCCTGAAAAGTCGCTGCACCAAGCCCGTGTGGAATGGGAGACGCGCCGCCAAGTTGCCGACGACAACGATCCCGACACACTTGCGGTCAAGCAACGGATTTGCGAGCTGCAATTGAAACTCGGGTTGTACGAAGAAGCCGAGCAAACTGCCCGCGAACTTATTGAAGTTCAACAGCGCGTCCTTGGCGATGACCACCTTGCGACCTTGGTTTCGCGAAGGCTGCTGGGCATAGTCCTGCTGAAACTAACACGCCCAGACGAAGCCGAATCGGAACTGCTTGCAACGCTGGAAAGGCTTGAGCGTACTGTCGGACCGAAGCACGTGGCGTCACTGGCCACCCGAAGCGAGTTGGCTTCTTGTTACCTTCAAAAGCGCTCGCTGGATAAAACGCTGGAGGTATACGAGTCAGTATTGGCGGACTATGAATCGCAACTGGGGCCGGATCATCCGGACACGCTTGCTGTCCTGAGAAACATCGCGCAGACGCTCTTCCTCGGCAAGAAGTACGAACAAGCTCTGCCCTATTTCGAGCGCATCCGCAATACCATGGCAACCCAGAAAGGTGGCGATCACCCGGACACATTGACAGCGCAACTCGCACTCGCGGACGATCTGGCCGAGATGACCCGCTACGACGACGCCGAGCCCATCGTCACGGATACGTTGGAACGATGTCGCCGCGTGTTGGGTACCGATCATCCCTCAACGATTCTGGCGCTCAGTTCCGGGATGCGCGTGATGACCAGACTCAAGCGATGGAATGTGGCCGAGAAGTACGGAATTGAGGCACTTTCCATTGCGCAGCGCACCTTGGGCCCGGACAACATCAGAACGCTCGACGCACGCAACGATCTGGTGTTCGTATACCTTAAGAGTGAAAATCATGAGGCGGCATTGCCATTGGGCAAGGAAGCGGTTGCAGAATATCAGCGCGTGCTGGGCCCCGACCACCGCCGAACTCTCATCATGCAGCAGTCCTATGCAAAGGCATTGATGTCGGCGGGCAAGTTGGAAGATGCCGCGTCCGAACTGGATGTTGTCGTTCGCATATGTCGCGAAAAGTTCGCTGACACCTCAACGTTGGCCGGTGCACTGGGACAGAGCGTATCCACGCTGGTCAACCTCGATCGCGGGGCGGATGCGGAACCACTGGCCCGCGAACTATTGGCATGGTGCGAAAACAAATCGACCAATGATGCCACACTGGGGCGCTGCCATCTTTGGATAGCACGATCGCTCTATTCTCAGGCACGGCTCGACGAGTCGGAGCAATCCATCAACAAAGCCATTGAACTCATGACCGGAAATGTCGACAAAGAGTTTTGGCCGCTCCTATACGCTCACTTCATGAAAGACGTTATCGCAGTTCGTCGAGGCGCAACCGATCGGGAAAACGAAATCATTGCCACGTTCCGGCGAATCGATGCCATGCGGGATAAGATGTTCCCCGAAGACCGCAATACCATTCTCCCCGAAATCTCGAAGCTGCTGAGCGACATCGGTGTGACCATAACCGACGAACCGAATTAGCGATCTTCGCACGCGCGGCAGCGGCTGCTCTTGTCCCCCTCGACGCGGTAAGTGCGTAGTGTCGTGCGCATCATCGCGAATTGACATGGCGGACATCACACGATGCAAGCACAGGATGTCCAGGCCGTTCACAACCTTTAAAACCAAAGTGTTTGCGGCCAAGTTCAACGAACGAGTCATCGTCGGGGAACTCAACGACGGAATCGACTGCCTGGGGAGTATGATCACTTTATCGATCGATTCATTTCCATACTCCCCCGAGGGTGCCCTTCCATTGCCAAGAGTGACGATCACGCCGTTGGTCGTTATATTTGGTTCGCTACGGCAATTGCGAATTCGATTCGTTGCGTACTTGTATCTTGGAGGATCGGCGATGCGTGCTCGGTTGTTTTGTGGACTTTTTCTGCTCTCGTTTTGCGGGCTGATCAATGCCGGTTGCTCGACGGTCACCTCTGACCTTTGCGCGGATGCTTACGAATTGCAGCTTGCGATCGATCCTGATCACCATGCCCTGGATGCGACCGCGCGAATGCGGTGTCGCTTGTACGAGCCGGCGGATGCCCATGCGACCTCAAATCTTGCATTCGACATCGCCCTTCACCGCGACCTTCAGATTCACAACGTAAGCTGCGACAAGGCCAAGGTGAAATCCATTTGCACGCTTCCGCCCGACGACTCAGACAAAACCGCGTCGTATCGTCGGCATCGCGTCACACTGGCGGAAGCGCCTGATGCGTTTGAACTAACCGTTGAATACGCCGGGCATCTCGAGCAGGACATCGCAGCCGGCGAGAAACGCGGCGAGATTCATAACTTCGGCGTCTCCGCGCACATCGGCACGAACGGCATCTATCTCGCGTCGGCGGCTTGGTATCCGAGGTTTGATTCGGAGTCGGACAACGACCATGTCGAACTCCCCCACTTCGCGGTTAAGTTGAAACCTGTTGACGGCTACGAGTTTGTCGCGAGTGCGCCCCGCCGAAACCGCGGCGCGTTGAATCCGGAATTTCTCGAATTCGAAAGCACTTTTCCGCAGACCGATTTGGCGATTGCCGGCGGACAGTTTCAACAATGGTCGCGCGATGTGGATGGCGTTCGCTTTGCGATCCTGCTGAATCCGAACGATGCCGATGCGCCAACATTGCAGAGACGCGCGGACGTATTCCTCGACGCGGCCGAGGACTATTACCATCGCTACACGCCGTTGGTCGGTCCATATCCGTACGACGAATTCACGATCGTCGAAAACTTTTTCAGTTCCGGTTTTGCGTTTCCGACATTCACTCTCCTCGGACCGGCTGTTATCGCCATGGAAGACCGGGCGCTGCGTCATGGTTACCTCGATCACGAGTTCCTGCACAGTTGGTGGGGCAATGGCCTCTACGTCGATCCGAACGACGGCAACTGGTGCGAAGCGCTCGCCAGCTTCGGCGCAAACCTCTACGGGTATACGTTGGATGACGACCCCGAGGGCGCGCGCAAGAACCGCCGCGACGCCTGCAACATCCTCACCCGCATCACGGGAGACAACGACAAGCCGCTCGCAACCTTCGGCAAGACCGAAGGCGCGAGTCGCAGCATCGGATATCAAAAAGGTGCGGCGGTCTTCGATATGATGGCCCGTGAAATCGGAATCGACAATTTCTGGCGGGCGATGCGCAAGCTGACCAACGAGCATACCGGTACGTTCGTCAACTGGGACACGATGCGCACCGCGATGGAAGACGTCTCAGGCGTTGACCTCAAGTCCTTCTATGCTCAATGGGTTTACGGTGCCGGCGCGCCGCGACTCCTGCTGACGCGGGTTTGGCTGGACGCTGCAACCGCAACCGGACACGTTGAAATCGAGCAGGATGAACCCACATTCTCCGTCAACCTGCCGCTGCGCGTTCATTTTGCAGACGGAAGTTTCATGGATGTCATCGTGCCGGTGACCGAAACGTCGACGGGTTTTGAATTCGAAGGTTCAAAGAATCCGACAGAAGTCGAACTCGATCCGGACTACCTCGTCGCCCGCAAGTTGGCCGACGAGGAATTGCTTCCGACGCTTGGCGGCAGTCTCCGGTCCAAAAACACACTGCTCGTTCAGGACGAAAGCGAATGGGATGGATACCAACTCTTCGCGGGCGACATCAAACAAAAACGTGCCAAATCACCAGCCGACGAAGTCGCAACACCCAGCCCCGAACAGTTGGAGCAAAACGCCCTCGTCATCGTTGGCCAAGCCGTCACGCAGCCCGCGATCCAAGCCTTGATCGAACGATCGGAGTGCCCGATTCGATTCAAAGCGGACGGGTTCGAAATCGATGGCGTCGACTATGCGTCAGCCAGCCAATCGGTGCTTTGCAGCTTCCGTCACCCGGACGACTTTGGCAAGACCGTGACCATCTACTACGGCAACTCAGCCGAGTCACTGTCCAATGCCGGCATCCTCTGGTTCTACGGCAACAGCCTTCTCGTCTTCGACGCCAAGGAAGGCGGCCACGCCGTAGTCATCGTCCGCCGCGACTTCGAACGCACCCAAAAGAAACCAGTTATCAAAGAGGTTCAAGGTCCCAACATTGCCAGGCGATGAGGTTTGCGGCAATGCTTGTCGCTGGCATGCCTTTCATATGCCAGTTGTTTGCCATGTCCCAGCAAGGATCAAGCGCACGAACGGCGGTATGATCGGAAGCAATGGAGCTATGGAGCAATGTCCAACCAGGATTTGCACTTCGTACTGTCTGCAATATTCGCCGCAATCGGACCATACCAAATCGCCAGGGCCGACAATGCCGATCCCGGCTCAGCCGAACGATATTCCCCCGTGCGCAAGCAGGTGAGCATTAACGATAGATGGCATGTCACCGTCCAGCCGATGCGACTGCCCCGCTCTCCATACGTGCGCGCATCGAGCACGTCGGCTGTCAACCTCCCGCACACCTGGAACGCGCTCGACGGTCAGGATGGCGGTGCCAACTATCTCCGAACGACCGGAATCTACGTGCGTCGGATTTCGATTCCACAACGACGCGAAGGTGAGCGCGTCTTCTTGAGGGTCGGCGCGGCCAACATCGTCGCGACTGTCCTGGTGAACGGGCAATTCATTGGCGAACATCGCGGCGGATACTCCGCATTTGTCCTTGAGTTGACCGACGTTGTCGATTGGGGGCAAGGCAACGATTTGATGATCGTCGTGGACAACGCCAACCATGAAGATGTGCCGCCGTACGGTGCGGACTTCACATTTTTCGGCGGAATATACCGTGACGTGTCGCTCCTCTTTACTGGTTCACTTTGCATTTCACCTTTGGATCACGCATCGTCCGGTGTTTATCTGCGAACCAATGGAATCAGCGCCGAAAGCGCCAGGGTCACGGCATTCATCAAACTGAGCAATCGTGATTCGATAAAATCAGACGTACGCGCTCAACTCAATATCATCGATCGTGACGGTGACATCGTCGCAACAAGAGACGCGACCGTCGCAAACGTGCCGATCGGTGAGTCCGCGACATCCATTTCAATCGACGTTGTCAATCCGCATCTCTGGCAAGGCGTTGACGATCCCTACCTGTATACGGCCAGGCTTACGCTCGATGCAGGCGATCGTTCAATCGACTGCGTCGAGGAATCATTCGGCATTCGCACGTTCGACGTTGACCCGGATCATGGGTTCACGCTCAACGGCAAGTCATACGCACTGCGCGGCGTCAACCGTCATCAGGACCGCCAGGACATCGGTTGGGCAATCAGCCGCAAGCATCACGACGAAGACTTCGCCATGATCCGTGAGATGGGGTGCACCGCGGTTCGCCTCGCGCACTATCAGCAAGACCCCTACGCGTATTCGTTGTGCGATCAACTTGGGTTGGTGGTGTGGGCTGAAATTCCGTTGATCAATCGGGTCTTTCACACCGACTCGTTTCGCAGCAACTGCCGCCAGCAACTCATCGAACTGATCCGACAGAATTACAACCATCCTTCGATCTGCTTCTGGGGTGTGCACAATGAAATCACCGCGCCCTGGGAACCTGGTCCTGATCCGATTCCGATTGTGACGGAGTTGGCCCAACTCGAAAGAACGGAAGATCCAACCCGAAAATCCGTGTGCGCCGCAACGACCCCCGATGAGAACCTCGCCAACTGGCAGACGCAACTGGTCGCATTCAACCGCTACTTTGGGTGGTATCACGATTCAGCCGACGATTTCGGAGCGTGGGTCGACGCAATGCACAAGAAGCACCCGGCTGTCCCAATCGCCATCAGCGAATACGGCGCCGGTGCCAATGTCGAACACCACGAACTTCCGCCCCGCAAATCGCAACACAACAGCCAATGGCATCCGGAGGAATATCAGGCGGTTTTCCACGAAAGCCATTGGCGGCAGATCAGCGCGCGTCCGTTCATCTGGGGCAGTTTTGTCTGGAACATGTTTGACTTTGCCTGCGACCAACGCAACGAAGGCGCTACGCCCGGGCGAAATGACAAAGGACTTGTCACCTACGACCGCCTGATCAAGAAAGACGCTTTCTACTGGTACAAAGCCAACTGGTCAGACGAGCCGTTCGTCCACATCACAAGTCGGCGAATGAAGCAACGCAGCTCCCAGTTCATATCCGTTAAGGTTTACAGCAATTGCGATCGGGTGAGCATCTCCGTCGGTGATCGAACATACCCGGCGCAGCAAAGCAGCAACCATCTATTCGAATGGTCGCAAGTCAGCCTGTCTACAGGATCGAACACAATCCGAGCCGTCGGCACGACCAATGGCGAAACGGTCACAGACGAATGCGAGTGGGATTACGCGGCGCAAGAATAGCGACGTGAACGAAGTTCGCACAGCCACCTACGCGCAATGTGGTTTGCGATGAATTGCGGTCTGTTGATGATGCAGGTTGTGCGCTGGGCAGTTCCCCGCTTATTCCTCGGAAGCTTCCTCATCATCAGGGCATTCGGCGTGAACACCGACCAGCGCCTTTTCAACGTCTATGAGGATTTTCAATGAATCACCGACACTGCCCATGCCAACAATGTAGGAATTGTCGACGTTTGCTCCCATGGGCGGCGCGGGCTTGATGTCTGCACCCTTGAGGTCAATCACTTCTGAAACCGAATCGACAACGACGCCGACTTCTCTCTCGACGTCGACGACGATGATACAAGTCTCCTCGGTGTACTCCGCCTGAGGCATTCCGAACTTGAGTCGCAGATCGATGATTGGGATCACGTTACCTCGAAGGTTGATCACGCCCTTCACGTAGTCCGGCATGGCCGGTACGGGCGTGATGTTTGAGACCCCGTTGATCTCGCGAACCATGCGGATGTCAATTCCGTATTCCTCGCCAGCCAGGTGAAAGGTCAGGTACTTGCGACTGACGCTGTCGTTTTGATTCGCAGCCGTTGATCCGCTCGCAGGCAACTTGGTTTGGGTCGCGTTCATACCAAGGCTTCGCTTTGCTGTCGTCAGAATTCCAGTCCTGTCACATCGCCACGTCGGTGGACGAGCAACACCGTTGGGTCAATCAGCCGCCCCCCGCAGGCACGCTTGATTAAGCTCGGCCATACGGGGGACGGTTGTTGACTTTCAAATCGCAGTGCCGGGCACCGCGAACATCAGCTTACCTAGAAGTTCGACAGGTCATCATCGCCCATTGGGAAGAAGTCGCTGTCATTTGCCCCGACACCAACCGGTTTGCGCTCGCGTGATGCGGGCTGGCGCTTGGTGGGTTGGCGGGTTGCGTTCATCGCCTGTCCATGTCCCGAATTGGAACCGCCTTCGACCAACTTGTACTGGCTGATCATGTCGCGGAGACAAGCGACTTGCGAAGACATCTGCTCGGCGGCGGCGGCCAACTCTTCTGAACCCGCGGCATTTTGCTGCGTGACGGTGTTCATTTGGGTTACAGCCGTATTCACCTGATCAACACCCTGTGCCTGTTCGTCAGATGCCTTGGAGATGCCGTCCACAAGGTCCGACACTTTGTTGATCTGTTCAACGATCGACGTGAGCGCTTTGCCAACGCTGGTTGCGACGGTCGTTCCTTCCTGTGCTTTCTTAACTGATTCGTCGATCAGCCCGGTGGTTTCACCCGCTGCCTGTGCGGCACGCTGGGCAAGGTTGCGGACTTCATCAGCGACGACCGCAAAACCCTTACCATGTTCACCGGCACGTGCAGCTTCGACGGCTGCATTGAGCGCCAACAGGTTGGTCTGGAACGCGATCTCCTCGATAACCTTGATGATCTTGCTGATTTTTTCAGATGAAGCGTTGATGTCGGCCATCGCCTGATTGAGTTGCCCCATCGTCTGGTCGCCTTCATTGGCGGCAGTGCGTGCCGAACTGGAAAGCTCATTGACCTGCGCCGCGTTGCTGGCGTTGGTACGGGTCATTGCGGCCATCTCTTCGAGCGAGGACGACGTTTCTTCCAAGGATGCCGCCTGCTCGCTGGCGCCTTCCGACAACTGCTGGCTGGAGCCGGTCACCTGGCTTGCACCGTCGTCGATCTGCTCGACGGCTGACGCAACCTGTCGCATGGTGTCGCAAACGTTTGATACGAGCTTGTTGATGCTTTCGACGGACTCGCGGAATTCACCGTCGAGCTTGCTCGCATCTGCCCGGGCAGTAAGGTCACCGTTGCTTGCCTTTTCAATCAACTTGGCGATTTCCCCGCGGGCAACGACCTGCATGGTTATGTCAGTCGCGTACTTCACAACCTTGACCGGCGTGCCTTCAGCATTGAAAATGGGGTTATACGAAGCCTGAATCCAAATCGGGGTACCGTCTTTGCGGATGCGTTTGAATTCCTCTGAGCGGAACTCACCGCGATTCAACGCATCCCAGAATCCGCGGTATTCGTTGCTCTGTCGGAACGAATCCTCAACGAACATGCTGTGATGACGTCCTACGATTTCCTTCTGCGTGTATCCCAATGCGTTGCAGAAATTGTCGTTGGCTTCGCGAATCGTGCCATCCAATTCAAATTCGATGACGGCCTGCGAACGGCTGATGGCGTCCAACTTTCCTTTGTTGTCCTGGGCCAGTTCTTCCAACTTGATCTTCTCGGGATCAATAAAGTCCCAGGTGACCATGGTTCCAAGTACGCCGCCTTTCCCGTCGTAGACCGCATTGACCATCAACTCAAGCTTCTGGTCACCCAGCTGAATCGGGGCGCGGTGCGGAAGGTTGGCTGGATTGTTGAGAATACCCCGCTGAACCGCCGGGTTCTTGTGAAACACGTCGATGTTGGTTCCAACAAGCTGATCAAGCGGAATTGGGAGCAAATGGGCCAGCGGCGTCAGGTTCTTGATGGTCGCCGGATTGACGTATGTGATGTTGAAGTCCGTGTCCGCCAGGATGATGTTTGCCGGTGTGTCCTCGATCATCCGCTGGAACAGATTGTTGGACTTGCTCGCTGTGCTGCTCTTTTTGCTCTTGGTCTGTTTTGCCATTGATTTCTCTTTCTTCTCGTGTGGGTGAGCTGGCAACGGCCGAGCCACCGCAGTCCCTAAACCTATGTCACAGTCCAAACGACACGGATTGACATTGCTTCGCGAACAACTTCTGGCACTTAAGCAGCGTCATACGGTCTGATTGTTGAAGACGCCGAAGTGCGATGAATCTGTTTTGTCCAACCAACCAGAGAAGCAAGTCAGAGATTCGAGGCGAATGCGTTCAATCGAATTCGACGGGCTTCTATCACGGGACTTGCGCTTGATCCCACTGCAACCACCACGACAATTCAGCTTCGTGTGATGCTTCTCTGGCCAAGTCATCTTTCGGTACATGCCAAACGCCTGATGAGTAATAAATAAGCGCCTCAATGCGCGCTCCACTGAAGGATTATGCCCGCGCCCATAACGCTCGACTTTGGCCGACTGCAAAGCGATTCTTATCGGGGTCACTTGCAAGTTGAAAACGCAATCAACGATGAACGTATTTCTGAATTGAACTCCATTGACGCAACCTGACGGCCGACGTGGCGTCGAGAGCGTTTGGTCTGGAAACCCGCCTGATCCGATTTGCCCGGGGCCCAGACCTGCTTGTTACGTCGGTGTAACACTTCGGCGCGTCCTGCCATCTGAGGCTCCTCCCGGATGCGGTGCATATTCACCGGACGTGCTGGTCGCCGTGATCCAATGGATTGGCGCTGTCCGGTACTGCATGGATGAATCTTTGGGTTGGGGCCTTCCTGCCCGCTGGCGACTTGTTTTCTCGCATGTGGTCGTTGTCCAGGTGACCAATCGCCGTCGACGACCTCACATCAACGCCACCATTTACGACATCACCTTCAACCGATTCTGCCGCCACCGTGAGTCGCCCCTCGGAGATAGTGAAAAATCCGGTCCGCACCTTTCCCGGCATCTCAGGCCGTTGCCTTATTGCAAGGTTGAGTCGGATTGGTGTATAGATGTCACCTGATTCGCGTTCGTAAGTCACCAATTCAACCAGAGTTAGCCGGTCCCGTGGGCCTTTTCGCACAACCTGGATGGCGGGGTGTACGGACGAATAGTTTATTGAATGCAAATATTTCACTAGTGATTCAATATCGCGATTCGCAGCAGCGCAAATTAAGCCCGCATCCGTTTGGCAGGAATTGCAAGGAAGATTTGAGCATTGAGCCACAATCAACCACAACCTGAAGATGGCCCGAACAAATCGCCATCACATTCTCAAGCGATCGACGCAGCGCACAATGGTTCGCGACCAATACCCACAGCGCCGAAAGGGTGGCGCGGATTGCTCATGAATCTCGGACTGCCGATTCTGCTGGTCGTTGCAGCTGTTGCCATCGGCGCCGTCTTGATCAGCTCACCGCCCAACGTGCCAAAGTCGCAGCCGGAATCGTTGGCGCCCGTGGTTGGTGTCGCCGAATTGGTCAAGGAAGACTTTCCGGTTTTCGTCAATGCTTATGGAACGGTCGTTCCATCCCGCGAGTTGCGGATCATTCCGGAAGTCGCCGGGCGCATTGTCGAACTGAACAAGAGCCTGGAACCGGGAGGCATTCTCAAGCAAGGCGAACTGCTCTTTCGCATCGACCCCACCGACTACGAGATTGCTGTCGCCCAAGCCGAAGCCGACCTCGATGTCGCCAACCACGAAACTGCGCAGATTCGTGCGCGGATCGACTCACTCGAAAGTCGCGGCGAGCAAATCGACGTCGAGATCGGATACCTCAAATGGAACGCCGATCGGGTTGGTGGGTTGGCCGAACAGAATTCCGCCGGTGAATCCGAAGCACGCGACGCATCCACCAAACTCGCCAGTCAGCGGGCCGCTCGACAGACGCTCAACGCCGAAATCGCTGAGCAGCATCGCGCTGTCGAAAGTGCAGCCGCCAATGTGCGTGTTCTTGAACGACGATTGGAAGTCGCCAAACTCGCGCTCGCACGTACCGAAGTCATCGTTCCGTTCGACGCGCTCGTGGTTTCCGAAGGCGTGGAAGTAGGCCAACGCGTCGGTCCGCAAGCGGCCATCGCAACGTTGGTTTCGACAGATGAATTCTGGACCGAAGCTGCGATTCCTGTCGCGCGGCTTCGCGATTTACGATTCGCAAACGACTACCCGGACAATCCAAGCCGCGTCACCGTCTCGATGTCAACGAGCACGATGTCGAGCGGCGACAACACGGTCGAGTGGACCGGGTTGGCCCTTCGCCCACTCGGCAATCTTGATCCATTGGGCAGGATGGCCACCGTGCTTGTCGCGATCAAAGACCCGCTCAGTCTATCCAATAGCGCTGCTGACAATCCCCAGAATTCCGTGCAACGTGTATTGCTCGGAAGCTACGTTCGACTGCGCATCGACTCGGGAACCTTGAACGATGTCTATTCGATCCCACGCAAAGCGTTGCGCGAAAATGACCGTGTCTGGGTGCGCGATGCGGAAGGACTTTTGGCAATTCGACCGGTAAAGATCGTCTGGCGGCGACAGGACGATGTGCTCGTGCGAAATGGTTTCAAACCTGACGACATGCTGGTGACGACGCACTTGGCCAGCGTGGTCCCGGGAATGCCGCTGCGCGTACGCGAAGATTCTGCGAATGCTGACCCCAATCTCGAAACGTCGCCAAGCACGCCGCAGACGGCTGACGCCACAGTCGCATCTGAGAGCAAGGGCGCCACACCATGACGCCCACCCCAAAATTGCAATCGCGCGGCGGGCTGATCGGATTCATGGCGCAAAACCATGTTGCGGCCAACCTGATGATGCTGTTGTTTGTCATTGGCGGTGTCATGGTGGCGTCACAGATCAAGCAGGAAGTCTACCCCGCCTACGAATTGGATGTGGTCAACTTCTCAATGTCACTTCCCGGTGCGACACCCGAAGAAGTCGAAGAAGGCATCCTGCTTCCAGCGGAGGAGGCGGTTCGCGGGCTGGAAGCGGTCAAGCGCATCGAAGCGACGGCGGTCGAAGGCAGTGGGAGCATGGCCGTCGAACTGATCGAAGGCGTCGATCCCAACCGTGCTCTTCAGGACGTTAAGAACGCCATCGATCGCGTGTCGTCATTTCCCGAGGAAGCGGAACGCCCCCGTGTCGAGCTGGCAATTCGTCAGCGTTCGACCGTGACCATCGCCATCGCAGCCGACATGGACGAGCGCACACTGTTCGAGTTCTCCGAGCGCGTTCGCAACGACCTGCTCGCCAACGAACAGATCACCCAGATCGTCACCCGCGGAATCCGTGCGCCCGAAATCACCATTGAAGTCCCGCAGGCGCAGCTTCGTGCGCTTAATCTCACGTTGGGAGACATCGCAGAGACAGTCAGGGCGGCTGCCCGCGATGTGCCAGGTGGCGAAGTGCGCACAGAAGGCGGTGAGGTCCTGCTGCGAAGTGCGGGCAGGCGGTTTTTTGCGAGCGAGTACTACGACATTCCCGTGGTCAGCGGACCAGACGGCGCGACGATTACCCTCGGCGACATCGCAACCATCACCGACGGATTTGAAGACGTTGATCGCGTGTCATCGTTTAACGGCAAACCCGGTGTCACGTTGTGGGTCTATCAAACCGGCAATCAAAAGCCACTCGAAATCGCGGAGATTGTTTACGACTATGTCGAGCGCATGAACGCGGAAATGCCCGATTCGGTCGAAATGATCGTGATGTGGGACCGGGCGCGGGAATACCGCGAACGACTTGAATTGCTTTTGCAAAACGGTGCGTTCGGCATGGGACTCGTGCTGATTGTGCTGGGTGTGTTTCTCGCCCCGAAGCTGGCGTTTTGGGTTGGGTCAGCCGTTCCCGTGTGCCTGCTCGGCGGCATCATGCTGTTGCCGTTGATGGACACGACCATCAACATGATCTCGCTGTTCGCGTTTATCATCACGCTGGGAATTCTCGTTGACGACGCGGTCATCATCGGTGAAGAGGTTTTTGAAAACATTCAGCGCGGCGAGACGCGCCTGGACGCTGCAATTGCCGGCGCCAAGCAAATGTCGGTTCCCGTGTTGTTTGCGGTTGCGACCAACATCGTCGCGTTCGTTCCGTTGATGTTCGTCCCCGGTCAGACTGGTCGCTTCTTCGCCGCGATTCCGCTCGTCGTCATCACCGTATTCCTGATCTCACTGTTTGAAAGTTTGTTCATCCTCCCCGCCCACCTCGCCCATGCAAAGGCGGTCGATCCCGACCGGCGCGGATTGCTCCCTGCGATCGCGCGAATCCAGCAACGGTTGTCGGCTAGTTTCGAACGATTCACGAAAAACGTGTATGGACCGCTGCTAGCGCTGACGCTGCGATATCGCGGAATGACCGTTGCCATCTTTTTTAGCGGATTGATTGTTGTCGCTGCATGGTACGAAAGCGGGCGGTTGAATTTCACGTTCGACCCACGCATCGAGGGCGATCGGGTCGATTCCGAAGTCCGAGTTCCTTTTGGCGCACCGTTCAGCGAAACCTCTCGCGTCTCCAAAATCATCGAAGAAGCCGGACTGCGAACCGTCGATCATTTCGGCCCGCGCGATAAGGTGATGGCCGGCTGGATGAATAGCCAGGGGCGACTGGGGTCCAATACGGCTGACGTGAATTTCGTCCTAGTACCGCAGGAGCAGCGCGACTTTACGCCCGCAGACTTCGTCCGAGTCTGGCGCGAAGAAATCGGTCCACTGCCAGGCCTTGAATCACTTTATTTTGAATGGGAAGTCGGACCGTCGGGCTCGCGCGGACTCACCGTTGAGCTTTCGCACCCGGATCGTGAAACTCTTGAAGCGGCGGCTCATGAACTGGCGACAACCCTCGGATCATACACCGGTGTTACCGACATCGACGACGGGTTCGCAGCCGGAAAACCGCAACTCGATTTGACCATCAAAGACGAAGCGCGATCGTTGGGCCTGACGCATGAGGCCATAGGGCGGCAGATTCGCCACGCGTACTACGGCGCCGAAGCCCTTCGCATGCAGCGGGCACGCAACGAAGTCAAGGTGATGGTGCGATTGCCGGAAGACGAGCGACGTTCCCTCGCGGATCTGGAAACGATGATCGTCCGCACGCCGGCTGGCGGCGAAATGCCGCTGATCGAAGCCGTCGATCTCAAGCAGACGCGTGCCCACACCGAGATCAAACGCGTCAACGCCCAGCGCGTCCTCACCGTAACGGCCAACATCGTCCCTGAACTCACCAACGTGAACAAAGTACGCGAGGACCTCGAAGCCAACGTCTTCCCACAACTGCTCGCCAACCACACGGGACTGAGCTTTTCATACGGCGGACGTCAGCAGGAACAAATCGACGCCATGCGCGCCCTCATCTTCGGATTGGGTGCATCGCTCGCGGTGATCTTCGGAATGTTGGCGGCGATCTATCGCAGCTATGGCGAAGCGCTCATCACCATGCTGGTCGTACCGTTCGCCATCGCAGCCGCCCTGCTTGGTCATATCGTGATGGGTTACGATCTTTCGGTCGTCAGCGTTTTGGGAATCATCGCGACATGTGGTGTCGTGGTGAATGGCGGTCTGGTGCTGACCGTGACGATGAATGAGTTCATCGCCAATGGAATGCCATTTGAACAAGCGGCTTTTGAAGCCAGCACGCGCCGCTTCCGCCCGATTCTGCTGACGTCGCTGACCACCTTCATGGGCCTCGCCCCGATGATTTTTGAAACGTCACCACAGGCACGTTACCTCATCCCGATGGCCATCGCCCTCGGATTCGGCATCATGTTCTCAGCCGCCGTCGTCCTGCTAATGATGCCAGCCTGCCACCTGATCATCCGCGGCTGGTCACACGGGCACTACGGCGCGTATGAAACAGAGTCCGATTCTCCATCACCGTCCGCTGCTGCACAACCTGCGCACTAGGACCTCTTTGCTTCCAGAGCTTCCCATCGGGCGTAGAGGGCTTCGACGGCTTGCTTGGATGCTTCGAGGGCTTCCCAACGTTTCTGCAATTCGACGTGATCGCTTCCGACACTGGGATCTTCGGTGGCTTTGAGGCAGGCCTCGGCATGCTCTTCTGCGGCTTGGATGGTGGCTTCCATCTCTTTTAATTCGGACACTTCGCTGGCAGTCAGTCCACCTTTTGAGTTCGCACCCTTGCCTTTTTTGGGTTTGTCACGTTTGGATTCAGAAGTATTGCTTCCCACAGATTTTGACTGGGCGGATTGCCATTGTTCACAGTTGACATACTTACCCACGCGACCGCCGCCATCGAGCCCGAGGATCTCGGTACTCACGCGGTCGAGCATGAAGCGATCGTGCGTCACCAGAATGATCGCGCCGGGAAAATCGATCAGGCTTTCTTCGAGGACATCGAGCGACGTGATGTCGAGATCGTTGGTCGGTTCGTCGAGGATCAACACGTCGGCGGGCTGAAGCATCAACCGGGCGATCAGAATGCGGGCTTGCTCACCACCAGAAAGATCGCTGACCGGCATGTCGAGTTGACTCGTCGAAAACAAGAACATCTTTGCCCATGCGGTGATGTGGATGGGTCGGCCCCGAAAGTCGACGGTTTTATTCTCGCCCGCAAGCGCCCAACGTAGCGTCACATCCTGCGGCAGTTCCTCGCGATTCTGATCGAACAAAACGATCTTCAAATCCTCAGCCAGTCCAACTGAACCTTTGTCCGGCGGCAGCGCCCCCGTCAGCACGCGGATCAACGTCGTCTTGCCGCTCGCATTCGCTCCAAGCAAACCCACGCGCACGCCCGGTGACAGCAGCAGTGACAGGTCGTCGAACAAGAGCTTTCCACCCAGCGATTTCGACAACCCTTTCGCGTCGAGCAATTTCTTCGACTTGCGACCCGTTCCGTCGAAATCGATGTTCGCGACGGTCGCCCGTGAATTGCGATCCGACAGTTCGCGAAGTTCATCCTGCAAGCGGTGGGCTTCTTCGATGCGCGACTTGGACTTGGTGCGCCGGGCTTTCGCGTTGGACATCAGGAATGCTTTTTCGCGGCGCACGATGTTGGCGAGGGAGGCTTCCTGGGCCTGCTGCGATTCGAGGAAAGCGGCTCGCTTTTCCAGGAACGTGCTGTAGTTTCCGCTTGCGCTGAAATATCCGTCGCGATAGACCGGGTTCAACTCGATGACGCGATTGGTCACGTTTTCCAGAAAGTATCGATCATGGCTGACCGCAACGAACGAAAACGGAACCGTCAACAACGCCTGCTCAAGCCATCGAATCCCCTCCACGTCAAGATGGTTGGTCGGTTCGTCCATCAAAAGCAGATCGGGTTCTTGAATGAACGCGCGGGCAATCGATAAGCGTTTTCGCCATCCACCCGAAAGATCCGACACCAGTTGATCCGGTTTTTCAAATCCAAATCGGGTCAACATGATTGCGGCTTGCGTGTCGCGCTCGTACGCTTCCATCGGTTGATGGCTCAACGCATCGACGAGTACGGACGTCACCGTTGCGCCAATGGGAAATCGATCGTGCTGCTGAAGAAACACGATCCGCGCAGACCGTCGCCGGCTTATCTCGCCACCGTCAGTCGGTTCCAAGTCGGCGACTATCTTGAGAAACGTCGTCTTACCAGCACCATTGGGTCCCAGAAACCCGATGCGTTCGTCGTCTGAAAAGCTGATGGAAAGCCCGTCAAACAGTGTGCGGGTTCCAAAGTGCTTCGAGATATTCTGGCACGTGACCAGTACGCCCATTTTCGATTCGCCTTTGAATCACTCATCCGATGGGCAGAGTCGACCGCCCAATCCGTTTACAGTCATCCTATCCCCATAGGATACCGGTCCCAGATCGAACACGCGAACGCAGTCGCCCCGGAATTTCCTGATTGCAAATCCTGTATCCCTTCAGAGAATTCAGCGGTATATTCACCGTGTCCCGCGCGGTACCCTACCGCAATATCGATTCACTTGTTTCGATCGACAGCGAACTTCAAACGATGACTGAACGAACCAAACGATTCCTCATTATCCCGCCCGTCCTTGTCGCCATCGCCCTGTTCGTCTGGCTCGTTCGCGGCTCACGCGAGCCTGTTCGCAAACCGGTGGCCGAGGTCGCCCGCAAGCTCCGCGTGATCGAAGCGCCGGTCGTTTCGGTGACGCCCCGGGCTATTGGCTATGGCACGTCGCAACCGACCAAGGTGTGGCGTGTGGTCGCAGAAGTCGGTGGGCAGATCGTCGAAGTCAATCCAAATCTCAAGTCCGGCTCGTTTCTGGTCAAAGATGACCCCGTCTTGACCATCGACCCGCAAGAGTACCAACTCGTCGTCACGCAGTTGGAAGCCGAAATCGCGGAGCTCGAAGCAAGCCTGGCCGAACTGACCGCACGCAAAGTCAACGATGGGCGATCACTGGAAATCGAGAAGGCGTCGCTTGAGTTGGCTCAGAGTGATTTGGAACGCATGCGCAACCTTGCCGGCAATGACGCAGTCGCGGGCACGGAGTTGCGTGGTGAAGAGCGCACCTTTCTCGCGCAGCAACAAAAGGTCCAGTCACTCGAAAACAGCCTGAATCTGTATCCGTCCAAACTGGCTTCACTCGAATCCACGCTCAACGTCCGCCGAGCCAAGCTCGAACAAGCCCGCATCGATCTCAACCGGACGAAGATCATCGCTCCATTCGGCTGCCGAATCGGCGATGTCAGCATCGAAGTTGGACAATACGTGCAGCGCGGCGAAGCCCTGTTCACCGCCGACGGAATCGCAGCCACCGAAATCGAAGTGCAGACCCCCATCAGCCAAGCGCGGAACCTGATCCGCTCGGACACCGACGAAGCGCTCGGGGCCGTCCCCGACATGGAGATGATTCGCCGACTGGTCCACATCGACGCCGTCGTACGAGTCACCGGCGGCGATTTTGTCGCAGAGTGGGACGCACGCTTCGACCGCATCCGCGAGCGTCTCGACCCGGTCACGCGCACCGTAGCGCTCGTGGTCGTCGTCGATAAACCCTACGAGCGGGCCATCCCCGGCAAGCGCCCCCCGCTGTTTCGCGACGTGTTCTGCGAAGTCGAACTGCGCGGCAAACCCATCCCAGACCGCGTGATCATTCCCAGATCGGCGGTGCGTGGCGGAAAGGTGTATATCGTCAACAACCAGAACCGACTGGTCGCCCGCGAACTTCAAGTTGCGTTTGAACAAGCCAACATGGTCGTGGTGGCGGGCGGTGTAGTAGCCAGCGAACGGGTCATCGTCTCCGATCCAACACCCGCAATCGATGGCATGTTGATCGACCCGATGATGGACGAAGCCGCACTCACCGAACTTCTCGCTGAAGCAAACGGGCAAACCGCGCTGCCATGATCCGATACTTTGCCAAGCATCCGACAGCCGCCAACCTGCTCATGCTGATCTTCTTGGTCATGGGCGTGTTGAGCCTGCGCAGCTTGCGGCGAGAGACATTTCCGGATTTCGCCGCCAGCGAAGTGCAGATCCGCGTCCCCTATCGCGGCGCGACGGCTGAAGAGGTCGAACAGGTCATTTGCACGCGCGTGGAAGACGTGCTCGATGGCGTGCGCTTCGTTAAAGAAATCCGTTCCGAAGCGCGCGAAGGCGTGGCTGTCATCACCGTCGAGATGGAAGACGGCGCTAACTTCGCAGAATTCAAAGACGAAATCGATACCGAAGTCGCCGCGATCGATGACTTTCCCGACGACGTGGAAGACGCCGTCATCACCCAGTTGCACACGACCGACCCCGTGCTTTCGGTTTTGGTCGCGGGGCCCATGTCTGCGCCAGACCTCAAAGCCTACTGCGAAGATCTCAAACGCCGATTGCAGATGCAGACGGTCACATCGCTGGTTGAAATCGAAGGATTCGCCGATCATCAATTTCGTGTCGAACTCGTTCCGGAAGCATTGATGAAGTACGGCGTGAGCGTCGCCGATGTTTCAGACGTGATCGCCCGTCAAAGCGTTGACCTGCCAGCCGGCGTGATCGAAACCGAAGATCGCGACATCCTCGTCCGCTTCACCGAACAGCGCACCACACCGCGGGAGTTGGAAGAACTCATCATCGTCGCCGGGCGCAACGGTGCTGAGTTGAAGCTTCGCGACCTGGGCCGCGTCGTCGATCTGTTCGAATTCAAAGAAGACCGCATCAATCTTGGCGACCAGCGGGCGGGCTTGCTGCAGATCAAAAAGACCAAGAATCAAGACATCATCCGAGTCGCGCGGTCCGTCGAAAGTTTCCTGCAGGATGAGCGCGAACGGTTTCCGCAACTGGACATCAAGGTCACGCAGGACCTTTCGCGGTTGGTGGTTGATCGACTTCAAATGCTTATCACCAACGGCTGGCAGGGAATGATCCTCGTCTTCCTGGCGATGTGGATGTTCTTCAACATCAAGCTTTCGTTCTGGGTGGTGATGAGCTTGCCCGTGTCGTTTCTGGGGGCGTTCTTTTTCGTGCCGCAGTTCGACCTCACCATCAACATGCTGACAATGGTCGGGTTGTTGCTCGCGCTGGGATTGTTGATGGACGACGGTATTGTGATCGCTGAAAACATCGCGTCGCACCGCGCCCGTGGCAAATCACCGCTCAACGCGGCGATCGATGGCGTCAGCGAGGTCGCCAACGGCGTGTTCAGTTCGTTTGTGACAACCGTCAGCGTGCTCGGCCCACTAGCCGCTTTGGAAGGCAACATCGGCAAGGTGCTCAAGGTTGTCCCGATCATCCTGATACTCGTATTGGTCGTCAGTTTGATCGAAGCGTTTTTCATATTGCCAGCCCACTTGGCACATTCGCTTCACGCCTCGCCCGACAAACCGGCCAACCGCTTCCGCAAGTGGTTTGACAATGCGATTGAATGGGTGCGCGAGCGCGTCTTTGGCCGCACCATCGACGTGCTGATCCATTGGCGATACCTCTGGGTCGGCTGCGTGTTCTTTGTGTTCTTGTTGTCGGCTGGGTTGTTTGCGGGCGGAGTCGTGCGCTTTCAGGCGTTTCCGGAATTGGATGGCGACTTGGTTGTTGCCCGATTGCTGATGCCAGCGGGAACGCCGTTCGAAAAAACCGAAGCCGTCGTCAATCAGATCAAAGACGGGTTGGCTGAGGTCAACAGAAAATTCAAACCGCGCCAGCCGGATGAACAGGACCTGGTCACGACCGTCTACTCGCGGTTCAATCTCAACGAAGATGCATTCGAGACCGGCCCGCACGTCGCCACCATCTTCGCCGATCTTCTGACGGCTGAGAAACGCGACGCCCGCGTTGACGACATCCTCGAAGAATGGCGAAAATCCATCGGCGAATTGCCCGATGTGCAGCAGCTCGTCCTGACCGAACCATCGTTGGGGCCAGCCGGTCGCAACATTGAGATTCGGTTTTCTGGTGACGACCTGACCGACCTTCGCAATGCGGCGATCGAAGCGCGGGACTGGTTCGCATCCTTTCGCGGAGTAAGCAACCTCGCCGTCGATCTGCATGAAGGCAAGTCGGAAATGCGCATTCGCATGCGGGCGGGTGCGACGGGTTTGGGGCTTTTCGGCCGCGACGTTGCCCGACAATTGCGGGCGGCATTCGCGGGCGTCACAGCTGACGAGTTTCAAGTCGGTCCCGAGTCGTACGAGATCGAAGTGCGGCTGGCAGGAGATGCGCGCAACAACCCCGCCGACCTCGACTACTTCCATTGCACGCTGCCCGATGGCAAACAGATTCCGCTCGATGCCATCGCGACAATCGAAGAGGCGGTCGGCTGGTCGCGCATCGCCCGGGTCAACGGACAGCGCACGGTGACGCTGCGCGGCGACCTCGACAGCAAGCAGACCAATACGGCTCAGATCATGAAGCTTTTCGAAACAGAGTTCGCTTCAAAGCTCCACGAAACCCATCACGGCGTCACGTATTCAATCGAAGGCGAAACCAAAGAAGCCCGCGTCACGCAAGGTTCGATGCGGCGCGGCATGCTCATCGGTTTGATCGGCGTTTTCATCCTGCTCAGTTTCCAATTCCGCAGCTACATCGAACCACTCGTCGTCATGGTCGCGATTCCGTTGGCGCTGGTTGGCGTCGTTTGGGGGCATCTGATTCTCGGCAAAGACATCAGCATGCCGAGTTTGTTGGGGTTTGTATCGCTGGCCGGCGTCGTGGTGAACGATTCCATCCTGCTCGTCTTGTTTCTAAAAATGCGTGCGGCTGACGGCACCCCGGTTCATGAAGCCGCCCGCCGTGCCAGTCGTGAACGCTTTCGTGCGATCACGATCACCTCGCTAACCACGATGGCCGGTCTGACCCCGCTGCTCTTCGAACGCAGCCTGCAGGCACAGGTACTTATCCCCCTCGCGATCAGCATCGTCTTCGGAATGCTGGCATCCACAGTGCTTGTGCTCTTGGTGATCCCCAGCCTCTACACGATTCTGGATGATTTCGGATTCACGTCAGATCCCAAAGCATAGCGTGAACACTCACGTGGCGAGACATGATCACAGCGCATCAAGTTTCCGCGAGATGAGTTCCTTTTCCGCATGCGTCGGTGCCAACTCCCATGCTCGATCCAGCGCGGTCCTGGCCGTCTTAATGTCTCCGGTTTGTCGCGCAAGTTCCGCGTGCGTGGCATGCCAAAGATAATAATCCTTGGCCAGCGAATCCGACTCAATCGACGAAAACGCATCCATGCCCGCTTGCGGCCCATCGCGATACCCGATGGCGATTGCCCGACTCAACGCATGGACCGGCGACGGCGCAAGGCGTTCCAGCAAATCGTACGCCGTCACGATTCGATCCCAGTTGGTGTCATCCAACGAACGCGCCCGACAATGCTCAGCCGCCACCCACGCCTCCGCATGGTAGCGCGTCACTTCATCGCCCGTGTTCGCGGCTTGAAACCATTGGAAGGCAGCCGCCAACAATCGCTGATCCCAGCGGGTTCGATCCTGCTCCTTCAACAACAACATCGCCCCACTGACATCGATGCGCGCCTCAAGCCGCGCCGCGTGAAATAAGAGCAACGCCAGCAAGGCAGCAGATCTGGGCCCGCACGTATGCGGATGCTCGGCCAACACCAGTGCCAACCGAACGGCTTCCTCGCATAGCTCTTCGCGGATCAACTTGTCCGCAATCGACGAACTGTATCCCTCGTTAAACAGCAGGTAGATCACCGTCTGGGCATCGGGAAGGCGATCGCGAATGACGTCTGGCCCCAACTCGCTGATCTCGACCGGTGATGATCGCAGCGATTTCTTGGCCCGCGTGATGCGTTTCGCAACGCTGGCCTCCGTCGTCAAAAGCGCCCGGGCGATTTCAAGATTTCCAAAACCGCAAAGCGTCTTGAGCGCCAGGGCAATGTGGGACTGCGGCGGAACGCTGGGGTCGCAGCAGACGAAGATCATCCGAAGCAAGTCGTCCTGCAAATTCGATTCGTCAAACGCATCAAAGTCCAAATCCGAATCAGCTTGTACATCAATCGATGGGTCCAGTTCGTTCCAACGGCGATCCCGTCGCAGCACATCGAAAGCGAGATTGGACGCGACCCGATAGAGCCATGCTGTCGGGTTCTTGGGAATTCCCCGAAGCGACCAGGAGTTCAAAGCACGCTGCAACGATGACTGGACCACATCCTCCACAACATCCCAATGCTGCATGCCAAACTTTCGCGTGAGCGACGCCACCAACCGCGCGTACTCGTGCCGGAAGTAATGATCAACCAGTCGACGCGATTCTGATTCACCCGACAGTTTGGACGAACCAGAATCGCGATCGACCATGTATGCGTTGGAATCTTCAAAGCTCAAGAATTGAACTCCGACGTCAGGCGAATCAGCCTTCCTGATCGAAGCCGGCCAACTCGCGCACTTCGACGCTTCCGCCTTCTTCGATGATCGGACAGGTCTTGGCATATTCGACGGCGGCATCGTAACTGTCACCCTGGACGATCGAATATCCGCCGACCAGTTCCTTCGCTTCAATAAATGGACCATCGGTCACGGTGTTTCCGCGAACCAACTTACCCGTCGGAAGAAGCGCATCGCCTCCACTAACCATCCCGGCTCCGACTTTTTCAAACCACGCGCCCCACTTGGCCATCAAGGCCTGCATCTCCTCGGGCGAATGTTGCACGTTCGAGTCGGCTACATCTCCGCGGTAGATAAAAAGATACTTTGCCATGAGAAAGTCTCCTGTCCTGAATAATCAAGTTTGGTTGTGGCCACTTCGGCCCCGTTCATCCTATAGACGAATGGCCAGCGACTGAATGGACACCGGGATTTCAGATTTCTCAATTTATTTTTCCGACCGCCTCGGACGAGTTCATGACGCTACGCGAGGGCATCGGCGGGCAAAGGACCAAAACCACCCGCTGCTGCATTTTCAGCCGCTTGCTTGGGCGTCTTGGCGCCGGGGATCGCAACATGGCACGCCGGGTGCGTGATGCAGAACCGCAGGCTGACCTGTGTCATGGTCTGATCGGGGAATTGATCATAGAGCGGTTGCAGCGATTCCAGTTGGCCCAGATATGCTTCGAGCTTTTCGGCTGAGAGGTTCATGTTGCGGTGATCGTCCTCGCCGAATTTGGAGTCACGGGTGAATTTGCCCGTGAGCAACCCGAACAGGATCGGAATCCGCACAATCACCCCGGTGCCATACTCCAGCGCCTTTGGAAAGAGAACCTTCTCGGCTTCGCGTTCGAGCAGGTTGTAACGCACCTGAATGATGTCGATCAACTCGTGATGGGCGTCGAGGATGTGGGCCTGCGTTGTTTCCTGAAACGACTGGATGCTCCAGCCGGCATGTTTGATCTTGCCCTGTTTCTTCAATAACTCGAGCGCTTCCCACGGATCGTCGCGCTCAAGCTGCTCGATGTCACCGCTGTGCAGTTGCAGAATGTCGAGCGCTTCGACGTTGAGTCGTTTGAGGCTCTGCTCTGCCGCAAAGACGATGTAATCCTTGTCATAGGTCTGGCGAATGGGGCCATAACCGGCGTCATCGCTGTCGCCGGCGTTATAAAAATCGTTGCCGGCTTTTGTGGCGATGACGAGGTCTTTGGGCTTGCGTTCGCGCACGACCTGCTCGATCAGTTTTTCGGAATGCCCGAAACCGTAGACATCGGCGGTATCGATGAAGGTCACGCCAGCGTCGAGTGCCGCATTGAGCGCGGCCAACGAGACGTCGTCATCGGTCGGCCCCCAGTTCATCCCACCGATCGCCCACGCACCGAACCCCATGCGTGAAACCATCGGTCCGCGTTCGCCAAGTCGTACGTATTGCATGAACACATGCTAAGCGCCCGGCATATTTCAAACAAGCACGCGCGGGTGCCCCGCCCTTCCAGGGTGGGGGACTGACAAACCATCAAGACCGAAGCAATGAAGTTGATCGCGCAACAAAGGGACATCGTTCAACCATCAGTCCCCCAGGCTAAAAGCCTGGGGCACCCATGACGCCCAATGCGAACCGCTAGCGATGCTGGTCGATCAGGATCGGATTTCCATCCGGGTCAAGCATCGTGCAACTCGCCGGCCCTTCCGTCGATTCATCGGCTTCTTGGGTGAGCGCTATCCCTGAGGCTTTTAAGCGCTTTTGAATCTCGCGAACATCGGTGAACTCATCAGGATGATTTCCATCATTCGCCCAGCCGGGGTTAAACGTCAGACAGTTGCGCTCAAACATCCCTTGAAACAACCCGATCGTGCTGGCGCCGTTTTGCAGGATGAGCCAATTCTGCGACTGATCGCCGTGAATCTTCTTGAAACCCAACTTCTCATAGAAGACCCGCGATGCCTCGATGTCTTTGACCGTCAAACTGACTGAGAACGCACCCAAGTCCATGTCGTTATCCCCTTGCGATACCTGAAATTGCGACGAGTCAGTGCGGGCACTATGATTACACGATGCGAGCAACAAGATCGCCGCAGCCGACAAAATCTACAGAACATTATTTATGATCGATACACCTCCAAACGACGCCAGATCATAATTCCTCTCCCCGTTCCCGGTTTGACAAATCTTGCGAATCGATTCTGAAAAACCTTCCGACGCATCACCGCATTACCTCAAGAGCGTCAACCGCGCCATCGATCACATCGTGCGCAACCTCGATCAGCCGCTTAACCTTGACGCCGTCGCCGAGGTCGCGTGCTTCTCGCCGTTTCATTTCCATCGCATCTTCCGCGCACTGATGGGCGAGACGTTGAACCAATTCGTGCGACGACTGAGGTTGGAACGGGCGCTTTGGATGCTCGCCCACCAAGGCCCGAGGTCGCTAACGGAAATTTCACTGGCCTGTGGATTCACATCGCTCTCAGATTTCTCGCGACGATTCAAAGAAAAGTACGGCGTGCCACCGAGCGAATTCAAACTCGACCAATTTCGACAGGATCGCCGCGACGAGTTGGATGCGGCCCTGTGTGAACACGATTCCAACCACCATCTGTTCGCCCTGCCTGACGACGTCAAAGCCGACAACTTCGATTTGACTTTGCGCCAACTTCCCGCCCGTCGCGTTGCGTACCTCCGCGTGCTTGATCCGTTTAGAATCGGTATCGTCACCGGTGCGGCAGAGCGCTTCGTCGCGTGGGCCGAGCAGCGCGGACTCGCCGATGGACAGTGGCTCGGATACATGTGGGACGATCCGGTGATCGTCGAGTTCAAGGACTGTCGCTATGATGTCGGGCTCGAAGTTGAGAACGTCGAACCGGAAGGCGAAATCGGCGTGATTGAATTTCCGCCGATGACCGTCGCCCAGATCGAAATACGCGGACCGATCCAGAATGAAATGCGGGCGATGGACTGGCTCTTCAAATGCTGGCTGCCCAACAGCCGCTACGTGCCCGACGACCACCCATTCTTCGAGGCGTGGATCGGCCGCCCATTTGCGCATGGCATCGAACATTTCGAATTGTACGTGCAGATTCCTGTCAAGCGCGCGAGATAGGGGCGACGATGACCACCCACGACGACAAATCCACAGTCGCAAACGGCATCGACATGCTTCTGAAAAATGCAAAACGAATGATCGTGCTGGTCGTCGGCGGAACGGTTGTGCTCGCGGGGATCGCCCTGTTGGTCCTGCCGGGCCCGGCATTTATCGTGATCCCGGCTGGTCTGGCCATCCTCGCCACTGAGTTCGTCTGGGCCAAGCGATTACTCAAGAAGGTCCGCGATTCTGCGGGTGACGTGGGCAGAATGATTAAGGGAAAGGACTGATCAGCCGCATCCATCTTGCTGGATTCACGTCC
Organism: Phycisphaerales bacterium UBA1845; assembly: GCA_002338715.1. Lineage (GTDB taxonomy): Bacteria > Planctomycetota > Phycisphaerae > UBA1845 > UBA1845 > UBA1845. Next base: position 52,196 of record DDIR01000102.1, on the reverse strand, counting down.
GATAATTCTACAGCCAAGAGGGGATTCATGGCGTCAGCCGGTGGGAAATCCTTGACCATCAAACCGTCAATTGGGTAAGCTGATGCAAACTATGGATCTTGGTAGGGCAAGGTCCAGATCTATCTCTCAAAATCTGCAAGACAGGGGAATTGATAGCAATGAAGAAGGTAACGAGCACTGCTTTTGTGGTCGCGCTAATGGTCTGCGCAGCACCTGCATGGGCCACCATCGTGTATGACACCGGGGCTTCAACCGGCACTTTCACGCCATTCAACAGCAGCACGCCTGCTGGCACCTTGTTCGGCGACAGCGGTTATTTTGGCGGTGGCGGTGATGCCCCAGTTGGAATTGCATCGTTGACGCTCGGCTTGGCTGTGTATGGTGACGGAGCTGCTGCCGCGGAAGGCACGACCGACATCGTCTTCACGTTCAACGATGGCGACCCGAGCGGATTGATCTTCGGACCCGGTACAACCCTATATTCGACGACCATCGAAGATGTCGTCTTGCCAGCAACGGGTAATGGCCAAGAAACGCTTTTCAGTCTCACCATTCCCATGCCCGGCCCGATGACCTCAGGCGGATTCAATAACTTCGGTTTCAGCATCGGCATCGAGAACTACAGCTACAACGGCAACTTTGGTTTCCAAAACCGTGGCGGCTTCAACAGTCTCGGCTTCTACACGAACAATGCGTCGGAGTTCACCCCGGGATCGGGATGGAGCCTCTTCGCGTTTGGCCCGAACAATCCTGCCGACATCGCCAACTTCGTGATGACGGTCGACGTCCCCGAACCAGCAAGCCTCGCACTGCTGGGCCTCGGTGGTCTCGCAATCATGTCGCGCCGTCGTCGCTAGTCGCCAACAAGTAAAATCAAATCAAACCAAGAAAGCAGGCCGGTTCAATGTGAGCTGGCCTGTTTCTTTGCGCCCATCTGCTCGTGCCCTCAATGTCACACCGTGGGACGTTGCACCGTTGTTTTTTAACGAACACCTTCCATCCTGATTTAACAGGGCCGCCACAGGCTCGATGCGCAGATCGACTGGTACCTGCGTGTAGTCCGGTAATCCGTTTGCGGCCGATCGCAGACTCAAATTGACGGGCTGCGGCGACGATGAATGGAAGACCGAAAGACCATGGCATTTCTCAGACAGTGGAGACGAACAAATGATGACGATTAAGTTGCGCTCGATTTCAGTATTAATGCTGGTTGTTGGATTGGTAATAATCGGAACCGGCTGCCAGACCGCCCCCACGAACAACAATGGCGGCGACGGAATGAATACGGGCAATGGCGGCAGCGGAGGCAACAACGGCAGCCAGTCGACGGCAGGTAAAGGCGTTTACGACACTGAATGTATCCGATGCCACGCCGAACCCGGAACAGGCACCGGAAACGCGCCTGACCTCGCAGGTGCCAGCGTCAATCTCCTTCAGACGAAGTTCAACGAATCCCTGCATCAGGAACTGTTTCCCAACTTTGACGGGCAAAGCCTCAATGACATTGCTGCCTACCTGGCGACTTTCTGATCGATTGAGAAAGACGGCCGACCCTGCTGATAGCGATGTCAGTTGTCTGCTTTCGGACGCCCTATCGACTATTATTCCCTGAGTCGTTCTTGTTAGACTTGAAGTTCTCTCATCGGCGCGAACCTTGGCAGACAAGGTCCGTCGTTTTTCAGAACTCTCAGGCTCAGGAGGTAGATAAGAATGATCGGCGAATCGATGCAAGGGCGCATCATTGCCCTATGCACTTTGTGCTGCGCTGTTCTCGCGCAATCAGCAAATGCAAATCCACTATCAGACTTTGATGATGGAACCCTTCAGGGTTGGACGGCTATCGCAACGCCTTGGGATGGCGACCCATTTGGCGGCACGTTTGAATTGGTCACTTCCGGGGGCAACCCCGGTGGATACATTCATGCGATTGACGAAAGCTCCATCGGCGGTCTGCTGGTTGCTGGCCCGGCCGAGTTTTCCGGTGACCTGAGCGGGTACACAGCGGTGCAGTACGACGAGTATATCTACAGCAATCCGCAGATCGTCCACGGGACGTCGCTTTTCCTTCTAGGTGCAAACGGAACAAGCTACCGCAGCATCCAACCGCTTGATCAGGTGGCGACATGGGCAACGCGAACCGTTCCGTTGGAAGAGGGTTCGTGGATGCTCAATCCAGGCTCTATTGGCACGGAGAGTTTTGCCGAAGTGCTGCTCGACGCGACCCTTGCCGTCGAATTCAGCGTGTCGGTGACATCATTCCCGACATTGGAAGCCGGGATCGACAACATCACCTTGGTACCCGAGCCAGCAAGTCTCGCACTACTGGGCCTCGGTGGCATCGCATTATTCTCGCGCCGCCGACGCTAGTTGCGATCCAGCGAATATAGAATCAAACGAAGGAAGCAGGCCGATTCTTGTTGAACCGGCCTGCTTTTTTTGTATGCGCGTGTTCAATTGACGACAGCACCACCGACACCGTCCAGTTGTCAACTAAAGACCACTGTCGTCGACTGGCATTTCACTTTCATCGGCAGGTCGAACAAACCCCAAGCACTCTTCTGAACTGGCACCAATGCGCTGAAAGTTCTGCCGCGCTTCGCAGAGACTGACGCGATTGGCTCCGCCTCTCAAGCTCACATTTTCAAACTGTACGGGGTCGTCCTCCCAACAACACACGGCACAAATAGCAAATGTACCGGGCGGCTGCTCCGAGAGCGTGAGTAACCGGCAGCAGGGGCAGGCGAATCTCATGGATGCCATCGGGTACCAGCTTTCTCAGTAGATTTGCCTCACGATGCCCGCGCTTGTCCGCAAAGATTCAGTCGCCCAACCTCATACTCAATTTCAAGACTGGAATCGAGACGCCCTCTGCATGCTTCCGTGCGAGATTCGTCAGGTTGATTTCGAGTCGCTCGACCTCTGAGTTGGCTAGTACCAGATCCACGATTGCGTCGCTATCCTGAATGAGAATCTCTTCCGAGGTGATGCGCTCTCCATAAACTTCGTGTACAAGCTGGCGAATCTTCTCTTCACTTTCCGTTAACTCTCGAACCTGGGACTTGGATCGAAGAGCAATGAATACGACGATGAATATGACTATCGCCGCAAGTAATCCGAATAGCTTGCCCATCAGCACGCGCCCCTTCTTGCGTTGACCACCAACGGCACCGAAAGTTGAGTTTGACCTATCGAGATCGAGCTTTCCATGAATTCAACGTGCTCGCAGTCGAATTGTAAGTACTGGGCAAGGCGGGAGTCGAACCCGCACGAGGTTTACCCTCGGGGGATTTTAAATCCCCTGCGTCTGCCATTCCGCCACTCGCCCGTCTTGATTTGGTTGCGCCTTCTTGCTTCTTGTTCTGATCGTTGACGCTTTTCTTGTTTGTCTGGTCTTATGGATTTTAGCAGGTGCGTCCGGGACGCACCCTACACGTCGATTGCGCGATTACCCATCAATGACGCAGCTTGACTTTCTAGTCTCTTACTTCGATTTCCAATTCCACGAAGTCGAAGCTTGGCACGTCTTGAAACAGCAGTCCGAACTCATCCGAGACGACCAGGTCCCTGATGATATCGTTCTTTACCGTCAATCGAATGTAATGGAAACCGACGGCCATCGGCTGATTGACCGTTGAACCCGTTGCGAAAATCGTTCCGGCATCCAGCGTGGTCGGGTCTTCATCCGTCGCGCCCGAGCTCCATTCAAATGCCGTGATGCTCGCGCCGTCGCCCGAGATGCTGGCCGATCCATCCAACCGCACGGTTTCCCAGCCGTTGCCATCGGTGCCTTCCACGACAAAACCGGTATCGGTCAGCGACACGGATTGGCCGTCCATGGCCTCGACGATGAAGGCGGCTTCGGGCCAACTCGTGGTGCAGTTGATCACGTTCTGGGCACACTGACTTTGAATCGCCACGCGGGCGGTCTCGGGCTGAAGGGCCTGTGGCGCCTGTTCGACACATCCCCCAGCCACCATCGCCCCGGACACAATCGCAAACGCGGCGATGACTAGACTTCCCCGCTGTACTCCTCGCATAGCCGAGGTTGTGAAATCATTGATCCGACGCCGATTTGTGGGGATTCTCATGTCGCTTGTCCTCAAATTGTTCCGATAAATCGCGATTTTCCGGCCCATAAGACATCTGGTGAGCCGAAAGATTCGGCTGACCACGTGAAAGATTATACCGATGCGGCGACAACAGCCTAGTACCGGGTCAATTGTTTGGGCTTGCGTTGCCCAGCGGCTGACCTAAGAATTGATTGTCGTCGGCGGGTGCCGACCTTTCCAGGAGAGGCGAGAAACATGCGAAAGCAGGCAACCAAAGCCATCCTCATCGCGGCGCTGGCCCTTGTCGCCAGCAGCGGATGCTCGCAGATCCAAACGGTTTTCCATGACCCGGATGGCGGTGCGCCAGCGCGATCGGGCCAAGTGTCCAGCCGTCCCGCGACTGTCGTGGATAACGGAAGCACGCGCCTCGGTAGCGGTAGTGACAATTCAAACACCGGGCAGTTGAAGCTGGCGCGCGTCGCGTCGTATCAACCGGCAGAAGTCCGCACCGCTCCGGCGAACACGCAACCAAAGATTGAATCGCAAGAGCAAACCGCGACGACGAATTCGGCACCGAATCAATCAACGGCCGCTGCTGAAAACATCAACACCAATGGCGCTCAGCGTTCAAACGCGGTTGCTACGGACGCACAGAAGAACAATCAAACTGCGGGTGCGCCAAAGCGTGCTTATACGGCACCAAGTGCTGGTATTCGATCAACCGGTCCGTTGTCCGCTTCGATGGCGGCTTTCGTGTTGACCACAACCGAGAATCGTACCGGGGCGACGCTTTCTCAATCGCGTCTCACGAATGAGCAAGGCACTCAAAGCGCAGCGGCCCTCGGTGCACCGAATGCGACGATTAACGGCGTGCGTGTATCGGCGGATAGATTGCTGAGCAATCTTCAAACGGCGCAAGGGCGTGCTGAACAATTCACGGTTTTCACGCCTCAAATCAACCGGGCTTCCGGGCCGAACGGTGGACTTTGCACGCTGTCTAGAGTTGGATTGCTTGAAAATAACCGGGCGTGCCAATCACTTCGCCATCGACACTAGTTGGTGGCGACTATTTTCTTTTCCGCTTGCGGGCTTTGCGTTTGTCTTTGGTGTTGACGCGGCGTTTGGACGTCGTGCCGGCCTTTCCGCGGATGCTTGGCATCTGACCAGCCGCCGCCATCTGCGACATCTGCGAACTGAATCGCATGCGGTCGCGCAGGCCCATGCCGGCCATCCCCTTCATCATGTCCCGCATTTGCGTGAACGATTTGACCAGACCACTGACGTCGGACGTTGCGGCGCCACACCCTTTGGCGATGCGTCGCCGGCGTGATGTGTCGATGATCGACGGGTTCGCCCGCTCCTTCTTCGTCATCGAAAGGACGATCGCCTCCATGCGGCTGATCTCCTTGTCGTCGACTTTCAGGTCCGACCCCATCCCGCCGAAACCGGGGAGTTTCTTGAGGATGTCGCGCATCGAGCCCATCTTCTGGACCTTGCGCATCTGATCGAGAAAATCGTCAAGGGTCATCGAGCCCTTGGCCATCTTCTTTTCAAGCTTGGCCTGCTCTTCGGCGTCGAACTGTTCCTGAGCTTTTTCAACAAGCGTGAGCATGTCGCCCATGCCGAGAATGCTGCCCGCCACCCGATCGGGATGGAATGGTTCGATCGCGTCGAGCTTCTCACCCATGCCGACGAATTTGATCGGCTTACCGGTGACGTGTTTGAGCGACAGCGCCGCACCACCGCGCGTGTCGCTGTCGAGTTTCGTCAGAATGCAGCCGTCAAGTTCGAGTCGATCGTTGAACGCCTTGGCCGTCGCGACCGCGTCCTGACCGGTCATCGCGTCGAGGACGAGATAGATCTGCTGCGGTTTGCAGGTGGTCGCGATCTTGGCGACCTCGGCCATCATCTCCTCATCGATCGCAAGGCGACCGGCTGTATCGAGGATAACCACATCGCGATCGGTCTTGCGAGCGTGGGCGATACCGTTGCGGCAAACCTTCACGGCGTTGAGATGACCGCGTTCGGTGTAGACGGGCGCACCGATCTGCTCGCCGAGAACTTCCAACTGATCGATAGCGGCTGGTCGCTTCAAGTCAGCGGCTACGAGTAGCGGACGCTTGGCGCTCGCGATGATCTTCCGCGCGAGCTTTCCGCAGGTCGTGGTCTTACCGGAACCCTGCAGACCGGCCATCATCAGGATCGTCGGCCCGCCGGAGATAAACGGAATCTTCGGATCGACCGGTCCCATCAACCGCACGAGTTCGTCGTGGACGATTTTGATGATGAGTTGATCGGGCTTCAGCGTGTTGATGACTTCTTCGCCGATGGCCTTTTGATAGACCTGGTCGCAGAATTCGCGGGCGACATCGACGTGGACGTCGGCTTCGAGCAGCGCGGTGCGAACTTCGCGCATCGCCTCGCGAACGTTGTCCTCGGTGATGCGGCCCCGACCACGAAGCCCCTTGAATACGCCGCTGAACCGCTGCGTGAGTGAATCAAACATGAAAAAGTGTCACCTCATAGTGAAATAATCGTCGAGGTGGATTGTGCACAAGATGCGGATTCTCGTCAACGCAAGCGCGGTATGGCCGCTGTGTGCACGATGCGGATATCGACCGAGATAGCTGCAAAAATGCAGCGTCCGATGCGGTTGATTGCCGCATCGGACGCTGCTAATGGTCATAAGTTGCAAGTATGAAGTATAGGGAGACCTATTCTTCGCCTTCATCGTCCATGTCGGGTTCTTCGTCCTCGGGGGCTCCGGGGGCACCCTCCGGTCCACGCGGTCCACGGAATCCTCGACCCGGTCCACGGCGGCGACTTTCACGATCGAACCGCTCGTCCTTGGGAGCTTTGCCGTCGAGCACATCGTTGAAGGCCTGTTCGATTTCCTCGTCACGATTGTCCGCACGCTTGGCGATGTGGCGGCGAAGGCCTTCGAGACGCTTTTCCAAACGCGTCACTTCCTGCTCCATCCGCGATTGCTGGGCGTCGAACGCGGCGACCACGAGCGGACGAATCTTGGCGCTCAATTCCTCTTTGGTCGATTCGTCGTCAGCTTGGCGATATTCGCGAACCAGTTGGCGCAATTGAAAGCGGCTCTTCTGCTCGGCCATCTTGATCTCGAACATTTGGGGATCGTCGATGGACAGTTGATGCATTCGGAGAATTTCGGGGAGCATGCGTGCGTTCTTGCGATCCATGCGTGGCCGACCACCGTCTTCGTCACTTGACTCCAGCGCTTCGCTGACTTCGGGATAGTACTCCGCCACGAACGCCTTAACTTCTTCCTTCTCCTCGTCAGTCATGCGATTCCAAAGCATCGCGCCCGGACGTCGGCGCTCCCGAGGTCCGTCCTCGCCTGAGCGATCGCGACCAAACCCACGACGCCCGCGGGGTCCACGTTCACCGACGCCAATGGCAGCCGCATCGTCCGCAGTGATTGCGGCATCATCATCCGGGTCGGGTTCATCCACACCGACCGCCGACGCCGTCGATGCAGAAAACGCAACCGCCAACGATGCGAAAACGAAAAGCATCCACTTATGATTTAATCTATTCTGAAACATCGCGATTCATCCTTTCAGGTCTTTGATGAAGGTGACGCCAATCACCTCTTTTTGATAACGCTTTCCTTGGTGCCTGATGCGTCACCTTTGCGACACGCAGCACCCAACCGGCCCTACGATTTAAAACTATGAGTCCAGAAATGAAGCACTGTCGCTGTACAACTGATCAATTGCATCTTCGATTTCGTCAGTTCCCAGTTCGTCCGCAAAATCGTCGAGCGAAACGAGCGAGTCGCCGAACTCATTCAAATCCGATTTGAAACCACTCAAATCGCTGTCAAGCTCTGATTCGTTCGATTCCGTCAATACATAGGCCCAATCGTCAATCGCCGAAACATCGGCAATATTCTTAGGCGTATCAGGGTCTGGCGACTTCGGCAGGATCACCAGCGCGATCACTGCTGCCGACGCCATCGCCAACAAACTGCCCCACTTGAATGCATTACCCGTGGGAACGTTTCTGTTGTCTTTGCCGTTGTTCTTGCTGTTGTTCTTTGCACCGGCCATTGCCATGAGTTCACGACGCACGACAGCCTTTGTTGCATTCATCGTTTCTGACGAAGGTGGCGCCGTCGTCGCCATACTAATCATCGACACATCACCAACTGCCGCACTCATGCACCGCTCGCTGACCACCAACTCGGTCGCCATCTTGACTTGTTCCATCACGCGACACGGCGGTTCGGGATACTGCGCGGCGAATTCTGCGAACCACGATTCAAGTCGTTCGACTTCAGCCGCGAGCATCGCGTCGCTTTCAAATTGTCGTTCGTCTTGCTTGCTCATCGTGCTCACCAACTCTCTGCATGCAGTTCTCTACCTGCCGCTTCTATCTGATAAACGCTACCCCACTTGCGCCTTGACGCCGTCCATGTCCAACATCTCGCGCAGCTTGTTCAGTCCGCGATGCGCCCGGGCCAACGCCGTTCCCAACGGCGTCCCCATGATCTTGGCGATCTCCGCAAACGACAGATCCGAAAAATGTCGCAGCATGATCACCTCACGCTCGGCTTCAGGCAGTTTCGCGAGCCCCTTTTGCAGCGCATCGACATCGTCAGCCAACCGCATCGAAGCTTCCGGGTCGGGAGCAGCGTCATCGCTGGCTTCAATCCATTCGGAACTCGCGTCACCGCTATGACGACCGCGGGCATCGAATGGGATCACCCTCGGGCCCCGACCGACCCGGCGAATCCGATCGCGCACCAGGTTTGTCGCGATCCGAAACAGCCACCCCTCGAATCGATGGTCATGCCGATACGATCCGATCATCTTGACCACCCGCAGAAACACGTCCTGCAGCAGGTCGTCGGCTTCGTCCCGTGACCCCGTCAGCCGATACAGGTACCCATGAAGCCGCTTTCCGAACGCATCGATCAAATCGTCGAATGCGTCAGGGTCGTGGGTCTGGGCCCGGCGGATCAGGTCGGCCAAGTGTGTCGGGGTCATTTCCATCATTCACCACCCTAAACGTCCCGTCTGGGGCCATTATTGCAACGAAAAATCAAGAATTGGTGTAATAATTCGGCCATTCCCGACGGTGGATCGGTTGCAAATCTCCCAATGATCCCTATATTTGCCCGACCGACCTGATGCCGGAAACCGGTTTTATGGCGTCGGATCGCAGTTTGGAGAATATTCATGGCTCGTGAATGCTATTTTTTGGGTAAGAAAACCCGCAGCGGACGCTCCCTGGCGCGTCGCGGTAAAGCCAAATACCTCGGCGGTGTCGGTATCAAAACCACCGGCGTCACCAAGCGGAAGTTTAAGCCAAATATCCAGCGCGTTCGCGCTTTGGTTGATGGCAAGGTCTGCCGCATCAAGGTGTCGGCGAAGGCGATCCGTATGGGCTTGGTTGTGAAGCCGCCCAAGCGCGATTGGAAGCCTGAAGACGCGACGAAGTAAAGGATAGGGACTTAGGCACGAAGCGACTGACGCACGAAGCGACTGGGACACGAAGATTGCTGTGCACTGAGTTGCTGCGATGTCTTAACCCGATTCTTTCGTTTGCGTCAATATCGTTATCAATTATAAAGCGAATCCGAGCGATCGGTTTCGCTTTTTTTGTAGAACCCGATCCGTTGTAGTGCAAAATCGCGGAGTCGTTGAACTGATGTCCAAACCATTGACCGAATCGGAAGTCCGCCACATCGCCATGCTTGGTCGACTCCAATTGAGCGACGATGAAATCGCGATGATGACCGAAGAGCTGTCGGCGATTGTCGGATACGTTGATCAACTCAGCGAGGTGGACGTCGAGGGCGTCGAACCCACCGCCCACGCGGTCAATGTGCAAAACGTCTTCCGCGATGATGTTGTCCGCGATTCGATCGGTCCGGACAAAGCGCTTGCCAACGCGCCCCAGCGTGAGGATTCATTTTTTCGAGTGCCCAAAGTTCTGGACCAGGACACCGTATAACCCCACTTCCGAGGTACGCCATTGCCCACGGCCAGTGAAATATCCAAGTCCGTCCATGAAGGAAAATCGACTGCGGTTGATGCTGTCAATTCTGCGTTGCGCGCCATTGCCGATCGCAACGACGAACTTGGCGCGTTTGTCAGCGTTTGCGAAGACCATGCGATCGCACAAGCGAAACGCATCGACGCATTGCCCGCTGACAAGAAGAAACGCCTGCCGCTGGCCGGCGTTCCGATCGCGCTAAAAGACAATATCTGCACCGATTTCGCACCGACCACCTGCTCGTCGAAAATACTTGCGTCATTCAACCCGCCGTATTCCGCCCACGTCACCGAAAGGCTCATCGATGCCGGGGCTGTCGTCGTCGGCAAGACCAACCTCGACGAATTCGCGATGGGCAGCAGCACCGAAAACAGCGCGACGTGCATCACCCGAAACCCTTGGGATCGCGAGCGCGTACCGGGCGGTTCGTCAGGTGGATCGGCGGTAAGCGTCGCGGCTGACATGACCCCGATCGCACTCGGTTCGGATACGGGCGGTTCGATTCGGCAACCGGCATCGCTGACTGGCGTGGTTGGACTAAAGCCTACCTATGGCCGCGTTTCGCGTTACGGATTGGTCGCGTTCGGCAGCAGTCTCGATCAGATCGGACCATTCGCCAAGACAGCAGAGGATGCTGCACTGCTTCTCGGCGTGATCGCAGGAGCTGACACACGCGACTCGACATGCGTATCCACCGATGTCGCCGACTATGTTGGCGCGCTCAACGAATCGATTGTCGGAAAGAAAATCGGCATCCCCCGCGAATACTTCGCCGAAGGGCTCGGCGACGAAACCCGAAAGCACGTCGAAGCCGCCATCGAAGTGCTACGCGGACTCGGCGCGGAAACGGTTGACGTCGAACTGCCGCTGACGAAGTACGGGATCGCGTGTTACTATTTGATCGCAACGGCTGAGGCGTCGAGTAACCTGGCGCGTTACGACGGCGTGCATTATGGCCATCGCTCGGAGAAGGCGGGCGACATCGTCGAGATGTATTCGGCATCGCGCGAAGAAGGTTTCGGCGCCGAGGTGAAGCGCCGAATCATGCTCGGCACATATGCCCTATCAAGCGGTTATTACGACGCGTACTACCTGCGGGCGATGAAAGTCCGCACACTGCTGCGTCGCGATCTCGAAAACGCATTCAAAAAAGTAGACGTCATCTGCTCCCCGGTGACACCGAGCACTGCATTCAAGATCGGCGAGAAAACCAGCGACCCGCTGGCGATGTATCTGGCCGACGTGTATACGATTACTGCCAACCTTGCAGGCATTCCGGCGATGAGCGTGCCGTGTGGTTTCGACAGCGCCGGACTGCCAATCGGGTTGCAACTGATGGGTCCGGCGTTCTCGGAAGCGATGTTGCTGAATGTCGCCCATCAATACCAGCTCAACACGGAACACCACAAGCGGGTACCGGCGTAATGGATCTTTCACTCAACATTGTCGAAGGCGGTCCGAACGTTCGCGGTTCGATTCTAAGAACCAACCAGGCGTTTCTCGAACTGGTCTCAGAGAAAACGACGCTGGATTACGGGATCGCTTTTGCGTCATCACAGTTTTCGACGGTCTCTGAGTGCAATCAGTTTCGCGAAGTCTGGGTCGAGTCGGCGGACGAAGCGGTCCAAGCCGTCGAACAGGCCAACGCCCATTTCGCAGAATCAAACCTGACGTGCGATCGTTGGGCGCTGGCCGAAGACCAGAAACCCGAGACCATTGAACCAGCCCTGCTGGCTGCGGGGTTTCGCAGGGATGATCGCGTCGCAATGGGGTTGGACGGTTGGCCGGTGCCGATGGAACCTTCCGATCAATATCGTGTGCTGCCAGCCAGGGCGATGCGGGCGGCATATGCTGAAGTCTGCGGGAAAAGGGCCAGCAGTGCGGAAGGCGATGCCCGAATCGAAGTTGACAATGAGCGTCTCGACGATCATCGTCTTGACGCATTCGTGCTTATGGATGGCAAAGTACCGGTCGGGATTTGTTCGTTGTTTCAAGTGGGCGATATAGGCCGCATCACCGACATGTTCGTCGTTGACGCGATGCGCCGCAAGAAGGCAGGAACAGCAATGGCCAATCACATCATCGCTCTTGCAAGGCGGCTGACGGTCAGCGTGGTATGCCTTGAAGTTCGCGAAACCAACGAGCAGGCAATCGCATTCTTGAAGCAGTGCGGGTTCGTCGAAGCCGGACGCTTGGTTGAGTTTGTTCGCAACACGCAAAATCAATAACGGTCCACGACCGCAGCGACGTTCACTGGGAAACAATTGCGCAAACGCGCTCTAGGAATCTTGTCCGCATGATTCTCCGCGCCAAGTATGTACTCGACGCAGACCTTCGCCCCATCGAGAATGGATTTGTTCGGGTCTCGCCGCACCACATCATCGCCGTGGGAAATTCCCTGCCGACCGACGACCTGAACGTCATCGACTGTGGAAATGCAGTCTTGATGCACGGATTGGTCAATGCACATACGCATCTTGAACTTGGCACGCTTCACAATACCGTACAACCAACGCACGATTTCGTCGGGTGGCTGGAGCGCCTGGCGACCATCATGCGATCCATGAACACGGATCGTGAGGACATCAAACTCGCCGTGCGCAACGGGCTGCAACGGAGCCTCGAAAGCGGCGTGACGCATGTCGGAGACATATCCAGATTCGCTTCGATCACGCGAGAAACGTCAGCCGGCATCCGTTCCAGACCAAACGTTACATCGTACGCAGAAGTCCTGGGTTCAATGTCAATCGAACCCGACCAACTGCTGGATCAGTCAGCCGACCTGCATCGACTTCCAACCGCTTTGGTGCAGGGCATCTCACCCCATGCCACATATTCCGTTCCGCACGGTTTCATGCTCAAGTGCGCCGTGGTCGCAGCGGCCATGCGGGCGCCGGTCTGCATTCATGCGGCTGAGTCGTTGGAAGAAGAAGAGTTTTTGCTCAGGGGAACCGGAAGACTTCGGGAATTTTTGGAATCAATGGGCGTTTGCGATTCTTCGCACAAACCGATCGGGGTCCGTCCGATCGAATTTCTGAACCGCACATTTTCGCTGAAGCCCAACACGCTGCTCGCCCACTGCAACTACGTCAACATTGACGAGATCAGGCTGATCGCAACGGAGAAAACATCGGTCGTCTACTGCCCGCGAACGCATCACGCATTCGGACATCCGCCCCACCGCCTCGACGACATGCTCGATGCTGGCGTGAATGTTTGCCTGGGCACCGACAGCCTCGCCTCAAATCCGTCACTTTCAATGTTGGATGAAATTCGATTCCTACGACGTCATCGAACCGATGTCTCGTCTGAAACGATTCTGCGGATGGCCACCGTCAATGGTGAAATCGCCTTGCGAGGAAAAGGAGAAACTCACCTTTCGCTCATCGGTTCGCGGGCGGATCTCATCGCGATTCCAATTGACCCCAACGGGAGTTCCGATCCGTGCGAGAATATTCTCACCAACACGCACGTTCCGACGCACTGCATGGTCGCCGGACAACTGCTGATCAACTTAACAGCGTGATGGATCCGACGCGGACACGACCTATAGCGATCTTGATCCAAGCGCAGCGTTCTGGTCGTCCATTCTCCACAGCACGGGCGCCCGTACCGACGTGGATTGACTTCGTCTTGCCCCTGGATTCCCGCCTGCGCGGGAATGACGACGCTGTCGCGCCGCTCCGTTTGGAGTAAGAGTGTTCTAGTCTCCTACACCGATGTCATCGTTGAATACCGAGACGACCAGGAGGTTTTCCACCTCTTCGTGATAGTCCACCTCCGACAACATGATCTTCACGTGCGTGCATGCCAATCCGCGCGGGTCGGTGTCGCTTGTGGAAAGTTCCTTAAGATGTGCCAGGGTTGCGCCAGCCATCTCAATCATCTTGGCGTGCCCTTCCTTCAAATGCTCAACCTGCTTAACAAGGTCCGGGCGCTTCTCGACAACGTAATCGAGGAACCCGCCAATTTCTTCGAGCGCGATTCGGTGGATGAGGTGAGCGCGAAAATGCTCAAACGACTTGCACACGTTACCCAGCCAGGCGCGAACGTCGCCACCGCCCTGCTTGAGGGCATTGTTCAACGCATCGGTGATTTCGCGCAAACGTTCGTGCTCGTCACGTACTCTGCGAATAATTGCGTCGTCTTGCATGATTTATCCGATCGTTAGTGGGTGACTCGTCAGTCGACAGACCATCGGCCTTTCTATCTTATGTCGACTCTTGGACTTGCGGAGACTTTACTCCGCCCGGGCAGAAGCGTCGAGTTCGCCGTGAATGATTTCACGATCGATTAAAGTGGAAATCAAGCGGTCGGTTTTTGCAGCGTCTCAACCGCGATTAGCGATGTTGCCCGCGTCGGAGCCTCCCGCTCGCGAAGTTCGAGCATCCTGAAGATGCAAATGGCAAGCGAACCGGATACAAGGGAGACCAGCCACACGCCCCACCCAATCCAGTTCCAGAGAACCATCCCCAAGATCGGTATGAACATTGCCCGCAAACCGGTCAGCGAAACGTGAATGCCCATGTAAACATCGGCGTCTTCGTTGTTCACAAAATGCAGGTGCCCCAGGTTCCATGCGATCGACCCACCACCAAGGCAGATTCCTCGGATGATCGAAAACATCGCAAAGCACCCAACCGAAATCAAAAGTGCACGCGGACCGATCCAGTCCATGTTGCCAATCGCAAGCGTCCCGCACATGCCGAAGAAAATCGCAAGAAGCCAACCGATCATCTGAACCGCTCGATAGCGAAGCACACCGGTTCGATCGAAGTACCGGGCGCTGGTGTGCATCGATGCCAGCATCAAAAGCATCGGCAGAAGTTCGAGCAAAACGGTATTCAGCCAATACCCACTTTCCATGCCCGCGAGCACCTGCTGCGTCAGAATGACAACGACGACCGCCCGCACGAGGAGATTGGTGACCCCAGCCAGCATCTGCGCGATGCAGTAGTTTCTGAACCGGGTGTCGTGCTTGAGCACGCTGATGGCACTGGTCAGCACATGGGTCGACGACAGAATCCGCTGCGCGCTCGCGTGTCCGGTGAGCGCACCATCGCCACGTTCCCCGCCGTGCAGGCGACGCAACTCCCCAACTTCGCCGCGCACCCGCATCCGACGAAGGCACACGACGCCAATCGCCCCGATGAGCGCTGCCGACGGATAGATCCATCGATAGCTTTGCGGATCAAGATCGAAGAACGTCGCGATGATTGCCACCGAAACCAGGCGGGTAACCGCCCGGGCCATCTGCAATCGAGCCGTGATTTGTCCACGGACCAGCGGTGGATAGTTCGACTTCCAAAGCGACGAGCGCACCGTCACCGCACCGGTTTGAAAGAACTGGGCAGCCGCCATCTGCAAGACAAAAAGCCATCCGCCATAAGACACGTCCGGTGTCATCGCGACGCTGGCGAGGGCGAGGACAGTCCCCGTCGTGCAAAATGTGAAGATTTTCAACTTGCGCCGACCGACGCAATACGCCCCCCAGACCAGGCTTACGATATGCAATGCCATCGGCGTCGCCGATGCAATCGTGATGAGAAAATCGCTGCCTTCAAACGTCTTGGCGACAACGATCGAAGCGAAGTTGCCTTCAATCAAACCGACAATCACGCCCCAGGCGAGGATGTGATGGAATTCATGGAAGAAGTTGTAGCGAGAGAGAAACGGAATCCGCTTCAAGCCATAAATGTCCACGCGACCGTTAACCTCCTGCAATTGCGACCGGGCGTAAAGGCGAATAATAGTGGCTAAACGCAAACCGGACCACGCCCCAAAATCGAGGCATGGTCCGGTCCGATTTACCATTCTACAGATTCTTGGTTACACCCTTTGGGTGATCGGATTTAGGGAACGACCTCAAGACCCAGGCACGAATTCGCGAGTCCGCCCAACCCATGGATGATCGTTGCCGGCGCCCGGTCGTCAGCCGGATCAAAGGTCAGCCGTGTCGGATTGCTTCCGTCAACATCCATGACGTAAATCTCATCGTTGCCGTCTCGGTTGGATGAGAACACAATTCTGGATCCATCGGACGTGAATGCAGGATGCAGGTCGCTGCCCGGGTCGTCGGTCAACCGGGTTTGGTCCGAACCGTCGCTGTTCATCACGTAAATCTCATAGTTCCCATCGCGCTGCGAGACAAACACGATCCGATCACCCGTCGGATCAAAACTCGGACTACCCGCGGTTCCGCCCTCAAACGTCAATTGCTCTTTGTTGTCACCATCGCGGTCCATGATCCAGATCTCACCATTACGATAGTACGCAATCTGGCAGCCAGACGGACTGAACGCCGGGAACGCATGGAAAGCGCCACCCCCAGTCAAATTGGTCTGATTCGCACCATTGTCGTCCATGATCATGACATCCGTCACGCCACCGCCTGCCCGATGAAAAGTGATCTCATTGTTCTTGCCGCTGAACGACGGGTACACGTCAGTCATCGGATCAGTCGTGAGATTCTGCACGTTGCTTCCATCCGCGTTCATCAGCGTGATTTCAAAGTTGCCGTCGCGTTTCGAATGAAATGCGATGCGCTCGCCATCCGGACTCCACGCCGGGTACTCGTCGTCGGCTGGGTCAAACGTCAACCGAGTCTGCCGCAGGCCATCGATTGTCATCACGTAGATTTCGCTATTGCCGTCCCGCTCTGAATAGAACGCAATTTCAAACGGCTCGCATGCATCGCCTTCACCGTCATCGTCCGTATCCAATTGGTTCGGGTTCACAACGTCCGGACAGTTGTCGCAGACATCTCCGATGGTGTCGCCATCCACGTCGGCTTGGTCGGCATTGGCGTCATTCGTACAGTTGTCGCAGACATCACCGAATCCGTCGTCGTCAACGTCGCTTTGATCTTCGTTTGCCAACATGGGACAGTTGTCGCACGCATCGCCAAAACCATCACCGTCGTCGTCGGCTTGGTCTGCGTTTGCTGAATCCGGACAGTTGTCCTCCTCGTCAGCCACCCCGTCGTCATCCGCATCGGGCTTGGGCTCTTCGACACCGTTGGTCGACACGGGTTCATCACTGCCGCCCATCCCATCACCGGGTTCGTCGCCCGCACCGTCCTGCGCTGCCGGCGTTCCACAACCAATCAACATCGGTGCAGCCGCACACAACGACATCCCCATCATCAACAGCAAAACAACTTTCATACGAAACATGGAATCCCTCGTTTTCTCTGTACTTCAACCCACTGTTTAGGCACCGCCCCTGCGGTACACCCCCAAAGCCCCGACGGCTCGTCTATAACTTGCTCCAGAAGCTTTCGACGTTTCGAACGTTTCTGGAACCTGAATCCCGGTTGTGGATAAACTGTGATTCTGCTCCGCCAGGTTTACCCACTTGGACACACAATCGAGGATCTCGCCCCACTGGCCGCAGAATTTCACACCCTCGATCAAGCCCTCAACGCACCTGGCATTTTGTGGAAAATCACAACCCAGCCCCACAAATCTCACATCCCCCTACAGCGTCTCGATCCTTTCACAACCCACACCCGCTGTGTATGATCCAGCCATGAGTGCTTCATCCATGACGCGTAAACCGGCGCCGGATTCCGCCATCAATCTCGCAGAATGTTTGGCCCACCTGATCAACGGGGCTGGCGGTAGCGCTGACCCGAACGCGATATTGACCGCGTTGGGGGCTGGCCTGGCGTTTTTCTTCCGCGAGGTACCCGGAGAGGAAATTCCGGAATTGGCCGAGTGCCATGATTTCGCCCTGCCAGAAGCAGCCGGACTGTTCGGCATCCGACTTCGAGCGATGCATCCGCCCCGGGCGCGCTTTGGCTTATCCGAATCCGCCGAATTCGCCGGGCACTTCGCCGACAGTTACGTACCCCTCATCCAACGGGCAATCGAAAACGGACAGCAGGTGTTGACGCTGCACGGGTGGTCATCAACATCTTCAACGACGTGGGGAATCGTTGAGCGCTGCGAGCAAGACGGTGATGCAATTTGGGGGGCTGTCCCCGATCGCTTTGAACCGACGCAATTAAGTTACCCAGCCCTTCAGTGCTATGTCGTTGAGGAGATCGCTCCGGTCGAACCCACCGCGGAAGCAGTGTTGGCGCGCGGCGCGGAAACGGCACTCAACTTGAATGCGCGCGGTACAGTGGTGTATCCCGGATTACTTACCGGTGAGACCGTTCTATTGCGACTCATCGAATTGCATGCGGCGCGAGGTGATCAACTCTCGTCCGACGGATTGATCGAAGTAATCAATCAAATGGAACACCGGCGCGCTCAGACCGCAGCCTACTTGGAGCAACACGTTTCGGATTGGGACGCAACCACATGCGTCGCGGTCAAGACGTTGGCCTCGTCGCTGGAAAAAGACGTGGAAGCGTGCGTGGCGCTACAGAATCGCCCTGACGCCCATGCCATAAAGAGCCATTTGGAAATCCGCCTCGGACTGGACCGCACAATCCTTCGCGATTTGGCGTCGATCAGTTCGAGTGACGGTCAATGATCGCCGAAATACCGGGCATACGACGCCCTTGCACCCAAAGCTTTCTCGAAGGTGTACAATAGAATCATGAGCAAGCGAATGATCATCTTGCTGGCGTGTGCGAGCGCCTTTGTTTGTGCGGCTGACGTGCGCGCTCAATCCGATCCCAAACCGATTGCGCCGACTTACCCGACAACACCACCACCCGAACGACGGTCGCCGCCTCCGGTTCTGCCGCCGATGCAGCCCGACCCCAATGCCGATCCAAAACTGCTCGATGGATTTTGGCCGACCGATCACATGATCGAACTCTTCGTCAAGCGATCAATCGAAGAAGCCACCGACACCTACAACCTTCGCCCCGAACAGGCAGAGGAAATCCAACGCAGCATGACGCAGCGCTGGACGAAGTTCATGCACGACAACCGGGCGGATATTCAACCGCTGATGAACGAGTACGCCAAAGCCAACCTCGCCGACAAGCCGCCAACTCCGGAAAAGGTCTCTGATTGGGCGGCACGGGCGACACCGGTCTATCGCCTGGTGCTGGGCAATCTGCTGGAAGGCGAATTTGAATTTCGATCAGCGCTCGATCCAGAACAGCAAGCCGTCTTCGATGAACAGCGCCTCGAACGGCGCAAGTCGCTCGAACGATTCCAAAGTCGATTGCGCCGTTGGAGCGTGGGCAACTTCGAAGAGAAAGAATGGTGGAACCCTGAAGGCCAAACCATGCCCGAAGGCCTCGACCCCACCGGCAAGTGGTTTTCACACATCAAGACCAACGACGAGAAGAGTGACGATTTCAAACGTGCGGCGATCGAACAGTTTCCGGAGCGGGTCAAGAATGAATTCGCGGCTTGGGAACAATACGTTCGCGATTACTGCGATCACTTTGAACTCGATCAAAGCCAACGCAACACCGCGATGTCGATGCTGCGTGAAATGCTCAACCGGGCATTCGATCACGTCTATAAGCGGCGCGACCTGATCGCCAAACTCGAAGCCAAGATCGCCAATCCCGAAGGCGTTGATCCCGACAAGATCGAGAAGGAAATGGTGGAACTCTATGGTCCGCTCGATTCGATGTTTCGCGAGTTATCGGCCCGCATCGAACGCCTGCCCACGATGAACCAGCGATCGCGGGTGACGTCGGGGAAGCGGGGTTACGGTACGCCGACCGAGCCGGAGGAGACCAAGGAGTAGGTCTATCGCGGGTGCGAATTGGTCGGCTACCTCTCGCATTATCGCCATTCCACAATATTCGTCATTCCCGCGCAAGCGGGAATCCAGAAGCCAAAGGTGACACCTCCCCCGCCCTGGACTCCCGCGTGCGCGGGAGTAACGACGTGGCAGCATTCTCATTGCCCTCAATCTGGAAGATCATCCCCCATCGACTACAATCACCGCATGGTCAGCCCATCGGACAAATCAACTGACAAACCGAAGGTCCTCGTCGCGATGAGCGGCGGGGTCGATTCGAGCGTCACGGCCTGCCTCCTGCGCGAGCAAGGCTACGAGGTGATGGGTCTGTTTATGCGCGTCGGTGTGGAAATGCCCGAAGATGCGGCCTGCTCCACCGACAGCCAGGAACCAAAACGCACGCATCAGGGATGTTGCAGCGCATCAGACGCAGCCGACGCGCGCTTCGTCGCCGGCATGCTCGACATTCCGTTCTACGTGCTCAACTTCAAACCCGATTTCGATCGGCTGATCGACTACTTCGCCGATGAGTACGCCTCCGGGCGAACCCCCAACCCATGCGTCCAGTGCAACACCTGGCTGAAGTTCGGCAAGCTCGTCGAATACGCCGACATGCTCGGCTGCCACTACATCGCGACCGGTCATTACGCCCGCATCGAGCGCAACGACGGCCAAACGCGATTACGCCGCGGCGTCGATCATCGCAAAGACCAGTCGTATTTCCTGTTCGGCGTTCGGTCGGATGTTTTGGATCGTGCGATGTTTCCCATCGGTCACCTTCAAAAAGATGAAGTGCGCCGGGCAGCAGAGCGCTTTGGCTTGCCGGTTCACAACAAACCCGACTCGGTTGAAATCTGCTTCGTGCCCGATCGCGACTATGCGCGGGTCGTGCGCGAGCGCCGGCCCGATGCGTTCAAACCGGGTCATATCGAAGACGCAGATGGCAACGTTCTGGGCGATCACGACGGGGTGGCGAACTTTACGATTGGGCAGCGACGCGGACTTGGCGTAGCCGCTGGCAAACCTGTCTACGTGACGCGACTTGATGTCTTGAACAACACCGTCGTCCTGGGCGAGCGGGAAGAATTGATGCATCAGAATCTGGTCGCCAGCGGTGCGAATTTCGTCTCCACCCCGCCCACCGAACCGCTTCGCTGCGAAGCACAAATTCGCTATCAACACCATGCGGCTCCTTGTACGGTCACCGCGTCACATGATGGCACCCTGCAAGTGGTGTTTGACGAACCACAATCCGCGATCACGCCGGGCCAGGCGCTCGTGCTGTACCACGGCGATGAAGTGATCGGTGGCGGCTGGATTGATCAGGCGTTGTAACGCAATCAGCCCCACCTGTTTCTCAACAGACCGCAGCTTTCCCATATCCACAATTCACTTGAAATAGACGGGCATTCTTACACCCAAACATTGGTTTGGGGCGCATGGAATAAATGGGACATCTATGCCAATGATACAATCGATGCGGTCGTAATTTCCCCATCTTTTGCAACGGACTCCGATGATGTCACGCTTCAAATCATCCCTTCAAGTCTCGTTCGAATACCAGCCGATAACAGGTTGGACCCCAAGACCACGAGCATCCGATGCAAAAAACCAGAGTACCAAGAAACCCACGATCCAGGACGTTAAACACGCAAGCAAGTCGGGATCATGAAGCGGCGTCTTCGTCGCCCCAAAGCGCCGATCATTCGCATGCGCCTCGATCTTCGCAGCCTTCAGAACCTTCGCATCTTAACGACACCGAACTTCGTCTTCAGGAACAGTTTGACTATCTTGAAGCGCAGTTTGAACGGCTCAAGGATCAGACGCGCCAGGCTCAGCGGCTTGCATCGTTGGGGACAGCCGCCACCATGCTCGCCCACGAGTTCAACAACCTCATGTCACCGGTGGTCGGATATGCTCAGTTCGCGATCGACTCAAAAGATCCGGAGTTGATGGCCAAGGCCTTGCGGATCACGTTGAAGCAAACCGGTATTATGACGGCGATGTCGGATCGGATTTTGGGGTTGGCTGCCAATGAGGTCAGTGCGGTTCAGCGCGTCAACATCAAGGAAGCGATCGACGACGCCCGTGAATGCCTGATTCGCGATCTATCCAAGGACAACATCGAGTTTATCACCGAGATCGACAAATCGCTGACGTTCCTCGCCGACCCGCGACAGATGCAACAGGTGTTTTTCAATCTGCTTTCCAACGCAAGACAGGCGATTCAGCATCGGCACGGACGCATCACCGTCGCAGCCGAACGGATCGACGACGAGACGGTCTCAATCAGTTTCCGCGACAATGGTTCGGGCATTCCCAGTGATTCGCTGGATGCGATTTTCGGCGAATTCTACAGCACCAAGAAGGATCGGCCGGGCAAGAGCGGAATCGGTCTGGGGCTGTCGCTGTGCCGCGACATCGTCGAAGAGCATCGGGGAACGATTCAGGTGGCCAGTGAAGTCGGTAAGGGAACGATCTTTACGCTGAAATTGCCTTCCGGCAGTTAGGCATCAACCATTCCCCGTCGAACATCACCACTCCAAACCGAGAAACAGGCAGTTTAGTCCGCTGCCGATTCCACAGAAGCCGACTTTGTGCCCAGGCATGAGGAACCCTCGCTCGGAGGCCATGGCAGCCGTCATGGGCAATGACGCCGTGCCGATGTTGCCCAAATGCGAGAACGTCACGTAGTCGCCATCCGATGGAAACTCAAACGCCTTGAGAATGGCGTTTCGGTGCCAGGACCCGACCTGATGGCAAACGATGCGATCGGGTTCGTTCTCACCCCAACCAAGAAACGATTTGAATTCCCGCCAGGTTTCTGCCCCCAGCACGACACCGTGTTCAAGCACTGCGGCTGCATCGGTTTCCATTTCCATCGGTGATGTGGGCGAGACACCGGTCGCGGGCCCCCATCGACACAAACCGTGAAACTGCGGCGCCGTTCGAGCCACGCCCCCAAGGAGGCGATGCCCATTCTCGATCATCGACGCTTCCGTCAAGAGCACGCCGACAGCACCCGATCCACCGGTCATGGTTGCAAGTGATTTTTTGAACTTGGCGGGATCAGGGTCGGCCAACAACCGATCGATTGTCTGCTCGACAATTTCGCGGGCTGATTCGCAGGTGACGACCAACCCGGCGCGGATTTGTCCCAATTCGATGGCGTTGGCCACACGAACGATACCGGTCAGCACGCCAAGGCATGCGCTGGATACGTCGAACACTTCGACGGCTGGACCAACCCCAAGATTATGGGCAGCCGCACACGCGGTGGCTGGCTCGAGATTGTCTCGGCAGACGCCGGAGAAAATGAGCATGCCGATTTCAGATGGCGAGACGTTCGCGAGATCGAGCGCTTTTTGACCGGCTTTTGCAGCGGGTACCCAGATGGGCTGCCCCGCCTCCCAGAAGCGCCGCTCGGTAACACCGGTGAGGCGTTCCAACTGTCCTCGGCGCAGGTTGAAGGTGTCGTACAGCGGAGCCAATTGCTCTTCGATTTCCGCCGACGTAACGACGTTGGGCGCGAGTTCGTACCCGATTGACGCTATCTTAACCTTGTTGTATCGCATGAACAAAATGAGTGCTCGGTGCTAATTACTTCTGCCCATTCGGCACCAATGTTACGCCAAATTCGCCCATTTCGTAAATAGTGATTCCATCAACACTCAGCCAACCGTTGGCCCTGATGGTACACAATGGGTCAGATCCGTCGTGCGTAACATCTCCAGATTCAATCGAAGTGATATTCGCACACACCTCGACCCGATGATTATCCGGGATAATCTGACCACGATACGACCACGTGTGCCGTGCGCCAACTACATTCGGCGTGAAATGACACTTGGATACGAACTCCGACCCGAATCGCTCGATCGCGACGATTTTCAACAATTGGAGCATCGATTCAAGTCCCAGCGATCCGGGACACACCGGATCCTGGTAGAAGTGGGCGGCGAAGAACCACTCTGCCGACTCGACGTCCTTCGTTCCGCGGATGAATCCGAGCCCATTCGAACCGCCATCGGGCACAAACAGTTCCACCCGATCGATCATCCGAAACGCTCGACTCGGAAGCATCGCCCCACCGGGTTGAAGCTCGCCGGGTGCGATGTCTTCGGCGTCTGCCGGTGTATCGGGGGCGCAAAATTCCCAATTGATCGGTTTCGCCCGGGCGCATTCGGCGTCGCTGGGGACGTGGCATTTGCTCGCCGGATCGTTGATGCCGACCTGACGGGCCAGCGCTTCCTTGCTGAAGAATCCGAACGCGGTGTTGCCATCGTAGATGATCTGCGTGCCCTGCCAGACCTGCATGTCGAATTTTTGAATGAGCATACCGCCGGCTTTTGATACCTGCGTCATTCGCGCCCGCACGGTCAACGTGCCCGCATCGGGGAAGACTTCGCGATACAGGATCGCGTCGCCGTCGAGGTTGCGAAACTTGAGATCCTGCTGACTCGAAAGGGCCGAGCCTTTGTATGCCGCCAACCAACCGCACGGTTGCAGTGCGATTTCTAGCAATACCGCAAATGGCATGCTGCGTTGGCGATTCGCCGCGAAGTACCACGCATCGGGCGGCACATCGTATTGGCATTCGATCCAACCTTTGGAATTCAATTCCCACGGTTCGGCATGAACTTCGGTCACGCGATCGAGAAACTGGAACGGCGGTCCGGGCAGCCGGGCGATGCGCCGCTCCTGATCGAATACGCGATAAGGTTCGCCAAACGCTTCAGATGGATTGCCAACGGAAAACGCGAGAATGCGATCGTAATCGTAAATTGCCGGTTTGGGATTGGGCGACGCGGCGATTTCACCGATGGGCGTAACTGTCGTGATCTGATTCGCGGGACCGGCACCATCCTGCACAACGCGGTCATCCGAAGCGTTCCACAGTTCGTCCAACTGCGCTTTGGTCGTGCCTGTCATCTTGAGCGACATGTCGATAAAGCGGACGATCTTTTCGCCATCGCCATACATCAACGCGTCGGCAATCACGTAAGGCTCCGGACCGTAGCCCATTTCTTTAACGTGCAGTTCGTAGGTCACCACCTTCGTCGCGCGCGTCACCGGACCGCGACAACGCAGCGCACTCGACACGCCCAGCACCGGTTCGTAACAAACCGTGTCATGCTCAGCCACCCACCCGATCCGCATCAAAAAGATCCGCAGGGTCTGCACGCAACAGTCGTACATCAACGTTCCGGGCATCACCATGTCGTCGACAAAGTGACACGTGAGGAACCAGTCGTCGGGATGGATGTCGGCTTCCGCGCGAATCAAACCCTTGCCAAAGCGACCGCCGCCGACATTCAATTCGGTGACGCGATGCACCAAACGCATGTTGCCCGAAGGCAATCGAATCGGTTCGGTCAGTGGCAGCGATGCAAACGCCGAACCAAAGCACGCGGCTAAGTTACCGGCACGAAGGGCGTCGACCTGTCGCTCATCGTAGGATTCGATGTCACTGCATGGCACCAACTGTTCGAGACCGTCGAGCGGAGTGCCCGGTTTGTGGGCACGTTCCTCTGCCGTCTCGACAATCCCGCCCGATCCGCGAATCTCTGCTTCGGTGAAGAATCCCGCACACCCACCGGACATACTCAACAGCGGTTTGCCCGCGATCGTGCCTTCAAACGAGAAGAAAAACAGATACGTCGCACCCTGTCGCACAAAGCGATCGATGCGAATGTCGTAGCGAATCACCTCACCGGGCACAGGCAAGCCGCGATGGAATTTGACCGTTGCGTCGAGCAGGCGATACGCCCGCGTGCCCTTCACCGCGTGATCGATGCCCAGGTACGAACACAGGAACAGGTCGGCTTGCCCCGATTCGACGGTGATCGAAATCGGCATGCGCCCGCCATCGAGATACCAATCGCCGGCGACGACATCCTTCTCGGTCACCACCCTGCCACTTCCGAGCGAACGCTTGACGCCTTCGACTTCCAGAATTCGATCCACCAGCATGAGCGGTTCATCGGGAAGCCGCACGCGCACCGGATACTGATCGACTTCGGCAAAGTCGGGGCCTAAGACGTCGGCGACTTTCCCGATCGCAAACTCCATGCACTTGTCGCGATCGAACACGACTGGCACATCGGCGACCTGCGGGTGAACGATTTGCGGCGCTTCGATAGGATTCGACGGCGCAGTTGCAAATTCACTGCCCACATTCAACGCGGTAAACCTCTGCGGGATCGCATCCGTTCCCGCCAACTGACTCAACAACGCCTGTCGCACCGTCAACGCGTCGGCCAAATCGGACATGGCATTTTGCGAAAACCGCAGGAACGTGTCGTGTGCGTCGGACGTGGCTCGGTTGGCCGCCTCCATCGTGGCGATCAGTTGGTTTTGCATGGAACCCTCGATCGAGGCATGGGAATACTCCGGAGCGGCGATTGAATGCGCGATCGGTTCGGGCGCGTGAGTCTGCGCTGGCTGTGGCGCCGGTTGACGCGTTTGGACTGGCTCATGCGATGCTGCTTCGGTGGTCCGCGTTTGCTTTCGCGGCGGTACCGGTGGACTAAATGCAGGCCCGCCGGTTGCAATCGTCACCGTTGGACGATCGGTAGACGGCTCGTGACCTGGTCGATCGCCTTTGCCTTGATAGATGCCATCGAGATTCGCGACAATGCGATGGGCGACGAGCGCGGCGATCGTGTGCATCAGCGGTGTTCGTTCATCATCCGATTGACCGCTGGCCGACATCGCAAAGTATGACCGGTCGCCTAAAATGTTGCGGATCATCCGCGTGCACGTGGCCTGCGGACCGACCTCGACGAAATACCGCACGCCGTCGTCGTACGCCTGTTCGATCAGCTTGGCGAAGTCGAATCCGTCAGTCGCCTGCGCGGTGATCGAATCTGCGGCTGACTGACGCGTGATGTCATACGAGCGCGCCCATGCCGCACTGTAAAATCGAATACCCTTCGGCGCGTTCGTGTCGAGTAAATGCAACTCGCGATAGGCATCGACCACTTCGCCCACGACCGGGCAATGGACTGCCGACGCACCCGAAAGCTCGACGCCTTCGCAACCGAGCGACGCTTTGATTTTCTCAACTTGATCGCGTTCACCGCCAATCACGCACTCGTTTGGACCGTTGACGATCAACAGATAGGCGCGATCAAAATCCGCCAGCGTCTTGCGAACGCGATCAACCGATTGATTCAGCGCGCAAACCGCCCACGACACCGACGCACCGTCGGCCAATTTCCAACGACGGGCAGCCGCTGAACATGGGCCTGCGAGTTCGGTGGCAAACAAAGGCGACTTCATCAATCGGTGGGCCATCCCGTCCCGATCGGGCCAAACCCCGAGCGCGACCAGGCTCGTTGTTTCGCCAAGGCTGTAACCAATCGCGGCATTGGGCTGAACCCCCGCATTGCGCAAGATTTCGGTGAGCAACGATCCGTACGACACTTGTGCCATGATCGTCCAACGCGTGTCGCTGGATAGTTCTGCGTGCGCCTGCCGCTTCCAACCCGCTGGATAATTCAAGCGCCGCGGCATCGATCGTTGCGGCAGGAACTGGTCGGCAAGTTGATTGAACTTACCGTCAAGTCGCTGGGCAATGCCGGGCCAATCCAACCAGTGCTGCCTGCCCATACCGACCTGATGCACACCGCTGCCCGGATACACGAACGCAAGCTGCCCGTCGCTTATCGGCGTTGGCACGTAGTATGCACCGGATTCGCCATAGATCGGCTGGGTTGGATTATTTTGGATTCGTGCTTTGATCGAATGCAACGTCGCCCGCAGCGATTCCACATCGCCCGCTACGATGGTGACGATCTTGTCGCCAACGTGATTGTTCTGATTGGTTTCAAACCATCGAACACCCAGTTGAGCGATGTCTGCAGAATGCGAATCGATCAATCGACCGAGCGCATCGAACTGCTCGCACAGGTTCTCGATACTCGTGCCGCGCAAACAGAAAATTGTCACGACAAAATC
Organism: Phycisphaerales bacterium UBA1845; assembly: GCA_002338715.1. Lineage (GTDB taxonomy): Bacteria > Planctomycetota > Phycisphaerae > UBA1845 > UBA1845 > UBA1845. Next base: position 24,492 of record DDIR01000102.1, on the reverse strand, counting down.
GCCGGGTTGGCGATGGGCGACGGACGTTGGAGATGCGTCCGCTTCCTCCAAGATCACGTGGGCACATTCGCCGTGAAACGACATGCCACTGACGCCAGCACGTCGCGGTCCTTCTGATCGATTGTGCAACCAGGGTTGGCAATCATGCGCAACGTAGTACGACTTCGTATTGGTCAGCGATTCGTGTGCTTCCGCGAAGTTTGGCAGCGGCGCGATGGCCTGCCGATAGAGACAGAGCGCCGCACTTGCAACCGAAGCCAATCCCGATGCCGCATGGGCGAAACCGATCGCCGCAGCTGACGATGTCAGCGCACAACTCGCTTCCGCCTGATTGGCAGATGAAGCCAGCGCTTCGCACTCAACGTCCTCAAATGCCGATCGACCGGCGGCTGACGTTTCAATCAACCCGATCGACTCGCGCTCAACATGGCTATCGCGGCAGGCACGTTCCAATGCCTCGGCATACACTTCACGTGACATCTCGCCCGGAGCATTTCCACCGGCGAAACCAAACCCGCGCAGGCTTGCATAACAACGATTGTCGGAAGAGTCGGCCAACCGCTTCAACACCACAGCCACCGCACCGTCACTTGGCGATGCGCCCTTTGAATTCTTATCGAGCGGATTGGCAACGTGCTGTTCGGCGTAAATACCACGATCGCCCAACACCCGCCGCACATCGCAAGGCAAATCAACAGCCCCCACCACCACGCCATCGAGCTCACCGCGCTCGAGCATGCGGGCACCGAGTTCAAGCGCACGCAAACCCGAATTGTCGTCGGCTGACATCGTCAAACTCGGACCGCCAATTCCAAATTCGCGGGCGATACGACTCGCAACCATGCCCCCCAGCGACCCCACGACGCGTCCCGAGGTGAGCGGTGGACTGGCTTCGTCCTGCAAATCGCGAACCCACGCGTCGAATTCGTCTTCCGTTAAATCCAGCCCCAAAGTCGCAGCCCACCCGCGGGCAAGTTCAGGAATCGCCCAGCGCAGGTGGTAATTCGACGCGTTGGCATCGAGCGACATGCCGATGATGCAGCCGAACCTCGGCCCCAATTGACGTCGCGCGACACCGGCATCGTCGAGCGCTTCGGCGACGACTTTGAGCATCAACATCTGCTGCGGCAGCGATTCGCGAATCTCGGCGGGCGGTACTTTGAACTCGCCGATGGGCACGCTCACCCCATCGATGCACGCGCCGTTGATGCGGTCCATGTCCGATGCACCATCATTGACACCGCGCCATCGTTCGTCGGACCTGTCCGTGACGGCTGACGTACCGCTGAAAATCGCGTTTTCGAATTCATCGATCCCCGCGACCCCGCCAAACTGTGCGGCCATCCCAACGATGCACGCCATTGAGTTCAGCGAATCTGATTCCTGCGAAACGCGCTTGGGTGGTTTCGACTTGCGTGCGGGTCGAACGTTCGCCTCGCGGAATTCTTCAAGCAGAAGGTGGGCGTTGATTCCGCCAAATCCAAACGCACTGATCGCCGCGCGGCGAGGCGTGTTTGCATCGCGCGTCTGCCAAGGCGACGGTTTGGAAATGACTTTAAAGGGACTCGATTCGAGGTTGAGTTTCGCCGAGGGCGTTTCAAAATTTGCCGATGGCGGAAGCGTTCTGGCGTTCATCGCGAGCACGGTCTTGAGCAAACCCGCGATACCTGCGCCGGTCAGCAGGTGCCCCACATTCGACTTGACCGAACCCAGCACGCATTGACCCGCCGACCATTTGTCGCGCGACCAAAGCTCGCAAAGACTTCCAAACTCAACCGCATCGCCCAGCGGCGTGCCAGTTCCATGACACTCGATCACGTCCACGTCCGCAGGAGACCAGCCGCTTTGCTCGTAGGCCTGGCGCATCGCCCGAAGCTGACCTTCCGAATCGGCGGCTAGCAGACTTCCTGCAACGTCATTCGACAAACCCACGCCGCGAATCACGCCGTAGATTCGGTCGCCATCGCGAATCGCATCGTCAAGCCGCTTGAGCAGGACCGCACCCGCCCCTTCGCCAACCATCAAGCCATCCGCCGACGCATCGAACGGACGACACCGCCCACTGCGCGACAACGCCCGTAGTTGCGTGAATCCAGTCTGCGTATAGAGGCAATCCGGACGATTCACCCCGCCGGCTAACATCGCATCGGCACGGTGGGCTTGAAGTTCATCGCACGCGAACTTGATCGCATAAAGACTAGACGCACAAGCCGCATCCAACGTGAATCCGCCGCCGCCAAGTCCAAGACCCGCACACACCACACCGGCTGGCAGTCCGATCGCCCGATGGTTGATTGGATGGGTGTGACCTTCGATCTGCGAGTTACCGGTCAGCGCAGTCCCAAGCAACCGGCGCTCAAACGCCCGCCCCAACGTTTCTCGGGTCAGCGATGACGTTGAATCAGTCGGTAATGCGATGGCGGCAAGCACTGCCCCGATGCGTTTGCGATCGAGCGTATCGGTCTTACCGTCGCCAAACGCCGCGCGACTGGCGTGGAGCATGAATTGAAAAGTCGGATCGAGCGCGTTTAAGAGGTCGGCTGGCAGCTCAAGTCCGGTTGGATCAAAAACAAAATCATCGATGTAGCATCCGCGCGAATGGAACGGTCGATCTTCAACCAACTGGGTAGAGCAGATGCGCGAAGGGTCTGCAGCCCAGCGATGGGGTGAGACTTCGCGCGAGGTATCGATTCGGTTCAGGATGACATCGAGAAACGCATCGAGCGTCGGCGCCTGCGGGAACAATCCCCCCAGACCCACGATGGCAATGGGCGTTTCCTTGAACGCGGATTGTTCGGATGCTGCGGACATTCGTTACGCCTGAGCTGAGCGGCTTGACACCTTTCCGAAAGCGTCCGCCAACTGGGCGTTGGTCGTCCAAGTGCAACCTTCAAGTTTGGCGATCAATTTGCCGGATTCATCGCGAAGGATGGCGTCGGCGACGATGCGGCTGGGCGACGCCTGATGGACGTGCAATGCGCAGCGCACCTGACCTTGCGGGAAACGATCGGCGTATTGTCGGTAATTGGCGATGTAACCGGGCAGCGACAGATTGCCGGTCTTTGCATGCTGCCACACGATGCCAAGTTGCAGCACGCCATCGAGCACCAGCGGATCGGTCAGCCAGGTGCCTCGAAGCGGTGCGTCGATCCACTCTGCGGGACGCGGCGCCGACTTAACGTTGGCAACCATGCCGTCGGGGCCGGTTCCTTCAAACGATGCGATCGCGCGGAAGTCGGGTCCGTGAAACAGCACGTCATCGTAAACTTCGTCGGCAGAAAGGGGGAACGATTCGCTCGTTAACGTTTTGGGTTCATCGATCGTAGGTGCGCTGTCACGGCGATCACCGAGATGCGCGGTTCCGCGTGCGTGCAGGATCGATTCACCGTCAGCCGCCCTACTGCGAAGTTCGGTCGTCACCAGCAGATCAGAGCCCTTGGCCTCCGGTTTGGAGACGAGCACTTCGATGTTGACGGCTTGTTTGCCGATGATCACGCCTTTGAAGACGCGAAGTTCGCTCAATCCCTTCAACTGTAATCCGGGGTTGGCGTGCAGTGCGCTGTGACCGAGCCATTCGACGATCATCGCCATCGGAAGCACCGACTTACCCGAAAGCAGGTGCGACTTGAGGAACGGATGGTCCGAAACGCTGACGCGCCGTTCGAATGCAACGGTCGTCGCCTGCGGTTGATGGACTGCGGATGCGGACTGATTCGCCGGCGCCTGAGCCTGATCAAACCCGCCACCGATTAAGACCTCGGTCGCCGACGGATCGTCGCAGCAGATTTCATCGACGAGACATTTCGCCCCGGCTTGGAGCGGAATAAGAAATACACCTTCGCGTTCGAACTGACGACGCAGCGTGGGCGTGACCATCCCGCCGTCCCACGGGCCCCAGTTCATCGCCACGACCTTGCAACCTTTGCGACGGCGCGACTCGACCGACGCCAGTTTGTTGAGCACTTCGTTGGCCATCGCATAATCGACCTGACCTTGTCGGCCAAACCGCCCACTGACCGACGAGAATAGCACGATGGCGCGGGGGTCATCGCCAGCCGCACTCAATAGCGCGTTTAACCCCTGCACTTTCGTATCAAACACGCGATCGAACGCCGTGGGATCTTTGTCAGCGATGAAGGCGTCTTCGATCACGCCGGCGCCGTGGATCAAACCGCGGATCGGCCCGTGATTCTTACGCACGTCATTCAAAACGCTGGCCACCTGCTCGTTGTCGCAGACGTTGACCGAACGATACTCGACGGTTCCCCCGGCGGCTTTGATGCGGTCCTGCGTGGCGTTGATTTCGCGGTTGGCCGCATGACGACGATAGGCGGCTTCGAGTTCCGATGGGCTTGGCTTTTTGGAAGCGGCGAATTCGTTTTGCAAAACAGCGCGTTTGAGTTGGCCTTCGTCTGAAAGCCCTTTGGCCCAGTCCGGTTCGGCGAATGGCGCCGCCGACCGACCCAGCAAAACAAAGTGCGCTTTCGAGGCAGCCGCCAGCGCGACAGCCGTCTCACCGGTGACACCGCGCGCCCCACCGCTGACGACGACCACATCACCTTTGGCCAATGGCATCTTCTTGCGTGAAATCTTCCGATCTTCGAGCGTCAATCCGAAGCGGCCTTCGTTTCGCACGCCAACTTCGATGGGTCCTGCCGCACCGATTTCCAGAATGATCCGATCCGCCACTTCAGGCGATTCGCCCATCGCGGCATCGACGTCCAACGCGCGGCAATGAACCGCCGGCCACTCGATGGCGCACGTCTTCGCCAACCCAGCCAACCCGCCCTGGTTCGGATCGAACTTCGAATCGCTCAATCCGAAGTGACCATCCATTCGCGAAACGGTGGCGAGGATAGCTCCGCCATTCTTAGCCGCGGCTTGGATGTCTGCGGCTAGCTCCTTCGTCATCCGGAAAGCATCTTTAACCTGCTCGGTCACCGGCGTGATCAGGCTCGACTCGTTGTATTCGGATGCAGCGAGCAGATGGATCACACCACCAACCGGTGCACACGCTTCACCATCGATCGGATCGGACGACCCGACGACCCGGGCGGCGATGCCCTGCGCGGTAAGTTTTTCGGCGATGGCTTTGGCCAACGATGTGCCGTCATCGACGATCCACATTTCGTAACCGGGCGCGATAGAAATCGGCACTTCGACGGCTGGCGCCAACGGCGTTGACACCAGAACCTGCCGAGCGACTTCGACTGATTCTTCCTTGGCTTCCTGTGTCGGCGTAGTTTCGACAACAACCGGCGCGGCTGCCGCCACCGGGGCTGACTCACTACCATTTAGCTGGGTGATGATGTCGCGAAGCGTTCGCATGGAACCGAGTTCGGACGAGTCAACGCTTTGCAACGACGGATCGCGTTCCTGCACGCCAGCCAGTATCTCGACGCGTTTGATCGAATCGATACCGAGGTCGGCTTCGAGATCCATATCCATGTCGAGCATCTCGACGGGATAACCGGTCAGTTCGCTGACGACATCCAGCAGTACGCCTTGCACGGCGCTGTTGTCGGCAGCGGCTGG
>DDIR01000102.1:16321-18830 GCA_002338715.1 Phycisphaerales bacterium UBA1845 | reverse complement strand
CGGATTCTGTTGCGTGCGCTGCAACCGCCGCGACATCTGCGCCGAATTGTTTGAGAATATCTTCAAGTGTGCGCAGGCTTCCGAGTTCCGAAGAATCAATCGCGGCGAGGTCCGGCTGACGTTCTTGGACAGCCGCCAGAATTTCAACGCGCTTGATTGAATCGATCCCCAGGTCGGCTTCGAGGTCCATGGTGACATCGAGCATCTCCACGGGATACCCGGTCAACTCCGCGACCACATCAAGCAGCACACCGCGAAGTTGCGACGAAGCCGCCGACGTCTCTGCGGTTACCAGCGGTGCAGATGACGGTGATGGTGCAACCGAATTGCTTGCACCCGCGTCGGCTGACACACCCATGCCCGAAAGAATATCCTGCAACGTGCGCAGGCTTCCCAATTCGGATGAGTCGATTGTCGAAAGATTCGGCAGACGTTCCTGAACCGACGCGAGGATTTCAACGCGTTTGATCGAATCGATGCCAAGGTCGGCTTCCAAATCCATGCCGACATCGATCATCTCGGTCGGATAGCCGGTCAACTCTGAAACCACATCGAGAAGCGTCGATGCCACCTCATCGTTCGCACAGGCCGATGCAGCTGCGGGCTGTTCGGCTGGCTTCTTGAACTCGGAGACCGCGCGGGACAATTCCGCAACCGGCGCTGCGACAGGCTGAGCCTTTGGTGCGACAACGGGCGCAGGTGCAATCGGCTGAGGTGCGGGGGTTGTCGCAACAGGTGCGGCCACCCTTTGCGGCGTCGGCGCAGCGATCGGTTGAACGGGAGCGGAAGGCATGACCACACCGCCACTGCCGATCTGTGCGAACATCTGCTGCTGACTTTGGATGACCTTTTGGAAACTTCGCTGGGCTTCTTCCTGCCCTTCGAGGAATCGCTGATGCGCCGATGCCGTCTGCTGCTGCAAGGACTGCATCGCGCGAATGCCTTCTTCAACCACGCGGAACACATCGGCGAGATGTTGCGGTGACGCAGCAAGGCCAGCCGGCGCGGGTGCGCCAACGTTCGCGGGCGAGTTTTGATTTTGTGACATTGATTTTCTTTCCGTGTTTGCGGTACGAACGCCAGTCGACTGCGGCGCTGCAACGGGTATGGACGGTTTGACGTTGTTCGATTGGGCAGGTTGCGGTGCGGCCTGCGGAGTTTGAATTGCCGGCTGAGTCGGCGCGGCTTTGGAAACTGGCGCGACCGGCGGCAATTCCTTGTACGGAGCGCGGTAGTTTACACCGTGAATGGGAATCGCCATCTTGGGTTGACGCTGGACTTTCGGCTCTTCTTCCCAGTGGGTCAGATCAACCGCGTACCCGAGTGCGGCGAGCTGCGCGAGTGCACAACCGAGGTCGAGGATGCCATCCTTCCTCGAACCCGAATCATCCAGCGCAACAGTCTTATGGCTACGGTCGCCAAGGATCGACTTGATCAGACCACACAGGACGCGTTTCGGTCCCACTTCGAGGAACGTCCGCACACCGCTGGCGTACATCGCTTCGATCTGTTCTTCGAAACGAACCGTCGCATCAAGCTGACCCGCAAGGACATCGAGCGCCGCGTTTTTCGATTCCGGATAAACCCCGCCCGAACGATTGGCGAAGACTTCGATCGAACCGTTGTGAAACTCGACGCCGTCGAGAAGCCTGCGGAATTTGATCGCCGCGTCGCGCATCAGTTGGCTATGGAAAGCAGCCGACACGTCGAGCTTGGAAACCCGCCACCCATGCTGGCGACAGGCCTTTGAAGCGGCTTCGATGCCGGCTGTCGGACCGGACAGAACAACTTGCTGAGGTCCGTTGCAGTTGGCAAGCACCGCATCGATTTTTTGATCTTTGATCAGTTCGGCCACCGCTTTGGCCGACGCATGGACCGCGAGCATCGTACCGCGATCGCCATCGCCTTCACGCATGAGTTTGCCGCGCTGACGTGCAAGGTGACACAATGTGTCATCATCGATACGACCAGCCGCCCGCAGCGCCGTCAGTTCGCCGAAGCTATGTCCCGCGACGGTATCGGCCCGAACGCCGAAGCGCTCGAGTACTTCGAGATACGCCAACTCGGTGACGGCCAGCGCCGGCTGCGCGATGTCGGTCTGACGAAGCGTGTCCGTCGCCTGGTCGAGCTTAGCCGAATCGAAACTCGGCGGCGGGCAAATGTAAGTTCCGACCGAACGCTCCATTCCCTTGGGCTGTTTGGAGAGTGCGTCCAAAGCCTCGGGGAAGATGCAGGCCAGATCCTGCCCCATACCAACGTATTGACTGCCCTGCCCCGGGAAGACGAACGCCAACTTGCCCTGCGCTGCACCGGAAGCGTAGTACGCCGTCGATCGGTTCCACGCACTCGGACTGTTGGGCGACTGCAGTTTCGCCTTCACGTCGGCTAGCAAGTCTTTGGCTTTGGCCAGATCGTCGATCACGATCACCAGTCGATGGGCATGATTCGAGTCAAAAGTCTTGCGCGACTCATCGGCTTCGTGCGAAAAGGCGGCGGGCTTGACCCCTTA